>DASXEZ010000181.1:0-13714 GCA_036489875.1 Solirubrobacteraceae bacterium | reverse complement strand
GCTCGACCGCGGCCGCGGCATCCCCTACCGCGGCAACTACTCCGGCTGGCTCGAGCAGAAGCAGGAGCGCCTCGCGCAGGCCGACAAGCAGGAGATCGCCCGCCAGCGCACGATCGCGTCCGAGCTCGAGTGGGTGCGCACAAACCCCAAGGGCCGCCGCAACAAGTCAAAGGCGCGCCTCGCGAACTATGAGCGGCTGCTCGCCGAGGAGGCGGAGGTCTCACTCGACCAGGTCCAGATCCACATCCCGGCCGGGCAGCGCCTGGGCGACGTCGTGATCGAGGCCGACGCGGTCCGCAAGGGCTTCGGCGACCGCCTGCTGATCGAGGATCTGTCCTTCTCCCTGCCGCGCGGCGGGATCGTCGGCGTGATCGGCCCCAACGGCGCCGGCAAGACGACCCTGTTTCGCATGATCACCGGCCAGGAGCAGCCGGACTCGGGCACGCTTCGGATCGGCGACACCGTCGAGCTCGCCTACGTCGACCAGTCCCGCGACTCACTCGATGACTCCAAGTCGGTCTGGGATGAGATCTCCGGCGGCGCCGATCAGATCAAGGTCGGCGAGCAGTGGGTCAACTCGCGCCAGTACACGGCGTCGTTCAACTTCCGCGGCTCCGACCAGCAGAAACTCGTCTCCAAGCTCTCGGGGGGGGAGCGCAATCGTTTGCATCTCGCCAAGCTGCTCAAGGGCGGCGGAAACCTGCTGCTGCTGGACGAGCCCACCAACGATCTCGACGTAGACACGCTACGCGCGCTCGAGGAGGCGCTGCTCTCCTTCGCCGGCTGCGCCGTCGTGATCTCCCACGATCGCTGGTTCCTCGACCGGATCGCCACTCATGTGCTGGCCTTCGAGGGCGAGAGTCAGGTCAGCTGGTTCGAGGGTAACTTCGAGGCCTACGAGGAGCATCGGCGCTCACTGCTCGGCGCCGAGGCCGACCGCCCCAAGCGGATCAGCTACAAGCGCCTCGTGCGCTAGACGCCAGGCGCCGGCGCGCCGCCGACATCGAGCGCCCGCCAGAGGATGCCGGCGAGCTCCCAGCCGTCCGCCGCGACCTCATCGGCGCCGCTCAGTTCCCCGGCCTCATACATCCCCGTGGCCACGGCGAGCACACGCACGCCGTCGGCGCGGGCGCAGGCGACGTCGAGCGGCGTGTCGCCGATCAGGATTGTGCTCTCGCGCGGATGATCCCCGGCCCGGGCGCGGGCGATGGTGGGCAGCAGGTCCCGCGACTCGCCGTCTGAGCCGAAGCCTCCCTGCCCGGGCGGGAAGAAGTCGCCGATGCCCGCCCGCTCGAGCTTCAGCCGCGCCACCACCTCGTAGTTGCCGGTCACGAGCGAGAAGTCGATGTCGCCACGCTCGCGCAGCGCCTCCAGCAGCTCGGGCATGCCCGGCGCGAGGTGATCAGCCAGGCTTGGCGGGCACAGCTGCGAGTAGAGCTCGCCACAGGCGGCTATGAACGCGGGCAGCCTCGCGTCGAACTCGTCAGGCCCGATCCCGGCGAGCGCTGCAAGATCGCGTGCGATCGCCGTGTCGGTGCGCCCGGCGGCCGGCACGCGCTGGGCGACGTGCGCGCCGTAGACGCGCACCAGCGCCTCGCGTAGCGCCTCGGCGTGCTCGCGGCTCGCCCGCAGGAGCAACGTCCCGTCGATATCGAAGAGCAAGAGCATCCCCGCATTCTCGCGTGCCGTCGGTGACGCCGCCCGCTCGCTCTTTCTCACCGCCGGTCCGGGATGCGTCCATGAGTCCTTCGAGGCCGCTCAACGAAATGCGGGTTTGCGCCGATGAGTCCCGTGGAGATGCAAGCTGATCGATCGTCTGCGGCTCGCCGCGCGCCATGGCGCGCGCGTGTCGCTGCGCGCGTTCGCTGCGAGCGCGGGGACACCCTGATCGAGGTCATCATCGCCGCGCTGATGGTGGCCCTGATCGCCACCGCCAGCCTCGGCGGCTTCAGCGACATCACCGACATCACCCAGTCCCAGCGCGCCGAGGAGCAGGCCACCGCGCTCGCCCAGCAGGACCAGGGGCGTCTGAAGGGACTGACGATCGCGCAGCTCTCCTCAAACGGGGCGGGCACCGGCAACTACACGCCAGCAACCCCCGTGACCATCGAAGGCACCAAGTACACCGTCACCTCCTCCGCACGCTTCATCTCAGGCTCGACCGGCACCGCCGCCTGTACGGGCTCCAACGCCGCAGACATCGTGCAGACGACCTCAACGGTGACCTGGTCGGGCGCGGGGGGCCAACGCACCCCGGTCGTGATCCACGGCGAGATCACACCGACCGAGGGCGGCTCGCTCGTGGCCTCGGCGGTCGACGACCTCGGCAACGGGGTGTCCGGCGTGACGATCAGCGCCACCGGCCCGACCACCACGACGCCGGTCACGACCGACAGCTCAGGCTGCGTCGTCTTCGCAGGCCTCGAGACCGGTACCTACACCGTCTCCTACACGGTCCCGGCCGGCTACATCACCAGCAGCGGCTCGGCGCCGTCGAGCCAGACCGCAGCGGTGACGACTTCCCAGACCCAGCACGCACCGCCCATCGTGCTCGGCAACGCCGGGCTCGTGGCTGCCACCTTCACGACGACCCTGCCCACTGGTACGCAGATCGCCTCCGCCTCCGACCAGATGATCCTCGCCAACAGCCAGGCCAACCCGACCACGCAGGTATTCGGCACCGACAGCTCCCCGACCAACAACGTCTACCAGTCGCCGCTGTCGACGACGCAGACGGTCTTCCCCTTCGACCAGAGCCTGGGCGCCAACTACGCCTACACCGCCTATGCCGGCAGCTGCACGGCCGACCTGCCCACGAACCCCGCACCCATTCCCTTCTACGTGACGCCGGGCAACACGACCAACACCACCGTCCCCGAGCCGGCCATGATCGTCAACGTCACCGGCAACACCTACGACGATGCCCCGAGCGGCTCGGTTGTCTACACGGGCAGCCACTGGACAAACCAGAGCGGCCTGACCACCGGCGTCTACGCCGGCACGGTGAGCAGTGATTCCACCACCAACGAGTACGTGTCGGTGACCTTCACCGGCAGCAGCAGCATCTACTGGCTCGGCACCTACGGACCCGCACAGGGAATCGCGACGGTGTCTGTTGACGGCGTGAGCAAGGGCACCATCGACATGTATTCGAGCACAACGAAGTACCAGCAGATCAACAGCGTCACCGGCCTCAGCAGCACCGGGACCCACACGCTGAAGATCCTTGTCAGCGGTACCAAGAACTCCCGCTCGAGCGCCAACACGATCTCCGTCGACGCCTTCAACGCTCCCGGCGTGACGCCGGCGACGACCTTGCCCTCGACCATCGTCCCGAACGTCTCCGTTCTTGACAACGGCAGCGGCTGCAGCGCCAACAAGGACTACCCGCCGACGGTGGCCGACACCAACGTCAACCAGGGCGTCCTGCAATACCCAGGTGAGCCCTGGATCGCAAACGCGACTGTCTGCGTGGACGACGGCGCCTACGCTGCCTCGACGGCGACGGTCAACGACACGACCGTCCACACCAGCCCGGCATGGACCGGAGTGTCGTTCACCGTCGCGCTCGGAGCAGGCTCAAGCGGAGTCGCGGCGGGGACATGTCCATGACCCTGCTCGCGCGGTCAAGGGAGAGGTGTGCCCGCCTGCGCGCACGCACGGGCGCGGAAGACGGTTTCACGCTGATCGAGGTGCTGGTGGCCATGGTCGCGGGGCTCATCGTCTCGGCGGCGATGGGTGCGATCGTCGTCACCTCGGTCCACCTCGGCGCGACCACGACCGACCGCGTCGACGCCAACCAGCAGGGCCGCATCGCGCTCGAGAAGATCGTGCAGCAGCTCGACTCGGCGTGCGTCGCCAACACCGCGGCACCGATCATCTCCAACGGCGCGACCGGGCCGGTCGGTAATCCGGCGCTCAGCGACGGCACCCACATCTGGTTCTATACGGCCGTCGCGCCCGGGCAGACCGTCACGGACACGGCAACGCTCAACCCGAGCCTCGTCGAGATCTACCTCTCCAACGGCTCCCTCAAGGAGACCGCCTACCCGTGGGCGGGCGGTACCGCGCCGGCTCCCGCGAACACCAACCCCTGGTACTTCAGCTGGACCACAAACGTCACCAGCTACACGCTGCTGCCCAATGTCGCCCAGGTCGGCTCGACGGCACCGATCTTCCAGTACTACGGCTACACCTCGCCGGTCGGCACGCTGTCCACCACCCCGTACAGCACCTCGCCCTCGCTGGGTGCCACCAATGCGTCGACAACCGCTCAGGTGAGCATCAACTTCCTGGCGCTTCCGACCGATGACTTCAATGCGCTCAACCGCGGGGTGCAGCTCACCGACTCCGTGGTCCTGCGCCTGACACCGGCCTCGAGCCAGGCCAACGCGGCCAACGCACCATGCAGCTGAGATCGAAAACCACCAAGCTCGTCGCCCGACTCCGCGCGGAGGAGGGCGTCACGATGCTGCTGGCGCTGTTCGTGCTGGTGATCACTTCGGCGATCCTCTCGGCCGCCTACGTGGCCGTTTTCTCCGACACCCAGCCGTCACGCAACGATGTCGATCAGGGGCGTGCAATCGCTGCCGCGCAGGCCGGGATCCAGGCCTACAACTACCAGCTCAACCAGAACGAGAACTACTGGCAGACGTGCACGCCGCTCGGTAACACCGGCGCGGTCGGTTTCAACGGCACCAACGGCAATGGCTTCGTCACCGTCCCCGGCTCAACCGATACCGGCGGCGGCTCCGAGAGCTACTACGTCAAACCCGTGCCAGCGATAACGGCCCCTTCCACCGACAACAAGTGCGATCCCACCAACGCGCTCACGACGATGATCGAGGGGCCGACGTCGGGCACCTCTGCGGGCAGCTTCCGCATCGCCTCCACCGGTCACTCCGGCAACGTCACGCGCACGATCGTGGCGCAGTACAAGCCGCCGAGCTTCCTCAACTACGTCTACTACACCGACTACGAGACGCTCGACCCCTCGGCGCAATCCGGCGATCCGAGCGACTGCGAGGTCCACTACCCGAACCGCGGCAGCGATTGCGGCGGCGCGATCAGCTTCATCACCGGCGACTCGATCAACGGGCCGGTCCACAGCGAGGACACGCTCGCGATCTGCGGCAATCCGGTCTTCGGGCGCACGGGTGACGACGATGCGGTCGAGGCCGCCGCCGCATCCGGCGCCTCGGCCGGCTGGTACTCGAGCTGCGGCAGCTCGAACCCGACCTTCAACACCCCCAGCGGCGCGATCAACACCTCCTCGACCTCGATCACGCCGCCGTCGACCAACACCTCGCTGCTCAGCGTGACCCAGGCGGCGTACCACTTCACGGGCAAGACGACGATCGTGCTCAGCGGCAGCTCGATGTATGTGACCAACACCGCCGACCGCTACACCAACAAGTTGTTGGCGGACCCGAGCAACGGGGTCGTCTACGTCTCCACGGGCAGCTCCGGCTGCGGCCAGACCTACGACCCGTTCAACCCCAGCTACACCGCCGACACCAACTGCGGCAACGCCTACGTCAGCGGCACCTACAACACCTCGCTCACGATTGCCACCGACAACGACATCATCATCAACGGCAACATCTGCACGACGACGACGGTGGCCTGCACGGGCACGCCCACGGGCAACGCTCTGCTCGGGCTTATCGCCAACGACTTCGTGCGCATCTACCACCCGATGGACAACGCCAGTTCGGATACCTCGGGCGGCTGCACCACGACCACCGGATCTGGCAGGTCCCAAACCACGGTAACCGCCTCCAACGCCACTGGCAGCCTCACGGACCCGACGGTCTACGCGGCGATCCTGGCCGTCAACCACTCCTTCATCGTCGACAACTACAACTGCGGTGACTCGCTGGGAACCCTGAACGTCTACGGGGCGATCGCCCAGCTCTTCCGCGGCACCGTCGGCACCGAGAGCAACGGCACCGTGTCTACCGGTTACGACAAGAGTTACAACTACGACGACCGCCTCGCCGACGAGGAACCGCCCTACTTCCTGAACCCGGTCTCGGCCCAGTGGTTCGTCTCGCGCCAGACGGAGTGCAACTCCACCACCGCCTGTTAGACGCCGGCCGGGCGCCGGCGCCGGACAAGATCAAGGCGCTCAGTTGTCGGTCGAGACCGCGACGTCGAGCTCCTCGAGCACGGCCTCGAAGGTCGTGCGCGTGGTGATGACGTCGGCGGCGAAGGTCGCCGCGAGCTGGTCGCAGGCGGCCGCGTCGCCCTCGTGGGCGGCGATCTCCAGCGCGCTCAGCGTGTCCGCCAGCGCGCTCGCTCCGAGCGTGGCGGCGCTGGAGCGCATGCGGTGCGCGTTGCGCGCGAGCGTCTCGTGCTCGCCGCCCTTGGCCGCGGCCTCGATCTGACCGGCCTGCGGGTCGAGCTGCTCGAGGAACAGCCGCACGATCCGAAGCAGCGCGTCGGGCCCGCCCAGATCCTCCTGCAGCGACGCCAGCGCCTCGCGGTCGACGCCGGCGGCGGGGGCAGGCGCTGACTGCGCAGCCGCGCCCGCGGCGGCGCCGTCACCGCGACTGGTCGCGACGGCGCGCTCGATCGCGTTGGCGAGCGCGGCCAGCGTCACGGGCTTGGCCACGAAGTCGTCCATGCCCGACTCGCGGCAGCGGTCGAAGTCCTCACGCATCGCGTTGGCGGTGACCGCGACGATCGGCATCCGGCGTCCGCCGGCCGAGGCCTCGAGCTCGCGGATGCGCTGGGTGGCGGCGTAGCCGTCCATGACCGGCATCTGGCAGTCCATCAGGACCACGTCGTAGCTGCGCGCGGCCAGCGCGTCGAGCGCCGCCTGACCGTTGTCCACGGCCTCGGCAACCAGCCCGAGCCGCTGGGCCTGGCGCAGCAGGACCTGCTGGTTGACGGGGTTGTCCTCGGCGATCAGCACCTGCAGACCCGCCAGCACGCTCGCCTCCACGTCAGCCTGGGCCTCCACCGGTGCATGCTCGGCCTGGACACCCGCGAGCGCGTCGTAGAGGCGCGATTGCTTGATCGGCTTGCCGACCGCGGCGTCGAAGCCGTCACCGCCGTTTCGCTCGGCGAGCCGCTCGCCGATGTCCAGCAGGCCGATCACGAATAGGCGTTGTTCGCCGGCGCGGGCGCGCAGCTCGCTCGCCAGCGCCTGCGCCTCCTCGCTGCTGGGCGAGGAGGACACGATCGCGACATCGAAGGCCTCGCCGCCGGCGCCGAAGCGCTCGAGCGCGGCGCTTGACTCACGCACGCGCGTGGCCACCATGCCCCAGGCGCGCAGGTAGCGCTCGAGGCTCTCCGCCGAGGTGTCTGAGGGGTCGACGACCATCACGCGCAGCGGTCGCGTGGCGGCGGCCTGATTCGCCGGCGCCGCCGGCGGCTCCGCTACCTCGGCCTCCTCGGGCAGCGCGAAGGGCAGCGTGAAGGAGAAGGTCGAGCCGCGCTCGAGTTCGCTGTCGACGGCCAGCTTGCCCCCGAGCAGGCGCACGAGGCGCGAGGAGATCGCCAGCCCCAGGCCGGTGCCGCTGTGCTCGCGCGCGGCGCTGGCGTCGACCTGGGTGAAGGGCTCAAACAGCGTGGCCACGGCGTCCGCGGGGATCCCCGTGCCCGTATCGCGCACGGTGAAGCGCACGAGTGCCTGGGAGGCCGATGAGGGCTGGCGCTCGGCTCGGATCACGACCTCCCCCTCCTCTGTGAACTTGATTGCGTTGCCGACCAGGTTGACGAGCACCTGGCGCAGCAGCCGTGCGTCGCCGCGGACGTTCGCGGGCACCTCCGGATCGACGTAGGTGGCGAGCGCCACGCCCTTTTGGCGGGCCGTCACGGCGATGATGTCGGCAACCCCTTCGACGATCTCCACGAGCTCGAAATTGGCCTGGCGGCGCTCGACCTTGTCGGCCTCGATCTTGGACAGATCGAGGATGTCGTCAATGATCGCGAGCAGGTCAGTGGCGGCCGTTCTCGCAATCTGCGCAAGCTCTGCAAGCTCCGGTGCCAGTTGGGAGTCAAGCATCAGGTCGAGACTGCCGATTACTCCATTCATAGGAGTACGAATCTCGTGACTCATCGTGGCAAGGAACTCGGACTTGACCACCGACGCCCGCAACGCGGCATCGCGGGCATCGGCAAGGCGACGCTCAGAGGCCCGGCGCTCGGTGATGTCGTGGACGAAGGTGACGAAGAATTGTTGATGACCAGCCTCAAGCGAAGTGATCGAAGCCTCGAACGGGAATTCCGTCCCGTCGCTTCGACGCGCGGTGCCCTCGATCCGCGAGCCGGCCAGGTGCCGCGGGTCCTCGCGCAGCCGCTCGAGCAGGTCGTCCCAGGTCGCGCGGTCGCGCACCGGGATGTAGCTGGTGATCCGATCGCCGAGGGCGCGTTCGCGCTCGACGCGGTAGAGCTCCTCGGCGCTGTGGTTGAGATCGACGATCTCCCCGTCGGGCGTCAGCGTCAGGATCGCGTCGAGGCTCGCGGCCATGATCGCGCCCTTGAGCTCCTCGCTGCGCCCGAGCTCGAGCTCGGCAGTCTTGTGCTCGGTGATGTCGGTGTAGATCGTGACGACACCGTGGGGCTCGGTCTCACCTTCGCCGAAGAGCGGCTCGGCGGTCACGGCGACCCAGACAGTGGAGCCGTCGGGCCTCGGCACGGCGAACGTCGTCGTCTCGCGAGCGCCGCTCTGGAGCGCGAGCCAGGTCGGACGACGATCCCAGGGCAGGGGCTGCCCGTCCTCGTCGACAGGCTGGAAGCGCGGATCCGGTGCGCGCCAGTCGATGATGTCCTCGAAGGGCATCCCGATGATCTCGATCGCGCGAGCGTTGGCGAGAACGGCCCGGCCTTTGCGGTCGTGCACGATCACGCCCTCGCCCATGGCGCCGATCAGGCGCCGGGCGACATCGGCGTCGAGTTCTACGCCAGCCACGGAACTGATGGCGGGCGGTGCGGCGAGCTCTTCGTTACTGGCGGTCATGGCACTCAGAATAGAGCCGCCGCAGTACAAAACCGCGGGGACTGGCCGGACGTTGGCCTGATCTTGGAGGCAAGACAATGAATACGGAGCGCCGGCTTCGAATCCTTCTCGTCGAAGACGACGCGATCTTTGCTGCAGTGACCGCGGAGGTCATGCGCGAGCGTGCATTGGTGCGCTGGACGCCGACCGCGGAGTCAGCGATCGCGGCCGCGGGGGAGAAGGACTGGGACCTGATCATCACCGACATCGAGCTGCCCGGAATGAGCGGACTCGAGCTGGTGATGAAGATCAAGGCCGCCCAGCCGCACGTGGCGACGCTGATCCTCACCGGCCACCGCAGCTTCGATAACGCCGTCGAGGCGATCCGCGTCGGCGCCGACGATTTCCTGACCAAGCCGGTCGACCGCCGCACGCTGATCGAGAAGATCGACGAGCTGGCCGCGCTCTCGGCGCGGCGCAAGGCGGCCTCGAGCGCCGCGGTGCTGGCGATCGGAGCCCACCCCGACGACGTCGAGGTCGGCGCCGGCGGCACCCTGCTCGGGCACGTCGCCCAGGGCCACGAGGTCTCGATCCTGGTGCTCACCGGCGGCGAGGTCGGCGGCATGCCGGGCGAGCGCGCCAAGGAGGCCGCGCGCGCCGCGGAGCTGATGGGCGTGCGCCTGTTCCACGTCAACCTGGCCGACTCGAGCGTCGGCGAGGGCGGAGCGACGATCGGCGAGATCACGCGGGTGATCGAGGAGGTCTCGCCCGACACCATCTACACCCACTCCGGACACGACCTCAACGAGGACCACCGCAACGTCCACCACGCGACGACGGTCGCCGCGCAGCGCGTGCCGCGCCTGTTCTGCTACCAGAGCCCGTCCTCGACGGTCGAGTTCCACCCCATCCGCTTCTGCCCGGTCGATGAGTTCATGGACCGCAAGCTGGCCGTGATCCGCTCCTACACCTCGCAGGTCAAGCAGCGCCGCTATCTCGATGCCGAGCTGCTGCGCGCGACCAGCCGCTACTGGAGTCGCTTCGGCCACTCACGCTTCGTGGAGCCCTTCGAGGTTGCCCGCGACGTCGAGGGCGAGGCGACGCTCGACAGCGCCGCCGAGCAGCAGGGCGACATGGGCGCCCTGCTCGCGGCCGACTGAGGGGCCGCGCCCGGAAGGCAGAGAAGCTGGAAGCCCGCCGCTCAGGCGGGCGCCAGCAGCGAGCGCAGCACGTACTGCAGGATCCCGCCGTGGCGGTAGTACTCGAGCTCCATCGGCGTGTCGATGCGCACGCGGACGCTGAACTGCCGGCGGCCGGCGTGGACCGTGGCGCTGCGCGGACGCTCGCCGGCGGCGACCAGGTCCGCGACCCCCTCCACCGAGATCTCCTCCTCGCCGCTCAGCCCGAGCGTCGCCGCGCTCTCGCCGTCCTCGAACTGCAGCGGCAGGATCCCCATCCCGACGAGGTTCGAGCGATGGATGCGCTCGAAGCCCTCCGCGATCACCGCGCGCACGCCGAGCAGGCGCGGCCCCTTGGCCGCCCAGTCGCGCGAGGAGCCCGAGCCGTACTCGCGTCCGCCGATGACGACCAGCGGCACGCCCTCAGCGGCGTAGAGCTCGGCGGCGTCGAAGATCGTCATCTGCTCGCCGTCGGGCCAGTGACGCGTGTAGCCACCCTCCGGTAGCGCCTGGCCGCCGCCGATCAGGTTGCGCAGGCGGATGTTGGCGAAGGTGCCGCGCACCATCACCTCGTGGTTGCCGCGTCGCGCGCCGTAGGAGTTGAAGTCGGCGAAGTCGACGCCGTGCTCGAGCAGGTAGAGGCCCGCCGGGCTGTCGCGCTTGATCGCCCCCGCGGGTGAGATGTGATCGGTGGTGACGGAGTCGCCCAGCAGCGCCAGCACGCGCGCGCCGGTGACCTCCGCGGGCGCCACCGGCTGTGGTGGCAGCGCTTCGAAGAACGGCGGCCGGCGCACGTAGGTCGAGTCGCGCCAGTCGTAGAGCTCGCCCTGGGGGACCTCGAGCGAATGCCAGTTCTCGTCGCCGTCATAGACCTCGGCGTAGCTCTTGCGGAACATGTCCGACTGGACCGCCTCGCCGACGACCTGGGCGATCTCGTGCTCGGTCGGCCAGATATCTCGCAGATACACCGGCTGTCCGTCCGAGCCCTCGCCCAGCGGCTCGTTGACGAGATCGATGTCCATCGTCCCCGCGAGCGCGTACGCCACGACCAGCGGCGGCGAGGCGAGGTAGTTCATCTTGACCTCGCTCTGGATGCGGCCCTCGAAGTTGCGGTTGCCCGAGAGCACGGCGGCGACGGCCAGATCGCGCTCGGCGATCGCCGCCGAGACCTCGGCCGGGAGCGGCCCCGAGTTGCCGATGCAGGTCGTGCAGCCGTAGCCGACGAGGTTGAAACCGAGCGTCTCGAGCGATTCGGTCAGCTGCGCGCGCTCCAGATATTCGGTGACCACGCGCGAGCCCGGCGCGAGCGAGGTCTTCACCCACGACTTGCTCTGGAGGCCCGCCGCCACCGCCGCTCGCGCGAGCAGGCCGGCGCTGACCATAACCGAGGGGTTGGAGGTGTTGGTGCAGCTGGTGATCGCCGCGATGACGACATCGCCGTGGTGGAGGCCCTCGCCGTTGGCGGCCTGCTGGCCGTCGGTCACGAAGCTCCCGAGCGCCTCGCGGAAGCTCTCCTGCGCAGAGCGCAGCGGCACGCGGTCCTGGGGACGCCGCGGCCCGGCCAGGCTCGGCTCGACGCTGGCCAGGTCGAGCTCGAGCGTGTCGCTGTAGAGGACGTCCTCGCCCGCGCCCGGCTCGTGCCACAGCCCCTGCTCGCGCGCGTAGGCCTCGACGAGCTTGATCTGCTCGCTCGAGCGGCCGGTGAAGCGCAGGTAGCGGATCGTCTCCTCGTCGATCGGGAAGATCGCGGCCGTGGAGCCGAACTCCGGCGACATGTTTCCGATCGTCGCGCGGTCGGCGATCGGCAGGCCCGCGAGGCCGGGGCCGTAGAACTCGACGAAGCGTCCGACGACGCCCTTGGCGCGCAGCATCTCGGTCACCGTCAGCACGAGGTCGGTCGCCGTCGCCCCCTCCGGCAGCGCGCCGAGCAGGCGAAAGCCGACGACCTGGGGCAAGAGCATCGACATCGGCTGGCCGAGCATCGAGGCCTCGGCCTCGATCCCGCCGACGCCCCAGCCGAGCACGCCGAGGCCGTTGACCATCGTCGTGTGGGAGTCGGTGCCGACGAGCGTGTCGGGGTAGGCCTGCGGGTTAGCGCCGCCGCCGCGCTGCGCGACGAAGACGACGCGCGCCAGGTACTCGAGGTTGACCTGGTGCACGATCCCGGTGTCGGGCGGCACCACGGCGAAGTTGTCGAACGCGCCCTGCCCCCAGCGCAGGAACGAGTAGCGCTCGGCGTTGCGCTCGAACTCGCGCGCCGCGTTCTGCGCGAAGGCCTCGCGGGTGCCGAAGGCGTCGACCTGGACGGAGTGGTCGATCACGAGCTCGGCGGGCGCGAGCGGGTTGATCTTGGCGCCGTCGCCACCCATCTCCACGATTGCGTCGCGCATCGCCGCGAGGTCGACGATGGCGGGCACGCCGGTGAAGTCCTGAAGCAGCACGCGCGCGGGCGTGAAGGCGATCTCGACGCTCGGCTCCGCCGCGGCGTCCCAGCAGGCCAGGGCCTCGATGTCGGCGGCCGTGACGGCGCCGTTGCCCTCCGTCCGCAGCAGGTTCTCGAGCAGGATCTTCAGCGAGAACGGCAGCCGCGCGACGTCGAAGCTGCCCTGCAACGCCCCCAGGCGGAAGATCTCGAACTGCCTACCCGCCAGCGTCAGCTCGGCGCGTGCATCGAAGCTGTTGGCGGCGGACATCACGGTCTCCTGGCGGTCGTGGATACGGGCGTACTACCCATTATCGCTTAGGCTCTCTCGCCGTGAGCGGCGGTTGAGCTTCCTGCACGCGCTCGGCATCTTCGCCGCCGGCACCGCCGCTGGCGCGATCAACGTGATCGTGGGCTCGGGCACCCTGATCACCTTTCCGACGCTGATCGCCTTCGGCTACCCGCCGGTCGTCGCCAACGTCTCCAACACGATCGGCCTGGTCCCCGGCTCGGTCGCCGGCGCCGTCGGCTACCGCCGCGAGCTGCGCGGGCAGGGTAGACGCCTGCGCACGCTGGCGTGCGCGACGGTGCTCGGCGCGGCCGCCGGGGCGACGCTGCTCCTGACGCTGCCGGCCTCCGCCTTCAAGGCGATCGTCCCCGCCTTCATCGCGCTGGCGCTCTTGATGATCCTCGCCCAGCCCCGGCTCGCGCCGCTGCTGCGCCGACACCACGGGCAGGCGCACGAGCGGATCGGCCCGGCGACGCTCTTCGGGGTCCTCGCCTGCGGCGTCTACGCCGGCTACTTCGGCGCCGCCCAGGGGATCCTGATGCTGGCCATCCTGGGCCTCACCTTCGACGATGAGCTCCAGCGCCTGAACGCGACCAAGAACGTGCTGGCGGGGATCGCGAACTTCCTCGCCGGCGTGATCTTCGCCTTCGCCGCCCCCGTCGACTGGGCGGTGGTGGCGCTGATCGTCCCGGGCGCGATCATCGGCGGCGTTCTCGGCGCCCGCTACGGCCGGCGCCTGTCGCCGGCACCGCTGCGCGCGCTGATCGTCGCGATCGGCATCGTGGCGATCGTGAGGCTTCTGTAGTTCGAGGGGTGCATGCACCCCTCGAGGGTCGGGTGCATGCACCCGACCCCGGGTCGGCGCATGCGCCGACCCG
>DASXEZ010000134.1:0-18165 GCA_036489875.1 Solirubrobacteraceae bacterium | reverse complement strand
ACGATCGCGGCGACCGCAGCGATCGCGACTCCAACGGCACCGCCCGAGACCAGGCCTATCCGTTGGCGACGTCGCCACCCTCCCCGGTCAAGGACCGGGGCCATCGGTGTGGCGTGGATCTGTGCGCGCATCTCCTCAATGCGGTTGGTCATGGTCGAGCTCCTTAAATGGCGGTCAGGGTCAGCGGGTCGATGTGGCGCTGCAGTCCGCGCAGGCCACGAGAGACGTGGGCGCGGGCGGCGTCCTCAGAGCAGCCCAGCCGCGCCGCAACGTCCGCGTAGGGCAGACCGTCGACGATCCTCAGTGCAACGGCGCGGCGGCGTTGTTCTGGCAGCGTCCTCAGCGCGTCTGAGATGAGCTCTTGCAGCGCGTCGAGCTCGGCGACCCGTGCGAGCTCTTCGTCCTCAGTCTCGGACGCGATGGGCACGCTCCAATGGAGGCGATCAAGCGCCCGTCGCTCGATGGCTCCCGAGCGCCAGTAGTCGGCCAGCCGCTTGCGGGCGATCCCGAAAAGCCAGGCTTCCTCCTCCTCAGGTGCGCTGGCTCGACACGACGGCCACGCCTCAAATGCGACCGCCCAGCACTCCGCCCACAACTCGCCCGCCACCTCGGGGTCTTGGGTCCGCCGCGTGAGGGAGACCAGCAGGCGGTCGGCCGTGCGGTCATACAGCGCCTCGAACTCCGGCTTACCGCGATCCTCGACGGGCGTCATCGCCAGTAGGTCGCACGAGCCACGGTCCGTGTGACACTCCGGCAACGCACGCCGACAGCATGCCGCCTGCAGTCCGAACCCCGACCGGCGCCGAGCGCGGCGGGGCGCGGACAGCCATCGCTGCCCAGCCCGAGCGCGCGGCCTCGTCGGCGCGGAAGAGCGGCAACCGGGCATCGGAGACCCTGACGGCTGGCAGCCGTTTCGTCGCCGAGCGATCGTCGGGTCAGGGATCCGTAGCTACCGTGAGTGCGAGCGTCGTCTGCCGGTTCGCCTGGCGCCTGTGGCGCGTTCAGGGCGCGGTGTTCGACGGTGTGTTGCTGTTGCTGTAGGGCAGGCAGGAGGGGATCGGATCCTTGAGCTGTCCGATGAACGCGACGAGCTTCCCGTTGGGCAGGCGTTTGGCCGCCAGCACGTAGTGCCAACCAGGAAGGGCTGGGTGGCGCTGCTGGTACCTGGCCGAGAGGGTCTGCCGGATCGCACCACTGACCTCGAACGTCGGATTGGGGCGCATGACCAGCGGGCCCGAGCCGTCGCTTGAGTGACAGCCAGTTCTGATCGGGATGACCGTCTCGGCGATCCCGAGCTGGCGAAACTTCGCGTTAAGGGCGGGGATCCCGACGGTCAGCTGCCGCAGGACGATCGTGTAGGAGCCGTCCGGGTTCTGGGTCACGGCATAGGCGGGCGGCGCGGCGGTGCTGGCCGTCAGCAGCAGCACGGTCGCGGTGACGGCCGCGGCGAGCGCCACGGTCGCTCCGCTGAGGATCCCATTGCGGCGCCGGTGGCGGCGCCCAGCCGCGTTGCCGCGCTTCCACCAGGGGCGGCGGTCGGAGGTGCTGTGGGAAGCGCGGGCTGCGGCCTCGCGCAATTCGGCGCGTAGCTCCGGGATGAGGGTGTTCATGTGCTTCTCCTCAGGTCTCGTCTCAGCGTGGCCAGGCCGCGGCTGACGCGTTTTCGGATAACGGCTTCAGAGGTCTGGTGCTCGGCGGCGATCTCCGGGTAGGAGCGATCGTCCAGAACGTAGGCCGAGACGGCGTCGCGTTGATCTGCGGGCAGACCATCAAGCAGCTGGGAAACCCACTGATCAGAAGCGATCGCAGACTCGATCCGCTCGCGGCTGGCCTCGCCGAGATCCAGTCGTGTGGCCATTCCCAGCCGCTCGCGAGCGCCGGCCTCGACCCGAGCGTGCCGCACGCTCTTGAGCAGCGTGTTGTGCGCGATCGTAAACAGCCACGCCGCCGAGGTTGGCCCTCCCGGGTGGTAGCGCGCGGCCGCATCCAGCGCGGAGGCGAAAACCTCCGCAGTCAGATCGGCCGCACGATCCAGATCACCAACCCTCTTGGCGAAATACCCGACGAGCGCCAGCTCGTACCGGTCATAGAAGCACGCAAACGCGTCAGGATCTGATGCCGTCTGCGCCAAGAGGTCCGCGTCGCTACAGGTTGTCCAATCGCTCACATCCAGATAAACCCCGCACCTCCCAAATCTGTGACCACCATGTCGACCGGACCGAAGACCAGATCAGCACGCGTCGCCAAGTACGCGCCGAAATCGCGCTCCTCCAGACGCTGGACGTGAGAGCCCCCGGGCCGCACCTGGGCGCGTGATTCAGCCGAGGAGGTCCGCGTCGATGAGGGAGTGGCAGGGCGCAAGTAGCTCGCGGACCGAAGGCTTGAGCTGATCCACGACGATGCTCGCGCCGGCATACCGCGCGCCGGGCGCGCTTGATCAGGCTCTTGGCCGCTGAGGCTTGGCTACCGGTCTCAAACCAGTCATCGACGATCGCGACCACGTCCGCAGGTCCACACGAGTCTTCCTGCAGCCGAAGGACGTGACCGGTGCCACGGCAATCCGCGCCGGTTGTCTCGGTCAGCTTGGGTCCCGGGAACAGGCCCTGCTGCTTGCGGATGGCGACGAACCCGACCTGCAGACGTGCCGCGACCGCCGCCCCGAGCAAGAAGCCGCGCGATTCGATACCAGCGATCTTGGTGATGTGTTGCGCGAGCGGTTCGGCGAGCGCGTCGAGAACGCGCCCGAAGAGCTCGGCGTCGTAGAACAACGGCCAGACGTCCGCGTGACCGTCAGGAAACGCGATCCGCCCGCGTAGGTCGGCAACGAGATCGCTGTTGCCCATTCGCAGGACGGTAGTTCTTGACCCGGATCCGTTACGGGGCGATCGCCTGAGTTGAGGGACCTTGCGTCGCAGAGACGAGCCTCGTGACGAGTTCGGAGTCCATTCCCGCGCGCTGGGTCAGCGGGTGGGCGTAAAGACCGGCGTCTCGCCGGACATGATGTTGGTGTGGAGGCAGAACAGCGCCAGCGCGTCGAGCATCTGTACAGCCGTCACGCGGGCGCGGTCCATGCGTATGCCCGACGGCGATCTGATGCCAGCGTTGCCGATGACGTGGTGATGGAGGTGTTCGTGGTCGCGTGCCGTCGCTTGGAGGATGTTCCGGAGGATGCGCTGCCATGGCTGCTTGGCTGTGCCCGACGGGTGATGGCCAACCAACGCCGGGGCGCGGCTCGAGCCGAGGCGCTCGCCGAGCAGATCCGGAGCGTGGCGGAGACCACGGCGGTTGACGTGTCGGATGCTGGGGTGCTGGCCGACGCGCTTGAGCAGCTTCCAGCACGGGACCAGGAGCTGCTCCTGTTGACCGCATGGGAAGGCCTCGACCTCGCCCAAGCCGCTGGAGTGATGGGCTGCTCTCGCGGGGCGGCGGGCGTGCGGCTGCATCGTGCCCGCAAACGGCTGCGCCAGGCCCTCGGCCGCCCTCGGTCGCCGCACGATACCCGCCCCAGATCGGAGATGGCGTGATGACGCCCGACCCCGTCCAAATGCTGCAGAAGCTCAACCCGGCCCTGACCTCAACCGCTCCGCCCATCGACCGACTATGGGCGCGACTGGATGCTGAAGCAGGCATGCCGCACCCCGCAGATATCCAGATCGCGCCACACGCCAGCGGCGCGAGCCTGGCAGCCCCACCGACCCGTCGCCTCTGGTCTGGCTCGCATGTGCTCAGCGCGCTGACGGTGGGGATCGTGCTGGTGATCGTGGCCGCAGCGGTCCTGCTCGTTCACCCCAAGACCGAGCACCCGAGCGTTGCCGCGGGCGGGCATGAGCCTGGTCTGGTCCAGATCCTCGGGGTGCTGAGACGACCGCAAACTGCTGCTGATCGAAAGGCCGAACGCAAGAACGCCAGCTTCTTCAGGGCGGCGGGGCGATCGTCCGGGCGGGCAGGCGCGTCACGGACGATGACCCCGATCACGTCGCGTGCGCGCGTAGCCGCCCGGCTCCCCGGCGGCCAGCCTCTCGTCCTCATGCCCGTCAAGGTCCATCCCCCGCACACTTCAGGGCAACAACCGTACGTCGGCCTCGCGCTCCTCGGAGGAGGCGGAAGTTGTTGCAACAGCGTGGCCGAGATCGAGGCCGGCGACGCGTTCACCTCCTCAGGCGGCGTTGGCGGAAACCAGCTGGTGGTCGTGGTTCCAGACGGCGTCGCACGCGTGCGCGTCAAACTGCCGCACCCGATCACCGTAACCGCGCACAACAACGTCGCGATCATGCGGCCTCGGACAGGCGTCGAGAACATCCAGCAGTACGCGATGACCTGGTACGCCCGCGACGGAGCGGTCATCAAGCACTTCGCAGCAGGCCGCACCACCAAGCCGACCGCTGCTGAATCCAAAGCGTTTCGCCGGGAGGTACTCACAGTCGCAGAGCACACGAACGTCAAGATCTCGCCCAGCATCCGCAGCGCCTACCCGCTCTTCAGCCCCGGCTTCCATACGCTGACGGTCGGCTCGGGACCGACCAGCTTCGTTGTCACCCACCCGGGCCTGGCCCAGCTCCCAACCGACGCCCTCGGTGACGCGGGCACGGTCCCCAAATACCGGACTGCGCCGCGCGACGCCCGAGAAGTACAGATCCGCGACGGTCTGAACCTCTGGCTGGAGCCCGGACACCGGATCTGCATCTACGGCCCCACACCCACAGACAACGTCTGCACCCCCATCACCGACCCAAGCGCAGCCCTCATCGCCAAACCGTCCGGACCAGGCGACCCCAACATCATCATCGCGCTCCTCCCGAGAACCAACTCGACCGCCGAGATCATCACCTCTGACAGCTCCTGGTCCACCCCGACCCACGACGGCCTCGTCGTCGTCGCAGCCACGAACGTGACCGCCCTGCGCTACCGAACCAACAACGGCCAGACCACCACGCACGCGATCCGCCTGCACTAATCGACCACCAGCACCCACCCGACCGTGGCCCGCCGGACGCCTGCTTTGCGTGATGACTCGCGCTGATGCTTTCAACGGCCAGCGCTCATAGCGGGTGCGGCCGGCGCATGCTTTGGCGAGAATGGGATCGTCCACGTTGCCGATGGCGGATGATCGCGTTGCGGCGCCACCGGGTTCGTGCGCGTCCAACCCGGGCCGGCCCGTTTGGCCCTGGCGACGCGGCGTGGCGCCGGCGAAACTCCGGACCCGCTCGAGAGGCGGGCTCCAGACGCGTGCTCGAGGCGCGTCTCGCGCTGCTGCCGAAATGGACCGTCCGAACAATCTCCGAACATTGGGTTCGGCGCGGCGGGTAGCGGAACGGTCATGCCGTACGCGAAAACGCTGCAAATACTGTGATCGCGTGCCCCGAGGTCACGTTTGCGTACGCCCCTGGATTGCCTTCTAACCCTTCGACTTGCCGATCACCTGCCAGCCATCGACCCGGTAGAGGTCGCCGCTGTGACCGCGGTCGTTGGCGTAGCTGACGTAGGCGACGAGCTGCGGCCAGTGCTCCCCGTAGGCGCACGCCCAATCCTCGGCTGCGAGCGTTCGCCAGCAGCGCCATGCGACCCGCGTCTGGTCGCGCCAAGCCTCGCCGCAATGAGCATCGAGCGAGCTCGACGACCTCGTAGCGTGAGAACGGTCCGCAGCGGTTGTTCGGCGTCGAGGCGCTGATCGCGACGGCCACGAGACCCCCGCTACATAGAGGCCATAGGAGATCCTGCCGAACGGCGGCCGCAGCGACCAAGCCAGTGATCGGTCGCTGCCGAGTTCATGAAGTCGTTCGCGAGGCCGTCGTCGATCACATCGGAGTGCAGCGCCGAGAGGTTCAGGGACGGGCGGCGGCGCCGACGATCGACCCGGTTCACGGCGCTTCTCCGATGCGACCAAGATGCGACCATGAGTCGGGTCCCAGGTGCAGAATCCTGCCGCGATCTGCATGTCCGACGGTCGTCGAACTATGGCTGGATTCCTCGTGATTACAGGAGATTGCAGGACTTTGCATCTCCTTGCCGGAAGCGAACGACGGGCCTCGAACCCGCGACCTTCGGCTTGGGAAGCCGACGCTCTACCAACTGAGCTACGTTCGCGATGCACTGCTTTTGCTTGCCGCCCGGCAGTGCTTGGTCCGATCGGCGCCTTGGGATTTGACGATTCTTCCCAGCGCGTTTCACGGTCCAGCGGCCGACCAGTGACGAACCAAGCTATCAACCACAACGGTTGACCGTGCTGCGGCGAATCGTCCCAGCGAGCAAGGCTCGGTCGGCCCGCTGTAGACGGTCAGCTCGACGTCGCGCGTCCAGAAACCCCCTGGACGCTCCGCTCGGCCAAACGTCCACTCGTGCGTCTTCGGCTTCTTCACACGACCCCGGCGGCCGAAGCTCACTCAGTTCGGGAAGGGCGAACTCGTCGCGAGGCGAGGGCGCAAAGCCAGGGGTCTCTCGCAGACAGCCCAGCCACCCGGTGTCAATCACAGTCTGCGTCTGTGGCGCAGCCGAACGAGGAGGTTTACCGTGCCGTTTGTCCTACACCCGCGCGGGGTGAGGCGACTCGGTCGTCTGACGGCGCTGTTGGCGGCGGCGGTCCTCGGTGTGCCCGCTGTGGCTTCGGCCGCATCGTGCCCGCCGCAACCGACGACGACCCCATTCACGCAGTGGGGAGATGCGGGAAGCTATTTCCTCGCGCCGGGCGGCAACTTCGAGGCTCCGCTGTGGTCGAGCGGATGGATCGCCGCAAACGCCGGGCGCACGCTCGGCAACGAGCCGTTCCACGTCGGTGGCAGCAGCGATTCGTACTCGCTGACGATCGGCGGCGGTGGTGTCGCCGTCTCCCCCGCATTCTGCTTCGACGAGTCGATGCCCTACGTCCGGTTCTTCGCCCATGCTCTCGGGACGGCGGGGAATCTGCAGGTGCGACTCGCCGTGCTGACCGCGGCCGGTCCGGTCAGCTTTCCGTTCGATCGCGTCGCCGATCTGCCGGCTGCCTCGATGGGAAGCTGGGCGCCGACCGGCCAGCTACCTCTGACCAACCGCGCGGCTACGGTGGACGGGCAGGGAGATCCGGCGCGGCTCGTGTTCGATGTCGCCGGTCCCGGCAGCTGGCAGATCGACGACGTCTACGTCGACCCCTACCGGATGGGGTAAGACGCCCGGTCTCGGCGTCGAACCGTGTCCGGCATGGATCGCGATCACGACACCGCCATCCGGCCGGACACGGTCGTCGATCGGCTGCTTGAGGCGAGCTGGGAGTCACGGGAACGCCGTGGCTCCCGGCGCGAGCTGAGCGTGGAGACCGCCGCCGCGGTCCTGTTTGGGAGCCTGGCGGCGGCCCTCCTGCTGCTGAGCGGTGCCGCGAGCGCGATCCATCCCTTCACCGCATGCGTGCTGATCGGCACCTATGCGGTGGTGGCGCGAGTCGAGTTCCCGGTCGGCGCCGGGCACGTCGTTCCGACGCAGTTGGTGCTGGTGCCGATGTTGGTGATCCTGCCGCCCGCCGTGGTTCCGCCCGCGGTCGCCGCCGGCCTTGCGCTCGCCACGCTCCCTGATTGGGTGCGCGGGCGGGTGGCTGGGCGGCGGATGCTGAGCGCGGTGCCTGACGCCTGGCACGCCGTCGGCCCGGCCGTCGTGCTGATCGCCGCCGGGTCGCCGCGGATCGGTACCGGACAGATCCCGCTGCTCGTCGTCGCACTCGCGGCCAGCGGCCTGGTCGATCTCGCCAGCTCGCTGACTCGGCTGTGGCTGGCCGGAATCGTTGTCGAGTGGCGGGTGCAGCTGCGTGTCATCGCCACCGTCTGGGTCGTCGATGCGTGCCTGGCGCCGCTCGGTTTCCTGGCCGCGTTCAGCGCGCGCCACCGTCCGGTGGCGGTGCTGGAGGTGCTGCCGCTGGCCCTGCTTCTCTGGCTGCTGGCGAAGGATCGCAGCAAGCGCATCGATCAGGCTTACGCCCGCCTCAAGCTCGTCGAGCACGAGCGGCGCCGGCTGCGGGCGGCCGTGGGGCGGCTCGGCGACGCATTCGCGGCCAAGCTCGAGCTCCACGCACTGCTTGGCACCTTGCTCCACGGTTCATTGGAGGCAGTGGATGCCAGCGCCGGACGGCTGACATTGACGGGACTCGCCGGCTGGAGTGACCTCTGGGCCGGCGACGCCGAGAGCGCGCGCATCCTCGAGACGGCCCCCAGCATCACCGCGGCACCCGGCGGACGCGCCATCCTCGGCGAGACGGAGCTGTGGACGATCGCCGTCCCGATCGAGATTCCGGCGTCCAGCGCGGTCGTGGGCGCGCTGTGTTTCGCCCGCCGCACCCGTCCATTCGCCACCGAGGATGTCGCCACCGCCGCTGAGCTCGTCGCCAAGGCGCAGCTGGCGGCCGGCGAGATCCTCGGTCACCACGAGCTGCGCGAGCAGGTGCTCACCGATGCTCTCACCGGACTCGGGAATCGCCGCCGGCTCACGACGGATCTCAGTGAGGCCTTCGAGCGCGCCGCTGCGGGCCATCGTGCGTTGCTGCTGCTGTTCGACCTGGACGGCTTCAAGAACTACAACGACACCTTCGGTCACCTTGCCGGCGACGCGCTGCTGACCCGGCTGGGTGCCAAGCTCAGGGAGGCGGTCTCCCCGTCCGGTGCGGCCTACCGGCTCGGCGGCGACGAGTTCTGCGCGCGCATCGATCTAGACGGAGGCGTTCCGGACGAACTCATCGCCCGGGCGTCGGCAGCCATGTGTGAGAGCGGTGCCCAGTTCTCGGTGCGCGGGTCGCTCGGGGTCGTCCTGCTGCCCGATGAGGCCGAGACCCCCGAGGCCGCGATCCAGCTCGCCGACGAGCGGATGTATGCCGCCAAGCGCGGGCGGCCGCGGAGCACGCACAGCCGGACCAAGAGCGTCCTGCTGGACACCCTTCAGGCGATGGAGCCCGCGCTCGATGCCGAGGCGGAGCTCGTGTCCGGGCTTGCCGTGCGGGTGTCCCGGCGTCTCGGGCTGGAGGGTGAGGAGCTCGAGCTGGTGGCCCGGGCGGCGCAGCTGCAATGCGTCGGCAAGGTCGGCATCCCGGACACGATCCTGAACAAGCCAGGTCCCCTCACCCGTCCGGAATGGGAGTTCGTGCGCCAGCACACGCTCGTCGGCGAGCGACTGCTGAGCGCGTCGTCGTCGCTACGACCGGTTGCGGTCCTCGTCCGTGCCCGTCACGAGCGCTGGGATGGACGCGGCTATCCCGACGGCCGGTCCGAGGACAGCATCCCGCTCGGATCCCGCATCATCGCGGTATGTGACGCCTATGGGGCGATGTGCTCGGAGCGGCCCTACCGGCCCGCTCTCAGTCACGAGCAGGCGTGCGGCGAGCTGCGGGCGGGCGCAGGGACGCAGTTTGACCCCGAGGTGGTGCGGGCGTTTCTGACCGAGGTGGAGCTCGCGGCGCAGGAGCGCCTGCGTGACCCGGTACGCGACGCCGCCGAGCACGTGCGCGCGCTGCTCGGGTCAGCGCGCTGATCTCACGCGGTGCAGCGGCGCGAGAGTGTGTCCGCGGTCCGGGCGCGGACGGGCACCGCGTGAGGAACGGGGAAGCGCACCCTCCCCCACCGCCCTCGCTCTACCATCGGATCGCCCATGAAGAAGTTCGTGATCCCGTCCGCGGTGCTGGCGGCTGCGGTGGCCCTCATCGCGCTGCTCACGTGGGGTGTCTCGACGCATCCGGACACGGCCTCGATCGACTCGCGCGTCGCCCGCCACGACTATCCGGTGGTGCCGGGCTACCGCCAGAACCTGCCGCTGCTCGGCACCAGTCGGACCGCCTCGCTGGCGTCGTTCCATGGACGCTGGATGCTGCTCAACGTCTACGCGTCCTGGTGCACCCCGTGCCACGCGGAGGCGCCGTTGATGGCAAAGGAGCAGCACGTGCTCGCCGACCATCACGCGTTGCTCGTCGGTCTCACATATCAGGACGCCGTCTCCGCGACCGAGCAGTTCAACCGCCATTACGGCCTGCGCGAGCCGGTCCTCCGTGACCTCAGCGGGAGCTTCGTGCACAACCTCGGCACGTACGCGGTCCCTGAGTCGTTTCTCGTCAACCCGCAGGGCAAGATCATGGCGCTGATGCGCCAGGGCGTCTCGACCAAGTGGCTGGCGCACACGGTGCTGCCGCTCATCTCGGGACGCACATGACGCTCCGGCGTCGGTTGATCGCGCCGCTGCTCTCCGGCCTGCTGGCGCTCGCGACGCTGACCGCCACGGCGCCCGCCCAGGCGAACGCGTCGACCACGCAGCACGGCAAGGTCTCGTTCACCGAGGCCCAGCAGCAGTTCAACTGCACGATCTGCCACGAGCCGCTCAACGAGGCCAAATCCGCCGAGGCCTACCAGGAGAACGCGCTGCTGCGCACCTTGATCGCGCACGGCGACACGATGGCCCAGATCCGGCACACGATGGTCGCCAACTACGGCGTCGCGGTGCTCGCCAACCCTCCCAAGCACGGGTTCGCGGTCCTGATTGTCATCGTCCCCGTCGCGGTGATCCTGCTCGGACTTCTGGTGCTCGCGTATACGATTCCCCGCTGGCGCCGGCGAGCGGCCGAGCAGGAGCGACAGCCACACACGCCCGCCCCGGCGATCAGCGACGCCGACCAGCAACGGCTGGCGGCGGACCTGGCTCGCCGCGACTGAGCCCCGCTACATCGAGTCGGGCGCGCTGACTCCGAGCAGGAACAGGGACTGCGCGATCACCTGCCGGGCGGCCTGCGAGAGCGCGATGCGGAACGATTCGACCTCCGCCGGCTCGGCGCCGATCACCTTGCAGTCGCGGTAGAACGCGGTGAACTGCTGGGCGAGCTCAAGCGCGTAGACCGCGATCCGGTGCGGGGCGCGCCGCTCGGCGGCCTCGGCGACCTCGTCAGGGAACTGCGCAAGCGCCCGCACGAGCGTCCGCTCGGCGTCCTCGAGCCCCGCCGAACCATCCCCCGCGTCGGCCCGCCAGCCTTCGCCCTCAAGCGCTGCGGTGACCCGCGCCGCCTCCAGGCGCCCGAGCATCGTGACGATGCGCGCGTGGGCGTACTGGATGTAGTAGACCGGGTTCTCGCTGGACTGCTTACGCGCCAGGTCGAGGTCGAGGTCGACCGTGCGGTCGTGGGAGCGCTGCAGCATGAAGAAGCGGGTCGCGTCGACGCCGATCTCGCGGGTCAGCTCGTCGAGAGTGATGAAGTCGCCGCGGCGCTTGGAGAAGGCCGCCCGCTCGGTTCCCTCGACGAGGTGAACGAACTGCAGGATCGGCATCTCGAGCCGGTCGGGGTCGCCACCGAGCGCCGCGAACGCGGCTTTCATCCGTGGCACGTAGCCGTGGTGGTCGGATCCCACCGGGATGATCTGGCGGTCGTAGCCGCGCTCGATCTTCTCCAGCAGATAGCCGAGGTCCCCGGCCAGATAGGTCGGTTCGCCGTCGCTGCGCCGCAGCACGCGGTCGGCGTCATCGCCGAACGCGCTGGAGCGCAGCCAGAGCGCGCCCTCGGACTCGTAGGACTGCCCACCACCGGCGACGATCTCCAGCCCGCGCTCGATGTAGGAGGGCGAACCCTCGTGGACCGTCCGTTCGGAGAAGAAGCGGTCGTAGTGGACGCCGTAGCGCTCGAGCGTCTGCTTGATCTCCTCGATCAGCAGCGTCGCGGCCGCGGTGCCCGCCTCCGGAGCACCCATCTCGGCCGCGCCGTCGATCTGACGCGCGACCTCGGCGACGTACTCGCCCTGGTAACCGTCCTCGGGCGGGTCCTCCCCGCGCGCCCGCGCGACCACCGACTGGCCCAGCCGGGTGATCTGCCCGCCCGCGTCGTTGAAGTAGTACTCGCGCGCGACGTCGTGGCCATGGTGGGCGAGGATTCGCCCGAGCGCGTCGCCGTACGCCGCGGACTGGCCGTTGGCCGCCACCATCGGTCCGGTCGGATTGGCGGAGACGAACTCCAGCAGCACGCGCTCGGCGCCGCCTTCTCGACGCGCACCGCCGCCCCCGAACGCCTGGCCGGCCTCGAGCACGCTGACGAGCGCACGCCGGTACCAGGCGTCGCTCATCGTCAGGTTGACGAACCCCGGACCGGCAACCTCGAACGAGCTGACGTCCGACCCGAGCTCGGCCGCGATCGTGGCCCCGACGGTCTCGGCGACCTCGCGCGGCTTGGCTCCGAGCGCCGGCGCGAGCAGCATCGCGACGTTCGTCGAGTAGTCGCCCTGGCCCGCCCGCTTGGCGCGCTCGACCTGCAGCCCGGATGGGGCCGCGGCTCCCTCCGGGTCGGCCTCACCGCTGCGGGCGGTGATCGCGACGCGGGTGACGAGCGCCCGCAACGTCGACAGCGGGTCGAGTCCCATCCGGTCGTGCCCCGCCGCGCTCATGACGACGCCCCGGCGACCGCGGGCTGGAACTGGGCCTCGAGCGCGCCGAGCGCGTCCGGGCGACCGATCGCCACCAGCATGTCGCCGGCCTCGATCACGCGATCGGGCGCCGGCTGGGGCTCCAGCCCGCCGTCGGTGCGCCGCAGCGCGACGATCACGGTCTCTCCGCGCACCGCGTCGATCGACCGCCCGACACCACGACAGGCATCGGGCACCTCGATCTCCTCCATCCGGTAGTCGGCGACCTGGACGGCACCGCCGACCTGCGGGTGCAGCGCGGTCCGCGCCATCTCCGAGCCCGACGTCTTGTACGGCGAGATCACGCGGTCGGCGCCCGCGCGCCGCAGCTTCTTCTCGGAGTCGTCGGCCGAGGCGCGGGCGACGATGAACACACCGGGTGCGAGCTCGCGGGCGGTGAGCGCGATGAAGATGTTGTCGGCGTCGGAGTCCACGCAGGCGATCACCGCGCGCGCCCGTTCGATCCCGGCCTCCAGCAGCACGTCGTCGTCGGCGGCGTAGCTCTCGATGAAGCTCACCCCCAGCGTCTCCGCCATCTCGCGGTTGCCAGGCTCGGAGTCGATCGCCACGTGGGCGACCCCGGCGGCGAGCAGATCCCGCGAGACCTGGCGGCCCACGCGGCCGAAGCCGCAGACAATGACGTGGTCGGTGAAGGAATCGATCATGCGCTGGGTCCGTCGCTGCTCGAGCAGGCCGTCGAGCTGGCCGGTCACGAAGAACTCGGCGACCGTCGCCAGCCCGTAGAAGAGCGTACCTATGCCGAATATCTCGAGCAGGACGACGACTACGCGGCCGGACGTGGCGTGGGGATCCTGGATCGATCCAAGCGTCGTCACCGTGTCGAGCGTCCACACGAAGCCGTAGCCGACCGACACGCCGTCGGTGAGCGTGAACGCGATCGATCCGGCGACGACGAGCACCGCCAGAGCGATCAGTAGGGCGACGAGCCGGCGGGTGAACATGTGCAGCTCACGCCGGGAGCGATCGCGCTGCGCCAGTGCGCTGCGCCGTCGCTCGACGTCCTCATCGTGCTTGCGCGCCCGTCCCCGGTCGGCCATCAGTAGTGGTAGGGCTCCCCGGCGATGATCTTGTGCGCTCGGTAAAGCTGCTCGAGCAGCACCACCCGCGCCAACTGATGGGGCAGCGTCATCGAGCCGAGCGACAACGAGTGCTCGGCGCGGTCGACCTGGAGCCCGCCGAACGGACCGCCGATCACGAAGCAGAGATCCCGGGCGCTCACGCGGCGTTCCTGCACCCACTCCGCGAACGGCTCCGACGCGAACGCCTCGCCGCCCGCGTCGAGCATCGAGGTGAACGCGCGCTCGGGGATGCGGCGCGCAACCGCGGCGTCGTCACGGACCTCAATCAGCTCCAGACGGGTGTGTCCGGCGAGCAGCTTCTGGTAGTGCTGGACGTCATCGGCGAACGGCGGACGCAGCTTTCCCACGGCGACGACGGTGATCCGCACGGTGGGGGCATACTACGGCGATATGAGCGATCCGAATCAGCCTGAGCGCCACATCAACATCCATTTTGCGCCGGAGGTCATGGCCGGCCACTACTCGAACTTCGCGAACGTCAGCCACTCCGATTACGAGTTCACGATCACGTTCGCGCGCGTGGACCACGAGGTGGAGGACGCCGAGATCCCCGGGGTGGTCGTCTCACGCCTGAACCTGTCGCCGAAGTTCATGCGTGAGCTGATCGACGCGATGGAGGACAACTTCGCCAAATGGCAGACCCGCGAGGGCATCAAGAACCTGCCCGAGTTCGGCGGCGGCGGGATCACCGGCACCGGCGGCGCGCCCGGCGACTACACCGACGACGAGGCCTGAGCGCTGCCTGAGCGCGCCGGGCAGGATGCCGTCTGCGGCGTCCTGCTGCCCACGTTTGACCCGACGCGCACCGGCGCCCGCCTGCCGGTCACGGAGGCGGCGCGGCTGGCCGAGGAGCTGGGGTTCGCCGCGCTGTGGGCGGGCGACCATCTCGCGTGCCCGGCGCCGGGGCTCGACGCCCCTGCCGCCCTCGCCGCTGCGGCCGCGGTCACCGGCCGGATCGGGCTCGGGTTCAGCGTCATGCTGCTCGGGCTTCGAGCGCCCGCATGGGCAGCGAAGCAGCTGCAGACGATCGATCATCTCGCCGGTCCAGGCCGCCTCAGGTTGGGGGTCGGCGTCGGAGGCGAGTTCCCCGAGGAGTTCGAGGCCGCGGGCGTCAACGTCCGTGAGCGCGGCGCCCGGCTCGACGATGCGCTCAACGTGCTGCCCGACCTGCTGTCCGGCCGGCCGGTCGAGTACGCCGGGCGCGCGGTGAGCGTCCGCTCACCCGCCCTGGGTCCCGCGGTCGCGTTATTACCCCCGGTCTACATCGGCGGCCGCGGCGAGCCGGCGCTCCGCCGCGCCGCGCGCGTCGGTGACGTATGGCTCCCGATGTGGCTCTCGCCCTCCAAGGTTGCCGAGCGCTCGGCGCAGCTGGCGGAGATCGCGCTGGAGCACGACCGACCGGCTCCCCGCACCGCGCTGCTCGTGCTCATCCGCGTCGATGACGACCGCGCCGGCGCCCGCGCGGTCGCCGACGCCCACCTGCAGGGGCAGTACCGGATGGGCCTTGACAAGGTCGAGCACTGGACGGTGCTGGATAGCATCGACGGCGCCGTGGAGAGACTGAGCGAATACCGGGCGGTGGGGGTCTCGGAGTTCCTCATGCTCACGCTCGGGCCCGACGCGCTGGATCAGTACGAGTCACTCGCCGAGGTCAACGCCCGGCTCAGCGCCTCGTGAGCACCGCCTCCGCCTACCGCTACGACGCCTCCGCGCTGCGCGAGGTGTTCGAGCACCGCTTCACCTACGTCGCGGGCATCGAGCGCAACAGCCACCGCTTCGCCCGGCACGGCGCGCTGCGCGACCCGGCCTCGGGTCGCAGCTGGACCTACGCGGAGCTGTGGCGCGACGCCGGACGGCTGGCGGACGCGCTGCGCTCACAGCGCGTCGCGCCCGGCGACAGCATCGTCTATGCGCTGTTCAACGGACCGGAGTTTGCGCTGCTGTGGGTCGCCTGTCTGCGCCTCGGGGCGGTCGCCACGCCGATCAACTTCCGCCTGTCCGCCGGGGAGATCGCACACGTGCTCGACGACTCGCGCCCGCGTGCCTTCGTGTTCGACGAGGCGCTCGAGCGCACCGCCGCGGACGCCCTGACCCGTGCCGAGCACCAGCCGTCGCTGCTCGCGGCGGTCGGCGAGGCGACCGCACCGGCCTTCTCCTTCGAGGAACTGCTCGCGTCGGGCGATCCGGCGGCCGAGGTCCATCCCCCGGACGGCACGACGATCTACGACGAGACGACGCGCCTCTACACGTCGGGGACGACCGGCATGCCGAAGGGCGTGTCGCTGTGCAGCCTCACCGAGACCCTGTCGGCGCACGATGTGATCATGCATTTCCCGCTCGAGCCGCAGGACCGCACGCTCAACATGACGCCGTGGTTTCACCGCGGCGGCCTGTACTCCGGCGGCCCGAATCCCGTCTTCTACGTCGGCGCCGAAGCGGTCGCGCTGCGCCAGTTCGATCCTGCGACGGTGCTCGATTGGGTCCAGGCGTACGGACTGACGTTCCTGATCGGCGCCCCCACGAACCTCGCGATGCTGACCGCCGAGCAGCGGCGCTCACCCCGCGACCTGGCGAGCCTGAAGGGGATCGTCACGATGGGCGCTCCGCTGGATCGCGAGGCGTGCCTGCGCTACCAGGACACCCTCACCGCGCGGATCTTCAACGGCTACGGCACGACCGAGGCGTTCTGGAACACGTTCCTTCGCCCGGGTGACCTGCCCGAGCATGCGGGCTCCGCCGGCCGCGCCTGCACCGATGACGACGTCGCCGTGGTGCGCATCTACGAGGACCGGCTGGCGGATCCGAGCGACACCGTCGCCAAGGACGGCGCGGAGGTCGGGGAGGTGGCCGTGCGCTCGGTGAAGTCCGGCTACGCCTACGTGAACAACGCCGCCGAGCAGGCGGAGCGGTTCCATGACGGCTGGCTGTACATCGGCGACCTCGCCACCTGGGACGAGGACGAGTACGTGACGATCGTCGGCCGCAAGGACGACATGATCATCTCCGGGGGCGAGAACGTCCATCCCACGCAGGTCGAGGCGGTGCTCGCCGAGCACCCGCAGGTGCAGGACGCGGCCGTCGTCGGGCTCCCGGACGAGCGCTGGGGTGAGGTGGTCGTCGCCTACGTGGTCGCCTCCGACCCATCGCTCGACGCAGCGGCGCTCGAAGCTCACTGCAAGGATCATCCGATGCTCGCCTCCTTCAAGCGCCCCCGCCTGTACCGCTTCGTCGACGAACTCCCGATGACCGCGACCGGCAAGAAGGTTCACTATCAGGTCCGTGAGATGGCCCAGCGGGACTCCGCTGAGGGGCTCCTGCTGGCGCCGTGAGCGACCCGGTCGTCACCGGCATCGGCGCGCTGACGCCGCTTGCGCACAACGCCCCTGACAGCTGGGCGGGGCTCGTCGCCGGTCGCTCGGGGATTACGCGGATCGAGGGGATCGACATGGAGGGCGTCCCGGTCCACGTCGCCGGTCAGATCCACGGCTTCGACGCCGAGGCCCACCTCGGCCCCAAGAAGTTCCGGCGCACCGCCCGCTTCTCCCAGCTGGCGATCGTCGCGGCCCGCGAGGCGGTCGCAGACGCTGGATTCGATCCCCGAGCGGAGTCTGAGACCACCGGCGTCGTCATCAACTCGGCGGTGTGCGGCTGGCCGGAGATCGAATCAAACATCCTGCGGATGCGCGACCAGGGCCCGCGTGAGCTCTCCCCCTTCCTCATCTCGACCGCGATCCCCAACATGCCCGCCTGCGAGGTCGCGATCGACCTCGGCGTGCACGGTCCGGTGAACGCGAGCGCGCTCGCCTGCGCGAGCGGCACCTACGCGCTGCTCGAGGCCCGACGGCTGATCCAGACCGGGGAGGCCGACGTCGTCATCTGCGGCGGGACCGACGCCGGGATCAGCCGCTCGATGTTCGCCACGCTGTCGCTCATGGGGCCGTTGTCGGAGTCCGATGCGGCCCCGGAGACGGTGAGCCGCCCCTTCGACCTCGAGCGCACCGGCTTCGTCTTCGGCGAGGCGGCGGTGGTGTTCGTCGTCGAGTCGGCCGAGCACGCCGCTGCCCGGGGCGCCAAGCCCTACGGGACGGTCGCCGGCGGGTCGCTCACCTCCGACGCGTTCCACATGGCCGCCCCGGAGCCGACCGGCACCTACGCGGCGCGGGCGATCTCAAAGGCGCTGCGCAACGCGCGCCTGGAGCCCGCCGACCTTGACTACATGTGCGCCCACGGGACCGCGACGCGCGCCAACGACGTCGCCGAGACGAAGGCGATCCGGATGGCGCTTGGCGACGCCGCCGACGGGGTGCCGACGAGCTCTCCGAAGTCGATGGTCGGCCACCTGATCGGCGCCGCCGGCGCGCTGTCGGTAATGGCCTGCCTGTACGCGATCCGCGACGGCGTCCTACCACCGACGATCAACCTCGAGACGCCCGACCCCGACTGCGATCTCGACTACGTGCCGAACGTCGCCCGCGAGGCGACCGTCCGCAGCGCGGCCGCCAACGCGTTCGGCTTCGGCGGCCAGAACTGCGTCGTCGTCCTGCGCGCGGTCGACTGATATGGAGACGTGGTTGTCAAGAGGGGGACGGCTGAGTTCTCGCATTTGAGGTGGTGTTGCGGTGGGGTTGTGGTCGGCTGGGTGGGTGGCGGTCCGGCGTGCTGTGCGCGACGCGGGTCAGACTGATATTCGC
>DASXEZ010000109.1:0-17359 GCA_036489875.1 Solirubrobacteraceae bacterium | reverse complement strand
ACGAGCGGAGAGCTTCGAGAGCACCCTCGGGCGCTGTCCAACGTCCACGTTTGTCACTCATGGCGTCTCCTTTGCTTGTCACTCGAATACGACGACGCTGCGAGCGATGCCGCCGTCGGTGATCTGCGCATATCCCTCGTTGATTTCGTCGAGCCCGATCCGGCTTGATACGAGTTCGTCGAGCTTGAGTCGTCCGTCCGCGTAGAGGTCAGCGAAATATGGGATGTCCTCGCGGAATCGGATGGATCCCAGCAACGTCCCTTGGATCTGCTTTTCGCCGAGGAAGTCATTCGCTGACAGCGTCACCACATCGCCGGGGGACACGACCCCCACGAGCGTGGCGGTGCCTCCGCGCCGCAGAAGTTTGAAGGCGAGCTGATAGGTCTCGGGGGTACCCACCGCCTCAAACGCATGGTCTACGCCGCCGTGGTCGGCCAGGATCTCGGTCACCGCCATGACCGGATCGACGCGCGACGCGTCAACGAGATCCGTCGCCCCGAAGGTTGTCGCGTAGTTGAGCTTTCCGGCGTTGGTGTCGATCGCGATCACCCGGCGAGCGCCGACGATGGCGGCACCCTGGACACAGTTCAGACCGACGCCGCCGCAGCCCACGACCGCAACTGTCTCGCCGGGCTGGACCCGAGCGCGCCGCATGACTGCGCCAAGACCTGTCGACACCGCGCAGCCGAGCAACGCCGCACTGGCGAAGGGAATGTTGTCTCCGACCTTCGCCACTGCGTCCTCGTGGACGAGCATCTTCTCGGCGAACGTCGCGAGGCCGCCGAACTGCCCGCACTCACCGCCGTCCGCCAGCCGCAGCCGGGGTGGCGCCGACTCTGTGCGATGCAACCGGGCTGACGTGCACAGGGTCGGCCGACCACTCAGGCATCGATCGCAGCGGCCGCAGGCCCCGACTGGAAATACCACCACCCTGTCGGCGGGCTGGACCGAGGTGACGCGCTCTCCAACAGTCTCGACGATGCCGGCTGCCTCGTGGCCGAGGACGACAGGAAGCTTCGCCGGTCGGTCGCCCCGCATGATGTGCAGGTCGCTGTGGCAGAGTCCGGTCGCCTTGGTGGTGATCAGGACCTCATGCGGAGCCGGCGCGTCGACGAGGACGTCTTGGACAATGAGGTCGCCGGGCGCCTCGTGCAACACGGCTGCCCGCGAACTCGTTGGGTTCACGCCTCGCTCCCGGTGCGGGGGCGCCGCGGTCGTTCGGCGCCCTTCACGACACCGCGATCTCCATCATCCGCTCGGCGAGCGGATAGCGCTTTTCGAGCGCCCAGCCGTAGCCGGCCCCACCTTCGAGCACGTCGTGCACGACGATCACGATCCCGTTGATCGCCGGCAGCCGGTAACGCTCGACCTCGACGTCCGTAGCGGCGCCGACCGCCACTCGAACCGTGTCCGGCGTCAGCGTCGTCCACAGCTCGTCGGCAGCGGCCTCGTCGTTGGCGACGATCGCAAAGTGGCAGTTGTCGCTCTTGTCGCCCGGGCGGACGACGGCGAGGTCACGGACCTTCACGATGTCACCTCCGCGGCACGAACCTCGATCGTTCTGACCTCGGCCTTGACGAGCTCGCGGTCCATCAGAGCGGCCACGACGTTCATCGCGGGCTTGACCGACCAGCGTCGCTCGCCCAGCGCCATCGGCCCCATCACGATCACGTACTCGCCGAACCGAGCGAACTCATGCGCGACGTCTTGTGTCTCCGCCTTCGCGGCGATGCGAAGGACTCCACCCCCGCCGCTGGGCTCATCACCGTTCTCCGCTCTCGGGGAACCGACGTAGTCGAACCGGAGCCCCTGAAGCGGAAGGCCGAGCTGAGCCATCCGAGCGCGAACGAGCGGCTCCATGAACTCCGCGCGCTCGGCTGCCCTGGGGCCGGGCAGGAAAAGGATGACCTCACCGATGTATCCGTCGGAGAACGCCCCGAGGATCTTGAGCTTCTCGGGCCGCTCGGTGCCCCTCGGATCCCCAGTCCACCTCACGTCGACCGTCTCCCCGTCGCGTTGACTGAATCCGATCGACAACAGGTTCGCGTCGACGTCCGGCGTGAGGTAGTGCGCCGGATCGTTGATCTCGTGCATGAGCTGCGCAGAGAGGTTCGCGACCGCGGTCACGCCGCCGGTGTTCTTGGGACGCCGGAACTGGACGTCGAGGTCCACGCTGACGTCGGCAATCGGCCCGCCGATGCGCTCCAGGCCCGGAACGGGCCGAGCCGTGAGATTCTGCCAATTGGCACCCGTTGCCAGCGCACCGCACTCGAGCACGTGGCCGATGATCGCCCCGGCGCCGATCCTGTCCCAATCAGTCTCGCGCCAGCCGAACTCGTGGATGAGCGGCGCAAGATAGAGCGATGAGTCGGCCACCCGCCCAGTGACGACGATGTCAGCTCCACGGTCGAGGCAGTCCACGAGCGGCCCTGCCCCCAGATACGCCTTCGCGGTGATGAGATTCTCGGGCGCGACATTCTCTCCGCCAAAGTACGTGTCGAAGTCGCTGCGCACGATGTCGGTGACATCGTCTCCGGTGACAACGCCAACCGTGTGGTCGTGCAGACCGAGCCGAGAGCACTCCGCTGCGACTTCGCGCGCGGCTCCGGTCGGATTGAGGGCACCGAAGTTGCCAAGCACCTTGACGCCATGCTCATGTGCCACGGGGAGGACGGCACGCATGCGCTGCGCCAGGAGCGGGTCGTAGCCCGTGGTCGCCGACTCTTCAGAGCTGACTTGGCCCGGGAGGGTCTGCTCCGCCATGACGTCGAACGCGATGTAATCGACGTCCCCGTACTCGATTGCATCGACGGCGACGTCGATCCGATCCCGCGAGCCGGCGGAGCCGGACGCGAGCGAGACACGATCTGCCATCACATCACCTCCTGGTCTGCGAGCGCGATGAAGCAACCTCGCAGAGGTCGATTAACGTTCCCCTCAAGCCGCCCCGGCTTCAGTCACATGCTGAGTCGATACAGCGTCGTCGCGTGGCCGCCAAGGACTCGCCTGCGTTCCTCCGGGGCGGTGCGCATGGCGCGGTCATCCGGCGGCTCGAAGCTCCAGTGCGGGTAGTGTGAACCGTAGAGCAGGTGGTCATATGTCCGCATCGTGTCTGCCCACTCTTTCTCGAGCCCGTGACTCGTCGGGCCCTCGAGACGGCTGGTCGCAAACCAGACGTTCTCAGCGAGATACGAGGAGGGAACGTGCCGGTTCTCCGGCGACTGGCTGCGAGCCTGGCGCCACGCGGAATCGAGCCGCCACATCAACGGCGGAAGGACGTCGGCGCCGCCATCGGCGAATACGAAGCGAACCTCCGGGAGGCGGTCGAAGACGCCCTCTGTGATCAGGCTCGCAAGGTGGTAGAAGAAACGGAGGGACTGCAGCGACGCGAACTCGATGTAGTGGCGGGGATAGCCGGTTCCCGATGGCGCGTAGTCGACGCCTGCACCGCCGTCGCTCTGGACCGCGACGGGCAGGCCGTTCTTTGCCGCCGCCGCCCAGATCGGAAAGTACACCGGCTGCCCATACGGGTGAAGGGCCTCGAGCGGAACGGCGATCTGCACCATTCGTGGATCATCGGCCCAGCGCTCGATCTCGACCAGCGCTCCTTCGACATCGTCGGGGTCGACGCGGATCGAGCCGCGGAAGCGGTTTGGTTCTCCGCTGAGCCACTCCTCCGAGAGCCAAGAGTTGGTCGCCGTACAGATTGCAGAACCGAGGCGGCGGTCCGCCATCAGGCCGCGCGTGAGTGGGAGGAGGATGGCAACGCCAACTCCAGATTCGGCGAAGATCACCTCCTCGACACGTTGCCGATCTGAGCCCGCCCGCTGGTCTTCGAGGTACGCCGACTCGTGGAACTCGCCCTCGAGGCGAGAGTAGTAGTAGCGCGTCTGCCCCGGGAAGCCGCGAAGCTGGTAGGCCTCCGGTAGGTACTGGACGATGTCGTCGTCTTTCGGGAACGACGGGTGAACGACGGCGTCGACGATTCCGACCTCCGTCTTGGTCACGGTGCTCATCCGGCCTCCAGTGCGCTACGGGCTGTGTCGAGAATGACGTCATCGCCGACGACGCGGACGGCATATGTCCGGATCCGTTCGGTCGGCTCGAATACCGTCCTGCCGGTCTTGATGTCAAATTCCCAGCTGTGCCACGGGCAGCGGAGAATCTCGCCCTTGCGCTGCCAGACCACCTGTCGGTCCTGGCCCGCCGACGTCGTCCCGGTGACGTGGCCGGCGCACAACGGCGCGCCCTGGTGCGGGCAGTAGTTGGCCAGCGCGTAGAACTCGCCTTCGATGTTGAACACGCCGATGCCGAACTTGCCGGCTTCGGGGACGAGCCGCGATGCGCCCGGCGGAAGCTCGTCCAATGTGCCGACGACGTATTCCGCCACTATGCCGTGCCGACCTGGGAAGGAAGTCCGTACAACTCGAGCGCGTTCTCGGCTGCGATCTTGCTGCGGATCGACTGAGGGAAACGGTTCAGCGCCCACTTGGGATCGTCGTAACTGAAGTGCGGATAGTCGGTCGAGAACATCAACATGCGCTCGGCGTCGACCCATTCACACAGCTTCCGGAATGCGTTGAGGTCAGACTCCTCTAGTGGCTGCGTCGTGAAGCGGACATGCTCGCGCACGTACTCAGATGGCGGACGCTTCACCGCTGGTACCTCCGATTTGCACTCGCGCCAGTACGCATCCATCCGCCACATCAGCGGCAGAAGCCACGTGAACCCGCCTTCGACGAGGACGACGCGCAAGCCTGGAAACTTTTCGAACACACCCTCGAACACCAGCGACGCCAGATGGCTCGCGTAGTAGAGCGGGATTCCAGCCGAATGCTCGTGGAAATACGCCGGGTACCCGACCGGGGTCAGCAGCCGCTGTCCCATCGGACGGATGATGTGCATCGCCACGGGCAGGCTATGCCGTTCCGCCGCCGCATAGATCGGGTGGTACTTCGGATTTCCGAACGCCGGCGTCGTCTCGGGCGTCATGTAGATCTGGACCCAGCGCGGATCACCGGCCCACCGTTCTATTTCCGCAACCGCGAGCGACGGATCGTCAGGGCAGATCCGGATCGAGCCGTAGAAGCGACCGTGCGTGTTCTGTTCGCCCAGCCACACGTCGGCCAGCCACGAGTTCGTCGCCGCGATCACCGCCGCTTCCTGCTCGGCATTTGCGCGCAAGCGGGCCTGTAATGAGATGAGGATGGCGAGGTCGATGCCCTCGTCCTCAATCAGCTGCTTGTACGCAAAGGCCGGATCAGAGCACGCCGCGCCCCCGCCGGGCGGCACGGTGTCAGTGCGCATTCCCTTGGTGAGAGCCGTGTCCGGCGGGTCATAGATGCGCGCAATCACGCTGCCTCCGCCTGCCCGCGCGCCATAGTCAAGGCTGCGCCACGGCTCTGGGAGGTAGTCGATGATGTCCTGACGGCTGCGGATGACCGGATGCACGTCGGTATCAACGAGCGTGACGGTTTTCTGCTGCACATCAGGCCTCGTGCGTTCGACGGCCTCGAGCATCAGACCCTCCTAAATCGGGAGCGGCACCACGTCACCGGAGCGTACGCCTGTTCACGGCGGGAGTCAACCGACCGGTCGGGAGGTTGGCTTCGCACCGCGAAGTACGAAGCCATGTGGCAGAGCCAATCGTCGAGATTGCACTCGACACGAAGGTTTCTGTAGTCTACCAACCGGTCGGTAGCGTACAGGCCAAGCGAAACGACTACGGAGACCGAGAATCTGGTGGCGCGGTACTGCAAGCCCTTCGATGAGGCCGACGCTGCGAAGCACCCGCAGCGGTTCGAGCCGGACCGCCGTGCGACCCCAGCGGGGCTGGGGACATGAACCACGCCGCGGTGATCGATCGTCGCGTGGAGACCACGATGCGCGATGGCACGATCTTGCGCGGAGATGTGTACCGCCCCGCAGCGGAGGGGGCCCACCCGGCGCTCGTCCTGCGGACGCCGTACAACCGAGCTGACCCGACAGTCCACACGGTCATGTTCGACGTGTTGCGAGCGGTGGCTGCCGGCTACGCGGTCGTGGTCCAGGATACGCGCGGACGCTACGAGTCCGAAGGTCGGTTCGTTCCGTTCCAGACAGAAGGCCCTGACGGGTACGACACGATCGAGTGGACGGCTGCGCAGCCGTGGGCGTCGGGCCGCATCGGAATGGTGGGAACGTCCTACAGCGCATACGCGCAGTGGCTTGCCGCCATCGAGTCACCGCCCCATTTGTGCGCAATCGCCCCGAGGATGGCCCCCGACGGCGCACACACGAACTGGGTCTATCAGGGCGGCGCATTCCAGACAGGCTTCAACACCTCGTGGGTGCTCGGTTCGCTTGCGCTCGACGAACTGGCGCGTGCCGATCGCGCTGACACGGACCGTGTTTCGGCAAGACGCACGCTCACTTCGACGCTCGACGGGATCGGCGACCATTTCCAGGAGCGTGCCGATATCGCGCACGCCCTGGGCGCGGCGGGCGTCGGCGCTTACCACGCCGGATGGCGTGAGCATCCCCCGTGGGACCCGTTCTGGGATCAGGTCTCGATCACTGGCCATCGGCCGAACGTCACGGTTCCCGCACTTTCCATCGGAGGCTGGTACGACGTCTTCCTCCAAGGCACCCTGACCAATTTCGTCGACGGTCGGGGTCGCTGCGGGACGCCCGAGGCCAGGTCGGGACAGCGGCTTCTCGTCGGCCCCTGGCTGCACGGCTTCCCGCACCTCGCCAATCCAGTCGGCAATGCCGACTTCGGTTTCGCCTCGCTTGGGGCGGTGATCGACGTGACTGGTCGCACTCTGCGTTTCCTCGACGAATGGGTCCGGGGCGCACCGCCCGCAGCCGACGCTCGGGTCACCGTGTTCGTCATGGGCGCCAACGAGTGGCGCGAGTTCGACGACTGGCCTCCGGCTGGAGCGGTAGCCACACCCCTGTACCTGCACTCCACCGGTCACGCAGGCTCATCAACGGGAGACGGCGTCCTCTCGAGGGAGCCGCCGGGCAACCAGCCGCCCGACACGTTCGTGTACGACCCGACCGCGCCAGTTCAAACGGTTGGGGGTGGTCTCTGCTGCTCGCCGGTTGCCCTCAGGCAGGGCGCTTTCGATCAGCGCGGCGTTGAGACACGGTCAGACGTCCTCGTGTACACGACCCCCGAACTCGAGCACAGCCTCACCGCTGTTGGGCCGGTCACCGTGGAGCTCCACGCGGCGTCCTCCGCACGCGACACTGACTTCACCGCGAAGCTCGTGGACGTCTTTCCCGACGGCTACGCCCGGAACGTCACCGACGGGATTCTGCGCGTCAGCTCCCGAGGCGCCGACGGCTCCGCGTGGCTCGATCCCGGCAGGGCGGAGCGCCTCGTTATCGACCTCGCCGGTACGGCGCATGTCTTCCACGCTGGACATCGCATCCGTCTAGAGGTCTCGTCCTCGAACTACCCACGGTTCGAGCCCAACCCCAATACCGGCGACAGTCCATCTCCACCTGTACGGGCAGTCCAGGAGATCCTCCACGACGCCGGCCACGCGTCTGCACTGTTGCTCTCGATCATCGAGGACCCATCAACATGAAGCATCTGCGGACGCCCGTAGCATGACCGCCGCTCGCGTGATCGTCCCCGGCAAGGTCTACGCGCTTGGTGGCTCGGTGCCGCTCGACGGTCGCGTGAGCTGGGCCCCGGCAACAGCTGGTCTCAGCCAGCCCTGCAGTTGTTACCTTCTGACCGAGGGCGACAGCGCACTCCTTGTCGATACCGGCGTCCCGGCACACTGGCCTGCGATGGAGACGCAGCTTCGCGCACTCGTCGAGCCCGGTACCAGCGTCAAAGTCTTCCTCACCCGACCGGAGCTTGACTGCGCCGCGAACCTGCCCGCAATCCGCGAGATCTACCGGCTCGAGGACACCGACGTCCTGTCAGGCGGCGCCGACACCCCATTCGACTTCTTCAACGAGGCGGCGGCGCTGAATCAGCCGACGCAGGGCTACAGCCATGTCGTCCTACGAACCTCTGGCTTTGATCTCGGGAACGAGCGCAGGGTCCGAATCGTTGTCCCCAAATTGCGGTTTCTGCCCACGTACTGGCCCTTTGACGTCAGCACCGGGACGCTCTTCACCTCGGACCTGTTCACGCATGTCTGCGAGAGCACTGACGGTAGTCCCGTCCTCGATGATCTCGCGTCGCATCTCCTATGCAAATTCTGGTGGCTCTCAGGAGCAGTCACACAGCCGTTCGTCGATGACCTGCGCTCGATCTTCACCCAGCTGCAACCTGAGATCCTCGCTCCTGACCACGGCGGCGTGATCCGTGGCCGCGCGGCGGTGGATGAGCAGCTTGACGCATTGACGGACGTACTGGCGGCGTGTGCCGCCGGCAAGGCGGTCGCATGAGCCACACCGACGAGACACGCATCCACGTCACGACGCTGGCACTGCTGCAGCAGACAGCAGCCGGCAACGTCAACCTCGGCGTCCCGCCGGCGTTCCCGCTTGAGATCGTCCCGGGTATCTTCTGGCTCGGCAGCTGCTTACGCAAAGGGGAGGGCGCCGACGACATCCACACCGGCGTCTCGGCCTATTTGGTCCTCGGCACTGAACGCGCGCTCCTCGTCGACACCGGCCACATTCATGGCTGGCCGGTGCTCTCCGAACAGCTCGACCGCTGCCTGGCAGGCCGGAGCCTCGACTTTGTCATGCCGACCCATCCGGAGATCCCGCATGGCGGCAACCTGTCTGAGGTCCTGGGGAAGTACCCCGGGTGCGTCGCGATCGGCGATATGCGTGACTACCACCTCTACTTCCCGGATGTCATCGAGCGCTTCCGCGATGTCCCGGTCGGGTACACGGTCGACCTTGGCGGTGGGTATCGGTATCACGTTCTCGAGGGGGTGATCAAGGACCTCCCCAACACCCGCTGGGGTTACGAGGCCAAGGAGCAGGTGATGTTTGTCGCCGATGGCTTCGCCTATCTCCACCATCCCGAGTTCGGGGAGGATGGCGTCGACGCACATGTGCAAGGCGAGTGCGGGAAGATCGCGAGTCTGGGCGGAGCGTTCCCCACCCTGCAAGACATCGCGTATTACTGCAGTGTCGCGTTCTATTGGTCGAGGTTCCGCGCCGATGCCGACGAGGTCTTCCGCCGGCTGGAGGAGCTGATGGACCGGTATCCACCGAAGGTGATCGCGCCAGCGCACGGCAACGTGGTGACTGACATCGGGCGAGTCGTGCCGCTCGTGCACGAGGCGCATCGGGAGGCATTCCGCCAGTGAGCACGACCGAGCCAGTCGTCCAGGAGAGAGCGCGAACCCTCCGCGTCGGCGTCGTCGACTGTGACGTCCACCCGACCCTGCCCCATCCGCATGCTCTCCGTCCATATCTGCCGGAGCCGTGGCGCGGGCGTGACACGTACGTCGGCAAGCAGACCTACGTATCGCCCACGGGTGGTATGCGGAAGGACGCGTACCCGGAGACGGGCGGGCCGCCCGGCTCCGACCCAGCACTCTTGGAGGACCAGTTGCTGGGTACGGCCGGTGTCGACTATGCCGTGATGATCGAGCTCATCACGGGCCCGGTGCCGCATCCAGATCACGACGTCGCATTGCATGCTGCCGTCAACGAGTGGTTTGCCGACACCTGGCTGGGGCCCTACAACGACCACGGCCGGTTCAAGGGCTCGATCTCCCTTCCAGTCGACTCGCCCGATGCGGCGGTTGCCGAGGTCGAGCGCTGGGCCGACCACCCGCACATGGTGCAGGCGCTCGTCCCAAGTGTGCCTCGCCAGCATCTCGGCCATCCCCAATACCGTCCAATCTGGGCAGCGGCGGCTCGCCACGGCCTCCCGGTCGCGACGCATGCCGGCTACGGCGGCGGGATCGACAACTCGTTGTCGCCGATCGGGCCATACCGCTATCAGGTTGAGTTCAAATCGATCACCTATCCCCAGGCGCACGCCGCACAGCTCGTCAGCCTCGTCTGCTCCGGGATCTTCGATGAATTCGAGGAGCTCATGTTCGTCTTCGTGGAGGGCGGCTTTAGCTGGATCGCCCCTCTTATGTGGCGTCTTGAGAACAACTGGACGCGTCTGCGAACCGAGCTTCCGCAGGTCCGGCGTCGGCCGCTCGAGTACCTGGAGCGCAACCTCCGGTTTGCAAGCCAGCCAGTCGAGGAGCCGGCAAATCCGAGAAGCGTCCCGAGACTGTTCGATCTCATTGGGGCCGACCGGCTCCTGATGTTCTCGACCGACTACCCACACTACGACTTCGACGATCCAACACGCGCCCTACCACGGCTCACCCCTGCCTCGCGTGAGCGAATCATGTGGCGCAACGCCGCCGAGCTGTACAGGCTTCCCGAGCAGCGCCCCAGCGACCGCACCGACAGGCTGTGACATGGCACGCCATATCGTGTGTCCCGTGGACGCCCTCCCGCCCGGGACGCGGAAGATCGTGTCGGTCAGGGGTGGGGGTCCCGGCATCGGCGTCTTCAACGTCGGCGGCAGGCTGTACGCGATCAAAAACACCTGCCCGCACCAGGGCGGTCCCCTGTGCCTCGGCCCGGTATGCGGAACCGCGCGAGCCGTCTGGCCGCCTTCGGGGCCGCCTCAGGTTGAATGGGTCCGCGAGGGTGAGATCCTCCGCTGCCCGTGGCATGGCTGGGAGTTCGAGCTCTCGACGGGCAGATTGGTCGCCCCCCTTCGTGACCGCGTGAAGACTTACGACGTCACGGTCGAAGCCGGCGCCGAGGTCAAAGAGCTCGTCACCTATCAGGTCAACGTCGACGACGGTTACATCGTGGTGGACGTGTGAACGCATGTATTGATTGCGCGGTCCGCCCGTACGTCGCTGCCGTCGACGAGATCCGACCGTACCTGCCGACCGCTTGGCGAGATGTTCGGCTTTCCTTCCCCTGGCGGACGCGCTACCCGCTGCCGGTGGAGAAGGACGCCGTCGACGATCCGTGCAGCCCTGCCGCAGCGGCCCGGGTGCTGCTCGAGGAAGGCGAAGCCGAATTCGCGGTGTTGGTTCCACCAACGATGGGCCTTCAGCCCGATCCGGAACTCGGAGGCGCCGTGGCGGCGGCGGTCAACGACTGGCTGGCCGTCCACTGGCTTGACGAGCCGGCGGCCGGCGGGCGCTTCAGGGGCTCGATAAGGATCGATCCGCGCAGCATCGGCAGGTCGATCGCTGAGATCGAGCGATGGGCAGATGATCCTCGCTTCGTGCAGGTGGCGGTTCCACTGCGCAGCCACCTGCCGTACGGCGATGCCCGCTACTGGCCGGTGTGGGAAGCGGCGGCTGAGCACGGGCTCCCGATTGCGATCGACGCGGACCCAGGGGGCGCCGGAGTCGAGCACCCGCCCACAATGACCGGCTGGCCGGCGACGTTCGCGGAGTACGCGACGATTGAACCCTGGAATGGGGCAGGGCACGTCGCCACCTTCATATGCCACGGAGCATTCGAGCGGATCCCGGGGCTCGTCGTGGTCGTCGTTGGGGGCGCTTTCGATACGGCCGCGACGCTGCTGTGGCGCCTCGACAAGGAATGGCTCCAAGGGCGCGTGGAGATCCCGTGGGTCGAGCGCCGCCCGACGGACTATCTCGCTGACCACGTCCGCTACGTCCTGCACGTGGCCGACGGACCCCGCTCCGCCGTGGCGTTCTCAGAGCTCGTCGACCTGACCGAGAGCGCGGGCCTGCTCATGTTCGGGAGCCGTTATCCGGGTTGGGAGTACGAACCGTCGTCGGCGGCGCTGGCGCGCCTACGTGACGAAATCCGCGAGCCCATCATGCGCGGCAACGCCGCGCAGACCTATCGCATGGCCTGAAGCCAGCGCGCGAGGACACTGACCCATGCCCACACGATGAAGATCACCAACCTTGATGACGTCCACGGCATCGCAGTCGGCGCGGTGTTCCAGCACGGTCTGGTCGGCACGAACGTCGACGAGATCCGCAGATACGCGCAGGGCGTCGAGGCCATTGGGCTCACACAACTCGTCGTATACGACCATGTCCTGGGAGTTGGGCTCGGGACCCGACCGGGCTGGACCGGGCCGTACTCCGAGGAAGACGCCTTCCATGAGCCCTTGACTCTCTTCGCCTTCATGGCAGGGATCACGGAGCGGCTCGAGTTCGCCACCTGCGTGCTCGTCCTCCCCCAACGCCAGACAGCGCTTGTCGCCAAGCAGGCGGCCCAGGTCCAGATCGTCAGCGGCGGCCGCTTCAGGTTGGGGGTGGGGACGGGATGGAACGTCACGGAATACGAAGCACTCGGCGTCCCGTTCGAGCGCCGGGGGGCTCGCCTTGACGAGCAGATCGCCGTCCTTCGGGGTCTGTGGTCTCAGCCGACCGTCAACCTCAGCGGCGAGTTTCATCACATAGACGATGCGGGCATCAATCCTCTCCCGGCAACCCCGATCCCGATCTGGGTTGGAGGTTCCGCCTCGCATAGGGTGCGCGAGCGCATCGCCCGCCTCGCCGACGGCTGGATGGTGCCACGGCTCGAGCGCGGGCCTGCCGCCGAGGTCGCGGCGGACCTGCGACGAATCTGCGAGCAGCACGGTCGTGACCCGAATACGCTCGGTATTGAGGCGCGCCTCTATCTCGGGCAGGTGCCGCGCAGTCGCTGGCAGGAGGAGGCACACCAATGGGCGGCGATCGGCGCGAGTCGCCTGAATCTCATCACCGACGGCATGGGGCTATCCACCGTGCAGCAGGAACTGGAAGTACTCGCGGACGCCGCGACGGCGATCGGCTAGCAAGGTGCCGACTCTCAGAGCGCGAGCCGATTATGACGGGTGATGTCCCCAACGAAGTGTCTGATCGTCCGGCGCTCGGTGAACCGCCACTCACCCGCAACGCGTTCGAACACGTCCTCGTATCGCGCGGCGACGATGAGCTCGAGCGCGTGATCCGGCAGCTTCTGGAGCACGCTCACATAGCAGCTCGACGACGCGCGTCCACTCTCCGGATCGAAGATAGTGAGGATGTTGCTGATCCGGTGCTGCGTCAGCGGCGTCCCATCCTCATAGAGGATCAAGTTCCTCTTGAATGCTGCAGCCTTCTCAGTGCCCGACTGCGGGCGGTCGTCACCCATGCCGTAGAACGTTCCGTGCTCAAACAACCGCCCGACCTCGTCGAAGTCGCCGCCATCGACGGCATACGCATAGCGATGCAGAAGGTCAGTGATTGCAATGCGATCCTCGGGGCCGAAGTCCAGCGTCATGACACAACGGTATCACAGTGACGCTCAGCGGCGACGAGGGCTTAGACACTCTGACGACACCTCAGGCCACTCGTTTTACCCACCCTTATTGACACCAATGTGGAGGTAGTGAGTCCGATGCGTGCAGCAGTGCTCTATGAATATGACTCGCCGCTTCGACTCGAGGACGTCTCGATCGACAAACCCATGCCGACCGAGGTCCTCGTTCGTGTAGCCGCTGCCGGACTCTGCCACAGCGAGATCGGGGCTATCAGGCGCGAGATCCCGATCGTCTCCTTCCCGTCCGTCCTCGGGCACGAATCAGCAGGCGTCGTGGAGGCCGTCGGGGAGGACGTCACCTACGCGAAACCTGGCGACCACGTGATCACGGTCCCGATGAGCGGAATCTTCTGCGGCACCTGCGAGTACTGCCTGACGGGGCAAGTCGCGCTTTGCGCGCGCGAGGGCGTCCGCCGGGATCCGGCGGGACGGCCGCGGCTTTCGCTTCGCGGGCAGCCGGTCGACCAGTTCTCGGAGCTCGGGTCATTCGCCGAGTACGTGCTCGTGCACGAGAACGCAGTCGTCAAGGTCCCACACGAGATGCCGCTCGACCGCGCGGCGCTCGTCGGATGCGCTGTCAAGACGGGCTTGGGTGCGGTGTTCAACGCAGCGAAGCTCGAACCGGGGAGCACGGCGGCGGTGATTGGCTGCGGCGGCGTCGGCCTCAATGTCATCCAGGGCGCGCGTATCGCGGGTGCTCTCCGGATCATCGCCATCGACAAGGAGCCCAGCCGCCTGGAGCTTGCGCGGGTACTCGGCGCAACGGACACCCTCGACGCTCGTGATGGGGATGTGACGGAGCGCGTGCTGGAGCTGACTAGCGGGGGCGTCGATCACTCGTTCGAGGTGGTGGGGCTGGCAGACACCGTCACCCAGGCATTCAGCATGCTGCGCAAGGGCGGGACCACCACCGTGGTCGGAGTGGTCTTCGGGCTCGACCTCGTGATCCCCGGCACGCTGCTCATGGCCGGCGAGCGACGCATCCAAGGCTGTCTGGGCGGCTCCAGCCGCTCGCGGATCGACCTTCCTCGTTATGTCGACTATTACATGCAAGGGCGCCTGATCCTCGACGAACTGATCACCAGTCGCATCGCTCTTGAGGAAGTGAACGATGGGCTGGCCGCGCTCGAGCGTCACGAGGGCGCGCGCAGCGTCATCATGTTCGAGGCGGCCTGACGCACGGAGGCACGTGATGGCTGAGCGTGATGCAATCGTGAAGCTCTTCTCGCAGTACGGTATGGCGATCGACGCCCAGGACTGGGCGCTTCTGGACGAGATCTTCACCGACGATGCCGTCTGGGAGATGGCGCATCCCGGACACGAGCCGGTCGAAAGGCGCGGCCTACACGCGATCAAGCAGTTCCTGCCCGGCTCGCGCGCCACGGGTCAGCCGCGACACATCTTCGCCAATCTGCGTGTGCTCCGTGAGGACGCTGAGTCTGCAAGCGTGACGATGTACATGATGTTCACGCTGACCAACGGCGGCATGGTCCAGGTCATGATGACCTTCGTATACGCCGCAGACGTTGTACGCACCCCCGCCGGCTGGCGGTTCAGGCGCATGGGGCATTTCGCTGACCGCCAACAGTGGGCTCTGGAAAGGACCTAAAAGGTGGAGAACATTTCTGCTGACTCGCGGCCTCGTGAAGGGGTCAGCACGCCGCGGACGCGGCGTATCCATACTCAACACGTCGGGGCTTGGACTCTCACTCTCCTGACGTTGGTCATATTCCGAACCCGACGCGAGCGACTGGTCCCCGGGGCGCCGCAATCCGACACAGTTTCATTTCCATCCAACGTTCTGCACTGCCGGCGCGGGGACCAGACGATTCTGGTGGACGCCGGGGAAGGCACGCTGGGAACCCCACCCGGACTTCCGTCATCCCAGGAAGACCCGATGACGCTCGAGCGCGCGCTCGTCAGTGTCGGATGCACCGTGAAGGATGTCACCGCTGTCGTAGTCACGCACTTGGACTGCGACCATGCAAGTGGCATTGTCACAGGCGATCGCGACAAGCTGAGGCCGACGTTCCCCAACGCATGTGTGGTGTTTCCCGAGGGAGCCCTCGAATACGTCAGATCCACCAGGCTGCAGAGAAGCGAGACGGACTCGAGGCTTGCGCTCGATGCCCTGTGCTCTGCGAAGGTCGAGGTTCGCACGGTCGCGGATGGGGCCGAAGCCGTTCCGGGCATGCGTCTTATCTTCGTCCCAGGTCACCGGGAAATCCACGCTGCGATCGAGATACGTGAAGGATCCGACCGGTTCGTGTACCTCGCGGACGTCTTCCACCTGAGCGAGGAAATCGAACACCCCGAGGCGCAACATGGGAGCGATATCGACGCCGATCCGGTTCAAGCCGCCGCGACTCGGAGGAGAGTGCTCGAAGCTATTGACCCTCGTGATCTCGTCGCTGCCTCCCACATAGATGGATTCGGACGGATCGCGCGCTCTGGCGGTCGCCGCGTCTGGCGCCCCCTGGCTCGCGCGACGCTGTCGCCGAGCTAGGCAGTCACCGGGCCGGAACCGGATGATCGGCCGATCTGCTCGGCCAGCTCGACGATGATGCCCGCCGGGCCGCGGACATAACAGAGCCGGTAGCTGTTCCCATAGCGCACCACTTCGCCGATGAGCTCTGCGCCGCGGACCTGCAGGCCGGCGACGGCCGCGTCGATGTCATCGACGGCGAAGGCGATGTGGCGGATACCGGGGCTGTTGGCCGGCTCGTGACCGGGCTCGCCCGCGTGCGACGGCGAGCGGAACTTGATCAGCTCCAGCCGTCCGTGGCCGTCCGGGGTCTGCATCATCGCCGCGTCGGTCCGGACGCCGTCGAGCCCCACGATGAGGTCCACCAGGCGGCCTTCGACCGCCATCTCGCCGAGCAGCTCGAACCCGAGCTCGGCGAAGAACTCGGTGGCGGCCGGGAGGTCATCGACCACGATGCCGACGTGGTCCATCCGCTGGACGGTCATGGCGTCGATCCTAGGGACGCCCCGGTGGCGTCCCGCGGGCCGGCGACGCGCGCTCGCGCCCGGGCGGCCTGGCGGACGAGGTGGTCACGTTCAGTGACGTTCGTGGCCCGGCGGGCGGCCTCCGCATACGCGGAGGCGGCGGCGGACAGGTCGCCGGCGAGCTGATGCAGGTGCCCGCGCACGGCATGCCACCGGTGCCGGTCGCCGATCACGTCGTGCAGCCGGTCGGTCTCGCGCAGCCCGGCGGCGGCGCCGAGGGCATGGCCGACGGCAACCGCGCGGCCGAGCACCGCGGCGGGGTCCTGGCGCACGGGGTCCTCGGTCAGCGCGACCAGGTCGTCGTACCAGGCGAGGATCTGTGGCCAGTCGGTCTCCTCCGCGCTCGCCGCGTCGTCGTGCAGCGCGGCGATCGCGGCCTCGATCTGGTAGCGCCCGGGGCGCCGCTCATCGCTCTGCACGGCGAGCGCCGACTGCAGCACGCGCACGCCCTCGGCGATCTCGCGCGTGTCCCACAGGCCGCGGTCCTGCCGGTCGAGCGTGACGATCCGCCCCTCGACGTCGAGCCGTGCCGGAAGCCGGGCGTGGTTAAGCAGCATCAGCGCCAGCAGCCCGCGCGCCTCGGGCTCCTCGGTGGCCAGGGTCAGCTGGCGGGCGAGCCGGATCGCCTCTCCGGCCAGGTCCACCCGCCCTCCGTGGCCCGCCGTATATACGAGGTAGAGCACGCGCAGCACGACGGCGAGGTCGCCGGGCTGGTCCAGCGCCCGGCCGTGCACGGTGCGCTTGGCGCGGCTGATCCGCTGCGCCATCGTCGCCTCGGGGACATAGAAGGCGTCGGCGATCTCCCCGGTGGTGAGACCGCCGACGGCACGTAAGGTCAGCGCCACCTGAGAGGCCGGCGCGAGGTCGGGGTGACAGCAGCAGAAGAGCACGAAGAGGGTGTCATCACCCTCCTCGGTGGCGCCCGGCGGCGGCTCGGCGTGCGCCGTCTCCTCGCGACGCCAGCGGGCGACCTCGCTGCGGCGGGCGTCGACCAGGCGCCGCGTCGCGACCGTGGTCAGCCAGGCGCGCGGGTCATGTGGCGGATGCTGAGGCCAGACCCGCAGCGCCTCGAGCAGCGCCTCCT
>DASXEZ010000090.1:0-82932 GCA_036489875.1 Solirubrobacteraceae bacterium | reverse complement strand
GACGCACCCTCCCCGGCCTCTGCGTTCGCGTCGCGCTCCGCCTGCTCGCCCTCGCAACCGGCCTCGTCCACAACCAAACGATCAGCAACCCAGGCCGCCACTTCGCAGCCTACGGCCACTAATTCGGAATCAACCATCTAGGCCCCCTTCTGGGTGATCTCATAACCCGAAGGTCGCGGGTTCGAATCCCGCCCCCGCTATTGAAGAGGCCCAGCGAAGCTGGGCCTCTTTGTTTGGGCTGAGGCGTGACGGTGTGTGGGTCTACGGGTACGCGCGCGACGTGGACATCCCTGGCGCTGCTTCGCTCCCGAACAGCGCAAGCTGAGGGCTGATATCAGCTGTGGTCGACGAGGCGTGGCGCGCCGCAGCCCTCACCGCTGGCGAGGCGTCGTCGCGCAGGGCCTCAAGCAGCTTTGGGAGGGACTCGAAGTGATAGGCGCGTCCGCCAAACGACCGGAAGGCGCCGCATGTTCGTGCGCAGTCATCGATGAGCACCGCATCGCTGAAACCCATGCCCGCGGCCTGGAGCGCCGGGGCAAAGAACCTTGGAGGATCGTCCGCTTTCAACACGCCTCGCTCTGAGGAGGACAGGATCGCGTCCACCGGGGCTTCCTCGCGCAGAGCGGCAGGGCTGGCGGCCAGGAAGCACGCCATGTTGTCGGTCGCGACCGCTGTGAACGTGCGGATGCGGAGCTCCCGGACCAGGTTGGCCATGCCCGGATCCACCGCCGAGGCCTCACAGCCGCGATGGAGAGCCCGGTAGAGGTAGTCCTTCTTGTAGCGGCGTGGGAGCGGAACAGCCAAGGATGCCACCACCTCGGCGTCCGCCAGCTCGCCTCGCATCCAGAGCGAGATCGTCTCCTTTTCAAGGCTGAAGAGCTTCTCCAGGCGGCGATCCAGGATCCGCCTAAGGGCGTGGCCCGGGGCCTCGGTGATGTGATCCCAGAATCGACTGGTCGACAATGTGCCGTACCAGTCGAAGAATACGATCGTGTCGAAGATCGGCAGGTACGTCTGGCCGTCGAGCGCGGCTAGGCGTCGGTTTTGGGCTGTATGCGGAGTCTTCCCGTTTTCCATTCGCGGACAATTTCGATCGCTCCCCGCAGGCCTCCTGCTCCGTAGCTGAGGACCGCGACCGGGTAGACGAGGAGCGCGACGGCAAGCTTCCGCACCGGCGGCTTCTCCACCCCATAATCGGTGAGCTCGGGCAAGCTGCCCAGCATCAGGGCGAGCGTTGTGTAGCGACGCAGCACGAACACTAGTGCTCGTAGACGACGGCCCCGTGGGCCGAGGAGGATCATCTCCACGCAGATTGCGGGAAGCATGAACGCCCACCTCGCGCCGTCGTAGAGAGCCTGAGCGACCAGAAGCCGTTCGCGACGCGACGTCGGTCCGTACCAGAGCGCCCCGATCGGGCCGCGCACCCACGTCGCCCGCTGTCTCAGGAGCGCTCGAACTGAAGATGGTGCATCGGCGAGCTCTAAGCGACGAAGCGGACGCACCCGCTCACCGTGGCTGCGAATCAGATATCCAAGCGCCGAGTCCTCGAGGCCGATGTCGGGGTTTGGGAGACCTCCAATCAGATCAAGCAGATCCATCGAGATCAAGAGCCCGTGTCCAACCGAGTGCTGGTACCAGATCGATTGGACGCGCTGAGGTAGCCATCTGATCGTCCCGCTGCCCGCGAGATAGCGAAACAGCTCCGTCTCGACCGTCCATGTGCTTTGCAGGAGAGCCTCGGCGGCCGGAACCGGATTCAGGTGCGCGAAATTCGCGAGGAACACGGCCGACTGCTGCACGCACGCATATCCCTGGTGGACGGCTCCGAGAAGCTGACGAATGCCCTCGTCATCGATGCGCGAGTCGGCATTGACGAGCAGTACATAGTCGGCCGATGCGCATGTCTGTCTAACCTGCTCGACCCCCCACCGGACCTGTTCGCCATATGTGCGGTTGAAGCGTGGGTAGTGCAGCTGACGGGCCCTCCCTGCCTCGGTCCACGCGGCAAGTCGGCCGTCGGCGACCAACGCTCCCCGCGTGCCGCTTGTGCCAGCCACGCGGTCGACCTCTTCGCGCGCAGTGGTGAGCACGACTAGCACGAGTTCGTCGTGGGCGGCGAGAAGCTGCTCCCATCCGTCTAGCAGCCGCTGAACGCGAGGGGCCTCGTGCAGCAGCGGGATCAGCACGTGTACAGCAACGCGACCGCCGTCGTAGGGCGGAGCAGATGCTGTCGGTGAGCGCAGGAAGCGGCGCGACGCAGAGGCTTTAGCGATGGCGAGCAGCGCTTGTGCTACCCGCGCCGCCATGATGAGCTTGGCGACGCGGCTCATGGCGCAAGGGATTCGAGCACCGAGAGGACCTCGGCGTGCAGGTCGTCGAGGGGCTGCTCCGACGAGCAGCGCACGACTCTTCCCGCGACGCTGACGAGCACCTGCTCGTAGGCGTCGATGAGTCGCTGGGTAAAGGTCACTGAGCGTAGCCTTGGCGGCATGGTCGTGGCGAGCTCACGGCATCGGAGTGACGCAACCTCCGCGCTCATCGCGAGGTAGACGATGACGTCGGGCTGTCGCATCGGATGCATCGGAAGAGTCAGGGCGGACTGGATTCGCTCGAGAGACTCCCGTCGGGCGACTGAGCCGATCCACGGCTCGAGCGCGATCGTGTACGCCATCAACGAGAGGTGACAGCGATCGAGCACAACGAGCCCAGCATCGGTCTGGGCGATTGTGTCCCAGCGCTCGCGGTCGAGCATGAGGTACGTCTGGATGCGACGACCTTGCTCGATCTGCGAGCTGGGCGCGGCCGAAAGCTTGGCTTGTAGTTCAGCCGACAGGAGATCGTGATAGTCCGCCACCAGAAGCGTGCCTGGCCTCTGCTGCTTCACATAGCTTCCACTTGAGCTCTTGCCCGCGAATGGCAAGCCTTCAAGTGTCGAGACGATCATCGCTACTTCGGCCAGGGAAACGCGAGCAGGCCGGGGATGTCCCGTGGCGACAGATCCCGCGTGACGAGAAGACGAGGGCGGAGCTCCTGGCCAAAGTCCCATCCGTAGTCCGCTGTAGAGATGACAGCAAAGAATCGATGACGATCGTTGATATTGATCACGTCGGTGTTATAGGCGCCATAGGGGAGCGCGAACTCGGAGCGAGCAACATCCGCGAGCGCATCGCACGTCTCGGCCAGCTGAAACAGGACCTCGTTGGCGCTGAGCTGGACATCGTCGGCGAGACTTGGGGCCGGGCGATAGAGACCGTCGTGCGGTGTCTTCAGGGCTGACCCGTCGCGATAGGCGGCGAGCCGCACGTGCTGGTAGCCGTGCCCCACGATCTGGACGCCCCACGAGTGCATCGCGCGGATGGCGTGCCAGTCGAGATGACCGGCTTCACCGATCGTCTTGACCGTGAGCGCGGCCACAACCTCGACCTCAGGGTAGCGCTGTCGCATCAGTCGGGCCGCGGCGGTGGCAGAGGCATATCCATCGTCTAAATACATGCGGACTCTGTCTGACACGCCGGCGATGCGTAGCTGCTCGGCGACGCCCAGCCAGTGCTCCACGGGCACGGCCCAGCGCGACCGAGTTGCGTTGGAGATGTCGTGGTATATGAGGTTTGCCCGCCCTCCGACCAGGGCGAGGGGGTGGCTCATGTCTGACCGGCCAGAAACTGGGTGAAGAAGCGTCGGTGAGCGTCGCGGAAGCACAGATTACGCTCACTCTGAGGAAGGTGGGCCGGCTGGAGCTCAACGTGGAGTGCTGTGCTGCGCAGGACCGGAATGACGGCGCAGCCCGCCGCGATCAGGCGGGCAACCAAGGTTGTCTCGGTGAAGCCGTATCGGTCAAAAGACTCGTCAAAGCCGCCGACCATGGCGGCAAGCTCAGTGGAAACGGCGAAGCAGCCACCGAGGACCATGTTTGCCAGACACCAGGGTCCGACCATTCCGCTCCAGTCCCTGAAGCCACGCGTCTGTGCGAGCAGTGAGAACCGGCGACCGACGAACTCGTGGTCCGACGGACAACCGACCCACGACGGCTGGTACACGCACTGCGACCGCCAGTCGTGATGGCTGCGGGCCCCGTCGAGCGCGGACGCCAGCATGTCGGCCTCCAGACTCTGGACCGCGAAGAACAGGCCGGCGGCGATCGCTTGATCACGTGGCTGCATGACCTGGACGAGGTTGGTGATGTGGTCGCGCGGAACGATGACATCAGAATCAACGAAGACGGTGACATCGGCGCCCGCTTCTCGAGCTTCGCGCAGCCCGACGTTGCGTGCGTAGGAGCGGCCTTGATTCTGCGCGAGGCGGATGACCTTGAGCTCGACGCCTTCCAAGTCCAAGGGAGGGCGGAAAGGTCGGAGGCGGGATCCATCGTCGACCACGATGAGGCCACAGGAATGAGACGACCCACCCGTGCTCTCGCGGTAGCACCTGAGTGAGTCGATCAATGCGGTTACGACCTGTGAGGTAAGTGAGCCCGTGTCGTGATAGGCCACTACACACGTCACGCGTGCCGCGTGTTGGAGCGGAGGGGGGTCGACGGCGTCGAAGCCATAGTCGTTGTCATGGGCAAAGATAGTTGCCCGCAGCGATCGGGGTGAGCTCATCACGACGGCCAGGCCACGGTACTTACCACGACACGCGTGTGGTGGTATGGAAGCACATTGCGCGAGCGGTTCGCCGAATTCCCGGGGAAGTTACCCTCTTGGTCGACAGTACCCGACTGCCGCGGCCCCCGTCTGCCCGTCGGCGGCGATAAAATCTCCACTGGGTGAGTGCTCCTCGGCGGCACTTGTGCTCCTCAACGTGCCGCATCCGTCTGCGATCTCCGTCCTGGCGTCGCGGTTGAACGATTCGGATCGGGCGGTTCGGAAGGTGGCGGCCAAGGCGCTGGTGCGTGCTGGAGATCGCGAAAGGCCCAGCACCGGCTCCATCGCATCTATCGCCAGATGCAAGCCCGCGGCGAACCGCACGGTGTGGTGACCGTCGCGGTCGCCCGCGAGCTCGCCTGTTTCCTCTGGGCCGCCGCCACCAGCGACTAACGCTCGGCTGACATCCCAACGCTCAGGTGAGTAGGGCACCGGCCCGGCGAGCGGTCGGGCGCGCGCGCTTCAGCTATGAGCCACACCACACAAGTGGGCGTGACGCGCGACCCTAGACCCGCGCACCCCCCGCAGCGAACAAGGCCCTGGGGCTCCAACCCCCGCATATCAGACTGGCAACGCCGTCAACGAGCCCGACGCCCCGCCCTCCCGAACACATAAAAATTTCGCTCCCCGCGGGGCTTTCAGCGCTCCCACTTGACAAACAACACGCCAAGTCAGCTGAGGTGCCCCCGGCCCGCGGAGGGCGACCGGACGACAGAGAGGGCTGTCGGTGTCTGCTCGTGGGCCGGGAGTGTGGGTCTACGCACTCAGGAGGAGCCGGCCACGCCGCGTTTGTCCGGGCCACGACAAGTCCTTGCGCTAGCAACTTCTGGTCCCGAATTAGGTCTAGAACTCCGCGAATTCCAGCGTACTGGAGCGCACCTCAGCGGCACGAAACCGCCGCAAACAGCTTCAGCGGACCCTTCCAGCGGCATCTCATAACCCGAAGGTCGCGGGTTCGAATCCCGCCCCCGCTATTGAGAAGGGCCGCAAACGCGGGCCTTTTCCTTTTAGCGGGGTGGTGGCCAAAGGCTCGAACCCGGCTACAGCGCGTCCTTCGAGGCCTGGTTTGCCGCACACGACCCCGACCATCCCCGCACGCCGCCACTGCGACGCGAGCACAGCGCCAGCGCCAAGCCAAGCTCAGCGGTACCGCGATAGTCGGATGGCCTACCTCGAGCTGCTCGCGGTCCGAGCGCGCGCCGCGGGACCCTTGCGTCGTGTAGAGCCGCTCGGCATCGGCGACCGCGGCACGGTACCTGCGTCTCCGCCGAGTGGTCGGCCTAGGGCAACGCGCTTGAGACGGTTACGATCGTCGGGTCAGGCGACATCGAAGCCGCGGCGAGAGGTCCCGATGGGCAGAGTCATCGTGCGAGTCGCGCCGATCAGCGTGAGTGAGGCCATGCAGAAGCGGAGGAGCACCTCGCGATGACCATCGTCATTACCGCGTTCGAACGGTCGCCTGATGGCGGCATGGGCCTGGCGCGCGACACACGCGTGCGCTGGGCGCTCGAGGAGGTGGGCCAGCCCTACGAGGTTCGCCTGCTTTCGTTGCAGGCGAGGCAGGAACCCGCGCATCTGCTCATCCATCCCTTCGGCCTGATTCCGACCTACGAGGAAGGCGAGCTCGCGTTGTTCGAGACCGGCGCGATCGTCCTCCACATCGCCGAGCACCACGCCGGCCTCTTCCCGGACGACGCGAACGCGCGTGCGCGGGCCATCACCTGGATGTTCGCCGCGCTCAACACCGTGGAGCCACCGATTCTTGAGCTGGTAACCGCGCGATTTGCGGAGGCCGATAAGCCCTGGACCGAAGAGCGCCTACCTCTGGTCAAAGACCGCATTCGTGATCGCGTGCGCCAGCTCTCCAGCCGCTTGGGTGATGCCGACTGGCTCGACGGGGCGTTCAGCGCCGGCGACCTGATGATGGTGTCCGTGCTGCTCAGGTTGAGACCTTCGGGCCTGCTGGATGAATTTCCGACGCTGGCTGCCTATGTGGCCCGCGGCGAGGCACGGCCAGCATACGAACGAGCCTTCGCCGCGCAATGGGCGATCAACGGTGGTCATGCGCAAGCAGACTGACGGAGTTCTGCTACTGCGCCTACTCCGATCGCTAGGGAGCGGGCCCGGCGGGATGCTGTAGAGAAGTTCGCGACGTGCGGCCGGCCGGGTTCGTCGAGTGGCAAAGGACGTTCAGGGTGTGGGGGAAGTCTCGTCCGTATTGTCGAGCATCTTGCGGGCGGTCAGGGCTCGGACGACCACGTACAGGTTGTGCCGGCCGATCGGTTGTAGCCCGGCCTCACGAAGTAACGCCTGGGCGCGACGGACGGTCCGGGCATGGCCTCGGCGTGCCGTGATTGTCGTTGGGAGCAACCACTGGGAAAGCAGATCGACGAGCACGAAATAGCCGCCCGGGGCGAGCACGCGTGCAGCCTCCGTGAGCCCCGCCCGCTGATCCGCCCAGTGATCGAACGACGTTGTAGCGAGCACCAGATCGAAGTTGTCGTCCGCGAACTGCAGCTTCTCCGCGACGCCTCGCTCAAATCTCACGCGCTTGTCGGAAGTGGCTGCACGGGCGACCTCGATCATTCCCGCAGCCGGGTCGATCCCGACTATCTCGATGGCATCAGGTAGACGCGCTGCCGTCTGGCGCAACAGGTACCCGCTGCCGCAGCCAATATCCAGTAGCCGGCTGGGCGTCTGGTCGAGTGCGAGCGCGAGCTCGAGCGTTGTGTCGACGATGTCACGATGCAGACGGCCCAACCATCCCTGCTCGTAGCGTTGAGATCTGTTGTCGAACGCGGCGACGTCTCGCTCGTGCGGCATGGTCGGCAGCGTAGATGCGCACGCCCAACGCCAGGGCATCCGTTACATATTGTTGCGCATATATAAGCGATCTGCTATGTTCGATGCATGACCGCTGACGCCGTGCTCGAAGCGATCGTCGAGCCGACCAGGAGACGCATCCTCGACGCTGTGCGAACGGAGGAACGTTCGGTGACCGAGCTCGTGGAGCGGCTGGGGATGTCGCAGCCGGGCGTCTCACGGCACTTGAGAATCCTGCGGGATGCGGGTCTGGTGACCGTTCGCTCGGATGCTCAACGGCGCCTCTACGGCTTGCGCAGCGAACCGCTTCGCGAACTCGACGACTGGCTCGAGCCGTACCGGTCGGAATGGTCCACGCGTCTCGACGCTCTGAGCCGTCACCTCGAGCGCACGGCCCTCCCAGCAGTCCCCGATCCAGCCTCGAAGGAGCCATCATGAGCGACCGGCTAGCGACAGTGGAACGCACCAGCGAGGGCGGGCTGATCCGCTTCGAGCGCGACTTCCCCAACTCGCCCGACGACGTGTGGTCCGCGCTGACCGACGCAGATCGTCTCGCGGACTGGTGGCCTCCCTTCGCCACGAACGTCCATGTCGACCTCCACGTCGGCGGGACGCTGACGTTCGACTGGCCGGACGGTCCGCAGCTGGAGTTCCGCTTCCTTCGCATCGAAAAGCCGACGCTCCTCGAGCACACCCACACGAGCCCCGGCTCCTGGATGCGCTACGAACTCGAGCCCGTCGGCGACGGCACCCGGCTTCGCGCGACCTACTTCGTCCCCGACCCCGACGAAGCGATCCGGCGCGGTGACGTGGTCGGTGGCCACTACGGATTCGACCGCTTGCAGGCCGCACTCGCCGGCCGGCCGATGCCCTTCGACATGGACGCCTGGGCGACCCTGCAGCACAGGTACGCGGAGCAGGGCTCTGCAGACGCGCGTCACCGTTCTGGCGCGTCGGAGAGGTAGCGCCCATGCGCGGAACCGGGGATCCAGCAGCGAGCTCGGCGGCCGGCGTACCGTTGTTGACGTCGATGACCGGCAAGGCGAGTCCGGCGAAGCCAGCCGTTGGCGATCGCCCTGTCTTCGACTACATCGCGAGCCTGCCTGAGCCGCAACGGAGCATCGCGCTAGCGATCGACGAGCTCGCAGCGCGAACGCTCCCAAGGCTCGAGCGGTCGGTGAAATGGGGAATGGCTTATTACGGTGTCGGCGACGGCTGGTGCTTCAGCAGCGGGGCCTTCGTCGGCCACGTCAAGCTCATGTTCATCAACGGCGCGACGCTGCTCGACCCCGTGCCGCCCGTCACCCCGACCGGGATGGGCAAGGCGACCCGCGGCATCGAACTGGAAACGCTGCAGGATCTCGACGAACGACAAGTCGGACTCTGGATGAAACAGGTCACCGCAGCACCGGGAGTCGGCCGAAAGCGGCACTAGCGATATCTCTGGTCCATTTCCGTTGGGCGAGGGTCACGACGCCTCGTAGCGACACTCTGGCCTTCGCCCTCCGGTGGGATCATGGCTGGTGGCGGTCGGTATGCCCGGTCGGCCGGGTTGGGGTCTCGGGCGGCGGCGGGCTCCTCACCCGGTCCTCGGCAGCGGACTGGCTGTCCGTGCTGACCTTTGGGCCTGTTGGATGAATGTCCGACACCGGCTGCCTGGGTGGTCCGCGGCCAAGCACGGTACGCATCCGACACGAGCCTTCGCCGCTCAATGGGCGACCAACTGCGGTCATGCGCAAGCAGGCTGACGAAGTTCTGTTTCGGCGACGGTTCGATGCTCGGTGGTGGCAGCGCTACGATGGCGCCTCGGCGAGCTGGCCGACAAGGATGGAATCCGTCGACCGATCACTGCGCAGACCGTAATGGGCGATCATCTGATCGTTCTTCACTCGGCGGTGCGGGCTTGCGCGGGCTACAGCCGCCACGACGCCCCGTCGATTCTGTTGGATGGCTCTTCCGTGGCCCGCGAAACGGAGCACGGTCGCGCGGTCACCGCACAGCTCACGCGCCGGCACGGAACGCTTGACGAGGCGATCGCTGCGGCGGTCTTTGCGCTCGGCGCTGCCGGGCTACCCAGGGGCATCTCCCGCCAGGCGCGCGCCGCGTGCGAGGACTATTTCTACAACCGCCTCGACCTGACGCCGGAGTACGAGCTGGGCGCCCGCGGAGAGATTGCCGAGCCCCTCGAACTGATGCCCGAGCCGATGTACCGGGCTCTCGAGGATGTCGTCGGCCTCGTGGTAGACGGCGAATACGACGAACTCCGGGAACTCTCCGGTGATCGGCTCGGGATCGAGGACCTGCGCCGACGCGTCGAGGAGGACTGTCCCGAGGCCCTCGTGCCTCCGCCGCGCGAGACCTACGGGGTGGAGGTGATCACCAAGTCCGATGATCCGGAGGTGCCGGGTTGGGCTTACTTCCTCGATCTGTGGACCGAGACCGGCCCGGCGCGCCTGCATATCGAGGGCCAACTCGATGAGGAGTCCAACGGTCGATTCACGGTGACGCTGGACGACATCCTGCCCTGATCAGCGCGCAACGAGGCCCACCAAACGCCCTTAAGCGCGGAAAGCCCACCCTTGGGTGGACTTTCGGCCATCAGAAGATCAGGCTGCTTTCGCGGCAAGGGGACATTCAGAAGAAGGTCTCGCCCTCTAGGTGCCGTCGCTATCTGACCCGTCCAGAGTAGCGCATCGGCCGGTTTTCACTGGGCAGCCCGACCCACGGAGGCTTCCCGCGTGCTCGCCCAGCGGGGCCATTTGCTGCTCGTCGATCCTCGAGGTGCGCACCGAGAGGACTCGGATACTCGTCCACGTTCTGGATCGCGTCGCGAGCAACGCGGCGTGGTCTGCGTTGCTTGTGCGTGGCGACCATCCTTCACAGGGCCGTCGGTCCGGGTTCGCCTGTAGAACGAGCCGTGATCGCAAGCGCGCCTGTGCGGCGTCGTCATGTTGTTTGGTTCGTGGTGTGCGCAAGCTTGCTCGTTCTCAGCATGGGGTCCGTGTCCAGCGCTCGCGCCGATGAGGCCCTCTCGTGGTCGTCCCCGGCCGTGATCGACCCCCCGGATCCCTACGGAGCGACGACCGCCATCCACAATCTCGCGTGTCCGTCGGCTGCGCTGTGTGTCGCCGTCGATGACTATGGAAATGTGATGACCTCGACCGATCCGCTCGAGGGTCCCTCGACGTGGACCTTGGCGCACGTCAGCTACGGTGACTATGGCTCGCTCATGGGACTCGCGTGTCCCTCGGATCGCATGTGTGTCGCTGTTGCGTCGGACGGGGACGTCGTGACCTCGACCGATCCCACCGGTGGGCCCACCGCTTGGACGAACACGCAGATCCCGGGTGCCCATCAGTTCGTCGGCGTCTCGTGTGCAAGCACGACGCTATGCGTGGCGGTCGACAACGTTGGCGACGTCGCCGTTTCGACAGATCCGCTCGGCGGTGCCGGGACGTGGCAGGTCACGGACGTCGGGCCCGGCGACACGCCGGGCGACATAACTTGTACCGACACCCCGAGCGTGCTCTGCGTCGCACCGTATTCCGGCGATCTTCTGATCTCGACTGACCCGACGGGCGGCGCGAGCGCTTGGAGCACCGTGGTGCTGGGCGCCTCCGGTCCGACCAACGTGTCCTGCCCGAGCTCCACCCTCTGTCTCGGCGGCGCCCCCCACGAGATCTCGGCGGCTGACCAAAGCGGCACGATGATGGTCTCCACCGACCCGACAGGCGGCGCCGCGGCGTGGACGCCCGAGTACGTCGACCCGAAGAACGGCCTCGGAACCGTCTTCTGTGACTCGACGTCGCTGTGCTTTGCGACGGACCGCTCGGGTGACCTGCTGACGAGCACCGACCCAGCCGGTGGCCCCTCGACGTGGACGATCGCCGACGATGTCGATCCCGACGGCCGCTTCACCGGCGTGACATGCCCGGCGACGGCCATGTGCATTGCCACCGACTCCAACGGAAACGTGCTCGTCGGCAGCGTGCCCGAGGAACTCGACGTGACCGTGGTACCCGCGACCGAGGGCACCGTCAACGGCGAGGGCATCGCCTGCTCCGGCGTGTGCCAGGCGAGCTATCCGCAGGGTTCCACAGTCACGCTCACCGCCACGCCCACCGCCGGGACGCAGTTCACCGGCTGGTCCGGCGGCGGCTGCTCGGGGACCGGCACATGCACAGTCGCGATGAGCGCCCTGACATCCGTGACTGCAAATTTCGCATCGACGGTCGTCGCGCCTGCCCTGACGCCAGACCTACCTCCGCTGCCGACCGCGAGCGTCATGCCTCCAACTGCGACCGTGGCTTCCCCGGCCGCCAGCGAGCTGTCGCCGCCCAACACCCGTCTGCTCGGCGTGAAGGTCAAACCGCGTCGCGGAGTCGCCGCCTTCCGCTCCGCGGCAACCGAAGCCGACTCAGCCTTCGCCTGCAAGCTCGTACGGCAAACGAGCCGAAAGGATCGAAACGCCTCAGCTCCGCCGTACTTGCCGCGCAGCCCGGACAAGACCTACAAGCACCTCAGAGCGGGCGCCTACACCTTCTACGTCCGCGCGGAGGGCCCTGGCGGTCCCGACCCCACTCCCGCCACCCACAGCTTCAGAATCACACGCTAAGGCCGTCGTCCGTCGTCCCTGGCGTCGGAGCCATGGCGGCCATCGTCTTGCTCCAACGTCGGAGCCGCACTGCCGCCGCGTGTCAGCGTCTAAGCGCGCTCGGGCGGCCGTTCGACGCTCGACTCCGTGCAGCCTTGCCGAAGACTTCGTCACGAGCTTGATCTGGTTTCGCCGCCGCGCGCCTGTAGTTCTCGACGAGCTCTCGCCGTAGCTTTCTCGCGCTCCACCGCCGCGGCGGCAAGCCGGGCAGCGTCGCCTGACAACATCCGCGCCGAAGCCGGCACCAGGATGGTCCCGACGACCAGCGGGGCAAGGAGGAGCTGCAGCCAGTCCCACAGCGTGTTACCCGGATACCCAGTCCATTTCCAGGTGCCGGCGTAGCCACCGACCAGTGTGATGACCGCCGCGATGCCGAGCAAGCTCGCGACGACGACGTGGATCCGTCTTATTTCACGCGGCGACGTGGGCCACGCACGGATGGTGATCAACGTGACAGGTAACACGATGAGCGTCAGCCAGTCCCACAGCGTGTTACCGCTGAAGCCAGTCCAGCTGATCGGCACGAGATAGCCGGCTACCACGAACGCTGCGAACGCCAGGATGGCAACCAGCAAAGCCGTCTTGCGCGCGCTGCTCATGTGCTGGCCGAACTCCAGCCAAATCGGCAACGTCGCGAACGCCACCGGCAGCAAGAGGAGGGTTAGCCAGTCCCATACCTGGTCGTTGCTCTCAAACCCGGTCCAGCCCCATTTAGCGACATAGCCTCCCAGGAGCAAGACGAGTGTCACCATCGCCAAGGCACCGCAGGTCGCCGTTCGCGCCCGGCTGTTGCCCCAGAACGAAGCGAGTGACGATCGCGGTCGCGAGGTCGGCGCGGCGTCTGGGGCCGGGTTTTCGCCGGAGGTAGTCCATGCCGCGTGGGCGTCGCGCGACGTATCGCCCTCATCTAGCGCCCCCACGACGCGGGACTCGCGCAGGTGCTCCTCTACGAGTGCGGCCGACGGAGCCCACGGAAGACCAGCCTGCTCGAGCCTCGACACCAGTCCCTCGCGCATCACGAGGGCGGCGATTGTCGACGCTCCCTCTGCCTGGCCATCTGAGGGCGGGTTGACCTTCGCCAGGGCCTGCAGGCCCAAAAGCTCGTCCTCATCGAGGGTCATCACGAGACGTTCCATGGATACAGCTCTCCTGTCGCTAAGCGGGCGATACGGCGATGTCGTCGCGGCGTCCGGCAGTCTGACGAACCCGGCGACCTCTAAGCTCGGCGGGCTGCGCGCTCCATCAACGCGGCGCGTTGGTCGCCGCGGGAGTCGGGGGTTGGGAATCAGGCGGCGTGGCTGTCCGCTTGGGGGGCGTGTTGCCCCTGTTATCGCTGGGCGGGGGTGGGCGATCAGTGCGGAAGTGCGCAGGACTGCTAGTTGCCGTCTGCCGAACGGTTACGAGCAGGATCCCCTCTTAGGACGTCGTGGCCCCTCGCCAGATACCCCCCGTCGACGACGACGTCCGCTCCGGTGATGAAGCTTGCGCCGCGCCCGCACAGGAAGGCGATGACGCTCGCCACCTCATCCGGCTCTCCCACGCGGCCGAGGATGTGCTGCCAGCCCATGGTGCCCAGCGCGTCCGGGGCGCTTGCGATGCGAGGTTCCAGGGCCGGAGTCTTGATCGTGCCGGGCGAGACGCTGTTCACGCGAATGCCGTCCGGCGCGAGATCGAGCGCCTGGCAGCGTGTCAGCGCGAGGATCGCCCCTTTGGTGGTGTTGTACGTCCACGAGTCAGGCTGTGCGATATGTCCTGACACTGATGCCACGTTGACGATCGCCGCTCCTTCGGCCGCGCGCAGCAGCGGCAGCGCGGCCGACGCCATCAGCGCAGGTCCCCTGACGTTGACGGCGAGCACGGTGTCCCAATCGGCGGGCGTGGCATCGGCGCCGCGTCCGAGAAACGACGCGGCGCAATTGACGAGCGCTCGGAGTGGCAGGTGCGTCGCCGCCGCGGCTTGGATGACTCGCTCGCAGTCTTCGAGCGAGGACACGTCTGCACGCACCGCGGTCAGTTGTTCGGCGAACTGCGTGCTGGCGGCCTTGAGCGCGGCCTCATCGACGTCCGCGACTACGACGTGCGCGCCGAGCGTGGCGAACGCCGACGTGGTCGCCAGACCGATTCCCGACGCGCCGCCCGTGACGATCACGGTGCAACCGTCAAGTTCGTTGGTTGGCGGGTGGGCTTCCATCTGTGGGTCTGCGGGGCTCGGTTGGGCCTCAGGCTGGTTGCCCGAGCTTAAGGCGATTCGTTTCGGGATCGGTGACCCACGCGGAGCGACCGATCCCGTCTGACTCTTGCGTCTCCTCGGCGACGTCCGCCGCGTTGCCGCGCAGGTGCCGGAGCATCGCATGCCAGGGCGTTCGGCCGCTGAGACCGTCCGGATTACGCTTCGACTCCTCCGCTCCGCCACCGATTTGCGCAAGAAGCTGCCGCTGTAGGCTTCGGCCCTTCTGATGCGCGCCCAGAGCTTCGCCGAGTTCGGTGACCGTGACGTCCTCGAGCTCGTGGAGTTGCCGGAGCCGAAGCCGGCTCGCGGCGAGGTCCTGGTACGTGTGACCGCCGCGGCGATCAATCGCTTCGACCTGCAGGTTCGCGAGGGCGTCTCGGGGCTCCCGATTTCGTTTCCCTTCGTGGGCGGCATGGAAGCCGTCGGGGTCGTCGCGGGCCTGGGCGAAGGCGTCACCGACTTCTCGCTCGGCGAGCGGGTGATGCGCGACGTCACCGACTCCTGCGGCAGGTGTCGCTACTGCCGGTCGGGCCGCGAGTGGCGATGCGTGCACGGGGCCTTCACGCTCGACAGCGTCCGCGGCGGCTTCGCCGATGCGCTCGTCTGCGACTCGCGCCGGCTCGTCCGCATTCCCGACACCGTCTCCGACGTCACCGCGGCCGCGGTCCAGATGTCCTACGGCACCGCGTGGCAAATGCTGATCGCGCGCGCAGGCCTGCGCGCCGGTGAGCGCGTGCTTGTCAGCTCGGTCGGCAGCGGCGTCGGCTCGGCGGCCCTCGACATTGCCAAACAGGCCGGCGCTTTCGTGATCGGGACCGCCTCGAGCGCGGACAAGCTTGAGACGGCTCGGGACCGTGGCCTGGATGTCGGCATCAACTACCGCACCACCGATGTCGCAGCGGAGGTCAGCCGGCTCACCGGCGGGGAGGGCGTCGACGTCGCCTTCGACCACGTCGGCGGCGCCTCATTCATCACCGCGCTCGACTCGCTTGCCATGGATGGGCGGCTGGTCAGCTGCGGCTGGCACGACGGAGGACGAGTCGAGATTGACCTCGCGCGGCTGATCCGCTCGCGCTTGCAGATCACGGGCTCCGTCAACCGAACGCTCGACGACCTGACGCGCTGTCTGGAGCTCGTCGCGCAGGGCGCCCTCACGCCTGCCGTCGCTGCCACCTTCGCTCTCGAGGACGCCCGCCAGGCCATCGCGCTCGTCGAGGACCGCACGGTCTTCGGCAAGGTCGTTCTGACCCCGACAGCGCCAGTGATCGCGTGAGCGCTGAGCTCTCTTACGTCCGCCTCTATGCGGACGCCCGAGGTGAAAGTCATTTCGAGGACGTCGTCCTCGAAACCGACGCGCAAACCCACAGCTCGGGAGCGCTGACGCAGGTGTCAGCCCCCCTGCCGGTCGACGGCCTGATCTTTCGTCGTGTGGTGGATGAGACACACAGCGACCTACCCCACACCGCGCCTCGGCGTTTGTTGATCATCACCCTTGAGGGAACCGCCGAGGTGACCGCCTCTGACGGGGAGACGCGCAGCTTTGGCCCCGGAAGTGTCGTGCTCGTCGAGGACACAACCGGCGCGGGACACGTCACGCGCCCAGTCGGCAGCGCGCCGCGCGTAACGCTGTTCGCGACCCTTCCCTCGTAGCGCCCGGGATGGCGGCACGTCGAAGACAACTGAGGAGGCCATGGTGAGAGTCGTTTTCGTGCACGGGGCGTGCGTCAAGGACGGGGCGTGGTGGTGGCGCCGAACCGCTGAGCTTTTGGCAGGACGGGGCGTCGTGAGCGAGACGCCTGCCCTGCCGAGCTGTGGCGAGGCGGGTGAGCCGGCCGGCGCGGGAGGACCCGGGTTGCCCGAGGATGTGGCGGCGGTCCGAGAAGTCCTGGGCGCGAGCGGCGAGCCGACCGTGGTGGTTGCCCACAGCTACGGAGGGATCGTCGTTGCGGAGGCCGCGGCGGGCATCGATGCCGTGCAGCACTTGCTGCTGGTATCCAGCTACCTGCCGGAGGTCGGGCAGAGCCTGTCCTCGTTCGGCGCCGAGGAGCCGCCGGCGTTTCTCGCGATCGATCCCGAGGCCGGTACGTTCACCGTCCGCCGGGAAGCCTTGGTCGACACGTTTCTGCAGGACTGTGACGCGGACACCCAGCGAGAGGCCGGCGGAAAGCTCGCGGAGCAGAGCTTGCATGTGCTGGGGCAGCCGGTGCGCTCAGCGGCCTGGCACGACACGGCCTCGACGTACCTGGTCTGCGCCGCGGATAGAGGCACTCCCGCGGAGCGTCAGCGCGCGTGCGCAGATCGCGCGGGCAGCGTCGTGGAGTTGGACGCGGGCCACCACCCATTCCTCTCCCAGCCTGCGGTCGTATGCGACCTCGTCCTCGGGTTGTCCTAGGTGTCCGGCCTCATCCGTCGGACGCGGGGCGCGCGCGTTGGCGGGCTCGGGTGGTCGTTGCGAGCCCCCGACGACCGGCCGCGCGGAGAGCAAGACCCGCCGGCTCGGCCGCCGCACCTCGCTGGAGCAAAAGCCGAAGTGCCCTGGTGCGGCGGCCGAACTGCCCCGTTGCGTGCTTACGCAGCGGGTCCTACGGCGAGGGTGATCGTGGCCGTGTGCGTGGTACCCGAGGAGTCGGCCCAGGCGACGCTGACGCGCTGGCCTGGCCGGTAGGCGTTCTTGATCGTGGTGAGGGCACTCGCTGAGTCGACAGTGTGGCCACCCAGTGCCGTGATCGTGTCTCCGGCGACTAGTCCGGCGGCAGCTGCGGGCGAACCCGCTTCCACGCCGGCCACGGCGGCTCCCTCGATCGTGCTGGCGGATCCGTAGCCGTATCCGGCGGGGCTCGATTCGGCAGCGGCGATCTCGACGCCGATCAGCGCGGTGGCCCCGATGTGAATCGTGGTGCTGGCATCTCCGCGCTCGATTCGTTGGGCAATGGCGAGAACTTCGTTGATCGGGATGGCAAAGTCGGCGCTGGAGCTCGTCCGGAAGCTGAAGCCGGACGATGCGGCGGTGTCCATGCCCACGACCTCGCCAGAGCTATTGACGAGTGGACCCCCGGAGTCACCTGCTTCAAGGGACCCGTCGAGCTCGATCAGGCCGTTGAGACGTTCGGAGTTGCCCGAGACACCGTCTGAGGCGGTGATCGATCTGCTCAGTGCCGTGACCGTCCCGGTAGCCGCACTGGGGGTGCCGCCGACGCCGCCGGCATTGCCGATCGTGATCACGGACTGGCCGCGGCGAACGGTGCTGGAGTCGCCGAGGGTCACTGTGTTCAGTGACTTGGCTCCGATGAGCTGGATGACGGCGATGTCCTTGGAGCTGTCGTAGCCGACGACACGCGCCTTGTAGGTGGTTCCCGTCGCGACGTCGGTTGCGGTGATGGATGTTGCGCCATCGATCACGTGGTTGTTGGTGATGACCTCTCCGGAGGAGCTCACGATCATCCCGGTTCCCGCCGCGGTTCCCTCATCGCCGAGCCTGGTGTTGATGTCGACCGGGCCGGTGTCGACCTTGGCTGAAACCGCGGAGAGCGAGGTCGAGGTCACCCGCACAGACGAGCGGGCGGACCCTTGCGACGAACCGGTCGAGGCACTGACCGAGCCCGCCGAGGATGTGTCCCAGGCGAAATGTGCGATCGCGGCGCCGGCGAGCGCGGCGGCGAGCGCGGTGCCCAGAGCCGCGGCGCGGTACCTGCGGAGCGTTGTCATGTTCAGCGCCGGCCGCTGTCTTGCGAGCGTCGCCTCGGGATGTTCCGTTGTGTCGTGCATTGGAGCCTCGAATCGTGGGCGGTCGATGTGAACACGCGATTGCTCCAGTCAAGCGCCGCACACTTACGTCGCGCTCAAGGCGCGCTATGCCGGAGATAACGTGTTGCTGGGCGGCGTCCGGGGTGTCCAAAACACGGCGCGCGCGGTCGAGCGCGACCGCACCGTGGGCGCCTCGAGGGTCGCGGCTGGCCACGTATCGTTGCGCCACGACCACGACCGAGGAGGGCTTCGCGATGGCAGATCAGTCCCCCGTGCCACTGAGTGCCGATGGAACAGTTACTAGGGAGAGCGAGTGGAGCGTCGCGGAAACGGTCGCCCGTATCGAGCACGTGCTCGAGGCGAAGGCGATCAAGCTCTTCGCGGTGATCGATCACAGCGGCGAGGCCCACGCCTCCGGCCTCGAGCTCCGGGACACGAAGGTTGTGATCTTCGGAAGTCCGGCGGCGGGGACGCCGGTGATGGCCGCGGCGCCGCTGGCGGCGCTGGATCTGCCGCTCAAGCTGCTCGTTTGGGCAGATGGCGAGCAGACTCGGATCAGCTATGCGCCGCCCTCGACCATGGCGGCCCGCTACGGCCTGGCACCCGAGCTCGCTAACCGCCTGGCAGGCATCGAGGTGGTAGTCGAGGCGGTCCTCGCCGACGCCTGAGGCGCGAGGAGGTCAGCCCGCCGGCAGGGCGTCCGGCGGGTAGATCAGGACGACGGGCGCTTGGCCCGGACGACGCTGACGTTCAGATGCGCGACGTGTGAGCTCCACCGAAGCGTCAGCCGCCAGCATCCGGGCTTGGGCAGGTTGAGATAGGAGGGATAGATCTCCCCCGGGGAGGAGTCAGCGGGCCAGCTGCTGCGGACGGTCAGCGCCGGCTTCGCGCCGTCGCGCGCGGAGATCCGAAGCGGGCTCCCCCGGCGCGGGTAACGCATGACCCACAGGACCTTGTTGGCGGGGTTGGTGGGACTGCCAGCGCGCAGCGTGACCCAGAAGAACGCCGCGGCCGAGCGACCGGAGGCGACGGAGTAGGGGAGCCTGAAGCCGGGGGAGTCAGCCCACGCTGACGAGGTCCACGGCGGAGGAGCGCCCCGGAGGATCGGCGCTGGCACGCACGCGCCGGTCGCCGCCGCCATGGTCGGGCCACCGGCGGGGAAGCCGGTGACGAAGGCCACTGCGGCCGCTACGAAGGCGGCGGCGGCCACTCTCGTTCGCATGATCTGGATTACAGCGCGTCAGCGGCTTAACTTCCACTATGTCAGTGCGCAGGTGGCAGAAAGGGACGTAGCGCCAATATGCGACGGGCCGGCCGCCCGCTCGCGTCCTCGCGGCGATCGGCGGCCCCGAGCGTTGTGACGATCGCCTTGGACGCGAGGTAGCGCAGCGGCTCGGGCTCCCAGCGACGGCTGCGGCGGCCGACCCACGGCATGGTGGTGAGCTCCGAGTCGCGCCCGAGCACGAGGTCGGCGAGCGTCGCGCCTGAGATGTTCGAGGCGACGACGCCGTGGCCTGTGTAGCCGCCGGCGCCGCCCAGGCCACTGTGGCGATCGAACTGCACGCCCATGCTCCAGTCCCTCGGAGCCGCCAGAGGGCCGCCCCAGTGGTGGGTTATGGCGGCCTCGGCGGCCGCAGGGAAGGCGCGCCGGAGGGTTGCGTGCAGGCGGGCGTGGACGCCGCCGTCGCGTTCGTTGCGCTCGTCGATGGGGCTGCGCAGGCGGTAGGGGGCGCCGCGGCCGCCGATCGCGATGCGCCCGTCGGCGGTGCGCTGAGCGTAGAAGAAGAGGTAGTGCGCGTCGTCGATCAGCAGTCCGTCGTGCCAGCGGGTCTCTCGCCAGACAGTGTCCTCGAGCGGTTCGGTCGCGATCATCAGTGAGTACAGCGGGAGGTAACGCAGCCTCCCGCCTGGAAGTTGGGTGCTGTAGGACTCGGTCGCGTTGATGACCACCTCGGCGCGCACCGTGCCCCGATCACAGTCCACGCGACCGCGCTCGAGCGCCTGAGCAGCGGTCCGCTCATAGATGCTCACGCCACGGCGCTCACACGCCAGCGCGAGGCCGCGTACGAGGCGGGCGGGGTCGATCCGAGCAGCGTGGGGTGTGAAGCGTCCGCCATGCAGGTCTGGCACGGCTGCGAGTTCCGCGGCCTCGGCCGGGCTCAGAAGCTCGCCTGCGGGCGCGCCGTGGCTGGCGGCGGTGCCGCCCGTCTGCGCTTCCTGGAGTCGCTGCCACTGTGGGTCGCTGGTGGCGACCGTGAGCGCTCCCGATTTGGTGAAGGCGCAGTCGATCTGCTCGCGCTGTGCGACCGCGCCGATCTCGTCGATCGCGGTGTAGGTCACATCCAGCGCGTGCGACAGTGGCTCGCCGCCGGCGCCCAGGCCGAAGGTCGAGAGGCTGCCCACGAGGCCGCCGACCGCCCATCCGCCGTTGCGACCCGACGGGCCGAAGCCGGCGATCTCGCGCTCGACCACGATGATACGCAGGTCCGGCTGGAGCGTCTTGAGGTAATAGGCGGTCCACAGGCCGGTGAAGCCGGCGCCGACGATCGCGATGTCGCATTCGCGGTCACCCGGCAGCGACGGGCGCGGCGTCAACGGACCCTCGATCCCATCGAGCCAGAGGGAGCGGGCTCGATAGTGCGCTTCGAGCTCGCTGGGCGGAGATGGCGTCTGGCTCGCGGCGCTCACGCGGCGAGTCTAGATACGTCTGGCGGCGGTCACCCGGCTGCCACCCTCCGGCCGCTGCGGCGCCGGGAGGTGGCATGCTCGGGTGCGCGCTTCAGCGGTGCAGGTCGTAGACCGTCACGCCGCCGATGGTCTCGGCGGAGAAGTGCTGCTCGACCCACGTGGTGATGGCGCTGGTCGTGCTGGCGATGAAGTAGTGGACTTCGCCGGCACGCACGTAGGCGATGAAGCGGGCCAGGCTGAGATCACCGCCGTTGCCGTTGAATCCGCCCAGCGCCATGACGGGAGCGCCGTTACTCGCGAGCTCATATGCAGCGGCCGTGCTGGAGCCGCTGGTCGCGGCGACCCAGCGGTAGGCGGCCTCGTCGGCTTCGAGCGCTCTGACGAGGGCGCTCGACACGCTCGCAGTGCCGCCGCCACCGCCGCCGAAGCCGCCACCGGCGAGACCGCCGCCCGGGCCGCCTGAGGGCCGGCCGAGTGCGGCGTTGGCAGTGCCACCGGCGCCCGGGCCGCCGAAGAGCGCCGGGCCGGTAGACGCTGCGCCGGCGCCCGCTGGCGGCGCTCCGCCGGCGCCGACGGGCGGGTTGAAGGAACCCCTCGCGCGACCGCCGAAGCGCCCGACGCCTCGGGCGAGACCACCGGGTCCGCCCGCGGTCCCCGCTACCGTCGGTCCGGCCGAGGGGATCGAGCCCGCGTGGGTGCTCGTCAACGTCTGCACGGCGTAGGCCGCGGGTCCCGTGAAGGCGACGATGAGCGCGGCGATGATCGCGACGAGACCGCTTCGGCGCGCCAGCGGTCCGGGGCGGGCACTGGCCGCCAGGGCGGCGAGCGCGACGGCCGTTGCCGCGAGTACCACGACGCGCAGCCACGGTTGCCAGCCCGAGGCGCGGTCGAGCAACACGTAGGACCAGACCCCGGTCGCGATGACGACGGCGCCGGTGATGGCGTGCGCGCGCACGCTGTCGCGGCGCTGCCACACCAGACTCGCGCCGATCGCCACCAACGCCGCGATTGCCGGTGCGAGGGCAACCGTGTAGTAGGTGTGGATCACACCCTGGGAGTAGCTGAACACGGCCGCGGTCACGAGCAGCCAGCCGCCCCACGCGATCAGCGCCGCGCGCGTGCGGTCGGTGCGCGGCGCGCGCCGCGTCAGCCACAGCCCGCCGGCGAGCGCGACGAGGGCGGCCGGCAGGAGCCAGGATGCCTGGGCCCCCATGAGATCGTTGAACAGACGCAGGGTGCCGGTTGAGCCGCTGAAGTTGCCCCCGCCGCCTCCACCGCCTCCGCCGGCCGGGCCACCGCCACCGCCGAACAGGCGCTGCAGGCCGTTGTAGCCGAAGATGAGATTGAAGATGTTGTTGTCGGGCGAGCCGTCGATGAACGGGCGCGAGCTGGCGGGGAGCAGCGCGACGATGGCGACCCACCAGCCGCCGCTGACGACCAGCGCCGCCAGCCCGGCGAGCGCGCCGCCGATGCGACGGCGCAGGGTCGTCGGAGCCGCGATCAGATAGGCCAGGCCAAAGCCCGGAACGACGAGGAAGGCCTGACCCATCTTCGCCAGGAAGGCGAAGCCGATCAGCGCGCCGGTGGCCACGATCCAGCGGGTGCCCGCATGCTCGAGCGCGCGCGTCAGGCAGTAGGCGCTGGCGACCAGCAGCATGATGAGCAGGGCGTCGGGGTTGTTGAAGCGGAACATCAGCGCCGCCACCGGCGTGAGCGCCAGCGCGGCGCCCGCGACGAGCCCCGCGGCCGGCCCGTACCAGCGTCTGATCCCCGCGTAGAGCAGGCCGACGGCGGCCACCCCCTCGAGCGCCTGCGGGACGAGCATGCTCCAGCTGCTGAAACCGAAGATCCGGCCCGACAGGGCCATCAACCAGATCGAAGCCGGCGGCTTGTCGGTGGTGATGAAGCTCGAGGAGTCCAGCGAACCGAAGAAGAACGCCTTCCAGCTCTTGGTCCCGGCCTGCACGGCGGCCGCGTAGAAGCTGTTGGCGTCGCCCGAGGCGCCCACGTTCCAGAGGTATGCGAGCGCCGTCAGTGCCAGCAAGGCGAACACGGCCGGGCGAACCCAGCGTGCCTCCGCGGCCCGCTCACGGCCGTGGCGGCGCGAGCGCATCGCAAATTTGGGCAGGGGTGAGTCGAGCGTGCTCATCGGGGGCTCCAGTTCGGTCGCAGTCCGGTGGGGGGTGCGTGACACCGCCATGGTCTGCGTCCGGCCTTGGTGCTCCCTGCGGGAAAGCTGAGCGCTTGCTGAGAGCCGGCGAGCGCTCGCCGGCTCTCTCGCAGTCGCCCTCAGGCGGCGCTGTGCGCGCCGATGAAGCTCAGCGTGCGCTGCCAGGCGTCGTCGGAGGCCTGCTGGAACTCGGCGTGATGGCGGTCGAAGAAGCTGTGCGGCGCGCCGGCGAAGGTGACGATCTCGTGCTCCACTCCCGCGGCGCCCAGCGCGGCGTCAAAGGCCTCGTTCTGCTCCGCGGTGATGTGGGCGTCGTCGCCGGCCTGGAGCCCGAGGACCGGCGCCTCCATGCGATCGACGACCGCGATCGGGCCGGGATCGCCGTTGCGCTCGCCCGGTCCGCCGTAGAAGCCGACCGCTCCGGCGAGCCCGTGGCCGCCCGCCGAGGCCAGCCACGAGTTGCGTCCGCCGAAGCAGAAGCCGACGGTGAAGATGGCGCTGTGCGAGCCACCCTCGGGCGATCGCAGGTAGGAGACCGCCGCGGCGACATCGGCCTGCACCCCTGCCGGCGTCGTCTGTGCCACGTGGTCCATGTACTCGAAGTCGTCATCGCGCTTGTCGACGCCGGCGGTGCGCCCGAAGTAGTCGATGGCGACGGCGGCGTAGCCGCGCTCGGCGAAACGCAGTGCCAGCTCTTCGTAGAAGTGGTAGAGGCCGCGCACGTCGGGGAGGATCACCACGCCGACCGAGCTCGGTTCCTCGGGCGTTGCCGCGAAGGCCGCGAGCCGATTGCCGTCGGCGGCATCGAGGACCACGTCCTCGTGCGTGACGGCGGCGCCTGCGATGACGGGGATCGGCGGCTCTGAATCAAGGTCGTGGCACATGCGCAGCTCCTTGTGGGGTGTTCGCGGGGATGGCGGGATCGTAAAGCGATCGCTACCGTGGCCGGCGATGTCGCTGCTGCCAACGCCGGCGGGACAGGCCACGGGCGCCGCCGTCAGCTTCCCGGATGGATCGCTCACGCGCGGCGAGCTCGAGCGGGCGGCGAGCGCGCTGCGTGCTCGGCTTCCCGCGCAAGGCCCGGTCGTGTTGTGGGCGGCAGCGCATACCGCGACCGCGATAGGCCTCCTCGCCGCGCTTCGGGCCGGACTCCAGGTGGTCCCGATCGACGTCAAGTCGGGAGCGGGAGAGGTCGCCCGCATTCTCGAGGTGTGTCGTCCGAGCGCAGCGCTGGCGCCGCCCGGGGTCGAAATCGCCGGCCTGCCGACGCTCTCGCCGAACGGAGCGCTCGGCGAATCCCAGCCGCACGCCGAGGATCGCTCCGGCGAGAGCGGGTTGATCGTCTTCACCAGTGGGACGACGGGCGCCCCCAAGGGCGTGGTCCTGTCCGCCGCTGCCATCGCCGCCAACCTCGACGCGCTCGCTGACGCGTGGGAATGGGGCGCGCAGGACGTGCTCGTCCATGCGCTACCTCTCTTTCACGTCCACGGGCTCGTCGTGGCGACCCTCGGCTCGCTGCGCCGCGGCAGCGAGGTGCGCCACTTCGGCGGCTTCGACCCTGCCGAGATCGCGGCCGCCCTCGGAGGGGAGGCGACGATGCTGTTTGCCGTCCCAACGATGTATCACCGCCTCGCCGCGGCGGCGGAGGGGGATCCCCAGCTCGCGCGCGGCCTGCGCGGGGCGCGACTCTTGGTGTCGGGCTCCGCGGCGCTGGCGGCCGCCGAGCACACTCGTATCGAGCGGCTCTGCGGCCAGCGCATCGTCGAGCGCTACGGCATGAGCGAGACGCTGATGATCGCCTCGGTGAGAGCCGACGGCGAGCGGCGCGCCGGCTACGTCGGAACGCCGCTCGAAGGCGTCGAGCTGAGGATCGTCGGCGAGGACGGCCGGGAGCTCCCCCGCGACGACGCGACGATCGGCGACGTGCTGGTCCGTGGCCCGTCGCTCTTTGACGGCTATCTCGGCCAAGAGCGGGAAACGGCGGAGGCCTTCCGGGAGGGCTGGTTCGCGACTGGCGACCTCGGCACTCTCGCCCCGGACGGCTATCTGCGGCTGGTCGGCCGCCGCAGCACGGATCTGATCAAGAGCGGCGGCTTTCGGATCGGGGCGGGGGAGATCGAGTCGGCCCTGCTCGAACACGCGGCCGTCGCCGAGGCGGCCGTGCTCGGCGTGGCCGACGTCGACCTCGGCGAGCGCATCGTCGCCTGGGTCGTGCTGCGTCCCGGCGCCGAGGCCGCGGAGTCAGACCTCGTCGAGCACGTCGCGGCCCTGCTGACGCCTCACAAGCGACCGCGTGAGGTTCGCTTTGTCGAATCGCTTCCGCGCAACGCGCTCGGCAAGGTGCAGAAGCGCAAGCTGGTGGTTACCGCCCACCCGTGAGGGCGGGCAATGACCCCGCAATTTGCGTAATTCTCGGCGCTCGGGCGAGGTTCGCATTTTCTGCACGCGTCCTTGCACCGTGCTAGATTGCGCGCCACACACGCCGAATCCCTGGCACGGCGCCAGGGGACCGGGGAACCAGGTTGTTGGGGCGAATTTCGCGGATATGCCGCGAGACGCGCTGCTCTTTCAGCGCGAGCCCGTCAGCTAACCCGGCAGGCTTTAGAGAGAGGTATTCGTGCGGCTGCGTCACGTCTGCTTGGTCGGTAGCGCGCTGTTGGCATTCGCGGTACTCGCCCCGGAAGCGATCGCAGATTCGGCACCCGGCTCGACGACCGCCGGCGGCGCCACCGCCCCGGCCGTGACGACGCAGATCGGGGCCACCGGCGCGACCGGAGCCATCGGCGCGACTGGCGCCACCGGGGCTACCGGCCCGAGCGTAGGGGTCGGGACCACGGACGTGAGCTCGACGCCGACTCTCACGCCCACGCCCCTGACCTCGCCCCCGCTCTCGCCGATCGTGCTCGGCAAGCACCAGTCGCCGGACTACGTCTACCACGGCCCCGTCTACGTGGAGATGAGCTCGGGCGCGATCGAGCCCTACGTACCCCACACCAAGGTTGCGAGTGTGAGCGGCGGCACCATCGCCGGCATTCCCACGGGGGCGGTTCCGCACCTGGTCGTACCCGGCATGCGTGCCGAGATCGTGCACGGCCTTGCCGCGGCGCCCGAGAACGCGCCGCCGGTCGTGCAGCGCATCATCTGGGCCGCCAACAAGATCATCGGCCGCCCATACGTCTTCGGAGGCGGTCACAAGAGCTTCATCTCGCGCGGATACGACTGCTCGGGCACGGTGTCCTTCGCCCTGCACGGAGGGCGGCTGCTGAAGACGCCGCTTGACTCGGGCCAGTTCATGGATTGGGGTCACTCCGGTCAAGGCCAGTGGCTGACGATCCTCACGAACCCGGGCCATGCCTACCTCGACGTCGCCGGGCTGCGCCTCGACACCAGTGCGGCCGACGATCCGTCCAACGAGCAGGGCCCACGCTGGCGGCCCCTGCGGCCGGCCAACTCCGGCTACCAGATCCGCCACCCGGCCGGGCTCTGAACGAAGCCGCAGGGCCGGCGGTCAGGATGACGCCGGCGCACAGCGTCCGCGCGCTCCCGTCGCACGCGATCACGGGTGAGCTTGTCCGTCTGGGGGCGCTCCTGATCGACTGCGTCAGGGCGGGTGCCTCGATCGGCTTCCTTGACCCGCTCTCGGCCGCGGACGCCGAATCCTTCTGGGCGCGTATACAGCGCGCCGTGGCCGCCGAGCGCGCGGTCCTCTTCGTCGGCGAGATCGAGCAGGGTGAGATCGCGGGCACGGTGGTACTCGACATCGACACCCTGCCCAACCAGCCTCATCGCGCGACGGTCAGCAAGCTGCTCGTGCACACCGCCGCGCGCCGTCAGGGCCTCGGGGAGGCGCTCATGCGCGAGCTCGAGCGCACGGCGCTCCACGCCGGGCGCTGGTTGCTCACGCTCGACACCGCGACCGGCGAGGCGGAGCGCCTGTACACACGGCTCGGCTACAGCGCTGCCGGCACGATCCCCGACTACGCCCTCAACCCAGACTCCACGCTCACGCCGACGACGTTCTTCTACAAGCGCCTCGGCGAGCGTAGATAGCGCCGCGCGTACTGCGCTCGACCCACCGCCGCCCCCGCCTGAACGCGGCTGGCGCGCTCGGGCCGTTGTCATCTAAGGTGTCGTTCGTCGAGGGGAGGAAGCGATGTTCGAGAAGGTGATCGTGGGAATCGACGGGGGCCCGACGGGCCGCGACGCGGCCGCGCTCGCGGAGTTGCTGGCCGCGCCGGGATCCCAGCTGTCGCTCGCCAACATCCACACGCTGACGCCGGTGCGTGGCGCCAGCGGCGCCTACGGACCGGCCGAGACCGAGGAGTCGCGCGAACTCCTCGACGCCGAACGAACGGCGCTTGGCATCAACGCCGAGCTCCTGACCCTCACGGCCTCCTCGGTCGGGCGGGGCCTGCACCACCTTGTCCACGAGCGCAACGCCGATCTCCTCGCCGTGGGCTCCAATCCGCGTGGCCTCGTCGGGCGCGTGCTCATGGGCGACGCGACTCGCGCAGCGCTCGTCGGGGCTCCCTGTGCGGTGGCGATCGCGCCGCGCGGCTACGCGGGTGCGGGGCGCTCGATCGCGACGATCGGTGTCGGCTACGACGGCTCGCCCGAAAGTGAGGCGGCGCTGACGTGTGCCCGCGAGCTCGCGACACGCCACAGCGCGACTCTCAAGGCGCTCACCGTCGTCGAAACGCCGCTGTACGCCGGGATCGCTCGCGTGGTCGCCGGCGCCCCCTCCGAAGCGGATGAGATCGCGGACGCCACAGAGGAGCTCGCGAAGCTCGACGGCGTGCAGGGCACAGTCGTCGTGGGTCTCGCCGGTGAGGAGCTCGCCTCGTTCACCGCCGGCGTCGATCTGCTGATCGTCGGCGCGCGCGGCTACGGGCCGATCCGCAGCCTGATGTTCGGCACGACCTCCACGCACCTGGCGAGCAACGCGCGCAGTCCGCTGCTCGTGTTGCCGCGGCTGGGCTGAGCTGCCGCGGCACGCCAGCGATCTCCTCGGCGTCAGGGACTGGCTGGGGCCTCCGGCGCCTGGGCGGCGGCCTGGTGACGCACACCGACTAGGCTTCAGGCATGGATGAAGCGACGCTGATGACCGCGGAGGACCACGCGGCGCTGATCGACGAGCTTGCTGGGCTCGAGGGCGACGGTCGCCGCGCGATCGCCGCTCGGATCAAGACGGCTCGGGAGTGGGGGGATCTCAAGGAGAACAGCGAGTACCACGACGCCAAGAACGACCAGGCGCATCTCGAGACCAAGATCAAGCTGCTGCGCGAGCGGCTCGCGCGCGCCAAGGTCGTCGAGGCCGCGCCCACGAGTTCCGGGGTCGTCGGGTTCGGCTCGACCGTGGGCGTGCGTGACGAGGACGGGCGCGAGCAGCGCTTCGAGATCGTCAGCTCGCAGACGGCCGCGCCGGCGCAGGGGAAGATCTCGGTGGAGTCGCCGGTGGCGCGGGCGCTGCTGGGAACCGCGGTGGGCGCCGAAGCGGAGGTCACATTGCCGCGGGGAAGCCGCCGCTTCACTGTGATCAGCGTCGACTGAGCGCGCCTCAGGGTCAGCTCAGAGCGAGCGTGTAGGCGTACCACTCGCTGCGCTCCGCGCCCAAGCGGTCATAGACCCGCTGGGCACGTGCGTTCGAAGGTGCGGTCTCCCACTCGAGGAGGCCGACGCCGCGTGCGAGACACTCCGCCCCGCAGGCGCCGATCAGCTTCGCGCCGAGGCCTTGGCCGCGTGCGTGTGGCGCGACGTAGAGGTCGTTCATGACACCGATCGGAGCCGCGGAGAGCGTCGAGTAGGACCAGAAGATGGTCGCGAAGCCACGTGCCTCGCCTTCCTCGCGCGCGATCAGCTGCAATCCCGAGGTGTCGGGGTGCTCGATCAGGGTCAGCGACAGGGTGCGTAGCTGCTCGTCGGTGGGAGAGACCTCGTAGAAGTCGCAGTACCCGCGCATCAGCGGGAGCAGCTCGTCCAGGTCGGCGAGCGTGACGAGCGTGATCACGTCGCTACGTGATCGAGGTGCTCTTCGAGGATCCGCGGATTGGCGGTCTCGAGTTTCCGCTTGAAGAATTCCGGCATGAAGATCCATTGGGCGGCCATGGCCACGAGGCCCAGCAGCAAGCCACCGATCCCGATCACGATCGGTATCTGGATACCGAGCACCGGCGGCGAGTAGTTGTACCCCGCCGTGTATTGGACGGTGTCGAAGGACTTGCCGAACACGAAGAACATGCCGATGCCGCCGAGGAGTGGCACCAGGCCCACGAGCAGAGCGCGCCGAGTGCTCTTGAAGAGCTCGCGGCGGTAGTAGACCGCGCAGGCGAGGCCCGTGAATCCGTAGTAGAAGCAGATCGAGAAGCCGAGGCCCGTGATCGAGTCGCCGAGCACGTTGCCGCTCGTGTCGAAAACGAGCACGCCGATAGTCCAGAGGATCGAAACGCCGCCCATCATCAAGGTGGAGAAACTGGGCGTCTGGTAGCGCGGGTGGATGCGTCCGAAAACCTTCGGCAGGGCACCCCAGCTCGCCATCGAGAGGGTCGTGCGGGCGGTCGGGAGGATCGTCGTCTGTGTCGATGCCGAGGCCGAGGTCAGCACCGAGAAGAGCAGCAGCTTCTGCAACACCCCGGAACCGAACACGCGCTGGCCGAGGCCACTGAGCACGTCGTTCTGGTTGGCCTGCAGAAAGTGCGTGCCGGCATCCGCCTGCGCCGCCGTCGCGACGAGCAGGTAGATGAGTACGAGCAGGACCGTCGAGAGCACCGCCGCGCGGCCCGGTCCTTCGGCGGGGTTATCCGACTCTTCATTGACCGCCACCCCCGAATCCCACCCCCAGTAGATGAAGATCCCGAGCAGGATGCCGTTGACCAGCGACGTCAGGTTGAGCGCGAAGGGGTTGAACCAGCCGGCGGAGATGTGGATGGAGTGCAGCGGCGCGCCGCTCGAGTACGTGTCGACGATCGCGACGACCGAGAAGATGCCGAGCGTCAGGCACTCGAGGCTGAGCAGGGCCGCCTGGATCCGCGCCGAAAGCTCGATGCCGCGGTAGCAGATGTAGGTCATCAGCGTGATCCACACGACCGAGCCGATGACCACCGCCGTCGTTGAGTGAGCGGCGGCGTGCCAGCCGACGAGGTCGAAGGTGTAGACCGAGGCGATATCGGCCAGCGACGCCATCACGATGACGTCGGCGAGGAAGATCGCCCAGCCGTTGATCCAGCCCATCTGGGGCCCGAGGGTGCGGGTTACCCACGAGAAGGTGGTGCCGGCGTCGGGGTCGGCGAGGTTGAAGTAGCGGTAGCCGAACGAGACGAACAGGATCGGGATGAAGGAAACGAGCAGGACCGCCGGTGCATGCGTGCCGATGCCGGCGACCGCAACGACGAAGCCGAGGGTGGTCGCGAGACTGTAGGCCGGCGCCGTCGAGGCGACGGCGATCACCAGGTTCGACATGTAGCCGAGCGCGCCGGCCTTGAGCCCCTTCTCGCCTGGGGCGCTACGGTCGACCGGCGCCGCGCCAGGCTCGGCGATTGATGCAGATTCCACTACGACCCTCCCTCTCGCGGTACCGGTTGCGGAAAGCTAGACCGACGTTCGGCTCATGGCAAGGTGCGGATCAGCCCAAAGCACGCCCGAGGTTTGGACGAAACGTATGGAAATAGGCTGCGCCCTCGGCCGTTTTGGCCGCTTGCGCCAGTCGGGGAGCGGCGCTAGCGTAGACAGAGCGTAGTAACGACCGGCGAAAATGGAGCAGAAATGACCGCCACCACCGCTGTCGAACGAGGCGGACCGTACTCCGCCGCCGCTCTCTCCGAGTTGGCACGGCGCCACCTCTGGATGCACTTCACGCGGATCGGTACCGACCCGCAGGCACCCGTGCCGATCATCGTCTCCGGGGAGGGGTGCTATGTCTACGACGCCGACGGCAAGCGCTACCTCGATGGCCTCTCGGCGCTCTACTGCGTCAACGCCGGCCACGGCCGCCCGGAGTTCGCCGAGGCCGCTGCCGCTCAGCTGCGTGAGCTGGACTTCTACACGACCTGGAGCTATGCCCACCCGCGCGCGATCGAGCTCGCGACGCGCGTCGCGCAGCTCGCTCCGGGCGACCTCAACCGCGTGTTCTTCACCTCGGGCGGCTCGGAGGCCGTCGAGTCGGCGATCAAGCTCGCGCGCGCCTACCACCGCCTCACCGGACACGCTCAGAAGACCAAGATCATCGCCCGCGAGGTCGCCTATCACGGGACCTCGATGGGTGCGCTCGCCGCGACCGGCGTGACTTCGCTGAAGACGCCCTTCGAGCCGCTGATGCCGGGTGCCTGCCACGTGCCCAACACCGACGCCTACCGCTGGCCCGCGGAGCGCGACCCGCTCTGGGCGGCCGAGCAGATCGCCGAGCGGATCGCCTTCGAGGATCCCGAGACGGTCGCTGCTGTGATCCTCGAGCCGGTCCAGAACGCCGGTGGCTGCATCCCCCCGCAGGACGGCTACTTCCAGCGCGTGCGCGAGATCTGCGACGCCAACGACGTGCTGCTGATCTCCGACGAGGTGATCTGCTCGTGGGGGCGGATCGGCCATTGGTTCGGCTCGAGCCGCTACGGCTACCAGCCGGACATCATCACGACCGCCAAGGGCCTGACCTCGGCGGCGATACCGATGGGGGCGATGATCGCCTCCGACCGCCTCGCCGAGCCGTTCAACACCGAGACCGGCAGCTTCGCCCACGGCTTCACCTTCGGCGGACACCCCGTCGCGGCCGCGGTCGCCCTCGCGAACATCGACCTGCTCGAGCGCGAGGATCTGTGTGGTCACGTCCGCGCCAAGGAGGACGAGTTCCGAGCGGCGCTTGAATCTCTGCGCGACGTCCCCATCGTCGGCGACATCCGCGGGGCCGGCTTCTTCGTCGCGATCGAGCTCGTCAAGGATCGCGAGACCAAGGAGACCTTCGACGATCGCGAGTCCGAGTCCCTGCTTCGCGGGTTCCTCTCCGGAGCGCTCTACCAGAATGGCCTGATCTGCCGGACCGACGACCGCGGCGACCCGGTGATCCAGCTCGCGCCACCGCTGATCGCCGATAGCGAGCAGTTCGACGAGATCGCGGCGGTCTTGCGCAGCGTTCTGACCGCGGCCAACGAGCTGATCTAGACACGTGCTGACGGTCGAGGATCTCGCTGGAGCCCTCGAGCTCGAGTTGGTGGCGGGAGTCCGCGGGGCCGGCGCGCCGATCCGCTGGGTCCACGTCTCGGAGCTGGTCGACCCGACCCCGTGGCTCTCCGGTGGCGAGTTGCTGCTCAGCACCGGCATGCAGCTGCTCGACGGCGAGGCCCAGCGGGCCTACGTACGCCGACTCGTCGAGCACCACCTGGCCGGGTTGGGCTTCGGCGTCGGCTTCGCTCACGAGGAGTTGCCGGCGGCGCTGGTCGAGGAGGCGACGGCACTTGAGTTCCCGCTCTTTGCGGTGCCCTACGAGATGCCGTTCATCGCGATCACCGAGCGCGCCTTCGCCAGCCTGCTCAGCGAGCAGCTCGACGTGCTCCAGCGCGCGGTCTCGATCCAGCGCCGGATGGAGCGCCTGGTGCTGGACGAGCGCAGCCTCGCGGAGGTCGTCCGCGGCCTCGCCAACGCGATCGGGGCGACGGTGATCGTGCTCGACGGCTCCGGACGTACGCTCGCCGCGCACGCCTTTCGCCGTGAGCTCGAACCGGTCGTGCTGATGCGGCTGCGTGAGGAGGTCATGGCCCGTGCGCGCACCACCTCTCAGCGGGGTTTCGTGCCCACGCTCGCCGAGCTCACTGGGCGCGCCATCGCGCTGCCGGTCCCCACCGGCTCGCAATCGAGCGCCAGTTCGTGGTTGATCGCCGTCCCCGAGAGCGACAGCGTCGCCGAATTCGAACGCTTCGTCGCCCACCACGCGGTGATGGTCGTGGCGCTCGCGCAGATGCGCGAGCGCGTAGTCGCTGAGACCGAGCGCAGGCTCGCCGGTGACGTGCTCGGACTCGTGCTCGGCGGGCGGATCGACGCGGAGGAGATCGCGGTGCGGCTGGCGCCCTTCGGGATCGACGGCGAGGCGTCGGTGCTGTTGCTCGCGGTCGAGGAGCCCGAGGCGCTAGAGGCCGAGCTGGGACGGATCCTCAGCGAGCTCGCGGTCAGGGCGCTCGTGGCGACCGTGCCCACGGCGCGCCGGCGGCTGCTGTGTGCCGTGCTCGCCGGCGCCGAGGACCCGCTCGAGCTCGCGGCCGCAGCGCGCGAGCAGATCGTCTCCGGTGGCACCGACACGGTTCGCGCCGCAGTCAGCCACAACGCGCCGGTGCCAGCGCTGCGGCGGAGCTTCCACGAGGCACGCTGTGCGCTTGAAATCGGGGCGCTCGCCAACGGCTCGGCCCCGGCAGTCGCTTCCTCAGACGATCTCGGCGCCTACCGGCTGCTGCTCTCGCTGCAAGACGACGACGGCCTGCGTCAGTACTGCGACGACGTCCTGACGCCGATCGAGCGGGCCCGGACCGGCAACAGTGAAGAGCTGCTGCGCTCGCTCGAGGCCTTCCTCGAGCACAACGGCAGCTGGGAGGCGGCCGCTCGCGCCCTCTTCTGCCATCGCCACACCCTGCGCTACCGGATCTCGCGTATCGAGGAGCTGACCGGCCGCCGCCTCGACCGCGTCGAGAACCGCATCGAATTCTGGCTCGCGCTGCGCGGCCGCGAGCTGCTTGGCGGCGCCGGGAGCCGCCAGGCCGCATGAACGCGCACGCCCGCATCCAACGCATCGACAAGGAGGAGCAGCAGTGATCGTCGGCATCCCCAGCGAGACCAAGGCGGACGAGTACCGGGTATCGATGACGCCCGCCGGTGTGCGCGAGCTGACCGATCGCGGCCACGGCGTCCTGGTCCAACACGCCGCCGGACTCGCGGCCGGCTTCGACGATGCCCATTACGCCGCACAGGGAGCGACGATCGCAGGCGACGCCGACGCCGTCTTTGCCGCCGCTGACATGATCGTCAAGGTCAAGGAGCCGCTGGAACCGGAAGTCGCGCGGCTGCGCCCGGGCCAGGTCCTCTTCACCTACCTGCACCTCGCGCCGGCGCCCGAGCTGACGCGGGCCCTGTGTGACACGGGCGCGACCGCCATCGCCTACGAGACCGTCGAGGACCGTGCCGGCCGACTGCCGCTGCTGGCGCCGATGTCGGAGATCGCCGGGCGGCTGGCGACCCAGGCCGGCGCCTACATGCTGCACAAGCCCCTGGGCGGCCGTGGCGTCCTGCTCGGCGGCGTCCCCGGAGTCGCGGCGGCCAACGTGATGATCATCGGCGGCGGCAGCGTCGGTATGCACGCGGCCTCGGTGGCGATCGGGATGGGCGCCGATGTCTTCATCTTCGACGTGTCCGTCGACCGCCTGCGAGAGCTGGAGCTCGTGTTCGGAGGTCGCTGCTCGACGGTCTACTCCTCGACGCTCGCGATCGAGGAGCTGTTGCCGCGCACCGATCTGGTCATCGGCGCCGTGCTGGTTGTCGGCGACCGCGCGCCTTTTGTGATCCGCGCCAACCAGCTCGGGCTGATGCGGCCCGGCACGGTGATGGTCGACGTCGCCATCGATCAGGGCGGGTGCTTTGAGACCTCCCATCCGACCACCCACCACGACCCGACCTTCGAGGTCGACGGCATCGTCCACTACTGCGTCACCAACATGCCGGGCGCGGTGCCGGTGACTTCGACCAACGCCCTGGCCAACGCGACGCTGCCCTACGTGCTCGCGCTGGCGGACCGCGGGGTGCTCGACGCCGTCCGCGCCGATCCCGGTCTGCGCCTCGGCGTCAACGTCGCTGCTGGCGTGCCGACCCATCCCGCCGTTGCTCGCAGCGTCGGTGAAGAATGTGTCGATGTCGAGGCCGCGCTGAGCGTGGCTGCCGCCTAGCCAGAGCCACCCGAAACGAGAGGAACCCGATGCGCACGCTTGAGAACTTCATCGACGGCCACTTCGCCGCGGCCGCCGCGGGCGCCACCGAGCCGGTGCTGAACCCGGCCACGGGCGAGGAGATCGCCCAGGCGCCTCTGTCGGATGGCGCCGATGTCGACGCCGCCGTGGCCGCCGCCAAGCGAGCCTTCGGGAGCTGGTCGCAGACGACGCCGGCCGCACGCGCCGAGGCGCTGCTTGGACTCGCCTCCACGATCGAGGAGCACGGCGAGGAGCTGGCACGGGAGGAGGCGATCAACGCCGGCAAGCCGATGCACGCCGTGCTCAGCGACGAGATCGGCGTGATGGCCGACAATCTGCGCTTCTTCGCCGGCGCCGCGCGCTGTATGGAGGGCAAGGCCGCCGGGGAGTACATGGAGGGCCACACCTCGATCATCCGGCGTGAGCCGGTCGGGGTGATCGGGCAGATCACGCCCTGGAACTACCCGCTGCTGATGGCGATCTGGAAGATCGGACCGGCGCTCGCGACCGGCAACACGATCGTCCTCAAGCCTGCCGAGACCACGCCGGTGACGACGCTGCGTCTTGCCGAGCTCGCGGCAGAGTGGCTGCCGGCGGGAGTCCTGAATGTCGTCTGCGGCCACGGCGATCCGGCCGGTCAGGCGCTGGTCGAGCACCCCGACGTCGCGATGGTGTCGCTGACCGGCTCGGTCGACACGGGCAAGCGGATCGCCGCCGCCGCGGCGAGCACACTCAAGCGCGTCCATCTCGAGCTCGGCGGCAAGGCTCCCGTGATCGTCTTCGACGACGTCGAGCTCGAAGCGGCGCTCGAGACGATCGCCGGCACCGGCTACTACAACGCCGGTCAGGACTGCACGGCCGCCACCCGGGTCCTCGCGAGCGACAAGGTCTACGACGACGTCGTCGCGGGGCTCGCCGGGCAGGCCCAGGGCCTGGTCATCGGCGACACGCTGTCGGTGGACACCACACTCGGCCCGCTCAACTCGCAGCGTCAGCGCGCGCGCGTCGAGGGCCTGCTCGAGCGGCGTCCGGCGAACGCCGAGCTCGTGACCGGAGGCGTCGAGCCTGACGGCCCCGGCTTCTACCTCGAGCCGGCGGTCGTGGCGGGTCTGGCTCAGGACGATGAGCTGATCCAGCGCGAGATCTTCGGGCCGGTGATCACCGTCCAGCGCTTCAGCGACGAGGCGCAGGCGATCGAGTGGGGCAACGGCACGCCCTACGGCCTCTCGGCCTCGGTCTGGACGCGCGACGTCAGCCGCGCGCTCCGGGTCTCCAAGGCGCTTCGCTTCGGCTGCGTGTGGATCAACGACCACATCCCCCTCATGAGCGAGATGCCCCACGGCGGCTTCAAGCAGTCGGGCTACGGCAAGGACCTCTCGATGTACTCACTCGAGGACTACACGGTGGTCAAGCACGTCATGGCCAACATCGACTTCTGAGCCGCCGCCGAGGGGAGCGCGGGGCGTCGCCGTAGGCGCGGCGCCCCTCACGGCGCGGCTTCGGCGGTGTGCGAGCATGGTGATGAACACCGACGAAAGGAGAGCGGCAATGAAGGCTTCGTGGAACGGCACCGTGCTGGCAGAGAGCGACGACACTGTGGTCGTTGAGGGCAACCATTACTTCCCGGCGCAAGCCATCAAGGCGGAGTACTTCGTCGACTCCGACTCGCACACGATCTGCCCTTGGAAGGGAACCGCGTCCTACAAGGATGTCGTCGTCGGTGACGAGCGAAATCCCGATGCCGCATGGTTCTACCCGGAACCGAAGGAGGCGGCAGCGGAGATTCGCGACCACTACGCCTTCTGGCACGGCGTCGAGGTCACGGACTGAGGGACCCTCGGCGGCCTGGATCGAGCCGCGAGACGCCGAAACCGCGCCCGGATCAGTGCAGCGTGGTGGGTGCGCTGGTGAGCGCGATCGTGCTTCCGCTGATGGCACCGATCACGGGGATCAGGACCTGCGTCGAGGCGCCGGCGGCCAGGGACGCGACCACGGCGCGGCCGGCGCCAACCGCCCGGCCGCCCTTGAGGATCACCGCGTAGACCGCGAGCTGGCGCTGGGCGAGCTTGGAGCGGTTGGTCACCGTGGCGCTGACGTGGGGGCCGGGGAAGGACGCGCTGGCGCTGGCCTTGCTCGTCGTGATCTGCGGGATCGACGCCGGCGCGCTGTCCTGGGAGGCCCCGACACGAGCGGTGACGGTTTTGGGCGCGGTCGCGAGAACCTCGTTGTCCACCCACCACGTCGTTGCATGCGGGGCGAGCAGCGTGAGCTGCTGCAGCGAGGGCTCGATGCCCTTGGTGTTGTTCTCATAGACGCTCTTGCCGGCCGCGTCGGCGACGTTGATGAGGATCGGGAAGTCGACCTGTGCGTGTGCGCTGGTGTTCGTCAGCTCAACCGCCACCGCGCCCGAGCCGCCGGAGCTGATGACGACCGTGCTCTTGACGTGGACGGCGCGACTGGCGCTACCGAGGCTCGTCTGACTGGTGACCGCGCTCTGCTTGCCGAGCGCGCGACCGATCTTCGCGCTCTGCTCCTGCGTGGTCTCGCAGCCCGCGACGCTGAGAAGCAGCGTCGCGGCAGCGGCGAGAGCCGCGCCGCGTCGCCTCATCCGAAGGCGCCGGCGATGTACTCCCGCGTGCGCTCCTCACGCGGGGCCTCGAAGAGCTGGTCGGCAGAGCCCAGCTCGACGAGATCGCCGAGGTACATGAAGGCCACACGGTCTGCGATCCGCCGCGCCTGTTGCAGGTTGTGGGTGACGATCACGACCGCCAGCTCGGTGCGCAGCTGGAGGATCAGATCCTCGATCACCGCGGTGGAACGCGGGTCGAGCGCCGAGCATGGCTCGTCCATGAGCAGGATCTCGGGATCGGTGGCGATGGCGCGGGCGATGCACAGGCGCTGCTGCTGGCCACCCGAGAGGCGCAGCGCCGGACGGTCGAGGTTGCCCTTCACCTCCTCGTAGAGACCGGCGCGCTGCAGCGCCTGCGCCACCAGCGGCTCGAGCTCGCGCCGGCGCGGGCGACGGCGGCCCTGTTCGCGTAGCGCGAAGGCGACGTTGTCGAAGATCGACATCGGAAACGGGTTGGGCTGCTGGAAGACCATCGAGACACGCGTGCGCAGCCTGGTGTCCTCGAGCTCGTCGATGTCGTCGCCGTCGAGCGTGATCTGCCCGGAATGGCTTGCGTTGGGCGTCAGCTCGGTCAGGCGGTTGAGCGTGCGCAGCAACGTCGTCTTGCCGCAGCCCGAGGGTCCGATCAGCGCCAGCACCTCGCCCTGATGGATCGACAGCGACGCCTCGCGGACCGCCGGGACCCCGTCGTAGAAGACGCTGATTTCACTCAGGCGCATCCGTTCGGGTCCCGTCACGGGTGCGACGGCGCGCAGGGCTTGAGGGGTCATGGGGCGAGCCAGGGAAGGAGAGGGACGATCAATGATCAGCGGATCGATCGGCATTGTGCCATTCTCGCGCACTCGGCGGGGCCTGGCAACCGCTGGCAGGCGCCCGCTCACAGGCTCAACCTTCCGGCGCTCGCCGCGCTCGCGGCACCAATGCGCGAGATCCGCGCCACCACGGCGTTCAGGATCAACACGATCAACATCAGCACGAAGGCCGCGGCATAGGCCTTCTGCGGTGCGTTGCCCTCCCCGGCGGGGGAGTTCTCCAAGATGTAGCTGGTCAGCGTGGACCCGGTCCCGCGCAGGAAGCCGAGCAGCGGCACGTTGCCCTGCGGGCTGTTCTGCAGCGTCGCGCCGAGGAGCAGGACGACGATCGCCGTGGACCCGATGATCCGGCCCATCCCGAGCGTCGCGCCCGTCGCGACATCCGAGCGCACGCTCGGCAGCAGCACGCGGCGGATCGTGGCGATTCGCGTCTTGCCCAGGGCGTAGGAGGCCTCGCGCAGCTGCCGCGGAGTCGAGCGCAGCCCGTTGCGCGTGGCCGTGTAGGTCAGCGGTAGCGCGATCAGCGACATCATGATCCCGGCGGCGAAGAACGATCGCCCGTAGACGCCGCCGCCGCTCGCGCGGAAGGAGAGCGGAGCGAGGATTCCGAACTGGAAGAGCGCCAGGCCGAAGATCGCGATCACGATGTCGGGTGTCGCGGCCACCATCTCGATGCTGGTCTCGACGATTGTGGCGAGCCAGCGCGGGCGCCCGTACTCGACCGCCCAGAAGGCGGTCGCCACGGCGATCGGGGTCGCGATCAGTGTGCCGATGACGGCCATCGTCAGCGTGCCGATCATCGGGTCGAGGAAGCCGCCGGAGTGGGCCTGGTCGACCGCGGCGCTCGGGCTCGTGACCAGCAGCGCGGGCCGCAGGTAGGAGAGCCCCTCGAAGGCCAGGAAGACGAGGATCGCGGCGACGATCAGACACAGGAGAGCGCCGGCGGACCACGCCAGCAGCCAGATCAGCTGGTCGCGCAGGCGCCAACTGCGCACGGAGGAGCGCCGACCGCGGTGGCGCGGGGGCGCGCTGAGCTGCGGCGAAGTGATCGACTCGGCGCTGGCCATCAGCTGCCGAGCTCGTACTTTCGAAGCGGGCGGCGGATCAGTCGCGAGGCGACGGAGAGGACGAAGCCCGAGAACATCATCAGCAGCCCCAGCGCGTAGATCGAGGAGCGCAGCGCTGGCGCCGAGAGATTGTCGGCCTGATCGATGATCGTCGAGGCCAGTGAGCGCAACGGCTCGAAGATGAAGATCAGGCCGTCGGCCGGATTGGGACTGAAGGACTTGCCGCCGGAGACCATGTCGATCACGATCGCCTCGCCGATCGCGCGCGCGGTGGCGAGGGCGGTGGCCGCCACGATCGCGGGGCGGATAGCGCGCAGTGACACGGTGATCGTCGCGCGCAGCGGATTGAGGCCCAGCGCGACCGCTCCCTCATGCCACGAGCGGGGGACCGACGCCAGCGCCTCGACCGTCAGTGCCGTCATGATCGGCGTCACCATCACGGTCAGGATCACGACGGAGACCAGCAGCCCGGCGCCCGTGAGCTGGATCACGTTGACCACCGACTCCTTCTGGCCCGAGGTGATCAGGTCGTTGCCGACGAACGGGACCAGCACGAGGATCCCGATCAGGCCGTAGATCACCGAAGGCACCGACGCGAGCAGGCGGATCACAGGAATCATCGCCCGGCGCACGACCGGCGGGGCGAGATCGACGACGAAGATCGCCGTCAGCAGCGAGAGCGCCAGACCGAGGATCACGGCCAGGCCAGAGGTCAGCAGCGTGCCGTAGATCAACGGCCACGCGCGCAGATGGTAGGCCGAGGCGGGCGGATGCGCCGGCGTGTTGACCATCGAGCCGATCTGGCCGTCCACGCTGCCGCCGGGCCCGAGCCACGAGAGCCCCTCGTGCGAGAACGTCGGCCACGCACGCTGGGCCACAAAGAGCACCATCAGCACGATGGCGACGAAGGTCAGGCAAGCGATCGCGCCGAGCAGATGCTCGGCGCGATCGTCCTTCCAGGGTGAGCGCAGACGCTCGATCACGCGGCCGTCTACGGCGACTTGACCGCGGGCAGTACCTTGCCCAGCGGGATCCAGTTGGTCTCGATGATCTTCTTCGCGACGGCGCTGGTCTGGATCCAGTAGATGAAGGCCTCGTTCTGGCCGCTGGCCGGCCCCTTCGTGACCTCATAGAAGTCCGACACGCCCGGGTAGGAGCCGGAGACCACATTGGCGACGCTGCAGCCCGTGCCGTTGTAGCCGACGGCGTTGATGCCCTTGGTCAGTGCGAAGTAGTCAGAGTTGAAGCCGATCGCGGAGGGGTCCTTCTTGACGGCGTTCTGCATCAGACCCTCGCTGGCCTCCTGGGTGGCGAACGATCCGACCTTGAGGCCGCCGAGCAGCGTGTTCTGGAAGGTCGTCAACACGCCGGCGACGGAGGTGCGGCTGTACACGTCGATGGGGCCCGTGGCGGTGGCGCCCGACACCTGGCTCCAGTTGCGGACCTTCCCCGTGAAGATCTGCTGGACCTGTGCCTCGGTCAGGTTGGAGATCGGGTTGGTCGAGTTCGTGGTCACGCACACGAAGTACTTGGCGATCGGGTAGAAGAGCAGGCCGGCGGGATCGCCCGTCTGGGGCGGGCGCGAGGAGTTGCCGATGCTGACCCGGCCGGCAGCCGCGTCGGAGATGCCGACGGTCGCGCCGCCCTGCGAAATCTTGAACTGCACCTTGCCGTGCTTGAGCGCGTGGTACTTGGTGGCGAGCAACTCAAGGAGCGGGAACGATGCGGTTGCGCCCGACATCGAGATCGTGGTCGTCGCGTAGGCGATGGGAACCGCTACGAGGGCGGCGATCAATACGAGTGGGGCGATGAAGCGGCGGGGTCTGCGCATCTGCGTGCGGGCTCCGTTCTGCTGGTCTGGGTTTGCAGGACGCCGCGAGTTTAGCATAATGACTACAATAACGATGCGGTTTAGGTGGTTTGAGCGCGGCGAACTCGCCGCTGGATAGACCTCGAATGCGGCCGCGATCAATCGACCAGGAGGACACTTTGCAAAGCAGATCTCGCGCCCACCGCCGCCTGTTCGCGGTGCTCGGCGTCACCGCAGTCGCCGTGGCGCTGCCCGTGCTCGGGCCCTCGCTGGGGCAGGCTCGCGACGGCGCCCACGCCGCCCAGGGCGCGACTGGCGCCACGGGAGCCACCGTCGCCAGCGACGATCCCAATAACTACACCTGCTTCGGCCACATCCAGAAGGGCGTGGCCGAGGACGGAGTCAGCGGCACGGAGGTCAAGTACCAGTTCTCATGCGACGGACCGATCACCGGCTACCAGCTCGAGACCGAGCCTCACCAGATCCAGTACTTCGACCAGTCGCCCGTGGTGGCGCTCGCCGGGGCGCCGTCGGTCAACGACAACTTCTCCTGCAGCGCCTTCGTACCGGGTGTTCAGATCAACTGCACCGGCATCGCCTCCGTCCCCTTCGAGGTGATCACCGGCCAGTTCGTGGTCGCGGGCAAGAACCTCTGCGCCGAGCCGCGCGTGGACCCGGTCCTGACCGTCACCGACGCCACGGCGACCGCCACTATCGGCGGCACGAAGACAGCGCCGACGGCCACCGCGACCGTCACCCAATACATCTCCGGGCCCTACGACCTCGGCCGGCCCGAGGGCTGCAAGGGCGATGCCTACGGCTCAGACACGCGCCTGGGCAACCGCCCGCCCAAGGTGGAGCTCTCGGGTCCGCCTGCCAGTCACAAGAAGTCCTCCTAGCACGGGGCGTCGCCTCGGGTGGCCCCAGACGGGGTCGCCCGGGTGGCGCGACGCGGCTTCAGTCGCTTTCGCCCGAGCTGTGGCGGCGCATCAGCTCCTCCTGGGCGTTGACGAGCGGCTCGCCCGGGGCCGGATGGCGGCGCTCCCAGACCCCGCTCGGTCCCAGGTCCCAGGCGTTGTGGTTGTCGGCCAGACACAGCTCGACGACCTCGAGCACCTCGTCGCGCAGCGCCGGATCCTCGATCGGGACCGCCAGCTCGACGCGGTTGTTGAGGTTGCGCGGCATCAGGTCGGCTGAGGAGATGTAGACCTTGCGGGCGCCGCCGTACTCGAACGCATACACGCGCGAGTGCTCGAGGAAGCGCCCGACGACCGACACCGCACGGATGTTGTCCGAGAGCCCGGGCACACCCGGGCGCAGGCAGCAGATGCCGCGCACGTTGAGGTCGACGCGCACGCCGGCCTGCGAGGCCAGATACAGCGCGTCGATGCAGGCGCGGTCGACTAACGCGTTGATCTTGATCGTGATCCGCGAGGGACTTTCCGGCGAATGGGAGGCGACGGCGTCGGCGATGTCGCCGAGGATCGCGTTGCGCAGGTAGCTGGGCGCGACGAGAACCTTGCGGTAGCCGGACGGCCGTCCGAACCCGGTCAGGTAGTTGAAGAGCTCGGCGACGTCGGAGCCGATCGACTCGTCCGTGGTGAAGAGCCCGAAGTCGGTGTAGAGCCGCGCCGTGGCGGAGTGATAGTTGCCGGTCCCGATGTGGACGTAGTTGCGAACGCCGTCGCCCTCGCGACGCACCACGAGCACGCACTTGGCGTGGGTCTTCAGTGCCGGGTGACCGTAGACGACGTGGACGCCGGCCTGCTCCAGCGCCTTGGCCCAGTGGATGTTGGTGCGCTCGTCAAAGCGCGCCTGCAGCTCAACCAGGCAGACCGCCTGCTTGCCCCGCTCGGCAGCGCGGATCAGGGCCGGCACCAGCGTCGAGTCGTCGCTGGTGCGATACACCGTCTGCTTGATCGCGAGCACCTGCGGGTCGCTGACCGCCTGCTCGACGAAGCTCTCGACCGAGCTCGCGAAGGAGTCGTAGGGGTGATGCACGAGCAGGTCGCCCTCGCGCATCGCGCCCATCACGTCGGGGCGCCCGTCCTCACCGCCACGCACGCGCGGCGGTACGACGGGGGTGTAGGGCTCCTCCCGCAGGTCCGCGTAGCCGGGCAGCTTGGTCAGCTCGAGCAGGCCGGTGAGATCGAGCATGCCCTCGACGGGGTAGACGTCGCGCGGCGATACATCGAGCGCGGTCGTCAGCTCGCTGAGCAGTCGCGGCGCGATCCGTGCCCCGACCTCGACCCGCACGACCTCGCCGAGGCGCCGGCGTCGCAGCTCCTCCTCGACCGCGGCGAGCAGGTCGTCAGCCTCGCCGGAGATCGCCAGGTCGGCGTCACGGGTGACCCGGAAATAGTCGTAGTCGGCGATCTCCATGCCCGGGAAGAGCGAGTCGAGGTGGTGTGCGATCACGTCCTCGAGCAGCACGAAGGTGGTGGAGGCGCCGAGCTTGATCATGCGCGGCAGGACCTCGGTCGGGACCTTGACCCGGGCGAAGGTGGTGTGGCCGCTGTCGGGGTCGCGCGCGATCACGCCGAGCGAGAGCGAGAGGTTCGAGATGTAGGGGAAGGGCTGGCCTGGGCCGACGGCCAGCGGCGTCAGCGCCGGAAAGATCACGCGGCGGAAATGGAGGGCGAGCGCGTCACGCTCCGCGGCGCTGATGTCGATCACGCGCCGCACGACGATGCCGTGCTCGGCGAGCGCCGGCAGCAGCGTCTCGACGACACAGCGCGCGAGCCGCGAGCCGTTCTCGACCACGCGCGCATGAATCGCCTCGAGCATCTCCGATGGCGTGCGCCCGTCGATCGAGGGCCGCTCGACTCCGGCCTCGATCTGGTCGTGCAGACCCGCCACGCGGACCATGAAGTACTCGTCGAGGTTCGAAGCGTAGATGGACGCGAACTTGGTGCGCTCGAGCAGAGGCAGACTCGGATCCTCGGCCAGCTCCAGGACGCGGAGGTTGAAGTCCAGCCACGAGAGCTCGCGGTTGAAGTAGTTGGCCGGGTCGCCGAGCTCCGGCGCCGGGGCCGGCGCGGGAGCGGGAGCGGCGCGGGGTGTGTCAGTGGCGCTCATGGCAACCCTGGATTATGCGCCCACCGTCTCAGCGGCTGGTGAAAAGAACGTGGTCGTCAGGAGGCGGTCGCGTAGGCCGCTTGACTCGATTTCCCCCCACAGGTCGCGGAAGCGGGCGAACTCGCGCGCCCGCAGCGCGGCAAAGCGCGCCGCCAGCGCGTCGAAGCCCTCGGGCTCAGAAGCCCGGCTCGCCGCGATCCGCGCCGCCATCACGTCGCAGTCGTGGATCTCGCCGAGGACCTCCTGCAGCTCGCGTGCCCGCAGGCGCGCCTCCTCGCCCACATCGCCGAAGCAGAACCCCACCAGCTCGAGCAGATAGCGCAGGCGCTTTGCCGCGATCCGCATGTCGTGCATGGCACTCGAGGCGTTCTCGCCGAGCGCTTCGGGCACGAATGCGTAGAGCTCGGCCGTGCGCATGGCGAGGATCCGCCGCGCCGCTTCGGCCAGCGCCATCTGGGGCTCGAGTCCGCTGACGCGCTGAGCCTTCATCGCGCCAGCCTCGCAAGCCTGCGGTGCAGGTGCGAGCGCTTGACGCGCTTGAGCTCGGCGGCGAGCTCATCGTTGGCGTGGCGCTGCTCGGCCTCGAGCTCGGCCGCCAGCAGCTCGACGGCGCGGCGCTCGGCGCCTTCGCAGTCCTCGCGCAGCCCATCCAGAAGCGTGAGCTGGACATCGCGATCGCGCCGCTCCCCGAGCGCCGCCGCGAGTGTCTTGACCTCGCGCAGAGCGCGCGCGCCGCGCTTTCGCTGAAGCGCGGGGCCGAACACCTCGAGCGCGGCACGCAGTCGCCGCGTCGCCACGCGCATCTCGTGCACACCTTCGATGTCTGAGAGGTCCAGCACGCGCTTGCGCTTGTGCACGAACACGGCCTTCGATCGCTCGCCGATGATCTCGGCGGCGGCGGCGCCGTAGGGCTGCTCGGCGCTCAGGCTCATCCGCGCCACCCCGCCGCGCGCAGCATCTCGAGGATCACGCCCTCGCGCAGCCCGCCGCGTCCGATCAGCAGCGGGCGCTCGAGGCGGTCGGAGATCTCCTCGAGTACGAGCATCCCGCCCGGCAGGAGCCGCACCCGCTCGGCCTCCATCTCGAACGCGCGCGCCACCTCGTCGCTGGGCGTGGTGGCGAGGATGCGAAGGCCACGCTCGAGCGTCTCGTGATCGAGCACGCCACCGACCAGTCGCCGCAGCGAGGTCGAGCTCCCGCCGACCGCCACGGCGAGCTCCGGGGTGGGCAGGCTGAAGCCCTCGAACACCCCGCCCACATGCGAGCGCACGCGCTGAAGCTCCTCGATCGTAGGCGGATCGGAGTGCAGGTAGGAGTCGGCGAGGAAGCCGGAGCCGATCCGAAACGAGCTCGAGGCGCGCACACCGCCGCCGATCGTGCCGATTGCGACCTCCGAGGATGAGCCGCCGACATCGATCACCGCGATGTCTCCGCCGGGCGGATGCTCGAGCGCCGAGGTGGCGCCGACGAAGGCCAGGCGCGCCTCCTCCTCGTCGCTGAGAACCTCGACCTCCACGCCACAGCTCTTGGCGATCGCGCGTGTGAACTCGTCCTGGTTGGAGGCTTCGCGGATAGCTGCCGTGGCGACGGCGCGGATCGTCTCGGTGCCGAGCTCGCGGGCCAGTCGCACCTGGGTCCCGACCACGTCCACGACCTCGGCGATCTTCTTCGACGGGATCCGATCGTCGCGGCGCAGTCCCTTGGCGATGCGAGTGAAGGCGCGCTGGCGAAGTAGCTCGCGCAGGCGGCCGTCGGCGGGCTCGGCGACCAGCAGCCGCGTGGTGTTCGAGCCGATGTCGATGCAGCCGCAGATCATGAACTCAGGCTATAGGCTCGCATGTATGGCAGGCACACTCTGGTTGCTCCGCCACGGCGACGCGGAGCCGCACGGGGCGCGCCCGGATTTCGAGCGTCGGCTGACCGCGCGGGGGGAGCGCCAGTCGCGCGCGGCCGGCAGCGCGCTCGCGCGCCTGGGCGTCAGCTTCGACACGGTCTTTGCCAGCCCGCGCGTGCGCGCGCTCGAGACCGCCCGGCTCGCCAGCGCGCAGCTCGGCCTGAAACCGGTCGTGCACGAGCCGCTCAGCGGCGGCTTTGACGAGCGCGACTGGGCGGCGCTTATGGACGGCCAGGCGCCCGGGGTGTCGCTGCTTCTGGTTGGGCACGAGCCCGACCTCTCGGGGCTCGTCGCCGCGATCACCGGCGCTCGCGTGGAGATGAAGAAGGGCGGGCTCGCGGCGATCCGAGATCGCCAGCTCGTAGAGCTGTTACGCCCGAGCGAGATCGAGCTCGTCGCTGGGCTCTGACTCGAGCAGCACCGGCGCGAGGCTCGGCTCCCCACCGACCGGCTCGGCCGCGAAGCGGTAGCCGATTCCGAAGTGGGTGTGGATGTAGCGCCATTCGGGCGAGACGCGCTCGAGCTTCTGGCGCAGCTTGCGCACGAAGACGTCGACGGAGCGGTCGCCGCGGACCATCGCGTAGCCCCACAGCCGCTGGTAGATGAACTCACGCTCGAGCACGCGCCCGCCCGACGCCGCGAGCAGCTCGATCAGCTCGAACTCGCGCCGGGTCAGATCGATGCTGACGCCGTGGACGAAGGCCTGGTACTGGTCGCGCTGGATCTCGACCTCGCCGGCCATCATCGGCTCGGCGGCGGTCGATCCTTCGAGCCGGCGACGGCGGCGCACCACGGACTCGACGCGCGCGATCAGCTCCTCAGGGTGGCAGGGCTTCGTCAACCAGTCGTCGGCGCCCAGGCGCAGGCCACGTACGCGTTGGGCCACGGTCGAGCTGCCCGTGCAGACCACCACGCCGAGTTCCGGCAGCGCACCGCACAGGCGATCGAGCCACTCCCAGCAACTCGGCCCGATCACGGCGAGATCGACGACAATCGCTCCCAGGCGCATCGGCACGATCGTCTCGGGCGCGACCGAGGAGGCCAGCACCCGGTATTCCCAGCCGGCGCGCTCGAGGCGCTTGCCGAGCACGGCGAGGAACCCGGAATCGCGATCGAGCACAGCGATGCGCAGCGACATCGACCCGCCCGCGCTCGCGATCTGGTCGGTCGAGAGGATCTCGTCCGCCGCGGAAGCGTGTTCGGCCATCTGCGTTGATTCTAGGCGGGCGGCGGCGCCGGTGTCCCGATCGGTCACCAGATGTTCACACCCCGCGGTCGCCGTTTCACGCGGGCGGGATTGCCGGTAGCCCCGAGAACTCTGGGAAAACGCTCCCGACCACGAACGCCGTCTGTTCGCCGATGTCGACCGCGTTGTCGCCGATCCGCTCGATGCAGCGGGCCACCAGCGTCATGTGCATCGCCCACTCGCGGATGTCGGGATCGTCGCCGGCCTCGATCGCCATGCGGAAGATGTCGCGCTGGATCTGGTTGACCTCGCGGTCCTGGCGCACGAGATCCTCGGCGAGCGCGACGTCGCGATCCTCGAAGGAGCGCTTCGCCTGTGAGACCTCGGAGCGTGCGATCCCACCCATTTGCAACAGCAGCGCGAGGATCTCCGGACGGGTCGGTGGCTCGTGGCCCGAGAGCGGCAGCAGCTTGCAGATGTTCACGCACTGGTCGCCCATGCGCTCGATCCGGACGATCACGTGCAGCAGCGAGGCGACCAGGCGCAGGTCGCCGGCGACGGGAGCCTGGCGGGCGAGCAGCGAGAGCACGCCCTGGTGGACCTCCAGGTAGCGGCCGTCGACGCGGTCGTCATCGGCGATCACGAGCGCAGCGAGCTCGACGTCCTGGTGGGCGAGTGCCTCCAGCGTGCGGTCGATCTGGTCGAGGACGATGTCGATGCCGCCGAGCGCGCGCTGCTCGAGCGCGTCGAGCTCCTCATGGAAGCGGCTGCGGACGCGCTTGGCTCCGTCAGCGGCCCGGGTCTGTGGCATCTCGCTCCCTTCGCGCTCGCTCGCGCATAGTGATCGGCCTTCGCGTCGTGGCGATCGTCACCAGGCTATCGCTTCGCGCCGCCGCCGCTGGCGCCATGGTGATCGCGCTCGGCCGCCACCGAGGCCCCTTCCCCGTTGGCGTCGGGCGGGTCCAGCTCCTCGGGCTGGAAGCGATAGCCGAAGCTCGGATGGGTGTGGATGTAGCGGCGGCTCGGAACCGCGTGCTCGAGCTTCGCGCGCAGCTTGCTGACGTAGACATCGACCGAGCGGTCGCCCGGGCGCAGCTCGCGCCCCCAGACCACGCGCGTGAGCTCCTCGCGGCCGATGATCCCCCCGGTGTGCTCGACCATCGCGACGAGCAGCTGGAACTCCCGCACCGACAGCGTGAGGACATGGCCGCCGGCGCGCACCAGGCCTTCCCCGGGCGTGATCTCGAGATCATCGACGCGGATCTGCTCGGCTGGATCGCCGTGATCGGACATCGATCGTGAGGCTCCCTCCTGACCGTCGCCTTAGGGTGAAGATGCTGTGATGCACCGGTGAAAAAGTCGTGAAGGATGGTCTCGCCGGACGGCGGACGCGTAGTGTGAGCTGATCATGATGGGATGGCGCAGAGCCGCGGACGAAACCCTGCTCGAGCTGCTCGCGGAATCCGGTCGCAACGTCCTCGCCACCTCGCTGCTGCTGCGCGACCTGCTTTCGGACTACCCCGAACGCGCCGGACTCGCCGCCGAGGTCCGCCGGTGCGAGCACGAGGGAGACCGCATCACCCACGACGTGATCCACCGGCTCGCCGAGGCCCACCGCGCGCGGCTGCCCTTCGACGCCTCGGAAGGGCATCGCCTGGCGACGGCGCTCGACGACATCGTCGACCACGCCGAACAGGTCGCCGACACGCTCGGCCTCTACGCGGTCGAGGCGACGATGGAGCAGGCCGTCGAGCTCGCCGACGTGCTCGTGGGCGCCGCCGAGCAGGTCTCTCAGGCGCTCGGCTGCCTGCGCACAGGCGACGAGCTCGCGCCGTACCTGGTCGAGATCCATCGGCTGGAGAACGAGGGTGACCGACTCCGTCGCGACGCCGTCGCGTCGCTCTTTGCCAGCGGCACCGATCCGATGGTCGTGATCCGCTGGCGTGACATCTTCGAGTCGCTCGAGGCGGCGGTCGACGCCTGCGAGACGGTGGCCCATATCCTCGAGGGGATCGGGCTGCGCCGCCACTGAGTCGCGCCGCCGCCGGGCGAAACGCCGGTCCGGGGTAGGACTAGGAGTGGGAGTGCGAGCGGTGCTTGCGGACCGGCAGCGCCGCGTGCGAGACGGCGGTCGGGACACGCGGCTCGGCGATCTGCCCGAGGCGCGAGTCGAGCTGTGACCAGCGCTGCGAGGAGAGTGCGAAGCCTGCGGTGTAGGAGGCCGCGACGGCGAGGGTCTGCTGCTCGCGGGCGGGCGCGAAGGCGATCACCAGGTGGTCGGCGAAGGTGGTGGTGCTGACCGCCGGTCGATCCGCGCGGGGCAGCTTCGCGAGCGCCTCAGCGGCGACATGCGCCACGGCGCCCGTGGCGGCGCGCCCGTCAAGCGTGACCAGGGCGATGGCGTTGGGAGTCTTCAGCACGCCCGGGGTGGCTCGGCGCGTGTGAACGTCGTGGGAGCACCAGGTGCCGCTGACGACGGGGTCGATCCCATGGAGGACGAGCACCTCGAGCGTCGTCAGCACGCGCCGATCGACGTTGCCCGCGGCGATCGCGGCACTCTCGCAGGCGGGCATGCTCACGTGCGGATCCTGGAGAACGATCCGCTCGAGGTCGACCTGGCTGGCCACGAGCAGGCCGCCGACGCTGCGGGCATGGAGGTTGGGGCCGAAGTAGGGGGCGGGCCCGAAGCTGTCGCGATGGAGCTCGAGCGTCTCGAGCTGCGACCAGGCATCCAGGAAGGGCAGCGGGTTGATCGCCGCCTGGTTACTGCCCGCCGGGCGCAGCTGGAAGAGCAGGTGCGGCTGGCGCTTGCCGTGCGAGCGTGCGAGGCGACCGAGGATCGTGCCCGCCAGGACGTGGGAGCCGAGCCGAAGCGGCGTCAGCTCGAGCTGGCTGGGCCGCAGGCCGAAGGCGCCGGTGAAGTAGCGGGCCAGCAGCGCCGCGCGGTGGACGACGCGGGGCGCGCGCCGCGGGCCGCGCAGGTCGCGCTCAAGGACCCCAACCGGCGTGAACAGCGTCGAAGCACTAGGGGTCGAGCTGAGGTTGATGGTTGCCAAGACCGGCGCAGCGGCCACGCTCGCCGTCTTCGCGCGCTTGCTCTTGTGCGGCTTGCTCGTCGTGAAGGCGCTCGCAAACGACTTGCCCGAGCTCTGCCCGCCTGCGCTGGCCGGCGCGGTCGGGCGCGGGCCCTGGGCGAGGCCGCTCGGGACTGCTGCCGAAAGGATCTGCGCGCTGCGCTGCGCGGGCTTGGGTGAGGGGTGCCACGCCGAGACCGAGGCCAGGTTGGCGTAAGTGAAGCGATCGCCGAAAGCGTTGCGCACGACGATGTAGCGCCCGAGCTTGTGGTTGTGGCCGATCGCGACGACGGTGCCGTCCTGCGCTGAGACGACCGCGGCGCCTGACTCCGCGTAGATCGCCGCGCCGGGCGTGGAGTGCACGCCGGCTGCCGCTGCGGCGCCCACGGCACCGGGCAGGGGGGCCGTCGCAGTGGAGGCGGCGCTGGAGTGGTCGCGGGGCGCGCCGGTGGCCGAGGCGCCGGCGGGGCGGTAGGTGGCGTGGTAGCGCAGCTGGATCGGGAAGTCGCCCTCGGCCAGTTCGGTCACCGAGCCGACCAGGGCCGCCGGCTCGCCGCTCAGGAGCTCGGCGCGGTCGAGCACCGACTTGACGTAGGCGTGCGAGTGGTTGTAGGCGAAGATCGCGGCCGGCAGGTTGTGCGCGCCGCCGGCCGCCGCCAGGTACTTGGCGGCCGAGAAGATCGCGTCGGCGGCGTTGTAGGGATCGCGGGAGCCCGAGGCGCTGGCATCGAGCCCGTAGCGCCGCCAGGTGCTCGGCAGGAACTGCATCCAGCCGATCGCTCCGGCGGAGGAGACGTCCAGGTTGGTGCCGTAGTCGGTCTCGACCTCGTTGATCGCCGCCAGGGTCTGCCAGGGGATGTCGTAGGCCGCGCCGGCGGCCTGGTAGATCGAGAGCAGGAACGGCGGGACGTGGAAGCTGTCGACGTAGAACTGCGGCACGTCGGCGGCGCCCGCCACGATGAACGGGTCCTCCCACGAGCCGGGGAGTACGCCGGCGAGCGGGTTGGCGCCCGCGAAGAGCGACGGCGGGGGTGCGGAGGGGCCGGTGACCACGTAGCCGCCGGGACTTCCCGTGCCGCTCGCGCTGCGCGGCTGCGAGCCGGCGATGACGATCGGCGAGGTGCCCGAGGTTCCGTGATGGTGGTGCTTGCGGTGACGGCGACGGTGGCCGGACCCGTAGCCGACGGCGCCGAGGTCAGGCGGTACGCCGACACCCTCGACGGGGGTCGTGCTCCCGGTGGCGCCCGTGTCGCCGGTCGCGCTCGTCGCACCCTGCACCGCGGTGTCGGGAGCGGTCTGCGTCGGCGTGCTGGAGCCCGCCGGTTCGCTCGGCGTGGTCGGCTGCGTCGGCTCAGTGGTTCCGGTTGCGCCGGTGTCGCCGCTGGTTCCCGTGGCGCCACTGGCGCCGATCGCTGCGCTTGCACCGCTCGCTCCCGAGGTGTCGCTCGGGCCGCTGGCGCCGGTGATGTTCGCGGAGGCGCCGATCGCCGGGCCGCCCGTCAGCGCAGCGTCCCCGGGGGTTCCCGGGGAGGCTCCGGCGGTGGCGGCAATCACGCCGACGGCACTGATGACCGCGACGACCAAGGCCGCCCGGCGGACACGCTTCAGTTTCATGCCACGCGCGTTGTATCACGCAAGGGCCCGTGCAGGTGCAACGGTTGTGGCGTTTTCTTCAATTTCCCGCCGTTTTGCAAGCCCCGAAGGCCTATGCGGCGCGTGCCAGATCGTCGTAGGTCACGCATGTGCGATCGGGCGTCGCACGGCGGATCACGTCCTCGAGTGCCAGCATGTGCCGGGCGTCGGCCAGATCGAGCGGGTGCAGGTCGACGCGCAGCGTCTTGCCCGCGAGAGCTCCCGCCAGGCGCATCAGCGGCGGCGAGAGGTGGCGGCGCAGCGGTCCCGCGGCGGCCAGGGCGATCGGCGGGGCGCACAGCTGCAGCGGGACATCGGCCTGCGTGCGGTGCAGTCCCCACGCGCCCGCCCACCAGGCAAAGCGCGTCTGCAGCGACTCGCGCAGCTGGCGCGTGTAGGCGTAGGCGGGGGCGACGAAGCCCCGCGGTTCGATGCCGGCGAGTTTGAGGATCCGCCGTCCGGCGTCCAGAGCGCGGTCGGTCTGTGCGGCACCCAGCCCGACGAACTCGGGCGACTCGCTGGCGATCCCACGCAGGGGGTGGGGCGGCCAGCGCGCAGGGGGCGACTGCAGGTGGCGGAAGCCATGCTGGGCGATCGCGTCACCGAGCGCCGCGCGCTCGATCAGCCAAGTCGCAACCTCAGGTCGACGGTCAGACAACGGATGCATGTCCGCCGCCGGGATCACCAGCAGGGTGACGCGGTCGACACCGAGGTCCTCGAGCCAGTCGCGGATCAGCGCCGCCCGCTCGAAGGTCGCGGGCTCGATGTCGTGGAGCGCGACGGCGAGGCGGCGTTCGCGCTCAGGCGGCATCGCGGGCCTCCGCGCGCGCGCCCTCGAGCGCGCCGCGGTAACCGTCCGCCAGCCGCGTCAGCGCGTGCTCCCAGGTGCGCCGCTCGACGCTTCGCCTCGCCGCCGCGCCGAGGCGCGCCCGTAGTGCCGCCGAGCCGCCGAGCATCGAGAGCGCGTCGGCCAGCTCGCTCGCGGCGGGCGCGCGCAGCAGGCCGTCGACGCCGTCGCTGATCAGCTCGCGCGGGCCGCCGGCGTCGACCGCCAGCACCGGCAGGCCGCTGGCCTGCGCCTCGAGCACGACCTGGCCGAAGGTGTCGGTCTCCGACGGGAAGCAGAACATATCCGCGCTCGCGTAGGCGGCCGCCAGCTCCGCGCCCTCGAGCCAGCCGACGAAGGTCGCGCGCTCGCCCAGCCGCTCGCGCAGGCGCGGCTGCTCGGGGCCGCCGCCGGCGATCACCAGGTGCAGACGCGGATCGCGCGCGCTCGCCAGCTCGAAGGCCTCGGCGAGGAGATCGATGTTCTTCTCCTTGCTCACGCGCCCCGCGTAGAGCACGCGCAGCTCACCCGGCAGCAGCGTCTCATCGCGCAGGGCGGGATCGAAGCGCGCGGTGTCGACGCCGCGGTCCCAGCGGATCACCCGGCCGGGCACGATCCCCAGCGCCGCCAGCGCCTCATCAGCCGCCGCGCTGGGCGAGAGCACCATGCGGCACTGGGCGTAGAAGGCGGCGACGACCATCGCCGCCGTCATCTCGAGCGCGGGGTCGCCGCTGCGAAGCCCGGCGTAGGCCGCGAGTTCCGTGTGGTAGCTGCCGACGAGCGGGATCTCCATCGTGCGCGCGAGCAGCGCGGCGGCGACGCCGCTGGGGCCCGGTGCGCAGACGTGGATCAGGTCGTAGCGCCCGTGGGCGATCGCCTCGACGGCGGCCGGCAGGCTCGGCACGCCGATCTCCATGCCGGGGTAGTGGGGGATCTCGACGTCGGCGACCGCGGTCAGGCGCCGGTCGACGTTGCGGTCGGTACCGATCACCTCGATCTCGAAGCCCTCGACGCCGCGCTCGCGGATCTCCTCGATCGTGCGCGTGACGCCGTGCATCGCGCCGATGCCGTCGGCCACGATCGCCACGCGCGGGCGCTCGCCGTCGCGCGGAGCGAGCTTGGCGCGCTCTCGCGCGATGAACGCCGCCGAGGGCGCGTAGGGGATCGCCGGCACGCAGGCCGTGAAGAGGACGGCGCCGATCTCCGCGATCTCCCCGCGTCCGACGGCATCGATCGCGGTGGCGACGGCGTCGCGCAGGTGGCGCTCGTGGGCGCGCGTCGCGCGGCGGTAGAGGTCAGCGTGGGCGAAGCGCTCGTCCTGCATGTGCGCGACGAGATCGGCCTCGGAGAGCTCACCCAGGCCGACCGAGGACAGCCAGGCGCGAAGCAGCGCACGCGCGTCCGCGGGCTCGAGGTTGCCGCCGCCGGCCCCCTCGCGGGCGTCGCCGTCGCGCAGTACGCGCTCGACGATCTCGAGCACGCGCGCCGCATCCAACTGCGCGCACTCGCCGTCGTGGCCGAGCGCCCGCACCGCCAGCGCCATCGCCGCGTGCGCCCACTTCTCCGCGCTGCCCTGCTCGCCGTGGGGGGCGACGCGGCCGGCACGCACGTGCTCGAGGAACTCCGCCGGCGTCGCCGCGGGCGGGGCCGCCGTGAAGGTGCGGCCGATGTCGATGCCGGCGTGATCGTCACTGCCGCCGACGGCGATGCCGCCGTTGGTCTCGACGTAGATCACGGCGGGCATGTTCAGCTCTCGCGCGCGCGAGCCGTTGCGGGTCTCCCAGATCGGGAAGAGCTCCGCCAGGCGGCGGCGGTGGCGGCTTCCCAGCGGCGCGGCGACGGCATAGAAGGGGTGCGCCAGGGCGCAGACGATGCCGCCGGCGTCGAGGTACTCGGCGCAGGCCTCGACGTCGCCGCGGTGCGCCTGCAGCCAGTCGTGGTCATCGGGGGTGATCCCCAGGCAGAGCACGTGCACGGCCTGGGGCTCGCCGCGGAAGCTGACCGTCAGCTCCTCGGAGAGGAAGGTGTCGGGCCGCTCGGCGATCGTCATCACGCCGTCGATGGTGTCGTGGTCGGTGATCGTCACGAAGTCCATGCCGCGGCGCTTGGCCAGCTCATAGACCTCCTCCGGCGGGGTGGCGCATTCCGGCAGGCCGACCGCCCGCTGGACGCCCAGGCGCGAGACCGCCGAGGCGCTCGAGTGGCAGTGCAGATCGGCGCGTGTGCCCGTGGGCACTTCCTGTCCATCTCTCACATTTCGCATGTACATAAGATTCGGCTGCAAAACGCGGGTTTCTGTGACCAGTCAGTGAACGCGCCCGCCCGCTATCAGGATCTTCACCTCACAGACTGTGACCACTGCTGTTATGCGGGTGCGAGTCTGACCAGCTCGCAGCGAGCTCTCGACCAAGCTGACCCCGCGGGTCGCCACGAGGGCCTCTCTCAGCCGGCGCCCTGGGCTCTCCTGGTGAGCCTGGGGCGCAGGGCTGGGTTTCGTACCGGGCGGCGCATGCGCCGCCCGGCGGTAGGGCGCATGCGCCCTACCGCAGCCGGGTGCATGCACCCGGCTGAAGCACCTAGTCCAGGGCCAGCTCGAGCGCGGCGGCGCTGAGTGCGGAGGTCGCCGTCGGGATCCCGTGGATGAGCAGGAAGCGCGGGTTGTCCTGGGTCAGGCGCCAGGCTTGGACGGAGGAGGCGCCGGCGCGCAGGGCCAGCACGAACCCCAGCGCCACGGTGTGGTCGCGGGTGCCCGGATGGCCGTCGGAGGCGATCAGGTAGGCGCGGCCGCTGCGCAGCAGCCCGACCGCGGTCTCCTGGATCTCCAGGCCGTTGTTGCCGAGCAGCGAGCAGACGTTCACCTGTGCGACGGCGCCGGTCGCAAGCAGCGCCTGCAGGGCCCGCTCGCCCTGCGGTGTGGTGATCCCGCGGGCGCGCTCGGGGTGGGCGAGCACGATCCCGAAGCCGCGGGCGGCGATCGCCTCGCAGTCGGCGGCGAAGGTCTCGTCGAGGCCGCGGAAGGGCGCCTCGACCAGCAGCCAGCGGCTGCCGGGGGGACCCTGGGCGATGAGCTCGAGCTGGTCGTCCTCGAGGCTGTGCGCGTGGCGCGCGTCGAGCTCGCCGCCGGCGCGCACGCGCACGCCGACGCCGTGGCGCTCGAGCAGCGCCGAGAGCTCGGCGACGCGCTCGGGGATCGACTCGATCTCAAACGGCCAGTAGCCGTTGATGTGGGGTGTGACGGTGACGTCGCGGACGCCCTCGGCGGCGAGACGGCGCGCGTGTGTGAGCGCGGCGGTCTCGTCGGCGGCGCCGTCGTCCACACCGGGAAGCAGGTGCAGATGCAGATCGACGTATGACATGTGACTTCCTTTCCAAAGGGCGGATCTTCGATGCCCGCCACTCTCGTTGCTATGGTCGCTTTCCCCACGGTAGCAGGCGGTTCTTGCATCCCGGCGCGGGTTTTACGGCTTTGTCACAACCAGAGCACGAGCAACAACCGAACCGCTGGGCGCTGGGGCAGCGTGCCCAGAGCCTGCGCGCCGTCGGGCTGACTCTGGGGCTCTCGCCGCAGGCGGTGCGGCGAGCGCGGCTGCACCTGCTGGTGCTGGCGCCGCTGTTCGCGGGCGTGATCCTGATCTGGGACTACCGCCACGCGGTGTTCGGGCTGATGGCGTGCGTCGCGCACACCGGACGCACCGTGCTCAGCTCCTCGGGGCACTACGTCTACGTCAACTGCAAGATCCCGACCGACACCGGCACGACGGTGCTCCAGGTCTTCGTCGTGATCGCGCTGATCATCGTCGGCTGGGCCCTCGCGCGCGACTTCGTCCGCGGGGCGGAGCCGTTGATGTTCCGGCGCATGGACAAGGCCACCGCCGGCACGGCGGGCTTCCTGATCCGTCTGCTCACCGTGCTCGCGGCGATCGTCGTCGCGCTTCGCATCGCCGGCGTCCCGATCGCCGCGATCGCCATCGGCGCGTCGTTCTCGGCGGTGGTCTTCGGCCTCGCGGCGCAGCAGACGCTCGGCAACCTGATCGCCGGGATCGTCCTCATCAGCGCGCGACCGTTCGTCGTCGGCGACCGCGTGCGGCTCCAGGGCGGCGGCCTGGCCGGGCGGATCGAGGGCATGGTGGCGGCGCTCGGGCTGCTCTACACCACCATCAACGTCGGTGGCGACTACGTGCTCGTGCCCAACAGCCTGGTGCTGGCGGTGTCGGTCAGCCCGCTGCGGGAGCCCGAGGCCGTCAGCCTGCGCGCGCGGCTGCGACCCGGCAGCACGCCGGCCGAGCTCCAAAAGCTGATCGAGCATTCGCTGAGCGTGCCGCTGCGGCGGCCCCCGAGCGTCACCCTCGAGGAGCTCGACGGGGCCGAGGTGGTGGTCGCGATCAGCGCCACCCCGCGCGTCGCGGGTGATGGGGGCAGGCTCGCGACCGAGCTCCTCGAGGCGGTCGGCAACGAGATCAACGCCGCCGCGAGCCCCGGCTAGAGACGCACGTAGCGCGCGTAGAGCTCGCCGTCGAGCTCGAGCAGCGTGCGCAGCTCCAGGCGCAGCGGCTCCCTGAGCGCGTGGCCCTCGAGTACGGCGCCGCCTCCGGGCTCATCGCCCACCAGCAGTGGCGCGCGCGAGAGGAAGAGCTCATCGAGGAGTCCGTCGGCGGCGAGTGAGCCGCTGAGGCTCGGGCCGCCCTCGCAGAGCAGGAGCCTGACCCCGTGGCGGGAGGACAACTCGGCGATCCCCTCGCGCAGCGTCGGCGTGCGGATGTAGTCGACCGTGGCGGCACACGGCGCCATCTCCTCCGAGGAGGGCGTGATGATCACCACGTGAGAGCCGGGGTCGGCCAGCAGCGGCAGCTGCGGATCGAACTCCACGCTGCGGCTCGCGATCACGGCCAGCGGCTGCTCGGGGAGCCCCTCGCGCGCGCGTTGCGCGCGCGTACCCGAGTCCTTGATGATCGGCCCGTAGCGCTCGATCCTCACCGTTCGCGCCCCCACGAGGATGGCGTCGGTGCGAGCCCGCAGGGCGTGAAAGAGCACGCGGTCCGCTGGGCTCGAGAGCGGCGCCGAGCGCCCGCCCACGGCTATCCGCCCGTCGAGGCTCGCGGCCATGTTCAGGGCGAGACGCGGCAGCGGGTCGGTCTTCTCGCGCGACGGCGGAACGCTCTCCTCGCGCCAGCCCGCGAGCGCCTCCTGCGCGGTGATCGTCTCGTGGCCGTCGGGGGGGCGCGGGATCAGCGCTCGAAAGCGCGGCTCCGGCGCCCCCTCGGCGCTCACTCCGGCGGCTGCGGCTCGAACTTCAGCGCCGCCGAGTTGATGCAGTAGCGCAGGCCGGTCGGCTGCGGCCCATCCTCGAAGACGTGGCCCAGATGGCCCTCGCAACTGGAGCACAGCACCTCGGTCCGGCGCATCAGGAGGCTGCGGTCGGCCTCGGTGGCGACGGCCTCCTCGGCGTTCGGCTCGTAGAAGCTGGGCCAGCCCGTGCCCGAGTCGAACTTGGCGTCGGAGTGGAAGAGCACCGCTCCACAGCCGGCGCAGCGGTACTCGCCGCTGGCCTTGTTCTCGTTGAGAGGGCCCGTGAACGGTCGCTCCGTACCCTTGCGCCGGAGCACCTCGTACTGCTCGGGCGTCAGTTCCGCCCGCCACTGCTCGTCTGTCTTGTGCACCTTTTCGCTCATCGCGGGAGCGTAGCGCCTCGCAAACTTGGTGGTTCTGTAGGGATCGACGTGCTACCGTCACGCGGGATAAATGCCGGTAGGTCCGGCGAAAGCAGTGCGAGCGCTCGCAGGTCGAAGCTTTTCAAGCGTCCTCCGCGTCGCAGCAAGCACACAGACAGACAGTGGAGGAACGCAATGCCTACGGGCACCGTCAAGTGGTTCAGCGACGACAAGGGGTTTGGCTTCATCACCCCCGACGACGGCGACAAGGATCTCTTCGTCCATCACACGGGGATCGTGGGCGAGGGCTACCGCTCGCTGCAGGAAGGCGCGAAGGTCTCCTTTGACGCCGAGGCCGGGGACAAGGGGCCGAAGGCGGTCAACGTCGTAGCGCTCTAGGACCAGCCGGTAGTACAGCCTTCGCAGTATCCGGAGCCCGCCAGTTGCGCGGGCTCCGCCTTTGAGCATCGCGCCTTTGGAGAGCCTTGAGGTGGGGCCGCTATCCTCCGCGCGGGCCGGCGCACCGCGGCGGATCCCCTCCGACAAGCGATGCCGACCGACGCGACAGAAGGCCCGCAGGGCCTCCTCGCCCCTCCCGCCGACGCCCACACCCGGTCGCCGGTCAATGGCAACGGCTCACTCCACGGCCACCGACACCACTTCCACGGCCACCGCCTGAACTCCCATCGCGCCGCGAGGTGGCGCGATCCGAGCATCTCCGACCTCTCGCGCTCGAAGCTGGCGGGGCTCGCCTCCGCGTTCTCGCTCGTGCTCATGGTCGTCGGCAGCCTGGGCCTGGTCTCGATCGCCTCGGCTCGCGCGGGGATCCTCGTCCCGGCCTCGAACCCCAACAAGCCGAGCGAGTACCCGAGCTGGATCGCCGGGCCGACCGGCGCGCTGACGAGCTGGTTCAACGCCAGCCAGCACGACCAGCGCGTGGTCTTCACGGTCGTCGTGGCGGTGATGCTCGTGGCCTACCTGGTGGTGGCCTTCTCGGCGCCCAGGTTGCGGCGCTCGTGGGTCTTCGCCGCGATCATCGCCCTGCACGTCATCTTCTTCCTCTCGCCGCCGCTGAACCTCACCGACGTCTTCAACTACCTCAACTACGGGCGCATGGAGGTGGTCCACCACCTCAACCCCTACGTCACGATCCCGGCGCTCGAGCCCCACAGCGACCCGACCTTCGCGCTCAGCAACTGGCACGGCCTGCTGAGCCCCTACGGCCCGCTCTTCACCCTCTTCACGATGGCGCTGGTGCCGCTCGGCGTCGCCGGGTCCTTCTGGGCGATCAAGGCGGCGCTGATGCTCGCGAGCCTCGCGACCGTTTTCCTGATCTACCGCTGCGCCGACATGCTGGGCCGCAACGGGCTGACCGCCGCGGTGGTCGTCGGGATCAACCCGATCGTGCTGGTGTGGGGGCTCGGCGGCGACCACAACGACTTCCTGATGGTCTTCCTGCTCGTGCTCGGCTTCTGGCTGCTCTTGCGCGCCGACGCGATGCGCGTGGGCAAGTACGCGCGGCCGCGCCCGCCGGGGGCCCGACCACCGCTCTGGATAGCGCGTGCCTGGGCCTGGCTCGACGGCATGCCGCGCCCGCTCGTCGCCGGCGAGCCGGCGGCCTGGATGGAGGTCGGCGCCGGCGCCGCGATGGTCGCCGCGGTTGCGGTCAAGGCCTCCGCCGCGGTCCTGATCCCGGTCATCCTCGCCGGCGCGTCGCGGCGCACGCGGGTCGCCTTCGGGATGGTGCTCGGCCTCGCCGCGGTCGCCGCCGCGACCTACGTCGCCTTCGGCGTCAACCTCCCCAACGTCAGCCAGCAGGACCAGCTCGTGGTCCCCGACGGGATCCCCAACCTGAGCGGACTCGCGCTCGGGTTCGGCGGCGCCACCAGCGAGATGCGCACGGTGCTCAAGCTGATCCTGGTGGCCGTGGTGGTGCTCGCGACGATCTGGACCTGGCGCACCCGGCGCTGGCGGATCGGCTGCGGCTGGGTGACGGTGGCGCTGGTGCTGACCCTGACCTGGACGCTGCCCTGGTACGTCCTCTGGCTGCTGCCCTTCGCCGCGCTCGCGCGCCCGCGCGGCCTGCGCCTGGCGGTCGCGTTGATCGCCGTCTACACCTATCTCGTCTTCATGCCCTACTCCTCCGAGGTGCTGGGCTTCCTGCACATCAACCCGGCGAACACCAACCTCGGGCAGCAGGAGCAGGCCTACATGAACTCGTTGCTGTTCTAGGCCCGTGAGCGGCGAGCCCCGCCAGCCGGCGAGCGCCGACGAAGAGCTGCTCGCGGCCGAGCTCGAGACCGTCATCGCGGAGCGCTCCGACGCCGAGCGGATCGCCCGCATCAGCGAGGAGCTCGCGCTCGGCTTCGTGGCGCTCGGGCGGATCGAGACCGCCGTCTCGATCTTCGGGTCCTCGCTGACGCCGGCGAGCGATCCCGCCTACGAACGCGCCCGCACCGTCGCGCGGGCGCTGGCGCAGGAGGGTTTCGCGGTGATCACCGGTGGCGGCAGCGGCAGCATGGAGGCCGCCAACCGTGGCGCGCAGGAGGGCGGCGGGCGCTCGGTCGGGCTCAACATCGAGCTGCCGAGCCGCCAGCAGCTGAACGGCTACTGCGACCTCGGGCTGCAGTTCCACTACTTCTTCGTGCGCAAGGTCATGTTCGTGCGCTACGCGTGCGCCTTCCTGGTGCTGCCCGGCGGGATCGGCACCCTCGACGAGCTGTTCGAGGCGCTGACCCTGATCCAGACCGGCAAGGTGCGCCACTTCCCGGTGATCCTCTACGGCAGCGACTACTGGCGCGGGCTGCTGGACTGGGTCCGCGACAGCGTGCTCGCGCACGCCAACATCGCCGCCAGCGACCTGCGGCTTATGAGCGTCGTCGATGAGCCCGCGGAGGTGTGCGAGCTGGCGCTGGCGGCCGCCGCCGCGCAGGGGCGTACGCCGCGACGGCGCTCCTAGCGCGCGCTCTGCGCCGGCGCTGGGGCCCGTCAGTGGTCGGCGACGCGGCCGCCGTCGGGCACGATCGGCAGCCCCGCCGCGACCCAACCCAGCAGGCCGCCGCCGAGGGTGTAGGCGTCGTAGCCGGCGGCGCGGAAGGCGCTAGCGGCCATCAGCGAGCGCGCGCCGACGCGGCAGTAGAAGACCACCGGCCGCTCGCGATCGATCTCATCCGCGCTCGCCGCGATCCGAGCGAGCTCGATGTGGGCGCTGCCCTCGATGTGCCCGGCGTCGCGCTCGTAGCCCTCGCGCACGTCGATCACGCTCGCGCCCTGCGCCGCCAGCTCGGCGGCGCGGCGGGGATCGATCTCGATCTCGGAGCCGTCGTTCACAGGCCGCGGAGCATATGCGACGCGTCCAGCGCCCCTTTGGCCCAGGCGTAGGATTCAGGGCCGTGAGCGAGGATCGGAGGAACGCGTCGTGTCGACGTCGCCGCCGCCGCTGAGGGTCGTGGCGCTCGCCTTCGCGGGCGCGCTCATCGTCGCCCTTTCGATCCTCTTCATGCTCGCTCCGACGAGCCCCTCGGCGCTCGTCCGCCTGCTCGAGCTCGTCGCCGTGCTCGCCCTCGGCGTCGTCGTGCTCGCCGGGGTGGTCGCCCTCGTCACCAGCTGGATCGCGGGCTGGACGCAGGACGAGGCCGACTTCGAGCTGACCGTGCGCCGCGCCGAATCGCTGGCCCGCGACGGCCTCGCGCCCGAACCCGGCGAGCTCGAGTTCATGGAGCTCGACCCGCTCAACGACGAGGACTTCGAGGAGCTCGTGCGCGACGCCCTCGACGAGCTGCCGGACCTGCTCCAGAACGCGCTCGAGCACACCGCGGTGGTGATCTCCGACGGCGGCCGTCGCGCGGGCGCCTACGGCCTCTACCAGGGTGGCTATCGCGGCGACCCCGGGCGGATCGTGATCTTCCGCGACACCCTGCGCCGGGACTTCGGCTCCGACCCCGACGAGCTGCACGAGCAGGTCGTGCGCGTCGTCCGCCACGAGCTCGCCCATCACGTCGGCTTCGACGAGCTGGGGGTCGGCGAGCTCGGCCTTTGAGGCGCTTCCGCCCGAGCCGCCGCGTATCATCGCCGCACAGTCCGGCCAGGGGGGCATGGGCACAAGGAGAGAGTGAAGCGATGATCGAAGCCGTGATCGTCGACGCCGTGCGCACCCCGATCGGGCGTGCGTTCAAGGGGTCGTTGCGCAGTATCCGGGCGGACGAGTTGGCGGCGCTGCCGTTGCGGGCGCTGATCGCCCGCAACCCGCAGGTCGATTTCTCCCAGACCGACGACGTCATCATGGGGGCCGCTTCCAGCAGCGGCGAGCAGAGCGCCAACGTCGGCCGAAACGCCCTGCTGCTCGCGGGCATCGACGACCGCGTGCCCGGCGTGACCGTCAACCGCTTCTGCGCATCCTCGCTGCAGGCGCTGCGGATGGCCTTCCACGCGATCCGCTCGGGCGAGGGCGAGCAGTTCATCGCCGCCGGGGTCGAGTCGGTCTCACGCGCCGGGGCCGGCGCCGCGCCCGACCCGGACACGCTCAACCCGCGCCTCGACGGTTCGCGCGGAGCGCTGTGCAACGTCTACATCCCGATGGGCCTGACCGCCGAAAACGTCGCCGAGCGCTACGACGTCTCGCGCGTCGACCAGGACCGCTGGGCGGTGATCTCGCAGGACCGGGCCCTCTCGGCCGCGAGCTCCGGTCACTTCGAGCCCGAGATGATCGCGGTCACCGTGCCCGCCCACCTCGCCGACGACGGTCATGGCGGGACGGTCGAGATGCCCGAGAGGATCGTCGAGGCCGACGACGGCCCGCGCCCGGGCACGACGATGGAGGTGCTGGCGACGCTCGAGCCCGCGTTCGTGCCCGGCGGCAGCGTCACCGCGGGCAACTCCTGCCCGCTCAACGACGGCGCCGCCGCGGTGCTGGTGATGAGCGCCGAGCGCGCCGAGCGCCTCTCGATGCGACCGCGCGCTCGCATCGTCGCCTCGAGCGTCGCGGCGCTCGAGCCCGAGTACATGGGTGTCGGCCCGATCCCCGCGATCCGCAAGCTGCTGAGCGTGACCGGCCTCTCGATCGACGACATCGACATCGTCGAGATCAACGAGGCCTTCGCCGCGCAGGTGATCCCGTGCATGCGGCGCCTCGGCATCGCCGAGGAGCGGCTCAACCCCTTCGGCGGCGCGATCGCGCTCGGCCACCCGTTCGGGATGACGGGCGCGCGCATCATGGCGACGCTCCTGAACGGGCTGGACACGACCGGCGGACGCCTGGGGATCGCCTCGATGTGCGTGGCCGGCGGGATGGGCCAGGCGATGCTCGTAGAGCGGCTCTAGCGAGGGACGCGGGAGCGCATCGCGGCTGGGCGGCCGTCGAGTACTCCGGCGCGGGCGTCGCTAGCGCGCGCGGCGGGCGAGCGAGAGCGCGAACCAGCCGTTCTCGTCGGTGTGCCAGGCGGCGAGCGCGAGTCCGGCGGCCGTCAGCTCCGCGGCGAAGCGCTCGCGCGTGAACTTGGCGCTGATCTCGGTGCGGATGTCCTCGCCGGCCGCGAAGGCTACGGTGAGATCGAGGGCCGTGAGTGTGACCTGCTGGGGCTCGCGCGCGCGCAGGCGCATCTCGATCCACTCCTCATCGGTGTCGAAGCGGGCGACGTGGTCGAAGGCGGCCGGGTCGAAGTCGGCGCCCAGCTCGCGGTTGAGCACATGGAGGATGTTTCGGTTGAACTCGGCCGTGACGCCGGCGGAGTCGTCGTAGGCGGCCTCGAGCGTCGCGTGGTCCTTGACCAGATCGGTGCCCACCAGCAGGTGATCCTCGGGGCCGAGCAGGGCACACACGGTGCGCAGGAACGCTCGCCGCGAGGCCGGCGCGAAGTTGCCGATGGTGCCGCCGAGGAAGGCCAGAAGCCGCGGCCCGCGGGCGGGCGGCAGCTGGTCAAGGTGGCGCTCGAAGTCGGCGATCAGCCCGTGCACGCGCAGGGCGGGGTACTCGCGCAGCAGCTCGGCGGCGCTGTCGCGCACGAAGCTCTCGGTGACATCGACGGCGACGAAGCTCTCAAGCGTGCCGGCGGCGGCCATCGCGTCGAGCAGGAGGCGCGTCTTGGTCGCGCTGCCCGAGCCGAGCTCGACCAGCTCGCTGGCGGCGGTCTGGGCGATCAGCTCGCCCGCCACGCGCTCGAGGATCGCGGTCTCGGTGCGCGTCGGGTAGTACTCGGGCTGGTCGCAGATCTGCTCGAAGAGCTCGGCCCCGCGCGTGTCGTAGAGGTGCTTGGGGGGCAGTTCCTTGAGCTCCCGCCCGAGGCCGTCGCGGACGTCCTCGGCGAGCGTGCGGCTGTCGCCGTCGTCGAGCGCGTTGTGGACCGTCAGCGTTCCCGGCGGCTCGGTGGCCTCGCTCGTCATGCCGCCACGCGCAGGCCGGAGAAGATCTGCCGGCGGCCGGGGTAGTCCCAGTTACGGAAGCTCGGCGTGATCACGGCGGCGCTGGTGGCGAAGGAGCCGCCGCGCAACACGCGGTAGTCCTCGCCGAAGAAGACCTCGGAGTACTCGCGATAGGGGTCCGCGCGAAAGCCCGGGTAGCCGCGGAAATCACTCGCCGTCCATTCCCACACATCGCCGATCATCGCGAGCGCGCCGCACGGCGCGGCGCCGGCCTCGAGCGTCGCCGCCGCGACGGTCTCAAAGCGCGCCGCCTCGATCAGGTTGGCCTCCGCGGCGCCGGGCTCGTGATCGCCCCAGGGCCAGGCGAGCTTGCGCGCGACGCCGTGGTCGTAGGTGGCGGCCAGCTCCCACTCGACCTCGGTCGGCAGGCGCACCCCGCGCGCGCGGGCGAAGGCGTCGGCTTCGTGGGCGCTGACGTGGATCACCGGTGCCGCCGGCGCCAGCTCACGCACGCCGGCGAGCGTCTGCTCGCGCCCACCGTCGAGCCAGCGCAGCGGCCGCGTCACCTGCTCGGCCTCACGCCACGTCCAGCCGGCCGGCGACCACCATTCGCTGCGGCGATAGCCGCCGTCGTCGATGAACGCCAGCCAGTCGGCGTTGGTGACGGCGACGCGTCCGATCGCGAAGGCGTCGACCTCGACTGCGTGGCGGGGCAGCTCGTTGTCGTAGGCGAAGCCCTCGCCGCTTGAGCCCAGCGGGAAGCTCGTGGCCGGGAGCTCTACGAGCTGCAGGCCGCTCGACGGGCCCTCGATCGCGGGCGTCACGGACGCGCCCGCGCTGGGCGGCTGCCAGTCCACCAGCCCGGCGAGGCCCAGCGTCTGCAGCATCGTCTCCGCGTGCTGGCGCTCGTGGCGGACCACGAGCTCGACGTAGGGCTCATCCGGGCTCAGGCCGAGAGCGCTCACGCGCTCGCGCACCTCCTCGAGGTAGAGCTCGGCCTGCGCGCGGCGCAGGTAGGGGAGATCACCGCGCTGCGCGCGCGGCGTCTCGAAGGCGTCATAGACCTCGGCGAGGTCGCCGCGCAGGAGCGGCAGGCCGCCGCGGCGGTGCGCCAGCCAGAGGTCCTCGAAGGCGGCGATGTGGCCGAGGTCCCACACCAGCGGGCTCATCAGCGGCGAGTGGACGCGCTCGAGGTCCTCGTCCGAGACCCCGGCGACCAGCGCCAGTGTCTGGGCACGCGCCTGCTGCAGGGCGCTGAGCTCGAGCACGGTCATGCGCAGCGCATATCCTAGACAGGCGGCCGCGCGGGCCGCGACGCCTGTCGGCGGCGCTCAGCAGAGGCTGCGAAGAACGCGGCGGCCGTGCTCGTGAGCGAGCACCCCGATCGCGCCGGGGGCGAGCGCGAAGAGGGCGCCGGCGGTCGGCTCAAGGCCCAGCCAGCGAGCGATGAGCACGCGCAGCATGTGCCCGTGGGAGAAGGCGAGGACATCGCCGCTCGGCGGCAGCGCCGCCAGCACGGCGTCGGCGCGCGCGCCCACGTCATCGGCGCTCTCGCCGTCCGGGCAGCCGTCGCGCCAGAGATCCCAGCCGGGCGCCTGCGCGTCGATCTCCTTGCTCGTCAGCCCCTCGTAGTCGCCGTAGTCCCACTCCTCGAGCTCCGGGCGAAGCAGCGGCGAGAAGCCGCTGAGCTCGGCCGTCTCGCGCGCCCGCGACAGCGGGCTGCTCCACACGGTCTCGAACGTCGGTCCCTCGAGACGGGCCCGCAGCAGCAGCGCCCGCTCGCGTCCGGCTTCGTTGAGGGGCAGGTCGGTGCGGCCGGTGTGCTGCCCGCTCACGGTCCAGTCGGTGTCCGCGTGGCGGACGATCACGAGCTCGCCGCTCACGTGTCGGCGAGGGCCGCGGCGTCGGCGATGATCGTCAGGTGGCCGGGGTCGAGCAGGCTCGCGGGCACGTGCGGATCGGGGTCGCCGAGGGCGCCGGCCAGCGCCTGCGCCTTGCCGGAGCCGGTGGCGAGGAGGATCGTCGCCCGCGCCGCGTTGAGGACCCCGAGGCTGAGCGTGACGCGGTCGGGGGGCGGTTTGGGCGAGTCATGAACCGCGAGGCAGGCGGGGCCGCTCGGATGCAGCTGCGGGAAGTTCGGAAACAGCGAGGCCGTGTGGCCGTCCTCACCGATCCCGAGCAGGATCACGTCGAGCACGGGCGGGTCGCCCTCGACGCGCTCGCGCAGCAGCCGCTCGTAGCGGCTCGCCGCCTCCTCCGCGCCGAGCTCGCCCTCGATCCGATGCACGATCGCTTCGCCTGAGTGGTCGAGCAGTGTCTGCTGCGCCATCAGGAAGTTGGATTCGGGATCGGAGGGCCCGACGCAGCGCTCATCGGCGAACCAGATCTCGACGCCCGCCCAGCTGGGCAGTGACAGCGTTCGATAGGCCCCGGCCGGCGTCGTCCCGCCGGAGATCGCCAGGTGGGCGCTGCCGCGCGAGGCGAGCGTCGAGGCCAGCAGCTCGGCGAGCATCTGCGCCGCGCGCTGGGCGACCGCCTCGCCGTCGGCGGCCCGGATCACGCTCGCCGCGCTCATGCCGGCATTCCAACGGCGCTCGCGGTGAGCGGCCCCGGCAGGCGGCGGACCCACGTCCCGGCGTTGTCGGTCTCGCGCAGCAACCTCGCCACCTCCTCTAGGTCAGCATCCCCGCGGCGGCGTCGAGCGCCTCGCGGTAGGTCGGGTCGCGCAGCAGCGACTGGCGGATGCCCTCGCCAAGGATCCCACCCTCGCCGCGCGAGGCGCCGAGCAGCTTCCAGACGCGCTCGTGGCCGGTGCCGTCGTGACGCGTCGCGGTGAGCCCGCCGGGGCCGCGATCGAGCGAGAGATCGCCGCCGTCGCGAAAGCCGATCGTGATGCCGCCGAGGCCGGGCACATCCTGCGCCACCGACTCGAGCGTGACGGCGATCTCGCCCATCGAGCCGATCGCGCGCCCGTGACCGTCACGGCGCAGCTGGCCCTGCGGCCAGCCCAGGCGCGAGGTCAGCCAGCCGCACAGAAGCAGCGCCGCCGCGCCCGACTCGGCGACGCCGCGGATGCGGATCTGGGCGATCTCATCGAGCAGCGGCCGACGCGAGGGCTGGTTGAAGAGGGTCGCGATGCGCTCGCGCCAGGGCGTCGAGCGCAGCCAGGCGAGGTCGACGACGTAGCGGTCGTGCAGCAGCCGCTGCGCGCGTCGCAGGGCGCCGGCGACATCGGGGTCCTCGACGGAGTCAAGGAGCACCGATTGCGAGAGCCCGCGCAGCTCCTCGACCGCCTCCCAGTGGCCGTGGGGGGCCCAGACGAGCGTCGTGAGGTCGGTGATCACGAGCGGGTCGACGATCGACTCGAGATGCTTGAGGTGGCTCGGGCCGAGGTCGAGGATCACCGTCTCGTGCGTGAGCACGGGCTGGCCGTCCACGGGCGTGGCGTCGGCGGCGACGCTCGCGACGGCGTCGATGGTCTGGCGTCCGCGGCTGACGGCGCAGACGATCGTGCGCGAGGCGTGGTAGCGGCCGACGCGGCGCAGGCGGTTGGCGATCTCACCACTCCACTGGCGATCGACGATGCAGATCATGTTCAGCACGCGCGCCGGCACATAGCCGTCGCTCTCGTTGTGGCGCTCGATGAGCAGCTCGCGCAGCGCCGACTCGACCGCGGCCGGCGTCGTGTTCTCGGCGGACCAGACGGTGTCGTTGACCGCGGGCACGGCCGCCTCAGCGGCTCCGCCGAGGCAGCGAAGCGCTCAGATCGCCCGCCACTGGTGCCCCTCGAGCAGGAGCGCGTCGGCCTCGGCCGGCCCCTGGCTACCGGCGGCGTACTGCGGCAGCTTCTCGGCATCGGCGCCCCAGGCGGAGACGATCGGGTCGCAGATCCGCCACTGCGCCTCGACCTCGTCGTTGCGCGTGAACAGCGTCGCATCGCCGCGCATGGCATCGAGGATCAGGCGCTCGTAGGCCTCCGGCGACTGCGAGAGGAACGCCGTGCCGTAGAGGAACTCCATGTTCACCGGGCGGATCCGCATCCGCGTCCCGGGGATCTTGGCACCGAGCGAGAGCGAGACACCCTCGTTGGGCTGGATCGTCATCACCAGCTGGTTGGGGCGTACCCCGAGCGAGCCCTCCTGCTCGAAGGCGAGATGGGGGACCGGTCGCAGGGTCACCGCGATCTCGGTGATCTTGCGCGCGAGGCGCTTGCCCGTGCGCAGGTAGAAGGGCACCCCGGCCCAGCGCCAGTTATCGACCTCCAGGCGCAGCGCCGCGTAGGTCTCGGTGTGGGAGTCGGAGGGAACGCCGTCCTCCTCGAGGTAGCCGATGACGGCCTCGCCGCCGCTGACGCCCGGCCCGTACTGGGCGCGCACGCTCATCGTCTCGATCTCCTCCGGGCGCGGGGTGCGGATCGCGTGCAGGACCTTGACCTTCTCGTCACGCACGTCGTCGGCCGAGAAGGTCACCGGCGGCTCCATGCACAGCAGCGTCAGCAGCTGCATCATGTGGTTCTCGACGAGGTCGCGCAGGGCGCCGGCGTGGTCGTAGTAGCCGGCGCGGCTCTCGATACCGATGTCCTCGGCCGCGGTGATCTGCACGTTGGCGATGTAGTTGCGATTCCACAGCGGCTCGAACATGCCGTTGGCGAAGCGGAACGCCAGCATGTTCTGCACCGTCTCCTTGCCGAGGTAGTGGTCGATGCGGAAGACCTGGCTCTCGGAGAAGAACGAGAGCACCTCTGCGTTGAGGGCACGCGCCTCGGCCAGCGAGGTGCCGAAGGGCTTCTCGATGATCACGCGCACGTCGAAATCGTCGGACTGGGCGAGGCCCGCCTCGCCCAGCGAGCTGATGATCACGGGGAAGAACTCCGGCGCCGTGGAGAGGTAGAAGGCGCGCGACATCGGCTCGCCGGCGGTGGCGTCGAGCTCGCCGAGGGCGGCGGTGATGGCGTCGTAGGTCTTGGGATCATCGAAGCTCCCCGACACATAGCGCAGCTCCGAGAGCAGGCCGTTCAGGACGTTGTCATCGGGCGGGGTGCGCGAGAAGCGCCGGATCGAGTCGGCCGCGATCTGGCGGTAGTCCTCGTTGCTGTGCTCGCTGCGCGCGACGCCGATCAGGTTGAAGAGGCCCGGCAGGGCGCCCTCGTGGGCGAGGTTGTAGATCGCCGGCAGGAGCTTGCGCTTGGCGAGATCGCCCGTGGCGCCGAAGATCACGACGTTGGTCGGCGCCACCGGAAGGCGCTCGAGGCCCTGGGCGAGCGGGTTGGGCCCGAGCTCGGCGGCGACGCTCACGGACCGCTCGGCTTGACCGCGTGACCGCCGAACTGGTTACGCAGCGCCGCGAGCACGCGGGCGCTGTAGCCGCCGAGCCCGCGCGAGTAGAAGCGGCTGTTGAGCGCGGCGCCGAGCGCCGGCATCGGCACGCCGTGCTCGATCGAGTCCTCGAGCGTCCAGCGGCCCTCGCCGGAGTCCTCGACCCAGCCCTCGAGTGCTGCGAGCTCGTTGCCGTCGGCGTCGAACGCGCGCGCGGCGAGCTCGCACAGCCAGGAGCGGATCACCGAGCCCTGGTTCCACAGGTGGGCGATCTTCGCGTTGTCGAGCTCGAACTCCGACTCCTGGAAGAGCTCGAAGCCCTCGGCGTAGGCCTGCATGATCCCGTACTCGATCGCGTTGTGGACCATCTTCACGTAGTGCCCGGCGCCGCTGGGTCCGAAGTGGTACCAGCCGCGCTCACCCACCGCGGCGACCGAATCGGGCGCGGTCGGCGGCGCCAGCACGTCGAGGATCGGCGCGAGCCGGCGCACCGCGCGCACCGGGCCGCCGACCATCATGCAGTAGCCGACCTCGAGGCCCCAGACGCCGCCGGAGGTGCCGACGTCGACGTAGTTGATCTTGGAGGAGCGCAGCAGCGCGGCGCGGGCCTTGTCGTCGGTCCAGCGCGAGTTGCCGCCGTCGATGATCGTGTCGTCGGGATCAAGCAACTTCGCCAGGGCCTCGACGGTCTTCTGGGTCGGATCGCCGGCCGGGACCATGATCCACACCATCCGCGGCGGCTCGAGCGCCTTGACCAGCGCGCGCAGCGTGGCGGCACCCTTGGCGCCGGTGCCCTCGGCGCGCGTCACCGCCTTGGCGTCGAAGTCGAAGGCCACGACCTCGTGGTCGGAGTCGCGCCGGATCCGCGCCACCATGTTGCCGCCCATCTTGCCGAGCCCTACGAAGCCGATCTGCATCAGCGCATCTCCTTGATCCGGTTGTGGAGCTCGCGCAGGGCCTCCGCGGGATCTCCCTCCAAGCGCACGATCTCGGCCGGCAGGCCGTGGGAGCGCAGGGTCTGCAGATCACCCAGCGCCTGGGCGGTCTTGAGCTTGCGGAACGAGTAGTCAGCGTCCGGGATCTCGATGTCCGGCCCCTCGTCGCCGATCAGCGAGAGGAAGCGCCCGACCGCCGGCCCGCCCTTGTGGAACTGCCCGGTGGAGTGCAGGAAGCGCGGGCCATACCCGAACGTCGTCGTCACCCGCCAGGTCTCGGCGATCGTGCTGCGCAGCGCCCGGACCTCCTCGTCGAACTCGAGCGACGGCGCCAGGTAGCCCATCACGGCGACGTAGGAGCCATGCTCGCCGCCGCCGAGCAGCGTCTGGAGCGCGGCGTCGTCGGCGAAGGCCACCTCGGGCAGCTCGCCCGAGGCGAGCACCTTCTTGGTCGCGTCCTTGGCCTCCTGGACGTTGGGCTGGTCGAAGGGATTGATCTCGAGCACCCAGCCCGCGACGGCGGTCGCGAACTCGGCGACGAAGAAAAGCCGCCCCAGGTCCTCGGCCCCGTGGACCGCGAGCGTCAGCGTCGGATGCCCGTGGGCTCCGAGCGCCGCGATGCGCGCGTCGGTGTCGGCGTTGGCGCTGTCCTCATCGCGCAGCTGCACGAACACGCGGTCGTGGCCGTAGGCCTCGGGCTCAAGCAGCGGCTCATCGGCCACCGGCAGGATCCCGCGGCCGTGCTTGCCGGTGCTCTCGGCGACCAGCTGCTCGACCCACAGGCCGAAGCTCGAGACCGGGTCCCCGACGACGAAGGTCAGCTTGTCGCGACCGGCGCGGGCCAGCTCTCCGAGCGCGAGCCCCAGCCACAGGCCGGGATTGCTCGAGGTCGAGTCGAAGTGCGCGCACTCCTGCTCGGCCGCGGCGGCGCGGTCGAGCAGCGCGTGCACGGGCGCCCCGATCAGGGCGGCCGGCACGAGCCCGAACAGCGAGAGCGCCGAATAGCGCCCGCCGATGTTGGGGTCGTTCTCGAAGCTCGCGCGGAACCCGTGCGCGCTCGCGAGCTCGAGCAGCGAGCTGCCCGGGTCGGTGATCGCGATGAAACGGCTGCCGTCGCCCACCAGCGAGTAGAAGTGCTTGAACAGCGACAGCGTCTCGACCGTCCCCCCCGACTTGGTCGAGACCACGAAGAGCGTGTGCTGCAGATCGATCTGCTCAGTCACCGCGGCGATCGCCTCCGGGTCGGTGGAGTCGAGCACGTGCAGCGTCATCGCGTCCGCGGCGGCGCCGAAGGTGCGCCAGAGCACCTCGGGGGCGAGACTCGAGCCGCCCATCCCCAGCAGCACGGCGTCGCGCAGGCCGTCGGCGAGACAGTCGCGGGCGAACTGCACGAGCTCGTCGGCGCGCTCGGCCATGGCGTCGGAGATCGTCAGCCAGCCGAGGCGATCGCCGATCTCGGGCACCCCCGGGCCGCCCCACAGCGACTCGTCCTTGGCCCACACGCGCCGGGCGACGCGCTCGGACTCGGCCGTCGCGACGCGCGCGGCGATCTTCTGCGACAGCTCGGCGTCGATCGTCGCCTCGATCGCGGCCGGGCGGCCGGTCAGAATCATCTGACGTGTCGATTCGATCCCGGTGAGCAGCTTGTCCATCGGCGTCACGAAGTTCTCGATGCCCTCGCGCAGCAGCGTCGCGGTGACGTCCTCCATGTCAATACCTGCCTGGGCCAACGCCTCGAGCGCCGGGGCCGGGTCGATCTGGGCGGTGCCGGGGACGATCGTGGCGCGCTCGGCCGCCGCCAGCAGCGTCTTCATCGGCATCGTGTTGACGGTGTCGGGCGCGATCAGCCCGTCGATGTACATCGTCTCGGAGTAGGCCGGGTTCTTGGTCCCCGTCGAGGCCCACAGCGGCCGCTGCACCAGCGCGCCCGCTGCGCGCAGCGTTGCGAAGCGCTCGCCTCGGAAGATCTCCTCGAAGCGGGCGTAGGCGGCGCGCGCGTTGGCGAGCGCGGCGGTGCCGGCGAGATCGTCTCGGCCGAGCGCAGCGAGGCGTTTGTCAACCTCGGTGTCGACGCGCGAGACAAAGAAGCTGGCGACCGAGTGGACGTCGAGCGGGAGCCCCTCGGCAGCGCGTCGCTCAAGGCCTTTGATGTAGGCCTCGGCGACGGTCGAGTAGGCCTCGACGCCGAAGAGCAGCGTCACGTTGACGTTGATGCCCTCGTAGATCGCCTGCTCGATCGCCGACACACCCTCGGGGGTGCCCGGGATCTTGATCATCACGTTGGGACGATCGAGCCGCTCCCAATAGTCGCGCACCTGGGCGATCGTCGCGTCGGTGTCGTGAGCGACGTGCGGGTTGACCTCGAACGACACGAAGCCGTCGCCAGACTCCTCGTAGACACTGCGCAGGATGTCCGCCGCCTCCTGGAGGTCGGCGACGGCGAGGCGCTCATACATCGCGGTCGCGTCGAGGTCCTCGTGGACGAGCTCGGAGAGCGCCTCGTCGTAGTCGTCGGAGCCGAGGATCGCCTGCTCGAAGATCGTCGGGTTGGAGGTGACGCCGCGCAGCGAGTACTCATCACGCAGGCGCGCGAGCTCACCGCTGGTGAGCAGGCCGCGGCGGATCTGATCGAGCCACGGCGCGGTGCCGGCCGCGACGAGCGCGGCGAGCTTGGCGTTGACGGTGTGGGGTGAGGCTGCCATCTGTCCAGTCCTCCTAGTTTCCGGCTGCGAGCCGCAGCATTGCGCGGCCCTGCTCGACGATTGCCCCCGTGGTGATGCCGAAGTGCTCATAGACCTCAGCCTGCGGCCCCGAGGCCCCGAAGCTGCGCATGGCGATGATCGCGCCGCGCTCGCCGACCCAGCGGTCCCAGCCGAACGGGCTCGCGGCCTCGACCGCGATCCGCGCCGTCCCGGGCGCCCCGAGCACCGCCTCGCGCTCCTGCGCGCCGAGGAGCTCGAAGCGGTCCATGCACGGCATGCTGACGACGCGTACCGCGGCGCCCGCCGCAGCGAGCTCCTCCGCCGCCGACAGGCACAGGCCGACCTCCGATCCGGTCCCGATGAGGACCAGGGCCGGCGGGCCCTCGCAGTCGCGCAGGACGTAGGCGCCGCGCTCGATCGCGTCGTGGGGAACGCTCGAGGCGTCGAGCACGACCAGCGATTGGCGCGAGAGCGCGAACACCGTCGGCGTCTCGGTCGCGCGCAGCGCAAAGCTCCAGGCGAGCGCCGTCTCGTGCGCGTCGGCGGGCCGCACGACGTTGATGTTGGGGGTCGCGCGCAGCGTCGCGAGCTGCTCGATCGGCTGGTGCGTGGGGCCGTCCTCGCCGAGCCCGATCGAGTCGTGGGTGTAACAGAAGATGCTCGGGATGCGCATCAGCGCTGCGAGCCGCACGGCGCCCTTCATGTAGTCGGAGAAGATCAGGAAGGTCGCGCCGAAGGCGCGGAAGCCCGAGAGCACGAGGCCGTTGACGATCGCGCCCATCGCGTGCTCGCGGATGCCGAAGTGGAGGTTGCGCCCGCCGTAGGAGCCGCCCTCGACGGCGCCCTCGCCCATCAGGGTCAGCGTCGAGGGCGCGAGGTCCGCGGCGCCGCCGACGAGCTGGTTGGGAACCAGCTCCGCGGCGACCTGCAGCACCTCCTGCGAGGCCTTGCGGGTGGCGATCTTCGAGCCGGTCTCGAACTCCTTGAGGAAACCGTCGGGGACGACCGGCACGCGGCGCTCGAAGATCGCCTCGAGATCCGCCGCGAGCTCCGGATGGACCTCGCGATAGGCCAGGAAGCGCTGCTCCCACTCGTGCTCGAGCAGCTCGCCGGCCTCGATCGTTGAGCGGAAGTGCGAGAGCGCCTGCGCCGGCACGTGGAAGGGCGGCTCGAGCGGCCAGCCGTAGAACTCCTTGGTCAGGCGGATCTCGTCCTCGCCGAGCGGTGAGCCGTGCGCGCCGGCGGTGTCCTGCTTGTGCGGCGCGCCGTAGGCGATGTGGGTGCGGCAGATGATCAGCGAGGGGCGGTCGGTGACCGCCATCGCCTCGCGCGCGGCGGCCTCGATGCTCTCGACCGCCAGATCCTCGCCCAGGAAGATGACGTGCCAGCCGTAGGCCTCGTAGCGGGCGCCGACGTTCTCGCTGAAGGCGAGGTCGGTGTCGCCCTCGATCGAGATGTGGTTGTCGTCGTAGAAGGCGATCAGGCGGCCGAGCTGCAGGTGCCCCGCGAGCGAGCTCGCCTCACCGGAGATGCCCTCCTCGAGGTCGCCGTCGGAGGCGATCGTGAAGGTGTGGTTGCCGATGATCTCGTGGCCGGGGCGGTTGAAGCGGGCCGCCAGCATGCGCTCGGCGAGCGCCAGTCCGACCGACATCGAGATGCCCTGTCCGAGCGGGCCGGTGGTGGCCTCGATCCCGGCCGCGTGGCCGTACTCGGGGTGGCCCGCGCACGGCGAGCCGATCTGGCGGAAGTTCTCGATGTCCTCGAGCGTGAGGCCGTAGCCACACAGATACAGCGAGGCGTAGAGCAGCATCGAGGCGTGCCCGGCGCTGAGCACGAAGCGGTCGCGGCCCGGCCACTTCGCGTTGGCCGGGTTGTGGCGCATCAGGCGCGTGTAGAGCGTGTAGGCGATCGGGGCCAGCGCCATCGGCGTGCCGGGATGCCCGGAATCCGCCTTCTGCACGGCGTCCATGGCGAGCGTTCGGATCGTGTTGATGCAGAGCTCGTCGAGGTCCGTGCTGCTTGGCGCTGTCGCACTCATCTGGCTTCTCCGTTCTGGCTTTTCAGTTCGCTGCGGGCGAGCAGCGCGGCGCCGCGCACACCTGCCTGCGCACCCGACCTTGCTATGCGGATCTGCGTCGCGGTTCCGACGCCGGGGAGGACGTACTCGAGAGCGGCAGCGCGGAGCGGCCCAAGCAGCAACTCTCCTGCTGACGATACGCCACCCCCGATGGCGACGACCTCAGGGTCGAAGGTGTTGATGGCGTTGGCCACACCGATGCCCATGCGCCGCCCGAGCTTGGCGACGCAGGCGATCGCCACGGCGTCGCCGTCCTTGGCGGCGGCGACCGCGTCGGGACCGGCCACGGCGCCGTCCGCCGCCAGCTTGCGCCCCAGCGCGGAATCCGGATTATCGGCCGCGGCCTGGCGCGCGAGACCGTCCAGCGCGTGCCCGGCCGCCATCGCCTCCAGTGACCCCGGCTGCGGGAAGCTCGTCGCCGGGGGGATGTCGGGGTCGATCGCGATCAGCGTGTGGCCGATCTCGCCGGCGGCGCCCGTGGCGCCGCGATAGGCGCGCCCGTCGATGACGATGCCGGCGCCGACGCCGGTACCGATCGTGATCATCACCAGCGAGCGCACGTCGAGGCGGCCGTGCTCGTCGTGGACCTCGGCGAGCGCGGCGACCGTAGCGTCGTTGTCGACGAACACGGGCAGCCCCAGCCGCTCGCTCATGAGCGAGCGCAGCGGCACGTCGCGCAGCGGCAGGTTGGTCGTGTTGGCGGCGCGCCCGGTGGCGAACTCGACGACCGAGGGGATGCCGATCCCGACCGCGGCGGGCGACTCGCCGGCGGCGACCTCGTCGATCTGGGAGACGAGCTGGGCGATCAGGCCCTCGGCGCCCGAGCGGTCGGTCGGGCGCAGCAGCGGCTCGCCGGCGGCGCTTCCGCGCAGCGTCGCGACCGACACCTTGGTGCCACCCACATCGACGCCGATCAGCAAGCGCTCGGAGCTCATCGCGAGGAAGCTATCAGCAGGATTGCGGGCCACTGTCAACGCGCTGTCAACGCGCTGTAGGCTGCCCCGATGACCGAGCGCCCAAGCACCACGCCGCCGGACCGCAATCTCGCTCTGGAGCTCGTCCGCGTGACCGAGGCGGCCGCGCTCGGGGCCTCGCGCCTGATCGGGCGCGGCGACAAGGAGGCAGCCGACCAGGCCGCCGTCGACGCCATGCGCCACATGCTCGACAGCGTCCACATGGACGGCCTCGTCGTGATCGGCGAGGGGGAGAAGGACGAGGCGCCGATGCTCTTCAACGGCGAGCGCATCGGCGACGGCAGCCCGCCCTCGGTCGACATCGCCGTCGACCCGCTCGAGGGCACGAGCCTGACCGCGCGCGGGATGCCCTCGGCGCTCTCGGTGATCGCGCTCTCGCCGCGGGGCACGATGTTCGACCCCGGCCCCTGCGTCTACATGGAGAAGATCGCCGGCGGCTCCCAGATCGCCGACCTGCTCGACCTCGACCGCCCGCTGGGAGAGACGATCGAGCTCGTCGCCAAGCGCAAGGGCATCCCGGTCGCCGACGTGATGGTCGTGATGCTCGACCGCCCGCGCCACGCGCAGGCGCTTGCCGCGATCCACGAAGCCGGCGCCCGCGTGCGCCTGATCAGCGACGGCGACGTCTCGGCGGCGCTGCTGGCCTGCGGCGAGGGCGGTCCCGTCGATCTGCTGTGGGGCATCGGCGGCACGCCCGAGGGTGTGATCTCGGCGGCCGCGATCAAATGCATCGGCGGTCAGCTGCTGGGCCGGCTGTGGCCGCGCGATGACGCAGAGCGCCAGGCGGCGATCGATGCCGGCTACGACCTCGCGCGCATACTCGATCGCGACGACCTGGTCGCCGGCGACGACTGCTTCTTCTCCGCCACCGGCGTCACCGACGGCGACGTGCTCCAGGGCGTCCGCTACCAGGGCGCGACCGGCGCCACCACGGAGTCGCTGGTGATGCGCTCGCGCTCGGGGACGGTGCGGCGGATCCACGCCCGCCACGACCGCGAGAAGCTGCGCACCTACTGAGCGGCGCGCAGCACCGCTGAGCGCTGGGTCTCGCGGCGGCGGCGCTCTCGCGCGGCGGCGCCGCACCCGCGCAGCGGCGCCGCACCCACCGAGGGCGAGGCAGCCCCCGAAACCCGCTGCTAGTCGTCGCTGCTGAAGCGGCCCGTGCGCGAGCGCGCGAGATCCAGCCGCGCCAGCGACCGCAGGAAGCCGTGCGTCACCAGTACGTGGATCGCCGACTGGGTCGCCGCGTAGAGGCCCGGGCCGAGCACGCTGGCGAGCGCCGGGTAGAAGCTGAGCACGGCGACCTCGATGTGGATCGCCTGATAGCCCTCGCGCGGGGAGTCCATGCGCCGCACGTCGATCTGCAGGAAGCCGCCGCGGCGGTTCTGGCGGTGGGAGACCAGGGCGCCGCCGCGGATCTGCCAGCGCACGACGCCGCGCTGGGAGCCGAGCTCGTAGCGCGGCGGGTCGAAGCGGATCAGCACCAGCGGGCGGCAGATCAGCACCACCGAACGCTCGTGCTCGCCGTAGCGGACGCGGATCAGCCCGAGCGAGCAGCGCTCGAGGAAGCGCCAGTAGGTCCGCGCCAGCCGCTCGAGCGTCTCCGGCGACCACAGCTCGAGCAGCTCGCCCGTGGGGATCGTGAGCTCGGCGGCCTGCACCGAGCGCGCGGCGCCGTCGGCGCTGATGGTGGGCGCGCCCTCGGGATCGACGATCCTGATCTCGGCGGGTAGCCTCGAGCGCCGGCGCACGATCCAGGCCCAGAGTGCTGCCGCCACCGCGACGATCGGCGCGAGGATGAACGCCATCGCGCCAGATGCTGCCAGCTGCGGCGGGCGGGCGCGCTCGCCCGCCGGGCGCTCAGCCGGCGGGAGCGGTGGCGCCGCCGGCGATGCTCGGCGCGCTCGTGCCGCTTGCGCCGGTGGCCCCGGCGGCCGGGGCGGTGGGCGAGAACCAGTTGGTCGGCGCCATCAGCGGGCCGCCCAGGGAGAGCATCTCGACCGTCGAGGTCTCGGTCATCCCGAGCTCCTGCGCGGCGGCGCTCGTGAGGTCGAGGGTGGCTCCGTTGGAGTAGGGGCCGCGGTCGATCACGGGGAGCGTCAGGGTCTGGCCGTTGTAGCTGATCGACACCGGTGTCCCGCAGGGCAGCGTGCGGTCGGCGAGGCCGACGATCGAGCGCGTCAGCTTCTCGCCGCAGGCCGTGTGGTTGCCATAGAAGCCCGGTCCGTACCAGGTCGCCACCACTGGCTCATAGACGGTCAGCGACACCTGCGGCGTCGTCGTCACCGAGCTGGTCGAGGCCACGCCGGCGCTGACCACCCGCAGCGCGAGCTGGCCGGCACGGCTCGTGCGCCAAGGGATCGTGAAGCTGCCGTCGCTGGCCGCGGCGGCGCTGGCGACGGTGACCCAGCCGCCCTTGGTGCTCTGGCGGACCTGCAGCCAGAGGCCGTGGCCGCTGGTGAGCACCGCCGGCACGGCGCCGGTGACGACGGCCACCTGGCGCTCGTTGAGCGTGGCGGGGCTGACCGCCAGCGCCCCCGCCGTGGAGGTGGGGGCCCCCACCGTCGGAGCGGGTGTGGTCGGGGTGCTCGAGGCGGGGGGACTGCTGGTGCCGCCGTTGGCGGCGCTGGCGATCGCGGGTAGCAGGAGAAGACCTGCAAAGAGGCCTGCCACCACCCACAAGATCCCTTTACGCGCGCTCACCGTGTAGCTCACCTGTCCTACCTACCGTTGCCTACGGGGTGAGCTGTCGGGCTCGCGCTCTACGCGCTACAACCGTGCAACGGTTGATTCGCCCCAGCGGAGCCTTGGCTTCGCAATGGGTCCCCCGCCCACACTGCGCGGACGCAGCATGGCTCGGCTTGGTGGGCGCGAGTATATACGGGGCGCCCTAGGCCGTGGATATTCCTCCGCGCAGCGGCCCTGGGCTGAATATTCGCCCCCCGTCGGTTAAATCCTTCTTGGATTTGGAAACCTGAAACATTCGGCTGCGTTATGGGTATTACAAGGGCGAGAACCTCAAGCGAAATCGCCCGGTGGACGTTGACTACACAAAGTAAAGCGCGTACAATCACAAGAGACGCTCGAACCAGCGGGGACGCCCGCGTGTGCAGTGCTCGAGCGGCTTCTCAGGTAATCGCGGACGGCCGGCCTACGGGGCCGCCACGTCTGCGCGACGGAAACGGAACAAAATGTCAGTAGCGGAACTGCAGGAGCTCGAAGAGGTCAAGGGACTGCTCGTCAAGGGGCAGCAGGTCGGCGTACTCAGCTACGCCGAGATTCAGGGTGCCGTCTCCGAGCTCGACATGGACGAAGCCGATATGGAGGAGCTTCACGGCTTCCTCGAGCGGTCCGAGATCGAGCTTGTAGAGGACATCGACCCCGCCACAGCCGCGGGATCAGAGGTTGAGCGCGCCCCGGACAAGCGGGGCCGGCGCAAGGCGCGCACGGCGATCGACCTGAAGCCGGACATGACGACCGACTCGCTGCAGCTGTTCCTCAAGGACATCGGCAAGGTTCGCCTGCTGACGGCCCAGGAGGAGGTCGATCTCGCCAAGCGCATCGAGCGCGGCGACCTCGACGCCAAGCAGAAGATGGTGGAGTCGAACCTCCGTCTGGTGGTCTCGATCGCCAAGAACTACCGCAACCAGGGTCTGCCGTTCCTGGATCTGATCCAGGAGGGGACGCTCGGGCTCGTGCGCGCGGCGGAGAAGTTCGACTACCGCAAGGGTTTCAAATTCTCGACCTATGCGACCTGGTGGATCCGCCAGGCGATCGCTCGCGCGCTCGCCGACAAGGCCCGCACGATCCGCATCCCGGTGCACGTGGTCGAGAAGCTCAACAAGATCGGTCGCGCCGAGCGCAAGCTCGTGACCGAGCTCGGCCGTGAGCCGACGCCCGAGGAGATCGCCGCCGTGACCGGCATCGATCCCGAGGAGGTCGACTCGATCAAGCGCTCGGCGCAGGCGCCGGTGTCGCTGGAGAAGCCGGTCGGTGACGAGGAGGAGTCCGAGTTCGGCCAGTTCATCGCCGACGAGCGGGCCGAGTCGCCGTATGAGCGCGCCGCCGAGATCCTCACCAAGGAGGCGCTGCGTGAGGCGCTCGAGAACCTCTCCTACCGTGAGCGCCGCGTGCTCGAGTTGCGCTACGGGTTGGGCGGGGAGCACCCCCGCACGCTGGATGAGGTCGGGCGCACGTTCAACGTGACGCGCGAGCGCATCCGCCAGATCGAGAACCAGTCGCTGAAGAAGCTCCAGAGCCTCGCTGAGGCCCAGAAGCTCCGCGACGTAGCCTAGGAAGCCTCGGCTCGGGAGGGTGCATGCACCCTCCCGGGAAACGGCGCATGCGCCGTTTCCGGGTTCGGTGCATGCACCGAACCCCCTAAAGGACCCGCCCTTCCAGGTCGATACGGAAACGGTGGGGCGCTTCGACGAAGCGCTCCGTTATGGCCAACTCGTCCAATACCGGTAGCCGAGTGCGTTTCGGAGCCGAATCCTCTTGAAGAGGCCAGTGATAGATATCGACCAGGCACTGTGCGCGCTCGTCGCGTGCGACGGATCGGACCTGCACCTGAAGGTGGGGTCCATGCCGCTCGCCCGCGTCGACGGCGAGCTGTCGCCCCTGAGCGAGGACGCCTGGCCGGTACTCGAGCCGGCTGACACCGAGGAGGCCCTGCACCAGCTGCTCGGCAACAGCGTGCGCATGGCGGAGTTCGATGTCGAGAACGAGATCGACCTCTCGCACGACATCCCCGGCGTCGCGCGTTTCCGCATCAACGCCTTCCGCCAGCGTGGCGGCGTCTCGCTCGTGGCCCGCGCGATCCCCCACCGGATCCGCACGATCGAGGAGCTCGCGCTCCCCGGCGTGATCGGCACCCTCAGCGACGAGCACCGCGGGATCATCCTCGTCACGGGGACCACGGGCTCGGGCAAGTCGACGACGCTCGCGGCGATGATCAACCACATCAACCTCACGCGGGCGGCGCACATCGTCACCATCGAGGACCCGATCGAGTTCATCCACCGCGACCTGCGCTCGGTCGTCAGCCAGCGCGAGGTCGGCGTCGACACCGCCTCCTTCAAGCGCGCCCTGCGCCGCGTCCTGCGTCAGGACCCGGACGTGATCCTGATCGGAGAGATGCGCGACGAGGAGACCGTCGCCACGGCGATCTCCGCCGCGGAGACCGGCCACCTCGTGCTCTCGACGATCCACACGATCGACGCCGCCGAGTCGATCAACCGCATGCTCGACTTCTTCCCGCCCCACCAGCACCAGCAGGTCCGCTCGATGCTCGCCGGCACCCTGCGCGGCGTCATCTCCCAGCGCCTGGCCCCGGCCGCCGTCGGCGGCCGTGTCGCCGTCTGCGAGGTGCTGCGGATGACCGGCCGCGCGCGCGACATGATCCTCGACTCCGATCAGACCGGCGCCCTCAGCGAGGTCATCGCCGACGGTGGCTACTACGGCATGCAGACCTTCGACCAGGCGCTCTACGCCCACGTCGTCGGCGGCCGCATCTCCGTCGAGGACGCCCTCGTCGCCGCCTCGAGCCCCCACGACTTCAAGCTCCTGCTCGAGGCCGAAGGCCGCCGCGGCACCACCATGGCCGACGTCCCCACCGGCCCCGCCGAAGCACCCGACGGCTCCTCGCTGAGCCTCGCGACACACACCGCCTAGTCGTCTCCAGGCCCCGCGTCACCCGCCCTTCCTCAAGGACAGTTGACGCGCTCGGGGCCATAGACCAGGCCGCCGCGGTCCCGCATCCCACCCCACGGCAACGCCACCACCCCGCCCCCCAGCTTTCCCGTGGAGAGCCCGCAGGCTGCCGCAGGCAGCCGAGGACTCCCCGGCGGGGACTTCAGTTGGTAAAGTTTTGGAAGTTATGCCTTCGGATGACACCTGCCCCGTCTGTCACACCACCGAGCTGGTGGGGGGGAAGTGGACGCTGCTGCTCGTTCGCGACCTCGCGGAGGGGCGTAGCCGCTTCTGTGAACTCGAGCGGTCGCTGTGCGGCATCAGCCCGCGCACGCTGTCCCTGCGA
>DASXEZ010000084.1:0-15713 GCA_036489875.1 Solirubrobacteraceae bacterium | reverse complement strand
CAAGGAGGGCGAGCTCGTGGGCACGAGACAGTCGGGGGCCGGACAGTTCAAGTTCGCGCGGCTCCCCGACGACGAGACGTTGTTGCTGCACGCGCGCGAATGCGCGGAGACGCTGATCGCCGCCGACCCCCGCCTGGCGCTGGCGGAGCACGCGCTGCTCGCCGACCGCCTCGCGCAGCTGCACGGCGAGATCGAAGCCCACCCGATCGCGGCATGAGCGCCACGCAGGACTCCCGTCGCGCCCGCCACTCCCACGGCGGGCACCGCGCAACTCGCGCCCCGCAAAGCCTCCCGGCCACCACGCCCCAGCAATGCGAGTGATCGCCGGCGAGCTCGGCGGGCGCACCCTCCGCACCGCCGCCGGCACCCACACCCGCCCCACCGCCGCCCGCGTCCGCGAGGCCCTCTTCTCGATGCTCGGGCCGGTCGAGGGCGCGAGCGTCCTCGACCTCTTCGCCGGCTCCGGCGCCCTCGGCATCGAGGCGCTCTCGCGCGGCGCGGCAAAGGCCACCTTCGTCGAGCGCGACCGCAGCGCGCTGCAGGCGTTGCGCGCCAACGTCGAGCAGCTCGACCTGCAGGGACGCACCGAGATCCGCGCCGGCGACGCGCTCGCAGCGCTTCGCAACGCAGCCAAATACGATCTCGTGTTCATCGACCCGCCCTACGCGGCGGCAGAGCAGCTGGGCGGGGAGCTCTCGCGTGAGCTGCCGGCGGCCCTGGCCCCCGGCGCCCTCGTGGTCAGCGAGTCCGACCGGCGCTCGCCGCTCCAGATCGAGCTGCCGCTCCTGCGCGAGCGCCGCTACGGCGACACCATCATCCGCATCCACGAAACGAGCGAACAGCCGTGAGCGCCGAGAAGCCACACCGTATCGCCGTCTGCCCGGGCTCCTACGACCCGATCACCAACGGCCACGTCGACGTGATCACGCGCGCCCGCGCCATCTTCGACGAGGTCGTGATCGCCGTCGTCGCGCACTCCGTGCGCAAGTCGCAGGCGCTCTTCACGATCGACGAACGCCTGCAGTTCATCAGCGACTCGACCTCGCACCTGCCGAACGTCCGAGCCGAACCCTTCGAGACGCTCGTCGTCGACTTCGCCCGCGCCGTCGGCGCGATCGCGATCGTCAAGGGCCTGCGCGCGATCTCCGACTTCGAGTACGAGCTCGAGATGAACCAGCTCAACCGCCAGCAGGCGCCGGAGATCGAATCGGTCTACATCATGGCCAGCCCCGAGTTCAGCTTCGTCTCCTCGAGCGGGGTCAAGGAGCTCGCCGTCTTCGGCGGGCGCATCGACGGGCTCGTGCATCCCCATGTGGCCGCGCGGTTGCAGGAAGAACTCGCGCGAACGCGAATTCCATGACCGGGAATCGGATGCCCGGCGGGCACGTTACCCTGTGACGATGGACGTTCTGGTCCTCATAGACAAGCTCGACGACTTGGTGCACAACGCCAAGCAGGTTCCCCTGACCGATCAGGTCCGTGTCGACAAGGAGGAGATCTACGACCTCCTTGATCAGATGCGCGCCACGATCCCCGAGGAGATCAAGCAGGCGCGCTGGATCGTCAAGGAGCGCCAGGAGATGCTCGCGGAGGCCAAGCGGGAGGCCGAGCGCATCGTCAAGGAGGCGCGCGAGCGCCAGGAGCACCTGATCTCCACCGAGGAGGTCATGAAGGCCGCCGAGCGCGCCGCCGAGGACATCGTCGAGGAGGCCCAGGCCCGTGAGCGTGAGATCCGCCTCGGCGCCGAGGACTACGCCGACGAGATCCTCAACACGCTCGAGATCAACCTCTCGAAGTTCATCGCCGCCGTCCAGCGCGGCCGCGACCGCCTCGCGGGACGCGACGAGGCTGCCGTCTAGCACCGCGCGGAGCGCGCTTCACAGCGCCTCCACCACCGCCCCCAGCCGACCTGCTTGGATACGGCCGTGAGGAGAGCAAGACTGCGGAGCTCGCTGCGCACGGCCGTGATCCTGGTTCGCGCCGGCGTGGTGCGGATCGAGCGTCCGGACAAGCTCGTGCGCGTCGGCATCACGATGTTGCGCTGGGGCCCGACCCCGGCGTCGGGCTACCGCATCTCGGCGATCCGCACGCCCGATCGCCCCGCGATCCACGACGACCGCGGCTCCATCACCTTCGCCGCCCTCGACGCCGACACCAACGCCCTCGCCCACGGCCTGCGCGGCCTCGGCGTCGGCGAGGGCGACTCGGTCGCGATCTTCTGCCGCGACCACCGCGGCTTCATCGAGTCCTCGGTGGCGGCGGCCAAGCTGGGAGCCAGCCTGCTCTTGCTCAACACCTCCTTCGCGGCGCGCCAGATCGCCGAGGTCTGCGCCGCCGAGAACCCGAAGGTGCTGATCTACGACGAGGAGTTCACCGAGCTCTGCGCCCCGGCCGCCGCGGGTCGCACCAGCATCATCGCCTGGGTCGACGGCTCACCCGCGCACCCGACGATCGACGAGCTGATCGCCTCGAGCTCCAAGAAGGCGCTGTCGCCGCCCAAGGACCGCGGGCGCGTCGTGATCCTCACCTCGGGCACCACCGGCACGCCCAAGGGCGCCTCGCGCCACCAGCCGCGTTCGCTTGACCCCGCCGCCGCGCTGTTCTCGCGGATCCCGCTGCACGCGCGCGAGACGACACTGATCGCGGCGCCGCTCTTTCACTCCTGGGGCTACGCCCACTACACCCTCGGCCTCGCCCTGTCCTCGACGCTCGTGCTGCAGCGGCGCTTCGACGCCGAGGCGACGCTGCAGGCGATCGAGCGCCACCGCCCGAGCGCGCTTGTCGTCGTGCCGGTGATGCTGACGCGGATCCTCGAGCTCGGGCCCGAGGTGATCGACCGCCACGACACGAGCTCGCTGCGGGTGATCGCCGTCAGCGGCTCGGCCCTGCCCGGCGAACTCGCCCTCCACGTCATGAACACCTTCGGCGACGTCCTCTACAACCTCTACGGCACGACCGAGGTAGCCTGGGCCACGATCGCCTCGCCGGAGCAGCTGCGCAGCGCCCCCGGCACCGCGGGCACGCCGCCGAGCGGCACCAGCGTGCGGCTCTTCGACGACGGCGACGAGGAGATCACCGCCGCCGGGCGCCCCGGGCGAATCTTCGTCCGCAACGAGATGGTCATGGACGGCTACACCTCCGGCGACGGCAAGCCGGTGCTCGACGGGCTGATCGCCACCGGCGACGTCGGCTACCTCGACACCCACGGCAACCTCTTCGTCTCCGGCCGCGACGACGACATGATCGTCTCCGGCGGGGAGAACGTCTTCCCGCGCGAGGTCGAGGACATCCTCGCCGAGCACCCGTTGGTCGACGACGTCGCCGTGATCGGCGTCCCCGACCAACAGTTCGGCCAGCGCCTTCGGGCCTTCGTCGTTCGGCGCAATGGTGCGGAACTCAGCGAGGACGAGGTCCGCGAGCACGTCCGCACCAACCTCGCCCGCTTCAAGGTCCCGCGCGACGTCGTCTTCCTCGACGTGCTGCCGCGCAACGCGACGGGCAAGGTGCTCAAGCGCGAGCTGCGCGCGCGCTGATGGCGGCCACCGACGTCTTCGACCTCGCGGGGCTGCGCCTGCAATCGGGCGAGGGGCGCCGCCTCGACCTCGAGGTCGCCCAGGACGCACTCGACCTCGGCGGCACAAGCTATGCCCTCGAGCCCCCGCTGCTGCCCGTCCGCCTCGACGTCTCGCGCACGACCGGCGGCGGCTACTCGCTGCGCCTGCGCGCCCAGGCGAGTCTGAGCGGCCCCTGCATGCGCTGCCTGGAGGGCGCCGCGCCGGTGATCGACGTCGACGCGCGCGAGGTCGAGATCCCCGGCGGCGGCGAGGAGATGGACAGCCCGTACGTCGCCGGCGACCTGCTCGATCTGCGCCAGTGGACCCACGACGCCGTCGCCCTGGCGGCGCCCGACCAGGTCCTCTGCCGCCCCGACTGCCCGGGCCTGTGCCCGATCTGCGCGGTCCCGCTGGCGAGCGCCGGTCCCGAGCACCACCACGAGAGCGAGCCCGATCCACGCTGGGACAAGCTCCGCGAGCTCGATCTGGGTTAGGCGATCGGCGCATGCGCCGATCGCGCCGGCGGCGCATGCGCCGCCGGCCGGCAGGGTGCATGCACCCTGCCGCACAATCTCGCGGCTGCTACCCTTCCTCGCCGTGCAGGCCCCCAAGCAAAAGCAATCGCACAGCCGTACGGCGAAGCGCCGCGCGAACCACAAGATCCTCGCGCCGACGCTGAACGCCTGCCCGCGCTGTCACTCGCCGCGGCGCCCGCATCGCGTGTGCCCGGTGTGCGGGACCTACGCCGGCCGCGAGATCGTCGCTCCGCTCGAGCACGACCACTCCGATCACGAACACTGAGTGCCCGGCCGTGGGGAGTCCCCGGCGTGACGGTGGTCGCGGTCGACGCCAATGGCGCCGACCTCGGTCCCTCTGAAGTAGCCGCGGGCGCGCGGATCGCCGCCGCCCAGGGTGTGAAGGTGATCCTCTTCGGCCCCGCCGCCGCGCTCGGCGAGGGCGGCGAGGGGATCGAGATCGTCGACGCGCCGCTGTCGATCGCCAAGGACCCCTCGCCGATGAGCGCGGTCCGCGACGCGCCCCAGGCCTCGATCGTCCAGGCGGCGATGGCCGTCGGCGACGGCCGCGCGCAGGCGCTGGTCTGCAACGGCTCGACCGGCGTCGCGCTCGCCGCCGGCTGGGCCCACATCAAGCGCGCGCCGGGCATCCATCGCCCGGCGCTGGCGCTGACGCTGCCCGTGCCCGGGCGTCCCGTGACCCTGCTCGACGTCGGCGCCAACGCCGACGTGCGGCCCGAGATGCTCGTCCAGTTCGCCTTCATGGGCGCCGCCTACGCGAGCGCCGTGCTCGGGATCTCGCGCCCGCGCGTGGCGCTGCTCTCCAACGGCAGTGAGGCCGAGCGCGGCAGCGCCCTGGTGATCGAGGCCCACGCGCGCCTGGCCGAGCAGTGCGCGGGCTCTGACTCGCTGGTCTTCGTCGGCAACGTCGAGGGCACCGGCCTGGTGGCGGGCGTCGCCGACGTCGTCGTCACCGACGGCTTCACCGGCAACGTCGCGCTGAAGCTCATCGAGGGCGTCTCGCAGGCGACGCTCGGGGCGATCCGCGACGTCGCCGAGGCCTCGATCCAGGGCCGCCTCGGCGGGCTCGCGCTGCGTGGCGGCCTGCGCGGCTTCCGCGAGGAGATCGACCCCGAGCGCCAGGGCGGCGCCTACCTGCTGGGGCTGCGCCAGCTCGGCGTGCTCGCCCACGGGAGCTTCACGCGGCACGGGATCGCGCGCGCGATCGTGCGCGCGAGGCGCGGCGTGGATGAGGATCTCGTCGGGCGCACGCACCGCGCGCTGGAGGCCGCCGGCGCCCTGCGCGGCGCCAGCCTCCCGTCCGCGTAGGTCGCTACGGTGATGCATTCCCGTCCATGACCCGTGACGAAGTCCTCGACATGATCCGCTCGCACCTGGCCGACGAGCTCGAGCTCGATCCTTCGCGGATCGAGCCGAAGACGCGCTTTCGCGAGGACCTCGCGGCCGACTCGCTCGACCTCTACACGCTCGTGCAGGAGCTCGACGACACCTACGGCGTGAAGATGTCGGACGAGGAGGCGGCGCAGATCCTCACCGTCGACGCGGCGATCGACTTCGTCCTAGCTCACGCCGCTGACCGCTGAACCTCCTACGCGAACTGCTCGAGGAGTTGCCGGAGGATCTCTACCGGCAGGTCTTCACGCACGCCTCCTGGTCACCCAGGCGCAGCGACTCCTACGCGCGCCTGGCCTTCCTCGGCGACAGCGTGCTGGCGCTCTCGGTGACCTCGCACCTCTACCCGCGCCTGGAGGCCGAGCACTTCGGGGCGGGGCGGTTGACGAAGATCCGCGCCCAGGCGGTCTCCGGTCCGGCCTGTCGCGTGGTCGCCGATCAGCTCGGTATCCCGGAGCTCCTGCGCGCAGCGGCGCCGCCCGGCACGGCCGCGGGGGCTGCCGCGGTGGTCGAGACCGAGCGCGTGCTCGCCTCGGTGCTCGAGGCGGTGATCGGCGCCTGCTATCTCTCGGCCGGCTTCGAGCGCACCCAGGCGGCGGTGGTCGAGGCCTTCGCCGAGCAGATCGAGGATGCCCTGGAGAACCCGGTCGACTTCAAGTCGGCGCTGCAGGAGCGCCTGGCCCGCGGCGGCGCGACGGTGACCTACGACGTCACCGAGCAGGCGGGGCCGCCGCACGACCGCACCTTCACGGTGGCGGCGGTGGTCGGCGAGGAGGCGATCGCGCACGGCTCGGGGCGCAGCAAGAAGCTGGCCGAGCAGGACGCGGCGCGCCACGCGCTCGACGGGCTCGCGCCGGCGGGCGAGACGGCGGAGTCCTCATGACCGGGAGCGGCCGCTCGTGCATCTGAAGTCGATCACGATCAAGGGCTTCAAGTCCTTCCCCGACCGCACCCGGCTCGAGTTCGGGGAGGGCGTCAGCGTCATCGTCGGGCCCAACGGCTCGGGCAAGTCCAACGTCACCGACGCGGTGCTGTGGGCGCTCGGTGAGCAGTCGCCGCTGGCCGTGCGCGGCCAGTCGATGCAGGATGTGATCTTCGCCGGCGGCCGCGGCGTGCAGTCGCGCAACGAGGCCGAGGTCGAGCTCGTGCTCGACAACAGCGACGGCACCGTCGACATCGGCGCCAGCGAGCTCTCGATCGCGCGCCGCTACAACCGCGCCGGCGAGGGCGAGTACCGCCTCAACGGAGCCCACTGCCGCCTGGTGGACGTGCTCGAGCTGCTGTCAGACACCGGTCTGGGCAAGGAGGCCCACTCGGTCATCTCCCAGGGTCGCGTCGAGGCGATCGTGACCTCCAAGGCGCGCGACCGCCGCCTTCTCATCGAGGAGGCCGCCGGGCTCGGCAAGCACCGCAAGCGCCGCCGCCGCGCCCAGCTCAAGCTCGAGCGGACCGAGGAGAACCTCGACCGCGCCCTGGATGTCGAGCGCGAAGCGCGCGCGCGGCTGCGACCGCTGAAGCGCCAGGCCGAGGCCGCCGAGCTCCACGAGCGCCTCGAGCGCCAGTCACTGGAGGCGCGCTGGACGCTGACGCGCGAGGACCTGCGCGCCCGGCGCACGCGCCTCGCCGGCGCCGAGGCGCAGGCGGCCGCGGCGCGCGAGGCCCGCGGCGGCCTCGAGGCCGAGCTCGCGGCCGTCGCCGCGCGGCGCGAGGAGGCCGAGCTCGCGCTCGCGCAGCGCAGTGAGCGCCACGACGCGATCGCCGCCCGCGCCTACGGCGCCCGCTCGGCGCGCGAGCGCCTGGCGATGCGCCTGGAGCGCTCGCGGGCGCTGGCCGGCGACCTCGCCGCGCGCGCCGAGAGCCGGGCGCTCGAGCTCGAGATGCTGCGGGCCGCGGCCGCCGGCGGCGGCGAGGACACCGAGGGTGGGCGGATCTCCGAGCTCGAGGCGGAGCTCGCGCTCCTGGCGGGCCGCCGTGAGCGCGTGCTGGCCGCGGAGCTCGCGGCGCTCGAGAGCGAGCACGCCGCGGCCGCGGAGGCCGTCGCCGCGCTCGAGGGCGAGCGCGAGGAGCGCCGCCGTGAGAGCGCCCTGGCGGAGACGGTGCTCGCGAGCGCGCGCGAGGACCTGCGCACGGTCGAGCGCGACGTCGAGGCGGCCCGGCGCGACGCCGCCGCCGTCGGCGCCGAGCTCGCGGCCGTCAACCAGTTCCTGCGCTCCCATGCCGCCGCGGCCGGCGCCGGCGAGGCGCTCGAGAGCTCGCTGAGCGTCGCCGCCGGCTACGAGCTGGCGCTCGCGGCCGCGCTCGGCGGCCGTCTCGGCGCCGCCCTCGTGAGCGACCGCGCCCAGGCCGGGGCGCTGCTCGACGGAGCGGGGGAGGAGGGCGCCCGCGCGCTCGTGGCCTCCACCTTCGACGCGCCCTTCCCGCCGCCGGCGCCGCCCGCCCCCGGCGCCCGCCCGTTGATCGAGCTCGTCAGCGGCGAGCCGGCCGCGCTCGAGGTGGCGCGGCGGCTGCTCTCGAACGCCTGGCTCGTCGAGGACCTCGACGGCCTGGACGAGAGCTTCGGCGGCGTCGCCGTCACCGCCGGCGGACGCGTCTGGAGTGCGGCGCTCGGGGAGCTTCGCCAGGTGGCCGGCGGCGGGCGCGAGCGGGCGCTCGAGCAGCGCAACCGCCGCGATCAGCTGATCGCGCGCAGCGAGGCCGCGCTCTCGCGCGAGCAGGAGGCGCTCGCCCGCCAACGCGAGGCCTCCCACGAGGTCGCGCGGGCGCTGGATGAGCGCGAGCGCGCCGAGGGGCGCCTGCGCGCCGGCGAGCGCTCCCATGCGGACGCGCTCGAGGCGCAGAGGCGCGCGGGCTGGCTGATCGAGCAGCGCCGCGCGGCGCCCGACCAGGGCGAGACGGCGGTCCGCCGCGCCCAGCTGGAAGGCGAGCTGGCGGCCGAACGCCGCGCCGCCGAGCGCGTCGAGCGCGAACGCCTCGCCCGCGCGGCGCGGATCACCGCCCTTGAGGAACAGGCCCACGCCGACGGCGAGCTCGCTCCCCTCAACGAGCGCTTCGCGGCCGCGATCGAAGGCTTCAGCGGCGCGCTCGAGGCGACGTTGACGCTGATCGAGGAGGAGCTTCGCGCCGACGGCGCCGCCGGCGAGGCGCTCGGGACGGCGCTGCGCGAGTGCGCGGGCGCCGAGAGCGCGCTCCAGGGCCGGTTGCGCGAGCTCGCCGAGGTCGTCACCACCGCCGAGGTCGCCGCGCAGCAGGCGCGCGACCAGGCCGCCGACTCCGAGGCCGAGCTCGGGGCGCTCGCCGGGCGGCTCGGCCTGGAGGCGCTGCCGGCCGACGTCGAGCTCAGCGAGTCAGAGCGCGAGGCGCTGCGCGAGCGCGTCGAGCGGCTGGCCCGCCGGCGCGAGCTGCTCGGGCCCGTCAACCCGCTGGCGGCCGAGGAGTACCGCGAGGCGCTCGAGCGCGTCGAGGCGCTCGAGGCCCAGCGCAGCGACCTCGAGGGCGCGCTGCGCGAGCTGCGGCTCTTGATCCGAAACACCGACCGCGAGATCGCCGAGAGCTTCGAGCAGACCTTCGAGGCCGCCGCCGCGAACTTCGAGGCGCTCGTCGGCGACGTCTTCCCCGGCGGGCGCGGGCGCCTTCGCCTGGTTCGCGAGGACGCCGGCCCGCGGCCCGTGCTCGGCGGCGAGGCGCTGCCCGAGCCCGACTCGGAGGCGGGCGCCGAGGCCGAGGCCGAGGAGCTCGAGGATGAGGCCGCCGGGATCGGGCCCGACGAGCTGCTGGGCGTCGAGATCGAGGTCACGCCCGCCGGCAAGTCGATGAAGCGGCTGTCGCTGCTCTCGGGCGGTGAGAAGTCGATGACGGCGATCGCCTTCCTCTTCGCCGTGTTCCTGGCGCGGCCGTGCCCCTTCTACATCCTCGACGAGGTCGAGGCGGCGCTCGACGACCTCAACATCGACCGCTTCCTGACGCTGCTGCGCCGCCACAGCGCCCGCGCCCAGTTCATCGTCGTGACCCACCAGAAGCGCACGATGGAGGCCGCGGACTGGCTCTACGGGGTCTCGATGGGCGGCGACGGCGTCTCCAAGGTGGTCTCACGTCGACTCGGCGAGGCGGGTCTCACCGAGGTCGAAGCAGACGCCGCCTGAGATGGAGGAGCTGTTCCTGGTCGACGCCGCCGCGGCCGCGGCGTCGGCGCAAGCGCAGGAGCTCGAGGGCGACCCCGAGCGCCGCCGCGGTCTCATGCGGCGGCTGCGCGAGAGCCTGCGCAGCACGCGCGAGACGCTGACGCGCTCGGGCTTCGCGCGCACGCTGGCGGCCGGGGACTGGGAGGGCCTCGAGGAGGCGCTGATCCTCGCCGACGTCGGCGCCTCGACGAGCGTCGAGGTGGTCGAGGAGCTGCGCGAGGTCGTGCGCTCGGAACGGGTGCCCGAGGAGGAATGGCTCGAGCGCCTCGCGAGTCTGCTCGCCGAGGCCGCCCGCGGGGGCCCCGACGCCGAGCCTGCGGTGATCGACCTGCGGCCCAAGCCGACGGTGCTCTTGATGGTCGGAGTCAACGGCACCGGCAAGACCACGACGGTCGGCAAGCTCGCCTGGCTTCTTCGCGAGCGCTTCGGCCTGCGCGTGCTGCTCGGCGCCGCCGACACCTACCGCGCCGCGGCGACCGGGCAGCTCGAGGCGTGGGCCCAGCGCGCGGGTGCCGAGATCGTGACCGGCGAGGGCGGCTCCGACCCCGGCGCGGTGGCCTTCGAGGCGATGACGCGCGGGCGCGCGGAGGGCTACGACGTCGTCCTCATCGACACCGCCGGGCGCCTTCACAACCAGGAGCCGCTGATGGCCGAGCTCGAGAAGGTCCGCCGCGTGATCTCCCGCCAGCTCGAGGGAGCACCCCACGAGACGCTTCTGACGATCGACGCCGCGACCGGGCAGAACGGGCTGCGCCAGGCCGAGCTCTTCGCCCGCGCGGTCGAGGTCGACGGGATCGTCCTGACCAAGCTCGACGGCAGCGCCAAGGGCGGCGTTGCCGTCGCGATCGCCCGCGAGCTTCACATTCCCGTCAAGCTGGTCGGGCTCGGCGAGCAGCTCGATGACCTGCGGCCGTTCGACGCGAGCGAGTTTGCCCGCGCGCTCGTCGGTCTTGAATAGCGACGGCAGGGCGAGGGTGCGCGCCGGCGCTCGCAACGCGCCATAATCGAGCTATGGGCTCCTGGGTCCTGTGGACGATCATCGCCGCTGCCTTCACTCTCGGCGAGCTGCACACCAACTCGTTCTACCTGGCGCCGTTCGCGGTCGGAGGCGCCATAGCGGCGGTGCTGGCTGCGGCTGGCGCGGGCGGGCTGGTGGCTGTCATCGCCTTCATCGCCGCGGCGATCCTGTTCCTGATGCTGCTGCGCCCGCTCGCCGCGCGGCGCCACCGCAAGGTGCCCGAGCTGCGCACCGGCGCGGCGGCGCTGGTCGGCCAGCCGGCGCTCGTGCTCGAGCGGATCGCCAACCGCGAGGGCGTCGGCACGGTGCGCATCGGCGGCGAGGTGTGGACCGCTCGCGCCTATGACGCCGACGAGGTGATCGCGGCCGGTGAAGAGGTCGAGGTAGTCGAGATCAGGGGCGCCACGGCGCTCGTCATGACTTAGCGAGGAGCTTTTCGTGGTCGCTTTGATCGTCATCGCCGTACTCGCTGTGGTCGCTGTCGCGATCGCATCGCGGTCGATCCGGATCATTCCCCAGGCCCGTGCGGCCGTGCTCGAGCGGCTCGGCCGCTACCACCGCACGCTCGAGCCCGGCCTGACGATCATCACGCCGTTCGTCGATCGCGTGCGGCCGCTGATCGACCTGCGCGAGCAGGTCGTCAACTTCTCGCCCCAACCGGTGATCACCCAGGACAACGTCGTCGTCGCGATCCAGACCGTCCTCTACTTCACGATCACCGACGCCAAGGCCGCGACCTATGAGATCGCCAGCCCGCTGCAGGCGATCGAGCAGCTCACGGTGACGACGCTTCGTAACGTGATCGGCGGACTCACGCTCGAGCAGACGCTGACCAGCCGCGAGGGCGTCAACACCGAGCTGCGGGCGGTGCTCGACGAGGCGACCGGGAAGTGGGGGATCCGCATCAACCGCGTCGAGATCAAGTCGGTCGACCCGCCGGCGGACATCAAGGCGGCGATGGAGAAGCAGATGCGCGCCGAGCGCGACCGCCGCGCCGCGATCCTCACCGCCGAGGGCACCAAGCAGGCGGCGATCCTCACCGCCGAGGGCGAGCAGCGCGCGGCGATCCTCACCGCCGAGGGCGCCCGCCAGGCCGCGATCCTGCGCGCCGAGGGCGAGGCCAAGGCGATCGCGACGGTGTTCGACGCGATCCACCGCGGCGACGCCGACCACAAGCTGCTCTCCTACCAGTACCTGCAGATGCTGCCCAAACTCGCCGAGGGCGACGCCAACAAGGTCTTCGTGATCCCCTCCGAGTTCACGCAGGCGTTCGCCGGTATCGCCGACGCCCTGCGCCCGCCCGACGCCGGAGGCGGTCCCAACGGCGACGGGCCGGCCGGACTGCCGAGCGGCGCCGCCGCTGAGCCGCCGCTGAGCGCGACCCTCGGCGCAGACACCAACATCGAGGATCTGCTGCGCGACTCGCCGCTCGCTGATGAGTCGGCGGTGGCGGGCGTGCAGACGAGCGTCGAGGACGTGCTCAAGCACGGCTCCGACGCGGTGCCCGACAGCGCCGGCGCGCCGGCGGCACCGGGCGCCCCGGAGGCCGCGGACTCCTGAGCCGGTGAGCGCGCGCGCCGGCCCCGCGGGGGACCGGGCGCCCGCGCAGGCTAGGTTGTAGCGATGTTCGACACGCTGTCGGAGAAGCTCCAGGGAGTCTTCAGCGGCCTGCGCTCGCGCGGCGTCCTGAGCGAGGAGGACGTCAACCGCTCGCTGCGCGAGATCCGCCTCGCACTGCTCGAGGCCGACGTCAACTTCAAGGTCGTCAAGGAGTTCATCGACAGCGTCCGCGAGCGCGCCCTGGGCGCCGAGGTGATCGGCCAGCTCAACCCCGGCCAGCAGGTGATCAAGATCGTCCACGAGCAGCTCGTGGAGATGATGGGCGGCGAAAGCGAGGGCTCCGGCGTGACCTTCGCCTCGAGCCCGCCGACGGTGATTCTCATGGCCGGCCTGCAGGGCTCCGGCAAGACCACCGCCGCCGGCAAGCTCGCGCGCCTGCTGCGCACCGAGTACCACAGCTCGGTCGCGCTCGCCGCCTGCGACCTCCAGCGCCCCGCCGCCGTCGAGCAGCTGAAGATCGTCGGCGAGCAGGCGGGCGCCACGGTCTATGAGCAGGGCACCGGCGGCTCGCCCGTCGAGGTCGCGCGCTGGGCGCTCGAGCGCACCCGCACCGACGGCAAGGACGTGCTCATCGTCGACACCGCCGGGCGCCTGCACGTCGACGGCGAGTTGATGGATGAGCTCGTCGCGATCCGCGACGCCACCAACCCCAACGAGATCCTGCTCGTCGTCGACGCCATGACCGGCCAGGACGCCGTCAACGTCGCCGAGCAGTTCGCGGCCGCCGTCGACTTCGACGGCGTCGTCCTCAGCAAGCTCGACGGCGACGCCCGCGGCGGCGCCGCGCTGTCGGTGCGCGCCGTCACCGGCAAGCCGATCCTCTTTGCCTCCACCGGCGAGCGCCTGGACGCCTTCGAGCGCTTCCACGCCGACCGCATGGCGCAGCGCATCCTCGGCATGGGTGACGTGCTGACGCTGATCGAGAAGGCCGAGCGCCAGTTCGACGAGGGCGAGGCCAAGGCGCTCGAGCAGAAGCTCAAGGCCGGCGACTTCGACCTCGAGGACTTCCTGGCCCAGATCCACGCGATGCGCAAGATGGGGCCGCTGCAGGGGCTACTGGGGATGCTGCCGGGCGTCGGCGCCCAGATGCGCGGGATGAAGGTCGACGAGCGCGAGATCGACCGCCTGGAGGCGATCATCCTCTCGATGACACCCGAGGAGCGCCGCCGCCCGGACCTGATCAAGGGCTCGCGGCGGCTGCGAATCGCGCGGGGCTCAGGGACCAGCGTGCAGGCCGTCAACCAGATGGTCAAGCAGTTCGCGCAGGTCCGCAAGGTGATGCGCCAGGTCGGTCGCGGGCGCACGCCCGACCTGGGCGCGCTGATGCGCCAGCAGCGCTGAGGGGACCCCGCCGAGCGCCCGCGGGGCGCGGTCGGCTAAATTGGAGGGCCGTTTTCAAATGATCGAAGGGAAATCGTGGCTGTAAGACTCAGGTTGACCCGCGTGGGCGGGCGCAAGGACCCCGTCTGGAGGGTCGTTGTCGCCGACCAGCGCTCCAAGCGCGACGGACGTGTGATCGAGACCGTCGGGCACTACAACCCGCAGACCAATCCGTCGACGATCACGATCGACGAGACGCGCGTGCGCGACTGGCTGGCGCGGGGCGCGCAGCCGACGAGCACGGTGCGCAAGCTGCTGCGGATCAGCGGCATCGGCGCCTGACCCTGACATCGCCGTGGCGATGGATTCGACCGAGCTTCTCGAGTACCTCGCTGAAGGGCTGGTCGACGACCCCGAGCGGGTCGAGGTCGAGCGCTTCGAGGAGGGGGACGGCAGCGTCGTGCTCGAGCTCGCCGTCGGCCCCGACGACTACGGCAAGGTGATCGGCCGCGGCGGGCGCACCGCGCAGGCCTTGCGCACGGTGATCGGCGCGGCGGCTACGGCCTCCGGCGAGGGTCACCGAGTCATCGTCGACATCGTCGACTAGGCGAGACGGGGGCATCGTTGGCGTCGGCTGGCCTGGTCGGGCGGCCCCACGGGCTCGATGGGAGCTTCTACGTGATGGAGCCCAACGTGGCGCTGCTGCAGCTCGGCTGTAGCGTCGCGCTCGGGGGCAGTGAGCGCGAGATCGTGCGCCGCGCCGGTACCGACGCGCGCCCGATCGTTCGCGTGGCGGGCTGCGATAGCCGCGAGGGCGCGGTGGCGCTGCGCGGCCAGGAGCTGGTCGTCGAGTCCGCGACGCTACCGCCGCTCGGGCCCGACGAATGGTGGGCCGAGCAGCTCGAGGGCGCCCACGTCTTCGACGGCGAGCGCGAGGTCGGCGTGGTCGTGCGGCTCCTGGCGCTGCCCTCCTGCGAGTGCCTGGAGGTGGAGCGCGCGGGCGGCGGCAGTGCCCTGCTGGTGCCGCTCGTCCACGACGCGATCCGCGAGGTCGATCCCGAGCGCGCCCGCATCGACATCGACCTGGCGTTTCTGGGGGAGACGCCGTGAAGCTCGACGTCGTCACGCTCTTTCCCGACTGGTTCGAGTGGTTTCGAGCGCAGCGCCACGTTGGCAACGCGCTCGCGGGCGGCAGCACGCTGACGCTGATCAACCCGCGCGACCACACGCCGCTCGGCGGCGGCCAGGTCGATGACTCACCCTTCGGCGGCGGCGCCGGCATGGTCCTGCGCGTCGATGTGATGGACGCCGTGCTGCGCGAGCACTACGGCCTCGATCCGACGACGCTGCGCAGCCGCCGGCGCGTGATCGCGCTCAGCCCCGCCGGTCGCCTGCTCGATGACGCCCTGGTCAGCGAACTCGCACAGGAGCCGGCCCTGACCTTCCTGTGCGGGCGCTACGAGGGCTTCGACGAGCGCATCGTCGAGCACTACGCCAGCGACGTCGTCTCCATCGGCCGCTACGTGATGGCCGGCGGCGAGCTCGCGGCGATGGTCTGCATGGACGCGGTCCTGCGCAAGCTGCCCGGTGCGCTCGGCCACCCCGGCTCGGTCCTCGAGGAGTCCTACAGCGAGGCGCTCGAGGGCCTGCCCGAGTATCCCCAGTACACCCGCCCCGCGGACTTCCGCGGCTGGAGCGTGCCCGACATCCTGCTCTCGGGACACCACGAGGAGATCCGCCGCTGGCGCCTCGAGCAGGCGCGCGAGCGCGGCGCCGAGGGCGGCCGGAAGCGACGCTGAGCACGCCGCAACCGGCGGCGCGCTACGATTGCGCAGCGCGCCGGCGCCAGTTGTGCGCGCCTTCTTTTTGCCATGAGCCTCGTCATCGACAACATCGAGCGCGCCCAGCTGCGCCGACTCCCGGATTTCCGCGCGGGGGACCGCCTGCGCGTCCACTTTGTCGTGATCGAGGGCAGCCGCCGGCGGACCCAGGTCTTCGAGGGCGTCGCCATCAAGCGCCAGGGCTCGGGTGCGCGCGAGACCTTCACGGTCCGCAAGCAGTCCTTCGGCGTCGGCGTCGAGCGCACGTTCCCGCT
>DASXEZ010000078.1:0-2648 GCA_036489875.1 Solirubrobacteraceae bacterium | reverse complement strand
CGAGGTCAGCTTGAGGATCAGCATGTGCTCGGCGAGCCAGCCCTCGTCGCGGGCCATGACCGAGGCGATCCGCAGCGCGAAGCACTTCTTGCCAAGCAGCGCGTTGCCGCCGTAGCCCGAGCCGTAGGACCAGATCTCGCGTGCCTCGGGGAAGTGGACGATGAATTTGTTCTCGGCGTTGCAGGGCCAGGGCACGTCCGTCTCGCCGTCAGCCAGGGGCGCACCGACGGAGTGCAGGCACGGCACGAACGGCCCCTCGTCGCCGATCACATCGAGCGGCGCACGACCCGCGCGGGTCATGATCGCCATGCTCGCCGCGACGTAGGCGGAGTCCGTCAGCTCGACCCCGACGTGGGCGATCGGCGACCCGAGCGGGCCCATCGAGAACGGCACGACGTACATCACGCGGCCCTTCATCGAGCCCGCGAAAAGACCGCGCAAGGTCTCCCGCATCTCCTGCGGATCGCGCCAGTGATTGGTCGGTCCGGCGTCCTGTTCGCGCTCGCAGCAGATGAAGGTGCGGTCCTCGACACGGGCGACGTCGGCCGGGTCAGAGCGCGCCAGATAGGAGCCGGGGCGGCTGTCGGAGTCCAGCGCCTCGAAGGTACCGGCGTCAACCAGGGTCTGGCAGAGCTGCTCGAAGGCCTCCGGCGACCCGTCGAACCACTGCACGCTGTCGGGCGTCGTCAGCGCGGCGACCTCCTCGACCCACGCGAGGAGCTTGGCATTGCGGGTCGGGGCGGTGGCCTCGATCACGCGCCTGTCGCTCCCTGGATCTCGTGGTGTTTGGAGGTCAAGGTCATCCAACTAACGCAAAAAGCGCTCCTGGGAGCGCGCACGAACCGGACGGGAACACCGGGTCAATGCAGCATAACGCGCCCGCGCACGCTGGGGAAGCCTGTGTAACAAGAAGCTGGCGGGGAAGCCGCCTCGGCGGGCCGCCCGCATAGGATCCAGCGCCTGGTGACCACGACGAACCCCCAGGCTAGCTCGATCGCCGCCACGCCGGTGAGAACACCACTGCGGCGTCCGCCACGATCCTCCCGAGCCCGATGAGCAGGATCGACCTGCAGTCGCACTCGCGCCATTCCGATGGCGCGCTCGAGGTCTCCGACCTCGTTTCGCGCGCCGCCGCGGCGGGCGTCGAGCTGCTCGCGCTCAGCGATCACGACACCGTGGACGGCGTCGCGGAGGCGCTCGAGGCCGCGGCGCAGCATGCAATCGCGCTGCTTCCGGCCACCGAGATCTCAGCTGTCGACGCCGGCTACGAGGATCTGCACGTGCTCGGCTATGGCATCGACCACCGCGACGAGCGCCTGCTCGAGCGACTTCACGGCGCCCGCGCTGATCGCGAAGCGCGCGCGGAGCGGATGGCCGGGTTGCTCGAGGAGCTCGGCTACGCCGTCGAGCCGGGGCCGCTGGAGGAGCGACGCGCCGCCGGCAAGCCGATCGGCCGCCCGCACCTCGCCGCCGCCGTCCTCTCCCACCCCGACAACGCCGAGCGGTTGGCCGCCGAGGGTCATACCGACGTCTCATCGTTCATCCCGGCGTATCTGATCCCGGGGGCGCCCGCTTACGCGCGGCGCACGCGCCCGACCGTGGGCGAGGCGATCGGGTGGATCCACGACGCCGGCGGCCTGGCGTTCTGGGCGCACCCCTTCTGGGACATCGCTGTCGACGCGGAGGTGCTCGCGGCGCTTGAGCGCTACCACGGCATGGGCCTCGACGGCGTCGAGTGCTTCTACGTCACCCACGACGCCTACCAGACGGTGCTCCTGGCTGACCGGGCGCTCGAGCTCGGGCTGCTCCGCAGCGCCTCCTCGGACTACCACGGACCGGAGCACCGGCTGTTCAGCCGCTTCCTGGCATACGAGCTCCACGGCCGGACTCCCGAGCTCGGCAAGCTCGCGCCCACCGCGTGAGCAACTGTGGCGCTTCTTCATCCGGTCTAATACACTCTTAACGAAGATCCAACAGGATTCACTGTCTCCGCAACCTAGAAGGCCCTGCGGTGTCGCTATGGCGATGAGCTCTCTCCGCAACGCAAACACACGCCCGGCCTTGGTCCGCGGCTCCTACGCGAATAACGTGGTGCCGCTGCACGCCCGCTCGCGCGCCGAGGTCGCCCGGCCGTCGCATTTGCGTGCGCTTGAGTCTGAGGGTGTGCATGTGTTGCGGGAGGTGGCGGCTGAGTTTGAGCGGCCGGTGCTTCTGTTCAGTGGTGGTAAGGATTCGATCGTGCTGTTGCGTTTGGCGGAGAAGGCGTTTCGTCCCGCTCGGTTTCCGTTTCCGTTGATGCACGTGGACACGGGCGAGAACTTTCCGGAGGCGATCGCGTTCAGAGATCACCGGGTTGAGGAGCTTGGTGAGCGCCTGATTGTCGCGAGCGTTCAGGACTCGATCGATCGCGGCCGCGTGGTTGAGGAAACGGGGCCGCGGGCGTCTCGGAACCGGTTGCAGACGACGACGTTGTTGGATGCGATCTCCGAGCACAGGTTTGATTGCGCGATCGGGGGCGCACGTCGTGATGAGGAGCGCGCTCGGGCGAAGGAGCGGATCTTCAGCTTCCGCGACGACTTCGGCCAATGGGACCCCAAAAACCAGCGCCCCGAACTATGGAACCTCTACAACACCGCCATCCAAACCGG
>DASXEZ010000039.1:0-2187 GCA_036489875.1 Solirubrobacteraceae bacterium | reverse complement strand
CACCCTTGGCATCCATGCGGCGTGCGCGACTGCCTCCTACGAGTGCTTTGATCGCGCCCGCCAGGGAGGCCGCGCGAGCGCTCCGAGCGAATCGCGATCGTCCGGTGGCGGAGGGGTGGACGAGTGCTCCGCCGCGAGGCCGTCGGAATATCGGTGTCGTCTGGTGGGTTTAAGAGACTTCCAGGATGGCTCGAGAATTCGCTGGTGTTCAGCGCGGTCAGATGCTGTTGATGCCGCCGTCGTTGTCGGAGTGGCTGCCTGAGGATCACTTGGTGTGGACGGTCCTGGGCGCGGTTGATCAGATGGATCTGGACCGCTTCCGGGAGGCGTATCGCGTGGGCGGGGCGGGCCGCGCGCCGTTTGACCCGGCGGTGATGGTGGCGTTGCTTCTGTATGGGTATGCGCGCGGGATCCGCTCGTCGCGGGCGATCGAGCGGGCGTGTTGGGAGGACGTCGCGTTCAAGCTGATCACGGGGATGCGCACGCCGGATCACTCGACGGTCGCAGAGTTCCGCCGCCGCCACGAGGCTGAGATCGGCGAGCTGTTCGACGACGTGCTCGCGCTCTGCCGGGAGGCAGGCTTGGTGTCGGTCGGGGTGATCGCGATCGACGGGACCAAGATCAAGGCCAGCGCGTCGATGGATCAGAACCGCGATTACCGCGAGCTGGTCTCACAGATTCTGCGTGAGGCCGAAGAGACCGACCGAGCCGAGGACGAGCGCTATGGATCTGATCGCGGTGATGAGTTGCCCGAGGCGCTGCGCACCCCAGAGGGTCGCCGCCAAGCTTTGGCCGACGCCAAGCAGCGGCTAGTGGGTCTCCCGGGAAGGTTGCGCTCGAAACGTCATCGGTCAGGCGGCGATGAGTAGGCGGCGTTCGGCTTTGAGGAGCCGTTGGTTGCGGTGGGGGCCGTTGCGGTAGGTGATGTGGTCGGCCATCGCCTTCTTGAAGGTGTTCCAGTCGGGGTAGTCGGCGTTGTTGACCACGAACTCGCCGATCGCCCAGAAGTGACATTCGATCCGGTTCAGAAAGCTGGCGTAGGTCGGGGTGAACACCAGCTCGACGTTGTTCTCATCCGCCCAGGCGCGGATGTCGGGGGTCTTGTGCGCGGAGAGGTTGTCGGCGATGAGATAGATCCGGGTGTTCGGTCGGTAGCGCATCCGGATCTGGCGGTAGAACCCGAGGACTTCTTGGCCGCTTTTGTGGGGTCGTAGCCGGCCGTGGAGGCGGTCGGCGTGGACGTCGTAGGCGCCAAACAGGTAGCGCACCCCGCCGTTCTTGCTGTAGGTCGCCCGCAGCCGCTCCGGACGCGTCTGCGGCGCCCAGCCGGAGCCCTGGTGGGGGATCAGTTGGATCGGACCCATCTCGTCAAAGCAGACGACCACACCCCCCGGCGGACATTGGCGATACAGGCCGAGCACCCGCTCGGCCTTGGCTTGGAAGTCGGGGTCCGGGCTCCACTTCCACGAGCGGGTGCGCTGATGCGAGAGGCCGGCGGCGATCAGCGTCTGGCGCAGTGTTTCCGCGGAAACGTCGATCCCCATCCCGCTCAGATGCGCGGCGAGCTTGGGCAGCGACCAGCGGGTCAGCGGCACGCCCTGCGTGTCAGGGCGGGCGCGCGCGACCGACACGATCCGGTCGCGCTGCGCGGGCGTGGTCTTCCTGGGACGCCCGCCCCGATAGTCAGGGTCCAACGAGCTGAACCCCCGGTCGTTGAATGCGTGAATCACCTTGCGTACCTGAGACTCATCGCTGCGCACCACCGCCGCGATCTGCGGCGCCGCCATCCCGGTCGAGGACGCCAGCAGAATCATCGCTCGCAGACGCTTGGACTGGTACTTGGCGCGCTTGGAGACCTGCTTCAACCGCGCACCTTCCTCCGGCGAGAGCTCGCGCACGAACACCTCCGGCGGACGCATGACCACCTCCAGGCTCGAGGACACGCATCCTCATTCGCCACGCGCACCCCGTTTCCGGTCAAACGTTTCCGGGAGACCCACTAGCGCCGCGTGACGCCGCGATCGCGGCCGGCTGCAGCGCGACCACGTTCCGCGTGCGCCTGCACCGGGCCAGGCGGCAGGTCGCTGCACATCTGAGCATCGATGACCGCCTTACTCGCCCCGAAGCTACGGAGAAGCTGTCATGAACGATCCGGTGATCGAGCGCGTCGCGCGCGAGGATCCTGCC
>DASXEZ010000002.1:0-8060 GCA_036489875.1 Solirubrobacteraceae bacterium | reverse complement strand
CTGAAGGGCAAGCGGCTGCGACCCGGTGCCCGGCTGTCCCTCCAGATCACTGCGCCAGATGACGTCGGCGAGGTCGTGACGTTCACGATCAACAGCGGCAGGGCTCCGACCGAGCGCTTCGCATGTCTGCTCCCGGGCAGTCGTTCGCCGACGGCCTGCGCCGCTTGACGAGACTCAAAGCCACGCCAGCCGGCGACGTGACGGCCACAACCCCATCCCGGCCGATCGAGCACGTTGGTCGTCAAGATCGTGTCGCGAACATCGACTGCGCACGCGCCCAAGGGGCCGCTGTGCTCACGACCAGGGAGGATGACGATGACCGACTCATACGAGGCTGCCGTCGAACTGGCCGGCGAACTGCTCGGCCGGCCGTTGGAGCTCCCGCTGGGCCCCGGAGAGCCCGACAGCGCACGCGAGTTTCGCCGTCTGGCAACGCTGCACACGTTTGGAGACAGTTGGCCTCGGACCGACCTGCTGGACACGCGCTCGCGCAGTCTGATCTCGGTAGCGATCGCCGCAGCGTTGGGCACTCACGAGCCGTTGCGCGGACAGCTGCGCATCGCGCTGCACAACGGCGTCAGCAAAGACGAGATCGTCGCACTGTTCATCCACCTCGAGGCATATGCCGGCGCCGCCCGCGCGTTTGACTCCTACCAGGTCGCGGCCGCCGTGTTTGCAGAACAACCCTGACCCATGCACACGCACCGGTCCCGCGGTCTCCCGCGGGCCGAGCGTGGCGCTCACCGGTGTGAGGTCGCGTGAGCGGCGCTCGCGTCTCCCGGGTCGCGGCGGTGGGTGATCAGGACCGTGCGCCGCGAGTGCGCGGCGACTGCCTCGGCGACGCTGCCGATGAGCGCACCGGCGAACCCGTTGCGACCGTGCGAGCCGAGCACGATGAGGCTCGCGTCGCACTCGTCGGCGGCCTTGACGATGCCTTTCCACGTGGGCGAGGTCTCGGCCGCGGCACTGCGCGCGTCGAACCCTGCCGCCTGGGCGCGCGAGGCCCCCTGGGCGGCGGTGTGCTCGGCCGCCTGTTTGACATCGGAGATTTGCGCGGCGTCTAATCCGATGTCGTCGGCGGGGACGAACCCGACGTCGAACGGTTGCCAGACGGTGAGCACGAGGGCTGCCCGTCCTGGCGCCAGCTGGTGCGCTGCTTCGTCGATGGCGAGCTTCGCGAGCTCAGATCCGTCGTAGGCGAACACGATCGGACCCTGCGCCGGGCCCGGATGTGGAGTGGTTGTGCTCATGCCGGCTCCTGAGCCAGCGCCTGACGGTGCCGGCGGTTGCGGACGGCCGCCAGAAGCGGCGGGGAGTACCACGCGGGGCCATCGCCGTCCATGAAGCGCTTGAGGTCCGGCGTGCGCGCGCGGGCGCCGCCCAGGGCGTAGAGCAGGACGGCGGCGATCGCGCCGCTGATCGCGATCCCGAGGCCGATCCACAGGACGATCTCGGTGCCGGCCGTCGGGTTGCCGCCAACGGTGGCGGCGACGTGGGCCAACACCGGAGCGACCAAGAACGCGGCGACCGCGCGCAGCAACTCGACGATCGCGAACACGCGCTGCAGGCTTGCGGCGGGCAGCGAGAAACCGGCGACGAACAGCGCCGGCGCGACCGCCGCCCCGAGACCGATCCCGGTCAGCCCCGAGCCGATCAGTGTCAGCGTCTGGCTCGGGGGGACCTCGATGCGGAACACTGCGATGCCGGCAGCAAGGAACCCCATCCCGACCAGCGGCAGGTAGTGCAGCTCGCGCGTCTTGAGCACGACGCCGAGCGCCACCGCGGTGAGCAGGGCGCCGGCCAACTCGGGCAGGAAGAGAAGCCCGAGGTGAAGCGGGGTGTAGTGCGGCGCCAGTACGGTGGCGGTCAGATCGGTTGCGGTCACCGAGGCGGCCGCCGCCGTCAGTGCCACGACGATCCCGGCGACCGGCACCGTGCTGGTCAGCATGCTGCGAATCGTCAACAGCGGGTGCTTGCTGCGGTACTGGTTGACGATCAGGATCACAATCAGCGCCAGCCCTCCCGCCAGCGGCACGATCGTCTGGACATCCAGGAAGGGGTGGGTGAGCAGCTCTGACGCGCCGTAGAAGGCGGCGAGGCACCCGGCCGCGGCGAGGCCGAGCACGTGCGGGGAGCGCGGCGCGTCGGGGTTGGCGGGCGGCGCGTCCTCGAAGGTCAACACCGTCAGCGCCAGCGCGGCCAGAGCGATGGCGGCGGTGATCCAGAACAGCGGGCGCCATCCACCGGCGCTGGCCTGGATGCCGCCGACTGTGGGACCAAGCGCGACTGCGCCAAAGATGCAGACGTTCATGATCACCGCGGTGGCGCGGATCCTGGGCAGTCCGAAGCCGATCGCCAGCGGCGGAACCGCTGCGATCAACAACAGGCTCGTGCACAGGCCCTGCAGCACGTGGCCGACGATGAACATCGCTGGATTCTGAGCAGCGGCGGCCAGCACGGACCCGATCACGAGCAACGCCGCGTAGAGGACCATCATGCGCCGCTGCGGAAAGAGCTGGGCGAACTGCACGGCCAGGACCGTTCCGACGGCGTACCCGGCGTTCGCCAGGCCGAGGCCGAGGCTCATCGTCTGCGCGCTCATGTGAAGTTGCGCGCCAATGGTCGGAGCCAGCGGCTGTAGCGCGGCCGAGAGCCCCAGGTAGGGCACGAGGGCGAAGATCACCATCGCAGCTGCCGCGGGGTAGCGGCCGGCCAACGGTCCCTGTCTCATCGCCAACCCGCTTCGAGCCCGGTGCTGAGGATGGCCACGGCAGCCGACAGCGGTTCACGAATGGCTGAGGCGGCAAGGCAAATCGGGTTCATGCTCACCTTCTAAAGGTCTCGGATTCAGGAGCTAAAATGGAGGCCCGAGCCAGAGCGGAGTCCGGAGGGGGCCTCCGGTAAAGATAGCGGAGGGGTCCTCCGTTTGTCAAGGCGAAACTTCGCGACCAAGACGCCGGGCGGGGCCCCGGCCTCGCGCTTGCGGCTCCCGTTATTCGGTCAGTAACTCGCGCTCGAGCGTGCGCAGGATGAACGCTTGGGCTGCGAGTGGGTCCCAGCCGCACCCGGTGACCAGCGCCCGCAACGTGTCAGGGGATGCGAGGGTGAACACGACGTCGGCGACCTCCTCGGGTCCCAGCCCCGCGCGCCACGTGCCCCTAGGGACTCCCAGGCCGAGGAGTTGGTGAGGTCCTTCACGGCGGCCGTTCTCCATCTGCGACAGGAACTCAGCGACTTCCGGCTCGGCGGCTGCGGTGGCGCGGAGGACGTCGAGCAGCGGCGTGATGCGTGGACTGACCTCGCCGATTTGATGGACGTAGCGGGCGAGCTTGGCGCGGGGATCGCGTTCGGCAGCGACTTCGCGCGCCCAGCCCCGCTCGCTGGGGTGGGTGTCGGGGTTCTCGTCGCCGGCCACGAGTCGCGCCGCGCAGGCGGCGAGCAGCGCAGCCTTGGTGCGGTACGCGAGGTAGATCGTCTGTACGTGGACGCCGGCCTCGTCAGCGATCGCCTGCATCGTTGTCGAGGTGTAACCGCCCCGGGTGAAGAGCCGAGCCGCTGCTTCTTCGATCCGGCGTCGCGTCTCGGCGCCACGGCGCTCGCGCGGTCGTGAGCGACCAGCGGTCGAGTCGTGGCCTTCGGTGGGCTGGGGGTTTGACATGGCCTAGAGTCTAGCTATATAGTGACGCTATATTCAAATAGGACCGGAGGCAACCATGCGAGTTCTCTGCAGCACGACGCCGATGGAGGGCGTATTCGGCCCCTTCATCGCACTCGGACAAGCGCTCATCGAACAGGGCGATGAACTGATCATCGCTACCGGGCCCGATCTGCCGATCCGCGCGGGCACGCACGGAATGCATTTCGTGCCGGCGGGCATGTCAGCGATGGACGGCGCGGTCGCAGCGATGGGCGACGCAGAGGTGCAAGCAGCGTCGGCGGGCGACCGCATCCGGTTTCCGGCCGCGATGTTCGGAGCGGTGATCCCGGCATCCAAGTTGCCTGCCCTGCGCGCGCTGGCCGCGTCGTGGAGGCCCGACCTCATTGTGCACCCACCGGTCGACCTGGCTGGACCGCTACTCGCGGCTGAGCTCGGCGTGCCGTCGGTCTGTTACGGGTTCGGTCAGCCGTTCGACGCCAATGTGGTCGAAGCGATCGCCGTCCGCGTGGCGCCGATGTGGGAAGCGGCCGCGCTGGCGCCCGACTCATACGGTGGGATCTACCGCGGCCTGTATCTGGACCCCTGTCCACCGTCGCTGGGCGCTGCGGATGAGGAGGTTCCGGCGTCCCAAGGTGTGCAGCGGATCCGCCCAGAGGTGCCCGGCGACCTCGCCGCAACGCTCCCTGAATGGGCGCGGGAGCTCGGTACCCGACCCGTCGTCTACGTATCGCTCGGTACCGCTCCGCAGTTCAACCAGCCCTCCAGTTTCCAGCCACTTCTCGCAGGCCTGGCGGGGACCGGGGCCGAGGTCGTCGTGACCGTCAGCAGGCTTCACGACCCCGCGGCGCTGGGCGAGCTTCCACCGACGGTGCACGTCGAGCAATGGCTGGAACTGGCGCCGCTGCTGGCGCGATGCGACGCTGTTGTCTGCCACGCCGGCACGGGCACGACCTTGGCGTCGCTCGCGGCCGGGCTACCGCTCGTGCTCATCCCGCAAGGTGCCGACCAGTTCGACAACGCGCGCGCATGCCAGCGAGCAGGTGCCGCGCAAGTCCTGCTGGGTGACCAGGTCACGCCCGAAGCTGTTCGTGAAGCGGTCGGCGCCGTCCTCGCCGACGCCTCGCCTGAGCGCGTCGCAGCACGCGGGCTGGCGGCAGAGATCGCCTCGATGCCGTCGGCGACGGCGGTCGCCCGGACACTCACGACGTGCGCCCAGCGCGCCCACGCAGCAGCGTGAATGCCACCTCACCGCCTCGGTCAAGCCGCCGGGGCCTTGAGGCGTTCAGCGCAAAGCGGGCTCCGTCGACACACCAAGCGGGGGATCGACGTCATCGTATATGCGTGCCGCAGCCATCTTCCCGCTCTGGCCCCGAACGTAGACAGCGACACCGGCCTGAGGCGGCAGCTCCGTCTGCCCCCACCGCACCACGTTGTACTCGAGCGCACACACGCCCTTGTCGTCGATGAGCGCGCAGTGCTCCAGTGGGATGCCGCCGTCGTTTGAGAACAACAGCTGATAGAAGGAGCGCAGGTCGTCTGGGCCCCTGTGGAAATACTGGCCGCCCGCCGGCTCGCGGGCGTAGCCCTGCGGTTCGAACGTCGCCACGATCGCGTCGACATCGCCGGCGGCGAGCGCGTCTTGGTAGTCGGAGACGATGTCCGGTGCGCGCAGCTCTGGGTCCGGCTGCAGCAGCGGCGGGCGACTCACGTGCCGGCGGGTCAGTGCCCAGGTGCTGAAGTAGATGCGCAGCTCATCGATATGGCCGTCGTCCTCGCGGTCCGCGACGATCGCGAGCGGAAGATCGACTCGTCCCGTCTCACCATCGAGGTGCAGGAGCACCTCCTCAAAGCCGCGCCGTCCGGTGACGACATGCGCGACATTCTCGACGGTGACATTGCGGCGGGCTATCCAGTCGTTCATGTCTCTGACGAACGCCTCGAAGGCGCGCCTGCCCTTGACGCGTCCTCGCACGGGGTCATACAGCTCGGGCTCGGCGGCGAACGACTCGACGAGCGCGCCCGGCTCCCCGGCCATCAAGCCGTCGAAGTACGGCACCGCCTCGAGCTCATCCCGTCGCCTCTTGTCATAGAACTGCGCGAGCGCCGGCGCGGAGAACAGCTCTGGCATGAACGGCACTCGACAAGCCTCGCACATCCCACCGCGCGGCTAGACGTCGACGTTGGACCGGCTGGTGCCCGCCAGCACACCGTTGACGTACTCCAGCTCGGTCTCGTACACATGAGCCGACTTGACGATCATCATCAACCGGCCGACCGGCACGCCGAGAGCGTCAGCTACGTGGCGCTGCAACGAAGCCAGCTCGACCAGATTGCCGTAGCCCTTGGCGCCGAAGTCAATGCTGTGCGCGTACACGACGAGCTCCACGGCGCCGTGTGGAAGCCAGAAGTCGAGCATGCTGACACACGGGGTGTACGCCGTGTCGGTGTGCGGCTGAAAGGTCGTGATCGTCGCTGACCGCGAAGAAGGATCAGCGCGAAGGCGATCGATCACCCACCTGATCTGGTCGTGGCCGGAATGCTCGTAGTCGAACAGCCGGGTGGCGTAGCTGTCCGCGTCACCGAGGTCTGCGACCCGCGCGTGATCAGTGAAGTTGGCACGCATCCACGCCAGCCGCTCCGGCTCCGCGTGGGCGGCGATGAGCTCGTCGTCGGGATCCGGGCGCGCGATCAGCAGGGTGATCAGCGAGATCTCGCGGATCGGCAGGCCGTCGTACCGGGTGGGTACGCCGCTGGCGACAATCCGGCCGGCGGCGGCAAGCCACGACTCACCGATCGTGACCGAGCGCAGAACATACGGTTCGTCGGAGGCCAATCGTGTCGCCAGGAACGGCATCGTCCGTCGGCCTAGGTGTGAACGCCCGGGAGGGAGAGCTGCTCGGCGGGTACGGGCAGCGCGTCGTCGTCGCCTGCGCTCCCCCGGCGGCGGGCCCTGCGCCAGTGGCCGACGACCTCGTGGGCGCCCGCATGCCGCCAACCCGTGGCCGGGCAGAGCGGCTGGAAGTAGACGGTTCCGTCCTTGACCTCGGTCACCTCGCCCCAGATGCCGGTCCGGCCCTTGATCGCCGCCTTGATGACATCGCCTGGCTGAACGCGGTCAAGTCTCATCCGTGTGAGCGTTGAGGCTAGCGGCCGACCCCGAGGCCTCCGGTCAGGCCGCCTTCTTTGCGCGGCGCTTGCTCTGCGAGGCGATCTCGGCCGCCCGGGCTGCGATCCGGTCCTCGTCGGTGATCAAGTGCCACCGGGTGCCGCGGCGCGCGCCGGTGCGACGGACCTGGTCGGCCTTCTCCAGGTCTCGCAACAGCGCGAGGATCTGGTTGGGCCTGCCGGCGCTGGCCTTCGCCAGCTCCGACGTCGACATCCCATCTGACCCGTCCAGCAGCGCGGTCAGCTTGCCGGCCGGCACGACGTCGCGGGCGCGACGGACGGTCTTGCGTGGTTTCGTCTCACGCCGCACCCGGCGCGGTTTTGGCGTGACGGCGGGTGCGTCGCTCGTGATCAGCGCTTGGCGAGCGCCCTCCAGCCGGGCGATCTCGGCCTTGGCCTCAGTCAGGCGCTGGTCAATGCTCGTGACAATGTCAGTGTTGGTCATGGCGCGGGATGGTAGACCGGCGCCGCTGAGCTTCTAGAGGAGCTCCCACCGGCGGCGCTCGATCATCTGCGCCCGGTCGCGCGCCGCTCGGAGCTTGCGGGCCTTCTCGGTCGCCTGTTCGTTGCGCTTCGCGATCTCCTTGCGTAGATCGTCGAAGGCCATCGCCGAAGTCGACCGTCCCGGGCCGGGTTCTTGGTTCGGCTTGGTCATGAGAATGAACTCCTCGTTGCTCCACTGGAAACACTGACCACAGGGAGGATGAGAGAGCGCAGCACCCAAACGGTGGGACCCACGGCCCAGAGTCTACTCTCCGGCGATCAACGCGCCCCGGCGTAGAGCCTGGGCGGCCTCCCGTCATCGCTGGGCCTCGACGCCTGCGGGACGGAAGGAATGTCGCGGCTCGAGTGTCTAGGAAGTGTGGATCGTGGGAGTCTTGTGTCGAGGATCAGGCGCGTCAGGCAATTCGGATGGCCGGGCGGCTTTCCGCTCGTCCAATTCCCCAACGGGCCGCTGATACTGGCCTTCGTGGGCGGTGTGGCCGCCGGCATGATGCACGGGGTGGGCCACCGTGAGGCCCTCGCGGTGTCCTATGTGGCGATGGCGATCTGGGCCTACGAGGAGCTCGTCGATGGCGTCAACTGGTTTCGCCACCTTCTTGGTCTCGTGTACGTCGTCTCGACGGTGACGCATCTGGCGATGGCCCTCCGGCATTGACTCGCCGGCGGCGCCACCAGGCTTCGATCGCGAGAGCAGGGATCTCGCCGCAGAGAAAACCACTCCACACGGGCACGC
>DASXEZ010000172.1:0-39654 GCA_036489875.1 Solirubrobacteraceae bacterium | reverse complement strand
CTCGAGCGGTCCCCGCAGGGGAGGGAGGATGGTCATTGGAAGGGAGCCGCGTAGCGGCGACCGGTCAGGGTATGCGTAGCTCTCGGGCCCGGCGCAGCGAGCACGGGGCCGCTGCTCGGCTGACGGCTGCCTCACCGTTTGGGTCGCCCCCGCTATCCGGCGCGCTACTCGGCGCGGCAGGGCCCGGATTCCTCCCCGGATTAGCGGTCGCGCCGAAGCGTTGACGGCGTGGTGGTGTGCGGCCCTGTTCGCTTCCTGACCCCACCCCCTCACGATGTGGGTGGGGTCAGGAAGCGAACAGGGGGTGGTTGGTTGGAGTTGTGGGTGGTGTGGTGTGGGGAGGGGGTGGTTGGTTTGGTTGGGTGGTGGTTGTGGATGATGGATGGATAGGTAGTGGTGGTGGGTGTTGGTGGTGTGGTGTGGTGTGGTGGTTGTGGGTGGTGGTCGTCGGGCGGGGTTGGTGGTGTCCTGTTGGGGGCGGCTGGTCGGAGTGTTTGGTTGTGGAGCGTTCAGGCGTGGGTCGGACGGTGTTGACGGTGCGCGACGGCGAGCTCGTCGAGTGGGTCGGCCGTTATGGCGTCGTCGGTCTTGAGCATCTGGCACTGCGTTTCAGTCTTGGTCGTAGTCAGTGCTACCGGCGCGTTGGTGGTCTTGTGGCCGACGGCATGCTCGAGCGGCTGCGTGTGTTGCACGGCGAGCCGGCCTTGCTTATTGCGACGCGGCGGGGTCTTCGCTGGCGCGGGCTCTCCAATCTCGGCCTCGCGGCAACAACACCGGGTTTGGTCACGCACTCGCGTGCAGTCGCCTCGCTCGCGGTCACGCTCGAGCTGCAGTTGCCTCATTCCGTCGTGATGAGCGAGCGCGAGATCCGATTCGCCGAGCGCCATGCCGGCGAAGCAGTTGGCAGTGCAGTCGCGGGGCAACTGCGGTTTCGGAGGCGGCCCCAACTGCCCCGACGAAGCCCGCGCTGGTCGTCGCGGCGGCTACCGGGTCGCCGTGGAGAGGATCGATCCAGCCGAGGTAGCTGTTGTGATCGAGTGGGGCCTGCGGCGATGAGGTCCCGGCGCGTTGGCTCAGGAGGTGGCCAGGTTCAGCATGGACTCGCCGAGTAGCGCGAGCGAGCGCAGCCGACCGTCCATCGTCGGTGCCTGATGAACGATCATCAGTTCGTCGGCGTCCGTGCGGCGCGCGAAACCCTCGAGGTAGTTCTGCACTTGGCGCTGTGCCCCCACCGCCGTGTGCGTGAGCATCTCGTCGACGTGTGCTGCCGCTCTGGCGGCGAGCACCTGGTCGGCCTGCTCATCGGTCATGTCGAGGTCACGCACGCCTATTTGGCGCCCGTACAGGTTGACGGCTCGTCTACGCCGTACTGCCTGGAGCTGTTCCTCCGCAGCGCCCGGGGTGTCGGCGGCGATTACGTTCACCCCGGCGATCAAATAGGGCATCTCCAGCTGTTCGGATGGTCGGAACTCGCTTCTGTAGGCGGCGATCGCTGCATCGAGCGCCGCCGGCGCAAAGTGCGACGCGAACGCATAGGGCAGACCTAGCGCCGCGGCCAACTTGGCGCCAAACAGCGACGAGCCCAGTATGTAGAGCGGGACCCGTGAGCCCTTGCCGGGAACGGCGTCGACTCCGGGTACGACGGTGTCCCCGGAGAGGTAGCCCTGCAGCTCGATGATGTCCTGGGGGAACGCCTCCGCCGACCTCGGGTCGCGGCGCAGCGCGTACATGGTGTTCTGGTCAGATCCCGGCGCGCGGCCCAGGCCCAAGTCGATCCGCCCCGGGTACATCGCCGCCAGCGTGCCGAACTGCTCCGCGATCGTCAGGGGGGCGTGGTTGGGCAGCATGATCCCGCCGGCGCCGAGCCTGATGCTTTGGGTCTGGGCACCGATGTGAGCTATGAGCACGCTCGTCGCCGAGGAGGCGATGCTTGGCATGTTGTGGTGCTCGGCGTACCAAATGCGCTCGTAGCCGAGCTCCTCAGCCTGTTGGGCGAGGGCAACGCTCCCGGCAAAGCTCTCGCTCGCGGTTTCCCCGCGTCCGATCGGCGCCAGATCGAGGATTGAGAGCGCCACCGGCATCCCCGTCCACTTTAGTGGCCGTTCGCCCCGGCCTGGGCATGCGACCTACGCCGCGCAGCTAGCCGCCGCCCTGGAGCGCCCGAGCGGCCGTCGGCAGATGACTGGATCGCGAGGGCGGCGTCGAAGTGGCCGCGCGGGCACTGCCCACCACGCTGGACGGGGAGTTCGCCCCGAGACAAGCTGCGCGTCCGCGGCCGCATCGGCTCTCGTTTTGCCGGCACTGACATGCCGAGTTGGTATACGGCGGTGGTATACGGAGCCTCGCAACAGTGGTCTCGGCGGCGTCAGGAAAACAAAAGGCCCCGGAAACCGGGGCCTTTTCTCCTAACTGCGGGACAGGGACTCGAACCCCAAATTTCTGCTCCAGAGGCAGACGTGTTGCCGATTACACCATCCCGCATCGAGCGCGGCGAGACCGCGCCGCCGCCCAGCAATGCGACCCGCATCGCGCGGCGGTCTCGGGCCAGTATAGATCGGCGCGCCCGCGTTCGCGGGGCTCAGGCGGCTGCCGCCGTCGACCAGTCCCGGTAGAGCTCGGCATAGGCGCCGCCGGCTTGGAGCAGCTCTTGATGGGTGCCCTGCTCGACGATGCGGCCGTGTGCGAGCACGACGATGCGGCTGGCCCCCTTGATCGTCGACAGGCGATGGGCGATCACGATCGCCGTGCGGCCCGCGAGCAGCCGGCGCAGGCCATGTTCGATCCGGGCCTCCGTGTGGAGGTCGACATTGGAGGTGGCCTCATCGAGCACGAGGATCCGCGGGTCGGCGATCATCGCGCGCGCAAACGCCACAAGCTGTCGCTGCCCGGCCGAGAGCTGCCCGCCGCGCTCGCCGACCTCGGTGTCATAGCCGTGCTCGAGCGCCGTCATGAGCTCGTGGGCGCCGACCGCCCGCGCAGCCTCCGCGATCTCCTCGGGGCTCGCGCCGGGCTTGCCGAAGGCGATGTTGGCGCCGACCGTGCCCGAGAAGAGGAAAGCCTCCTGGGGCACGATCCCGAGCTGTGAGCGCAGCGACTGGAAGCTGACGTCGCGCACGTCGTGTCCGTCGATGAGGACGCGCCCGCGAGTCGGGTCGTAGAAGCGTGCCACGAGCTTCGCGAAAGTCGACTTGCCCGCGCCGGTGGCTCCGACCAGGGCGACCGTCTCGCCCGGTGAGATCGTCAGGTCGATGTCGTCGAGGGCGAGCCGGCCCTCCTCGCCGCCATAGCCGAAGCTGACGTGGTCGAAGCGCAGCTCGCCGCGAATGCGCGGTAGCGCCGGCGCGTCGGGGCGCTCCTGCATATCGGGCTGCTCGTCGAGCAGCTCGAAGATCTTGTCGAGCGCCGCCATGCCGGACTGGTAGGTGGTGTAGAGCTGCGAGAGCTGGGTGATCGGGTCGAAGAAGTTGTTCAGGGCCGCCAGGAATCCGACGAGGACGCCGAGCAGGATGCGCCCGTCGAGCACCTGGTAGCCGCCGTAGATCAGCACCGCGACCGTCGCGAGCGCCGAGACGAACTCGATCGCCGGGAAGTAGGCGGCGTTCATGTTGACGGTGCGCATGTTCGCGCCGCGGTTGAGTTCGTTGAGCTCGGCGAACTCCCGCGCGTGGCGGGCCTCTTGCCCGAAGCTGCGCACGACCCGCACCCCCGAGAGGGATTCCTGCAGATAGCCCGTGATGGCCCCGATCGTTTCGCGGGTGCGGCGGTAGGCGTCGGCCGAGGCGATCCGGAAGATCAGCGAGGCGATTCCGATCAGCGGCAGCATCGTGAACGTGATGAGCGCCAGACGCAGGTCGAAGCTGAGCAGGATCACCAGCGTGCCAATCAGGGTCAGACCGCCCTGGAAGAGCGTCACGACGCTGTCGGTGACGAGCGTGTCGAGCGCCTCGACATCGTTGGTCATGCGCGAGATCAGGACGCCCGCCGGGCGGCGCTCGTAGAAGCTGATCGGCAGTCTCTGCAGGTGTTCGAAGATCGCCTGACGCAGGTCCGCGAGGGCGCGCTGACCGACCCACTCGACGAGGTAGGTCTGGGCAGCCGTCATCGCCCACACGACCAGCGCAGCGACCACGAACAGCACCACGATCGTGACCAGGTAGTGGTAGTGGCGCGGAAGGATGCCGTGGTCGACGGCCAGCGCCGCGAGCGGTGCCGGCGCGAGCGAGGCGGCGGTGCCGAGCACCAGCGTGACCACCATCGCGATGACGCGCCCGCGGTAGGGCGCGAGCAGCGCCGCGAGACCTCGCAGCCGGCGCCCGCGTCCGCTGGTGCCGCGCAGCCTCCGGCGGAGCTCGCTGATGCGCGGGCTCAAAATCCCACCACCTCGCGCTCGACCGGCTTGCGGGTCAGGAAGACGCTATCGGGGAGCCCCTTCTCGACGATCTCGCGGTAGAGCGGCGAGCGCTCGAGCAGTTCCTCGTGGGTGCCATGTGCGCCGACGCGACCGTCCTCGAGGACGAGGATCTCGTCCGCGAGCGTGATCGTCGAGAGGCGGTGGGCGATGATGAAGGTGGTGCGGCCCGCCATCACCTCCGCGAGCGCGCGCTTGATCTCGCGCTCGGTGCTGGCGTCCACAGATGAGGTGGCGTCGTCGAGGATCAGGATCCGCGGATCGGCGAGGATCGCGCGCGCGATCGCCAGGCGCTGGCGCTGACCGCCCGAGACGGTCAGGCCGCGCTCGCCGACGCGCGTGTCGTAGCCGTCGGGGAGACGTTCGATGAACTCGTGCGCCTGGGCGCGGCGCGCGGCTTCGATGACCTCCTCGCGCGTGGCGTCTGGTCGTGCGTAGGCGATGTTGTCGTGGACCGTGGTGCTGAAGAGGAAGGGGTCATCGCCCGTGATCGCCACCGCGGCGCGCACCGAGGCGATGTCGACGTCACGCAGGTCCGCACCGTCGATCAGTACGCGGCCGGCACTCGGGTCATAGAGGCGGGCGACGAGCGCCACCAGCGTGGTCTTGCCCGAGCCCGTCGCCCCGACCAGCGCGATGGTCCTCCCGGCGGCGAGGTCGAGGGTGACGTCCTCGAGGGCCCCCCGGAGATCATCGGTGTAGCGCATCGTGACGCCTTCGAAGCGGACGTTGCCGTTGCCGGGCGGCAGCGGCGGCGCGTCCACCGGCGAGGTGAGCCGAGGCTCACGGTCGAGCAGTTGGAACACACGCACGCCGGAGGCGGTCGCCCGCTGCGCGAGGCTGAGTGACACGCCGAGCGTGCGCATCGGGCTCAGCAGCATCAACAAATAGGTGTAGAAGGCCGTGAACTGACCGATCGAAAGATGGTGATCGATCACGTCGTGTCCGCCGACGAGGAGGATCACCGCGAGTCCCGCCTGCGGCAGGAAGCCGATCAGCGGGTTGTAGCGCGCCTGCAGGCGCGCCTCGACCATCGACTGCTCGAAGACGCGACGGACGCTGCGCTCGAAGCGCGCGCGCTGGTGGGCCTCGCGTGCGAAGGCCTTGACCACGCGCACGCCCGAGATGTTCTCCTCGGTGTCGGCTGTGAGCTCGGCGATCCGCTGCTGGACCTCCTGCAGCGCGGGCCGCGCGAGTGCGCTGTAGCGATGGGCCACATAGACAACGAAGGGCACGGGGATCAACGCGATCGCCGCGAGCCCCGGCTGGAGCACGAACATCGCGATCCCAGCCAACGTTATCGTCAGCCCCGACTGGAGGATGAACACGAGGCCGTATCCCAAGAAAAACCGGATCGCCTGCAGATCGATCGTCGCCCGAGACATCAGCTGGCCGGTCTGCTGGCCGTCGAAGAACGCGAGCTCGAGCGACTGCAGATGTCGGAACATGAGGTTGCGCAGGTCGTACTCCACACCGAGTGAGACCCGCCCGGCGACCAGCCGCCGTCCAGCCGACACCGCCAGACGCGCGAGCCCGGCGACGAGCACCAGCAGCGCGAGATCCACCAGCCGGCTTCGGCGGTGATCGTGGATCGCGTCGACGGCGACGCCGCTGAGGTAGGGAATCGCCACGGTCGCGAGGATCGCCGCGGTGGCGAGCACCAGCGACCACACGACCCCCCTGCGATAGGGCCGAAGAAAGCCTAGTAGCCGTAAGAATATTCGCACTTCAGAAAGTATAGTTTTGCAGATGCCCGGACCTGGCTCGGCGGGGCTCTGCGATCTCTGCGCCTATCAGCGCCTGGTCCCCACCACGCGCGGCGTCGTCTATTCGCTCTGCGAGCGCTCGCGTGAGCAGCCCGCCCTGTTCCCCCGCTACCCCCGCCTGCCGGTACTCGAGTGCCCCGGCTACGAACGCTCTACTGAACGGTGAGCGTGCCCTTCATACCGGCCTGTTCATGGCCGGGCACCGAGCAGTAGTAGGTGTAGGTCCCCGCCGGGAGCGTCAGCGACAGGACCTTGGTGCCGCCGGCGAAGACGGGCGTCTTACCGAGGACCTTGCCCGCCGAGTTGGCGATGGTGACGTCGTGGGGGACAGGTGACTTGTTGGTGAAGTCGATCACGACCTTGCTCGAGCTCGCGGTCAGCGTCGTCGTGTTGTAGGCAAGCAGGCCGGTGGGATTCGCCGCGAGTGCGAGCGCCCCGTTGGTGCTCGTCGCCGCGCCCGAGCTCGAGCCCGCGGATACGGTGAGGGTGCCCTTCATGCCCGCCTGTTCATGGCCCGGCACGGAGCAGTAGAAGGTGTAGGTGCCCGGCGGAAGGGTCAGCGAGAGGACCTTCATCCCGCCCATGAAGACTGGGGTGTGGCCGAGGACCTTGCCGGCCGAGTTGGCGATGGTGACGTCGTGGGGGACAGGTGACTTGTTGGTGAAGTCGATCACGACCTTGCTCGAGCTCGCGGTCAGCGTGGTCGTGTTGTAGGCCAGCTGGCCGCTCGGGTCGGCAGCCAGCTGCAGCGGGCCGTTGGTCGTCGCAGATCCTGAGGATGACCCCGCGTGGACGGTGAGGGTGCCCTTCATGCCGGCCTGCTCGTGTCCGGGCACCGAGCAGTAAAAGGTGTAGGTGCCGGGCGCGAGCGTCAGCGAGAGGACCTTCATGCCGCCCATGAAGACCGGCGTCGCGCCGAGGACCTTGCCGGCGGAGTTGGCGATGGTGACGTCGTGGGGGACCGGTGACTTGTTGGTGAAGTCGATCACCACCTTGGTCGAGTTCGACACCAGGGTCTTGGTGTTGTAGGCCAGCTGACCGCTCGGGTTCGCAGCCAGCTGTAGCGGACCGTTGGTCGCTGGCGGCGGCGTGGAGGGGGTGGAAGGCGAGCGAACGGTGAGGGTGCCTTTCATGCCGGCCTGCTCGTGTCCGGGCACCGAGCAGTAAAAGGTGTAGGTGCCCGGCGGGAGAGTGAGCGAGAGGACCTTCATGCCGCCCATGAAGACCGGTGTCGCGCCGAGGACCTTGCCGGCGGAGTTGGCGATGGTGACGTCGTGGGGGACCGGTGACTTGTTGGTGAAGTCGATCACCACCTTGGTCGAGTTCGACACCAGGGTCTTGGTGTTGTAGGCCAGCTGGCCGGTCGGATTGGCGGCGAGCTTGAGCGGGCCGCTGGTGACCGGTGCCAACGGCGTCGCCTGCGGCGTCACGCCGTTGGTGACGATGCCGGTCGTATAGGGGGCCACGCCGGGCGGCGTCTTGGCGGTGTAGACCGCCATCGACGCGGCGAACAACACAAGCACCGCGGTGATCACCATCGCGCCACGCGACTGGAGCTTCGAGGAGGGGAAGCGGGGGCTCCGGATCCCGACCGCCGAGACGAGAATCGCCCATCCCACGAGCACGCCCGCGGCGATGAAGAACGGCGTCTTGCTCTTGTCGTGGAAGGTTGCGGCGGCTGCCAGAAGCGCTAGCACCGGCGCGAGACTAACCGATTGGCGCGACGGAGTGCAGCGAGCGCGGACGTTTTCGAGTGCTCCTGCCGGCCCTGACACGGTGCTCCGCGGGGGTCCTCGGCGCCCGCGAGACGGTGCCCACGAGGCCCGCCGGCCTTAGAGTCGAGCTCGTGGACGAGGCCCGGATCGAGGTGCGGCTGCAGCCGCGAGCTTCGCGCGACGAGTTGCTCGGCTTTCGCGGCGGGGTCCTTCAGGCCAGTGTCAGCGCGCTGCCTCTCGACGGTCAGGCCAACCGCGCGCTCTGTCGCCTGATCGCGGCGCATCTGCGGCTGGCGCCCTCGCGCGTCGAGATCGTTCGCGGCGAGCGCGGACGGTCGAAGCTGGTGCGCGTCGGCGGGGTCAAGCAGGAGGCTTTGCTAGCCGCCCTGGGCGCGCCCCACGACGGGCCCTAGACCGGTGTCCTGACTCAGGCGGCAGCCAGCAGGGTCGCCGCCGCGGCCTGGCCGCTGAGGGCGGCGCCCTCGAGCGTGGCCGGCCAGCCGGTCGCCGTCCAGGCGCCGGCGAGCACGAGCCCCTCGAGCGACGTCGCTGCCCCGGGACGCAGGGCCGCCGTGCCCGGCACGGCGCGGAAGGTGGCGGCGTGCTCCTTGGTCGCGCTGAAGTGCTCAACCCGTGCATTGGCGGCCGGGGGAAGCAACTCCGCCAGGGCCGGGACATAGCGCTCGCGCAGCGCTTCGGTGCTCATTCCCATCTCCTCGCGGGCCCCCGAGATCGAGACGGCGAGGTACTGGCGCCCCTTCCAGCTCGCCGGCGTTCGGTCGAAGACGTATTGCACCGGGGTCTCGACTCCGGCCGCGAAGCGGTGCTCCAGCACGCGTCGGTCATAGACCACATGGACGTTCACGATCGGCGAGGACTGGAGCCCTCCTGGCCATTTCGCGCCGCGCAGTGCCTCGGGCGGCAGCAGGCCGGCGGCTCGGTCGTGCGGTACCGCGACGATGACTGCGTCCGCGCCCAGCCACGACGCGCCCGGACCGACGACCGCGAAGCGTCCTCCGATCTTCGTGATGCTCTGCGCCGGCCAGCGCAGGTGCACCGTGACTCCCGCCGCCGCGAGCGCGCGCGCGGCCGGGTCGCCGATGATCTGCTGCAACGGCGCCCGGTGAAGGCCGATGTCCCCGGCTGCCGCGTCGCGCAGCAGACCCTGCTGGAAGACGAACGCGCCGAGGGCGAGCGACGCCTCGGCTGCGGGGACGTTCAGCGTCGGCAGCGCGATCAAATCCCACAGCACCGCCACCGCATGCGGGCTCTGCCCGTGGTCGGCCAGCCAGGCGCCAAGCGTGCGCGAGTCGTCGGCGCCGACGCGGCCCAGCGCAAGCGCGGCGCGACCGGCCGAGATGCGCTCGCGCAGCGAGAGGTGTGGGTAGCGAAGCATCGCGCCGGCAAGGTGCAGCGGCGGGCGGGCGTTGCTGCGTCGCAGCCACGCCGTCGGACGCCCGGGAGCCAGGACCGGGATCTCCAGCTGCGGCTGCACCTCGACCAGTTCCTCACTCCCGAGCTTGGCGAGCAGGGTGCGATAGGCGCTACAGCAACGCAGGAAGACGTGCTGGCCGTTGTCGAGCGAGAGCTCGTCGCGCTCGATCGAGTAGGCCGCGCCGCCGAGGCGCGGCCGCACCTCGACCAGCGTCACCGCCGCCCCCGCCGCCGCGCAGTCGAGCGCGGCGACGATCCCGGCGACGCCGCCACCGATGACGATGACGTTCAAGGCCGGCCCGCACCGAGCAGGCTGGCCGTGGCCACCGCCACCTTGGTGAGCGGACCGAGCGCCACGCGGCGTTCGAGGATCGCGTCGGGGTCTGCCTCGATGCGGTCGAGCAGGCGCCGGTAGATGCCGCTCATGGCGAGCACGCAGGCGGCGCTGCGGCGGTCGAGCATCGGGATCAGCGCCATGCCGCGGGCGTACCAGTCGCGGGCCCGCGAGACCTCGAAGGCGACCAGGGGCCGGATCGTCTCGCGGCTCGGGGCGCCGAAGCGCGCGAGGTCCTCGGCCGGCAGGTAGGTGCGCCCGCGGGCCGCGTCCTCGCGGACATCTCGCAGGATGTTGGTCAGCTGCAACGCCACCCCCAGGTCGTCGGCGAGCTCGCCCGCGTTCGCGCCGTCGGCGCCGAAGACCGCGACGCACAGCCGCCCGATCGAGCCGGCGACTCGACGGCAATAGAGCGCCAGGTCCTCGAAGGTCTCGTACTGGGCGCCGTCGATGTCCATGCGAACACCGTCGATCAGGTCGAGAAAGGACTGGCGGGGCAGCGGGAACGCCTGCTCGGCCTCATGCAGGGCCACCAGCACGAGGTCGCCGTCGGGCGCCGCGTCAAGCGAGTCCGCGGCCAACGTCAGCTGGCGGCGCTTCTCGTCGACCGCGAGCGTGCCGTCGCCGATGTCATCGACGCGCCGGGCGAACGCGTAGATCGCGAACAGTGCGGCTCGCTTGTGCGCCGGCAGCAGCCGCATCCCGTAGTAGAAGTTCGCGGCCTCCTGGCGGGTCAGCTGCGCGCAGTACTCGCGCGCTGCCTCGCTCATGCTTCTGCTGCCCGGACGAGCACGCGCACGATGGCGCCGATCTGGCGCCGACGCGTCGGCCGTGGATCGGAGGCGAGCACCTCGTAGTCGGCGATCGCTATCGCGTCGAGGGCGGCCCGCCCGCCGCCGGCATAGCCCGCGATGGCGAACCGCTGCCAGCCGCGCAGGCTCGCCGCCAGCAGATCGCCCTGGCGGAAGAGCATTGCCGTGCGGGCTGCCTCGAGCGCGAGCACACCTCGCAGCGGCTCGCTGACCGTGCTCGCCGCCAGCGCCTCGATCGTGCAGCCGTGACGTGCGAGGTCCTCGAGCGGCACGTATACGCGGGCGCGCGCCAGGTCCTCGCGGATGTCCTGCCAGTGCTCGGTCAGCTGCAGCGCGGTGCAGACGGCATCGGAGAGCTCGATCCGCCGCGGTGTCGCGGCACCGAAGACGTGGAGCACGAGCTCCCCGACCGGATCGGCCGAGAGGTGGCAGTAGCCGATCAGCTGCTCCCACGTCGCATAGCTGTGGACGCGCTGGTCGACGCGGTTGGCCTCGATCAGGCGCTCGAAGGGCCCCCGGGGGAGGGTGCATTCGGAGATCGTCGGCTGGAGCGCCGTCATCAGCGGATGGGTGGCGGTGCCCGCGAAAGCGCGCTCCAACTCCTGCGCGAGCCAGTCGAGGGCGGCCAGGCGGTCGCCGGGCACCTCATCGCCGAGTTCATCGACGAGACGCGCAAAGCCGTAGATCGCAAGCAGATGGCGCCGCGCGCGCGCCGGCAGCAGCCGCGACGCCACCGGGAAGTTCTCGGTCGCCGCGCGGGCCATGATCGGTTCGGGGCTTGTGGCTGCGTGCATCGGCTGATCTCGAGGGGCCTGGCGTGAGGGTGCAGCGTTACACACGGCGACCCCGGGACGCGCCTCGGGATCGAGTCTTATATAAGATCCAGTCTCACCAGCACGCAAGACCGCGCCCCGCGACCGCAGTCCCCGCCACCGGAGCCACCAGATGACCACTCGCCGCGCCCTGCTCGTCGTCGCTCCCCTCGTGCTCGCAGCCGCTCTGGCCGGGTGCGGCGGCGGCGCACCGAGCGGCGGGCGCCTGCAGGTCGTCGCCGCAGAGAACTTCTGGGGCAGCATCGCGGACCAGCTCGCGGGCTCCAAGGCGACGGTGACGAGCATCATCGTCAACCCCAACACCGACCCGCACAGCTACGACGCGAGCCCTTCGGATGCCAGGACCTTCGCCGGGGCGAAGCTCGCGATCGTCAACGGGATCGGCTACGACGGCTGGGCCTCGAAGCTCGTCGCCGCGAGCCCGCTCGCCGGCCGCATCACCCTCGACGCCGGCAATCTGCTTGGGCTGATCGCCGGCGATAACCCCCATCAGTGGTACTCCCCGAGCTCCGTGACGCGCGTCGCCGACGCGATCACCGCCGACCTGATCCACCTCGACCCTCGCGACCGCGCCTATTTCCGCGCCCGCGCGCGCGACTTCCGGTCCCGAGCGCTCGCTCGCTATCACCGGCTGATCGCGCAAATCCGCACGCGCTACCACGGCGTCGCTGTCGGCTACAGCGAGAGCATCTTCGCGCCCCTCGGCGAGGCGCTCGGCCTGCGGCTGATGACGCCCTACAGCTTCGCCAAGGCGATCGCGGAGGGCACCGACGTCACCGCTGCCGACACGCGCACCGTCGATCGTCAGGCTCAGCAGCGCCTGATCAAGGTCTGGGTCTTCAACCGCCAGAACGTCACCCCCGAGGTTCAACGCGTCAACCAGCTCGCGCGCGCGGCCGGGATCCCGATCGCGACCGTCACCGAGACGCTGGCGCCGGCGAGCGACAGCTTCGAGCAGTGGCAGGTGGCGCAGCTCGAGGAGCTCGAGCGGGCGCTCTCGCGCGGGGTCGGCCGGTGAGCGAGGTCGCGCAGCTGCGCGACGCGGCCGTCGCCCACGGCGCCGACATCGTCTGGAGCGGCGTCGACCTCGACCTCGCAGCCGGCGAGTTCGTCGGCATCCTCGGCCCCAACGGCGCCGGCAAGTCGACCTTCCTGTCGGTGCTCCTCGGGTTGATTCCGCTGCGCGCCGGCCGTGCGAGTGTGCTCGGCGCGCCGCCAGGTGTGCGTCGCGACCGGATCGGCTACCTGCCCCAGCGGCGCTCCTTCGATGAGAGCGTGCGCGTGCGCGGCCGTGACATCGTCGCGCTCGGACTCGAGGGCGCTCGCTGGGGGACCCCGCTGCCGTTGCTTGGCCGCACTCGCCGCGCCGGCGCCCGCGCCGCCGTCGACGCCGTCATCGAGGCCGTCGGCGCCGGCGGTTATGCCGAGCGGGCCATCGGAGAGTGCTCGGGCGGTGAGCAGCAGCGCCTGCTGATCGCCCAGGCGCTCGTGCGCGAACCGCAGCTCTTGCTCCTGGACGAGCCGCTCGAGAGCCTCGACCTCCCCAACCAGGCCGCGGTCGCGGCGCTGGCGGCCCGCTTCTGTCGCGAGCGCGGCATCACGACCGTGCTCGTAGCCCACGACGTCAACCCGCTGCTGCCCTACCTCGATCGCGTCGTCTATTTCGCGCGCGGGCAGGCGCTCGCCGGAACGCCGGCGGAGGTCATCAACACCGAGACGCTGAGCGCGCTCTACGGCGCCGGGGTCGAAGTGCTCGAGCGCTCCGACGGCCGCCTTGTCGTCGTCGGCCAGCCCGACATGCACACCCACCACGGATGAACCCGAGCTTCTCCGCCAACCCGCTCACGGATCTCAACGAGCTCCTGCAGTACCCGTTCATGGTCCACGCGCTGGAGGCGGGAACCATCGTCGCCCTCGTCGGCGCCCTGATCGGCTGGTTCGTCGTGCTGCGCCGCGAGAGCTTCGTCTGTCACACGCTGTCGGTGATGTCCTTCCCGGGCGCCAGCGGCGCGGCCCTCGCGGGGCTGCCGCTCGCCTCGGGCTACTTCGTCTTCGCCGTCGCGGGGGCGCTCGCGATCGCCGCGGGCTCACGCGCCGGCGCCCGCCGCAGCCTCAGCCACGAATCGGCGGTCGTCGGCACCGTCGGCGCCGTCGCGCTGGCGCTCGGCTTCCTTTTCCTCTCGCTCTACGGCGGCGTGCTCGAGAGCGTCGAGACGCTGCTCTTCGGGTCGGCCGTGGGCATCACCTCCGGGCAGGTGCTCACGCTCGCGATCGTCGGCGTCCTCGCGGCGCTGGCGCTTGCGCTGATCGGTCGTCCGCTGCTCTACGCCTCAGTTGATGAGCAGGCGGCGCGTGCCGACGGTGTCCCAGTGCGGGCCTTGGCGGTGGTGTTTCTCGTGCTCCTGGGCCTTGCTGTCGCGGCGATCGCCCAGATCGTCGGCGTGCTGCTCACCTTCGCGCTCCTCGTCGCCCCCGCGGCAACCGCCCAGCAGCTCACGGCGCGTATCGGCGCGAGCCTTGCGATCGCCGCCGCTCTGGCCCTGATCGAGACCTGGGCGGCGCTCGCACTGAGCTACTTCACCAACGCGGCACTCGGCTTCTACGTGACCACGATCGCGCTTGCGATCTACGCGCTTGCGCGCGCAGCGCGCGCCTGGCGGCGGCACTGATGTTCGCGCTTCCCTTCATCCGCGACGCGCTGCTGGCCGGCTCGGCGATCGCGATCGCCAGCGGCCTGCTCGGCTATTTCGTCGTCCTGCGGGCTCAGGTCTTCGCCGGGGATGCCCTCGGCCACGTCGCCTTCACCGGCGCGCTGGCGGCCGCCGCGGCCGGGCTCGACCTTCGCATCGGCCTGTTCGCTCTGACCGTCGCGCTCGCGTTGGCCTTCGCCGCGCTCGGAGACCGCGCCCGCGCCGACGATGTCTCGATCGGCGTGCTCTTCGCCTGGATCCTCGGCCTCGGCGTGCTGTTCCTGGACATCTTCAACGCCAGCGGCAGCGGGTCGAGTGGGATCCTCGGCGCGCGAGCGCTGTTCGGCTCGATCTTCGCCCTCGGCGCCGCCGGCAGCGTGGTCGCGGCCGTCGTGGCGCTCGCCCTGATCGCGTTGACGCTGGTGATCGCGAGGCCGCTGCTCTTCGCGACGCTTGACCCCGCGGTCGCCCTCGCCCGCGGAGTCCCGGTCGGCGCGCTCGGAGCGCTCTTCCTCGTGCTCGTCGGTGTCGATGCGGCCGAGGCGACCCAGGCCGTCGGCGCCCTGCTGATGCTCGGGTTGCTCGCGGCCCCGGCCGGCGCGGCGCACCGGCTCACCGCGAGCCCCTACGCCGGCATGGCGCTCTCGGCTGCCCTCGCACTCGCCTCTGTTTGGATCGGGATCACCCTCAGCTACGAGATCGGCGCGCTGCCGCCAAGCAGCGCGATCGTGCTCGTGGCGGGAGCCTTCTACGCGCTCGCGGCGATCGCCGGTTGGCGGCCGCGCCCACGAGTTCTAGGATGGGGGCGATGAGCACGGCCGAGGATTGGGCCGAGCGGGCCAGCGAGCAACTCGCCCAGGCGGGCTACCGCCAGGGTGGCGCGCGGCGGGCCGTCATCGCCCTCCTCGGCGAGCAGAACTGCGCGCTCTCGGCGCTCGAGATCGGCGAGGCGCTGGCGCGCGAGGATCGCGCCGTGTCGCGCGCGAGCGTGTACCGGATCCTCGAGGAGCTCGAGCAGGCGCAGCTCGTGGCGCGCATCGAGGTCGGCCACGGCATCGTCCGCTACGAGCCCGTCCGCCACGGGAGCGGTCACCACCACCACATGGTCTGTGACCGTTGCGGCCGCCTGATCCCATTCGCCGACGAGGGTCTCGAGCGCGAGCTGGCGCGGGTCAGCGAGAACGTCGCGCTGGACGTCGTCGAGCACGAGGTGATCCTGCGCGGCGCCTGCGAGCGCTGCCTGGACGGTTGAGCGCGTTGACGCCGTGCCTGACAAGCTCTACGTTGAGTCAACACCACAAGATGGAGGGCTAACCACATGGGCCTACTCGACAAGGTCAAGGCTTCCGCTGAGCAGGCGGCAAGCACAGCGCAGAAGCAGGCGCAGATCGTCGCGACGAAGCGCGAGCTGAGCCAGGCCTACGGCGAGCTCGGCAAGACGGCCTTCGGGCTCGTCGACCGGGGCGAGCTCACACACGGAGATCTGGCGGCCGGTGTCGACCACATCCGCGAGTTGCAGGCTCGACTCAGCGGCGACGGCGCAAGCGCAAACGACAGTGCGGGCGACGACGGCGGAGCAGACATCGTCGAATAAAGGGGGCACCGCCGCGCGCTCGAGCCGCTGACGCGCGGCGGAGGCGCCACGGGGCGCTCGCGCGCGAGAGTTCGGGTTTGAGCTCAAGGGCCAACCCTTGGGCTTCCGGCTGGGGACGGCCTCACGTTTGTGGCGCCAGCGGCGTTAACCACCTAGATGACCGTCTCTGCGGCCCCAGCTGTATCCGCGCGACCACGCGAGGTCAGCGTTCGGGTGATCGTCGCGATCGTCGTCACGACGCTGCTGTGGGCCTCGGCGTTCGTCGCCATCCGCTCCGCGCGCACCCACTACGAGGCGGGTCCGATCGCGCTCGGTCGGCTGATCGCGGGCACAGCGGCGCTGAGCGTGATGATGTGGATCGCGCGACCGAAGCTGCCGGGCCGGCGCGACTGGCTGAAAATCGTGATCTGCGGCGTGCTCTGGCTCGGCGTCTACAACGTCGCGCTCAACCAGGGCGAGCGGCTCGTGGACGCAGGGACGGCGGCGATGGCCGTCAACGTCTCGCCGATCCTGATCGCGTTCCTCGCGACCATCGTGCTGCGCGAGCGCCTCTCGCGTTGGGTGCTCGCCGGTCTCGGAGTGGCGTTCGCGGGCGCCGTGGTGATCGCGATCAGCTCCTCCAGTCACCACGGCGGCCTCGCCGGCGTGCTGCTGTGCCTGCTCGCGGCCGCCGCCTACAGCATCGCCGTGATCATCCAGAAGCCGGTGCTGGCTCGCGTCTCGCCGGTCGCGGTGACCTGGGGTGCGTGCCTGGCGGGCATCGTCGTCTGCCTGCCGTTCGCTCCGTCGCTGGTCCATGAGGTGAGCGCCGCCCCGGCCTCGAGCACGGTGCTGGTCCTCTACCTCGGGCTCGGCCCCACGGCCGTCGCCTTCTCGACCTGGGCCTACGCCCTCTCACACTCGACGATGGCGCGCCAGGGGGCCACGACCTACCTCGTGCCGCCGCTGGTGATCGCGCTGAGCTGGGCGACGCTCGGTGAGGTGCCCGGTCTGGCCGCGATGGCGGGTGGCGCGCTCTGCCTCGCCGGCGTCGCCGTTACCCGCCGGCGTCGCTGAGGTCGAGCTCGTAGGGCAGGTCGGCGATGACGTCGTACAGCGGCCGTCGGCGACCGGTGTGGAAGGGGATCTCCTCGCGTGTGTGCCGGCGGGCCTCGGCGCTGCGCAGATGGCGCATGAGGTCCACGATCGGCTCGAGCTCGTCGCACTCGAAGGCCAGCAGCCACTCGTAGTCGCCCAGCGCGAACGCGCTCAGGGTGTTCGCCCGCACCTCCGGGCGGCTGCGGCCCATCTCGCCGTGCTCGCGCAGCATCGCTGAGCGCTCGGCCTCCGGCAGCAGATACCACTCCAGCGAACGCACGTAGGGATAGACCGAGACGTAGCGGCAGGGCGGCTCGCCATTCATGAACGCCGGCGTGTGCGACTTCGCGAACTCGGCTTCGCGGTGGACGCCGATCGCCGACCAGACCGGTCGCAGCATGTGCCCGAGAGCGGTACGGCGGAAGGCGATCAGCGCGTCCTGGACGGCGTCGGCGCTGGGGCCGACGAGCCAGAGCATCATGTCGGCGTCAGCGCGGTAGCCACTGACGGTGTAGGCCCCGCGCAGCGTCGCCGCGCTCTCGGTCAGGACCAACTCGGCGCTGGCGGCGGCATGCACGCGCTGCTGGGGGCCGAGCGAGCGCGCGGGGTCCGCGGCGAAGCTCGCGTAGAGGGCGTAGCTCGGGCCGTCCGCATGCTCAGTCATGGCTCTAGGTCCCCATTCTGCGGCGGAAAGCCGGCTCCAGCGAAGGATCGGCCCAGCCGACATCCTCATGGTTGATGTTCACGCCCGGCGGCACGATCTCGTCGATGCGGTCAAGCAGCGCCGGATCGAGCCTCAGCTCGGCCGCCGGCAGGTGCGACTCCAGGTGCTCCATCGTGCGTGGTCCGATGATCGCCGAGGTGACGGCGGGGTGGTTGAGCACCCACGCGAGTGCCAACTGCGGCAGCGCGATACCCGCCTCCTCGGCGAGCGCGCCGAGTGCGTCGGCGGCGTCGAGCTTGCGCTGGTTGCCCTCCACCGACATGTCGTAGCGGCGCGGCAGGCGCTCCGCGCGCGTGGACACCGGCAGCTCCGCGCCCTTGCGATAGCCGCCCGAGAGCCAGCCGCTCGCGAGTGGGCTCCAGGGCAGCACCGCGATGCCGTGCCGAGCACAGGCCGGCAGCACGTCCGCTTCGATCCCGCGGACGAGCATCGAGTAGGGCGGCTGCTCGCTGGCGAAGCGCTCGAAGCCGCGCTCGCGCGATGCCCACTGCGCCTCGACGATCTGCGAGGCGGGAAAGGTCGAGGAGCCGATGTAGCGGACCTTCCCGGCGTGTATGAGGTCGCTCAGCGCCGACAGGGTGTCCTCGATGTCGGTGCTCGGGTCGGGACGGTGGATCTGGTAGAGGTCGATCCAATCGGTCTGCAGGCGTCGCAGCGAGTTCTCGACCTCGCGGATGATCCAGCGCCGGGAGTTGCCGCGGTGGTTGGGGTCCTCACCCATCGGGGCGTTGGCCTTTGTCGCCAGGACGACGTCGTCGCGGCGGCCGCCGGCGAGCGCCTTGGCGACGATCTCCTCGGACTCTCCGTGCGAGTAGACGTCGGCGGTGTCGATGAAGTTGATTCCGCCGTCCAGCGCCGCGTGGATGATGCGGATCGAGTCGTCGTGGTCGCGATTGCCCCAGTCCCCGAACATCATCGCTCCGAGACACAGTGGGCTGACCCTGACACCGGTGCGCCCAAGCGTGCGTAGCTCCATCGAGCGAAACCTATACGAAGCGAGTGAAGGGGCAGCGGCGCCGTCACTTGCTAGTTTTGGGCGGCGATGTCAGCGGATCTCAGCCCACCCAGAGCCCGGCTGCGAAGGGTCGCTCCGATGGCGGCGGCGGGTTGCGCGGCGCTGGTGGCCGCGGCCGTCGCGGTGCGCCGGCGGGCCGGCGTCTTGGCCGGCGGCGATCCACCCGACCGCGAGTACGCCGCGGAGCGGATGGAGGACAACGCCACCGGCGAGGGCATGCCGGAGCGCACCGGCTGAGAGCGCCGTGGGCCGGCCGCGCCAGCGTCCCGCCGCGGTCTTTGCCGACCGCCGCGACGCCGGGCGCCGGCTGGGAGAGTTGCTCTACGCGGGTGAGCGCGCGCTCGTCGTCGCCCTGCCCCGCGGCGGCGTGCCGGTCGGGTTCGAGGTCGCAAGCTCACTGGGACTGGCCCTCGACGTGCTGGCCGTGCGCAAGCTCGGCGCGCCCGGGAACCCTGAGCTCGCCGTCGGTGCGATCGCGGAGGGGGGCGCCCGCGTGCTCGAGCCGCGGATTGCGGACCGCGCTGGTGTGACGAAGGAGTCGCTCGAGCAGATCGTGGCGCGCGAGACGCTCGAGCTGCGCCGGCAGGCTGAGCTCTTTCGCGGCTCTCGGCCCCCGCTTGACCCACTCGGGCGCCGCGTGATCGCGGTCGACGACGGTCTTGCCACCGGCCTGACGATGCTCGCCGCCGTGGAGGCGCTGCGCGAGCGCGACGCGGCGAGCATCACGGTCGCGGTCCCGGTCGGCGCACGCGAGTCACTCGAGCTCCTGCGTGCCCACGCCGACGAGGTCGTCTGCCACACGCGGCCCGAGCATCTGCTGGCTGTGGGGGCCTGGTACCAGAACTTCGATCCGGTCAGCGACGAGGAGGTGATGGCACTGCTGCGCGCCGGCGAGTTGACGCCGCGGTCATGAGCGATGCGCCGAGACCCCGACGCCCACTACTCAGGAGCGCGTTGAGCTCGCGCAGCGCGGCGGGAAGCCGCGGGCTGCGTCTGCTGGCCGCCCTCGCGGTGGCGCTGGCGTGCGCGCTGGCGGCCGAGGCCAGCGCGGCCCCCGCCGCCAAGCTGCTGCCTGCGCCTCGAATCGTCCAGGACCCGATCCCCTTCGGGGCGGCCCGCAAGGCGCAGATGCGCGCCTATGCCCTCGAGCACTACGGAATCGACTCCTACAAGCTCGTCCACCCGCGTCTCGTGATCTGGCACTACACCGAGTCCGCCACCTTCCAGAGCGTCTGGAACACCTTCGCCGACGACATCCCCGACGTCACCTACCACGAGCTGCCGCAGGTCTGCGCGCATTTCGTCGTCGACACCAACGGCACCATCCACCAACTGGTGGCGCTCGACATCATGTGCCGCCAGGTCGTCGGCCTCAACTACACGGCAATCGGCATCGAGAACGTCGGCTTCTCCGACGCCCAGGTGATGGACGACAAGGCGCAGTTCGACGCCTCGCTCGCGCTCACGCGATGGCTGCGCTGCCGCTTCGCGATCCCGGTCTCGGGCGTGATCGGCCACAACGAGAGCCTCTCGAGCCCCTATTACCGCGAGCTCGTGCCCTCCTTCCGGGGCCAGACCCACCTCGACTTCAACCGGGCCGATATGAACGTCGTGCGGGCCCGGGTCGCCGAGCTGCCCTGCCGCGCCTGAGCGCGCTCAGCGGCGCCAGAGCGCCAACCACAGCTGCAGCTGAAGCACCCGCGACCCGCCCTCGCGCGAGACCCGAAAGCGCTCGCTGCCGCCGGTGCGCTCGCTCAGCACGCGCTCGATCAGCGCCGCATTCCGCGCGCCTCCAGAACCCCGCGCCAGCCAGTCGTCGAAGTCAAGGCTGATCGCGGCGATGGCCTCGCTCGCGAGCTCGAGGCCCGCGTCGACGCCGAGCGCTCGCAGGCGCTCCGGACGGAGCGCTGCCCAGTGGGAAGGGTCTCGGAGTCGTTCGAGCTCGAGCGCCCAGGCGGCGTCGGCGGCATCGTCATCGGCGATGTGATCGGCGATCACGATTCGCCCGCCGGGGCGGACCACGCGCGCCAGTTCCTCGAGCAGCCGCGCAGGCGCCGGCAGGTGATGGATCGTAAAACGCGCAACGGCGCCATCGAAGCTCGCATCGGCGAGCTCGAGCGCCGTGGCATCCCCGCACGCGAAGGTCGTGTTGGCGAGGCCGGCGGCCGATGCCTCACGCCGCGCGACGTCGACCATCGCCTCGGTGAGGTCGACGCCATGCACCGCGCCGGCCCCCGCGGCGAGCGCGCGGGAGATGATCCCCGGCCCGCAGGCGACGTCCAGCCAGCGCTCGGATGGGCCCGGCGCGGCGAGCTCCACGAGCGCCTCCAGCGTGTCGGCGGCGTGGGCAACCGCGCTGCGGTTGAAGGTCTCGGCCTGGTGTGTGAACTCGGCCTGGAGCGTCTCGTCCTGCACGCCTCGAGCTTAGTCAGCGGGACCGCCGTGCGCCGCGGGCTTGATCTCACCGCTCCCGATCCGTATAAATGCGCCGGATGGAGGAGAGTGCAGTTCCCGCCGAGACGCTCTCGGAGACGGTCGAGGAGCGCCTGCGAACGGCAACCTCGGCGATGCTGGCCGGCGCCGTGCTGGTGTCAGTGTCGATCCTGTTCCTGGCACTGGCTCCGGGGACCTACCAGGTCCTGCTTGCGCTGCACGTGCTGGGTGTCGTGGTCTGGGTCGGCGGCGACGTCACCCTGACGACCCTCGGCGTCGTCTTCGAGCGCAAGCGCGACGGCGAGGCGCTGGCGACCCTCGGCAAGCTCGGCGGCTGGATCGGGCCCAAGCTCTACACCCCTGTGCTCTTCGCCGTCTTCGGCCTCGGTATCGCGTTGGTCGAAAAGGGCGGTTGGGGCTGGAACCATTTCTGGATCGACTTCGCGATCGCCGGCTGGGGGGTGACCGCCACCCTCGGAATCGCCTTCATCGGGCCCGAGCTAGGACGGATCGGGGCGCTCGCCGCCCAGATCGGTCCCGACTCTCCCGAGGTGGGGCGGCGCGTCAACCGCCTCTTCATGATCTTCCGTGGACAGACCGTGACGCTGATGCTGATCGTCATCGACATGGTCGCCAAGCCGAACTTCTGAGCGGCGCCGAGGCGGCCGTGCGAGCCGTCCGAGCCGGCTACGAGCACGCGCGCGTGCGCGCCAGCGGAAGGAAGGAACGGGGGCCTGACCCCCCCGACGGATTGCCGGGGGATTGGCGGGTAGGGGAGCTGGTGGCTGCGCAGCTACGGCGTCGCGGGGAGCGGCGCCGCCGGTGCCGGTGCCGGCGCGCTACGGGCCGCTGTCAGCCGCATCGCGACGACACCGCCGACCAGTAGCAGCCCGCCGATCGCCTCGAGCCAGCCACCCGTCCCGAGGGCGCCGAGGTGGTTGAAGGTCACGAGCCACCAGGCGACGGCGAACCCGAAACTGCCGCAGGCCAGCAGCAGAACGCGGTCAGCGGATATGCGCACGTGCCACACCAGCGGCGCGAGCACCAGTGTCGTGGCGTTCGCCAGCACCACGACCAGGAGCAGGATCCCGACGAGGTCGCCTGAGGATGAGGCATGCCAGTAGCTCGGTCCGCCGCTCGTGATCGGAAGCCAGATCCCGGCCGCCATCAGGATGACGCCGGCTACCGCGAGCGCGAACAGGGGGTTGCGAACTGCCACTGTCGGCGAGCTCGCCGCCGGCTGCACCTCGTGCGCGCCTTCGGCGCGGCGAACGATCGCGTGGCCGATCGGGATCAGCACGGTTCCGAGCCCGAGCCACCCGCCGGCGCCGAGCAAGCCGAGGCTGCCGAAGGCAAGGACAGCGGGGAAGAAGAGATAGAAGCCGAACACGGCGACACCCGCAGCCGTGCCCGCCGTGTCGTAGCCGACCTCGGCCGGCAGGTAGGAGGCCATGCTCAGGAGGGCGATCGCGAACACGGCGACCGCGCCGCTGTCGAGGTAGCGCCCGCCGCCCGAGGCGAGATCGAGTCCGACCGCGAGCAGCCCCAGGATGATTCCGATCATCGCGACCCCGCGACCAGCCAGTCCAACAGTCATCGCCCCTCCTCTGCTCAGCTTTCCGTGGCGCCTCAGATACCACACCGCCACGCGCCGCGCAACGCTCAGACGGCGTCCGACTCCGCGGCGATCTCCTCGAAGACGACCCTCGCTCGCTCGAGCACGGCGGTCGCGGTGGCCAGCTCGCTGTCGCTGAAGCTGGCCAGCGCGTCGGCCCACAGCTGCTCGAAACGCGTACGCCGCGCCGCCACGAGCTCGCCGCCGCGGTTGGTCAGCGAGACCAGCACCAGGCGGCGGTCACGGTCGCTGCGTGACCGCTCCACGAAGCCGCCACCCTCCAGGCTGTCGAGCATCTGCGAGGCGGTCGCCGGTGCCACATCCGCGAGACTCGCGAGCTCGCTGGCCGCCAGCTCTCCGCGCTCCGCGAGCGCGAAAAGCAGCGAGCATTGCGCGTAGCTCACCTCACCGGGCCGGTGCGTGTCGCGGCCGCGCAGGCGGCGCACCGCCGCCATAGCCGTTTTGAACGAGAGGCTGAGCGCGGAGACCGACTCGCGCGCAGGACTGCTGTGCGAGCGCAGCGGGCGCTGACGGGGCACCGTCGCGCTCATGCCGCGATCTCGGCCAGCGGCACGTCGGTGAGCTGACCCTCTGAGTTAGCGTCCCTGCGTGCACGCCGCGCCTTGCGCTCGGCTAGCGTCAGCCACACGCAGGGTCCGATCGCCACCGCCGAGATGCCGAAGGACCACCAGAACGCCGTGCCGTAGGCGCCGGCCAATCCAGCCGCCGTGGGGGAGTGGCCGGCGGCGACGATCGCGCGCTCCAGCACGACCGCGAGAGCCGCCACCCCGATCGATCCGCCGACACGCATCAGGACGTTGAGCTGAGGCGCCGCGTCGGGGAGCTCGTGGCGCTCGAGCGCGGCGAAGGCGGCGACGAACGAGGGCATGAAGGCGAAGCCGATGCCCACGCCGCGCAGGCTGGTCACCATGCAGAGCCACAGGATCGAGGTGTGCGCGCCTATCAGTCCGAGCGGGATTCCCGCGACGAGGGTCAGCGCGACGCCGAAGAGCGCGAGCGGCCCGCCGCCGACGCGATCGGTGAGTCGCCCCACCCACGGCATCACGAACGCCATCCCGATCCCCTGTGGTCCGAGCAGCAGGCCGGTGTCGATCACGTCCTCGTGGCGGAGGTTCTGGTAGTAGAGCGGCAGCAGGATGATCGCGCCAAAGAGCGCGGCGCCGAGAAAGAACATGAGCAGCGAGGCCGAGGCATAGGTTGTGCGCCGGTAGAGATGAAGGTCAAGAAGCGGGTTTTTCGCGCCCCACGCGTGCCATGCGAAGAGCACCAGCAGGGCGAGGCCGACGAAGAACGGGACGATGACCCGAGCAGAGCTGAAGGTGTCGAGGATCCCGATCTCGGCAAGCCCGTAGGTGAGGAGCGGCATGCCCAGGGCCATGAGGATCAGGCCCCGGATGTCGAGGCGCGGCGGAATCGCGATCTTGCCGCTCGCCGGCAGGATCCGCAGAGCGAGGACGATCGCGATGATCCCGATCGGGACGTTGACGTAGAAGATCCAACGCCAACTCGCGCCCTGGAGGATCAGGCCGCCGACCGTCGGGCCGAGGATCGGGCCGAGCATCGTCGGCACGCCGGTCACGCTCATCACGCGACCCATCCGCTTGGGCCCCGCGGTGTCGGCGAGGATCAGCTGGCCGACCGGCATGATCAGGCCGCCGCCGACTCCCTGCAGGACGCGGAAGGCGATCAGCTCGCCCGAGGAGGTCGCGAGCCCGCACAGTGCCGACCCGGCCGTGAACACCAGCAGCGAGAACAGGTAGACGCGTTTGGCGCCGAAGCGCCGCGAGGCCCATCCGGTCAGCGGGATCACCGTGGCGAGCGAGAGCAGGTAGCCGGTGATCACCCACTGGATGTCGCCGAGCGGGCTGTGCAAGCGCTCGTGCAGGGTCTGCAGGGCGACGTTGACGATCGTCGTGTCGAGGATCGACATGATCGACCCGAGCACGACGACGACGGCGATCCGCCAAACGTAGGGGTCGATGCGATCTTGCTCGTCGGTCATGAGGAGGGGGGAACGCGGCCCGGCGAGCATCGCCAGATCCATCCGGTGCCTAAATATTAGGGACCGAAGCGTCGAGCGTCAACGGCGGCGAATAGGCTTGGCCGATGCGCGCGATCTGGTTCGAACGCAACGGCGGTCCCGACGTCCTCGAGGAGCGCGAGGTGGCCGAGCCCCAGCCCGGCGAAGGCGACGTCCTCGTCGATGTGGAGGCGGCTGGGGTCAACTACCGTGACGTCTACGAGCGCGAGGGCAACGGCTACGGCACGCCTCCGCCGGCGATCATCGGCGTCGAGGGAGCGGGAACCGTCGCCGGCAGCGCCGAGCGCGTTGCCTGGATCGGCGTTGCCGGCAGCTACGCCGAGAGGGTCACGGCGCCGCGCGATCGTCTCGTCAACGTGCCGGAGAGCGTCCCCAGCGAAATCGCCGCGGCGGCGATCCTGCAGGGACTCACCGCCCACTACCTGGCCAATGACTCCTACCCGATCGCCCCCGGCGACTGGGTGCTCGTGCACGCCGCAGCCGGCGGCGTCGGTCTCCTGCTGACGCAGCTCGCGAAGCTCGGGGGCGGGCAGGTGATCGCGACGACCTCGACCGCCGAGAAGGCCGAGCTCGCACGCGAGGCCGGCGCGGACCACGTGATCGGCTACGACGACTTCGCCGCGGAGGTCCGGGAGATCACCTCCTCGCAGGGTGTCGCCGCCGTCTACGACGGGATCGGCGCCACGACCTTCCGTGAGGGCCTACGCGCGCTGGCGCCGCTGGGGAAGATGATCCTCTACGGGGCCGCCAGCGGACAGCCGGAACCACTCGAGATCCAGCTGCTTGCGTCCTCGGGCTCGCTGTATGTGCAGCGGCCCACGCTTCAGACCTATGCCCGCACGCCCGAGCTGCTCACGAGCCGAGCGGCTCAGCTCTTCGAGCTGATCGCCGCCGGCTCGCTGTCGGTGCGCATCGGCGCGCGCTACCCGCTCGCAGAGGCTCGCCGCGCGCACGAGGACCTTGAGGCGCGCCGCACCACGGGCAAGTTGCTCCTGATCCCCTAGACGGGCTCGGAAACATGCCCGGGAGCCTAATCGCGGCGCCTATAAGCTGGCGGAAGTCCACGAACGCTCGGAGGGAGCATGGAATATCGGCAGCTGGGCCAAAGCGGCCTGCGCATCTCGCGGCTCACGCTCGGCACGATGGGATTCGGGGGCGCCGGCATGTTCAGCGGCGTGGGGCAGATCGACCTCGCCGGCACGCGCCGCCAGATCGACATGGCGACCGACGCCGGTGTCAATCTGATCGACACCGCCGACATCTACTCGGCCGGCGCTTCCGAGGAGCTGATTGGCGAGGCCCTGGCCGGCCGGCGTGAGAACGTCCTCGTCGCGACCAAGGCGCGCTTTCCGATGGGGTCCGGTCCCAACGACGCCGGTCTCTCGCGCCACCATCTGATCGAGGCCTGCGAAGCGAGCCTGCGACGGCTGCAGACCGACCATATCGACCTCTACCAGGTCCACGAGTGGGACGGGCAGACACGCCTGGAGGAGACGCTCGGAGCGCTCGAGCACCTGATCGACAGTGGCAAGGTGCGCTACGTCGGCTGCTCGAACTTCGCCGGCTGGCAGGTCATGAAGGCGCTCGGGATCGCGGACCGGACCGGGCTGCCCCGCTTTGTCAGCCAGCAGATCTACCTCTCGCTGCAGGAGCGCTCAGCGGAGTACGAGGTGATCCCCGCGGCCGTGGACCAGGGGCTCGGCCTGCTGATCTGGAGCCCGCTCGCGGGCGGCCTGCTGTCGGGCAAGTACCGCCGCGGTCAGGAGCCGCCCGAGGGCGCCCGCCACACCAGCGAATGGAGCGAGCCGCCGGTCTATGACGAGGGGCGCCTCTACGACACGATCGAGGTGCTGGTCGAGATCGCCGGGGATCACGGCGTCTCGGCCGCCCAGGTGGCGCTGGCGTGGCTGTTGGGCCGCCCGGGCGTCACGACCCTCATCGTCGGCGCGCGCACCGAGGAGCAACTCGCGGACAACCTCGCGGCCGAGTCACTCGAGCTGAGTGACCAGGAGCGGGCGCGGCTCGAGGAGGTCGGCCGCCCGCCCCTGATCTACCCCTTCTGGCACCACAAGAAGACCGCCGCGGACCGCCTCAGCGCGGCCGATCGCACGCTGCTTGACCAATACCCCTGAGCGTCAGCCGAGCAGGCGCTCCTGCAGCCACGAGTTGCGGAAAGCGCCTCGCTCGTCCAGACGCCCGAGCAGGTCGATGAAGTCGCCCAAGCGCCGGTAGCGCTCACCGAGCGCCGGCGCTTTCACGGCGAATAGCTTGCCCCAGTGCGGGCGCGCCTCGAAGCGCTCGAGCGCGGCCTCGAGCGCTGGCAGCAGGCGCCCCACAGCCTCGACCTCGCGCTTCCAGGTGAAGTGGATGGCGACGCTGTCGCGGCGGTACTGCGGACTGAGCCAGAGCTCGTCGGCGGCGACCGTACGGATCTCGCTGACGTGCAGAAGGGGCTCGATCCCGGCAGCCAGCGAGCGCACGACAGCGATTGCCTGCGGCGCGTCGGCGCGATCGAGCAGGTACTCCGACTGCAGCTCCTCGCCGGCGCTCGGAGTGAACTGCAAGCGGAAGTGGGGGAGGCGCTGGTACCACGGGCCGGGGCTGTCGAGCTGCGCGGTGCAGGCTTGCGGGTCGCCGCCGGCGATCGGGTGGCGCTGGACGGCGGCCGCGCGCGCACCGAAGAGCTCGCGCGCGGCGGGCGCGCTGTCGGTGTCGTGGCGGCGCTTCACCCACAGTGCTCCGGCCGACTCGCCGCCCCAGCGCGTGAACACGCTGACGCTGTCGCCGGCGGCGCTGAGCTCATCGAAGTGCTCCTCGAGCGCCTGCCACGGGAGTCCCTCATAGACGACCTGGCTGACCTCGTAGGAGGGCTCGATGTCGAGCGTGACGCGCGTGAGCGCCCCGAGTGCGCCAAGGGCGACGACGGCCCCGTCGAAGTCGCGCTCGCCGCGGCGAAGCTCGAGCAACTCTCCGTTCGAACGCACGAGCTCGAAGCCGGCGACCGCGCCGGCGAGGTTGCGGAGGCGGTCTCCCGAGCCATGCGTGGCCGTCGCGATCGCCCCGGCGATCGAGATGTGAGGCAGCGAGCCGAGGTTGGCGAGGGCGACGCCGTGGGCCTCGAGCAGGGGCGCCAGTTCGCCGTAGGTCATAGCGCCGGGGCAGGTCACCGTCGCGCTCGCGTCGTCGAACTCGACCGTCATTGGCAGCGCGCGCAACGAGACCAGCTCGGCGCCCGCGGCGATCTCGTTGAAGGAGTGCCGCGAGCCGAGCACGCGGATGCTCTCACTTCTCGCGATCAACTCCCGCAGCTCGACGACGCTGTGGGGATGGTGAAGCTCGCGCTCGCCGTAGCCAACGTTCCCTGCCCAGTTACGGTTCGCCACGCCTCCAAGCTAACGCTGCGACGGCCGTGTCGCATTGCACACGGCGCGTTGCGACGTTAGCGTTCGCGCGCGCCGATGTCGCCACCGAGTCAGATGAGCTCGCGCGCCCGATGCTGGCGCTGTTTCTGAACCGCATGTGGATGTCTATCCCGAGGTCGACGTCCGGTCATGCTCGGTGCCGTGCGTCTTCAGCACGGACCCCGCCGACCTTGATCGCGCCGACATCGTGGTCGTGCACCTACCCACGGTGTCTGCGTTTCGCCGACTCCCGCCGCGGCGCCCAGGGCAGGCGTGGGTGGCGTTCTCGATGGAGAGCGAGGTGACCGTTCCGGCGATGGTCGACGCGCTCGGGGCTGGGGGATTCGACTTGGAGGTCAGCCATCGCCGGCGCGCCGACGTCTGGTGCCCCTATTTCGGCGGCCGCCTTCGCGCCGGCCTCCTTGCACCTCCGCAGCCGAAGGCAGCTGCCTATCCGGTCGCGCACTTTCAGTCGAATCCCTGCGATCGCAGCGGTCGCAACGGGCTCGCGTGGGAGCTGATTCGCCGGATCAAAGTCGCTTCCTACGGAGCGGTGTTTCCGACCGTTCGGGAGGCGGGCACGATCGCGACGCGCGACGAGCGCCTCGCGGTCTCGGCCCGTCACAAGTTCACACTTGCGTTCGAGAATCGATCATGCCCGACTACGTCAGCGACAAGCTCTTCGATGTCTGGGTCGCGGGCTCGGTACCGGTGTACCTCGGGGCCACCAACGTCGCGGAGTTCGCGCCTGCCAGGAATTCCTACATCGACGCGTCGAGCTTCGATAGCCCCGCCGAGCTGGCCGCGTATCTGAACCATCTCGACGGCCACGACGATGACTATTAGGCGCTCCTTGAATGGAAGCGCAGTGGCCCCGACGAACGCTTCCTCGAGCTGCTCGAGTCGGTCAGTGATCACCCCTGGTGCGATGTCGTCGAACTCGCGCACGCACGAGGCTATGGCCTGAGCGGCTGAGGAACGGCGCAGCACGGTGCTTGTCACCGGCGCCGGCGGCTTCATCGGCGCTCGCTCGCGCTCGTGCGCGAGCGCTACGACTGGGAGCCCACGACGACTCGTCTCGACCTCCGCATGGGTGCGAGATCAGGTCGCGGCGGGGTTGCGTTCCCGTTCACCTCGCTGAGGAGTCACGCCGGTGCTTGCCCCTCGGGCGCCCAGGAGTGCCGGCGCGTCAGAGACCGTGCGGGGGCGATAGCGTGCCAACTCCTCAAGGGAGCGGAAAGGAGCGCCATGTCCAGCGAGAACGCGAGCCCCGTCCTCGAGGCTAGCGGCGAGGAAAGTTCGGATCACGAGGCTGACGTCGTTGTCGTCGGCACCGGCATCGCCGGCTGTTCGGTCGCGGTCAACGGCGTCGATCTGGGCGCGTCGGTCGTCGTGGTGGAGAAATCGCTGGCGGGCGGAGGCACGAGCGCAAAGGCCGCCGGCGGCATGATGATCCCCAACAACCGTCACATGCAGGCGGCTGGGCAGGAGGACCCGCGCGAGGACTTCCTCCGCTTTCTGGCGCGCGTCGGTCGGCCTCTGCTCTACCGCCCGGACGCCGAGCTCTTCGGTCTGCCGGAGTGGGAGTACCGCCTGATCGAGACCTACTACGACAACGCGGCCGAGGCGATCGGCCACCTCGAGGACCTGGGGGCGATCCGCGCCGCGCATCAGCCGGAGTGGGCGAGCTACAACGATCTACCCGAGGACAAGGGCCGCTTCGGACGAGTGATCTTCAATGTCGACGAGAACGGCGAGCTGACAAACGGCCGCGCTGCGATCGATCGGCTGCTCGAGTTTGCGCAGCGCTCGGGAGCGATTCTGCTGCGCGAGCATCGCGTCGACGGCGTCTATGTCAACGCGGCCGGGGAGCTCGTCGGTGTGCGCGCGCGGGCCGACGGGCGCGAGGTGCGCCTGCGCGCGCACAAGGCCGTCGTCTTCGCCACCGGCGGCTTCCCGCACAGCGCCCGCTACGCCCGCGAATACCTGAACGGCATGTACGTCGGCGGCTGCGCGGCGCGCACCAGCGAGGGCGACATCATCCCGATCGCCAAGGCACTCGGCCTGCCGCTCTTTCACATGCACTCCGCATGGGGCGCCCCGCTGCTCTACGAGCAAGCGCTCGACGAGGATCCCGGCCTGATCGCGAATTTCTCGCTGACCGGCGACAGCGTGCTCAGCGTCAACAAGTACGGCCGCCGGGCGTGCAACGAGAAGACGACCTACAACGACCGCACCCAGTCGCATTTCGCCTGGGACCCCTCGCGCGCCGAGTACCCGAACTTCCTCCAGTTCGCGATCCTCGACGAGCGCGCGCGCCGGCTCTTCGCCAAGGGCGACGGAATCATGGATCACCAGGGCGGCAACCTGATCCCGCCGCTCGGCGCGGAGTCAAAGTACGTCCTGCGCGCCGACACGCTCGAGGGACTCTCGGAGCTCCTGCAGGAGCGGCTCCGCACGCTCGCGAAGGCCAGCGGCGGCGTGAAGCTGGCCCCTGAATTCCTCGCCAATCTGAAGGAGACGATCGCGCGCTTCAACGGCTTCGCGCGCAGCGGCGTCGATGAGGACTTCCACCGCGGCGAGTCGGCGATCGAGCTCTTCATGCACGGCGAGCGCGCCGACGACAACGATCTTCCCAACCCGACGCTCCATCCGCTGGCGTCCGAGGGGCCCTACTACGCGGCGATCCTTGCCCCCGGAGCGATCGACACCAAGGGCGGCCCCAAGGTCAACGAACGGCTGCAGATCCTCGATGGCAATGACGCTCCGGTGCCCGGTCTCTACGGGGTCGGAAACTGCGTCGCCTCACCGGCCGGTCAGGCCTACTGGTCGGGCGGCTCGACCTGGGGACCGTATGTCACCTTCGGCTACGTGGCCGCGCGCGCGATCGTCGCGGAGGCGCCCAAGGGGCTAGCCCCGGCCGCGGCCGTCGGCGCTTCCTGAGCGCTGTAGAGCCCCTGCGACGGTCGCTTGCGCGGTTCATGCGCGATCGCGGTGCTGCCGATAGCGGTCTATCGAGTCCTTCCGCCCGTCAGGGAGCGTTTGATGACCGATCGAAGCACAGAGACGTTCGACACCGGAGCCGAAGCGGCGCTTGCAGTCGCCGAGGTCGGGCTAGCTTCGCGCCGTGCGGCCAAGCAGGCGTGGCTCGAGGCCGTCGCGTCGCTCGCCGTGCCCGAGCCGGCTTCCGCGCGCGGGTCACGGCGTGGGCGTGCCAAGCGGCCGCTTCGGGCCGCGCCGTCTCAGCCGTCGTAGGCGGTCGCGACCGACCGCTCGCGCCAGCCGGCGATGTCCTCGTCAAGGCGGCCGAGCTTCGCCTCGATGCGCTCGAGCGCATCGGCGCCCAGCGGCAGTCGCAGCGGCGGGTGCTCGGAGGTCACGGCCTCGATCACGACCTCGGCGGCCTTACGGGGGTCGCCGAGCTGGACGTAGGAGCCATCGTTGACGACGCGGCGGAAGCCGCCCGCGGTCTGCGTGTAGTCGTCGATCTCCAGTGCGCTGACGACGATCGAGCTGGCATCGAGAAAGTCGGTGCGGAAGCCGCCGGGCTCCACGACCATGACGTGGATCCCGAGCGGGGCGAGTTCCTCGTTGAGCGCCTCGGTGAAGGCCTCGACAGCGAACTTCGTGCCCCCGTAGATGCCGCCGCCGGCGCGGGTCGCGAAACCCCCGACCGAGCTGATGTTGACGATCGCGCCCGAGCGCTGCTCGCGCATCGCCGGCAGCAGCGCGCGGGTGACCGCGAGCAAGCCGAAGACGTTGATCTCGAAGACCTCGCGGATCTCGCGCTCGGAGGCCTCCTCGACGGCGCCGATCAGCCCGCGCCCGGCGTTGTTGATCAGGACGTCGACGCGGCCGAAGCGCTCGAGCGCCGCCGCGACGGCGCGCTCGATCGAGTCGGGGTCGGTGACGTCGAGGGCGAGGGCCAGGAGGCGATCGCTGGGTCCGAGCTTCGCCTCGACCTTGCTCGGGTCGCGGGCGGTGGCCACGACGGCGTCGCCACGAGCCAGCGCCGCGGTGGCGAACTCGACTCCGAGTCCGCGGGAGGTACCTGTGATGAACCAGATCAGCATCGGCGCTCGCGAACCCTAGCGTGGCGGCGTCGGGGGAGCCGGGAGCACGGGTAGAGTGCGCGAGCGATGAAGGTCGTGGTCACAGGCGGAAGCGGCAAGGTCGGGCGCGCGGTGGTGCGCGATCTGCTCGAGCACGGCCACGAGGTGCTCAACGTCGATCGGGTCGCGCCGGACCCCGCGAAATCCGCGCCCGCGCCCTTCCTACCCGCCGACCTGACCGACTACGGCGAAGCGCTGGAGGCGCTCAGTGCGTCCGAGGTGCTCCCGGGCGTCGAGGCGGTTGTGCACCTGGCGGCGGTTCCCTCGCCCTTCCACGCGACTCCCGATGTCACCTTCTCGACCAACATCCGAAGCACCCACACGGTCTTCTCCGCCGCCGTGGCGCTCGGGCTCAAACGCGTCGTGTGGGCCTCGAGCGAGACCACGCTCGGCCTTCCTTTCGACGACGAGCCGCCCGACTACGCCCCGGTCGACGAGAGCCATCCGCTGCGACCGCAGTCCTCCTACGCGCTCTCCAAGGTGCTCGGGGAGGAGATGGCGCGCCAGTTCTCGCGCTGGAGCGGGATCCCCTTCATCGGACTGCGTTTCTCGAACGTGATGGAGCGGGAGGACTACGAGCTCTTTCCGAGCTACTGGGACGACCCGAGTCTGCGCAAATGGAATCTGTGGGGGTATGTCGACGACAGTCACGCCGCGCAGAGCGTGCGCCAGGCGCTGACGGTCGAGGCCAGCGGGGCCGAGTCGTTCATCATCGCCGCCGCCGACACCGTCATGAAGCGCCCGAGCCGCGAGCTCATGGCCGAGGTCTACCCCGGTGTCCGCGTCGATGACCCCCTCAGCAAGCACGGCACGCTGCTTGCCATCGACAAGGCGCGGCGGGTCCTCGGGTACGACCCGGCCTTCAGCTGGCGCGAGCTGTTCTGAGCCCGGCGGCGTGCGCGAGATAGCGTGCGCAAAATGCGCCAACGCTCGCGGCCGGGGTGCCAGCGCAGCTCCCGTCCGGGCGAAGCGGCGTGTGCGCGGCTTAGGATGGCTGTCCAGATTCGATGGCGACCACGGCTTCCATAGAACCGTTCGGGGCTCGTATGTCCGAGGCTGAGACCACGCTGCCGGGCGAAGGGATCCTGCCCTCGCAGGATTTGCGCGAAGCGGTCCGCCGCGGTTGGATCAGCTCCGGGGAGTACCGCATCGCGGATGAGGCCGTGCAGCCCGCGAGCCTTGATCTGCGTCTCGGCGATGTCGCGCTGGCGCTGCGGTGCAGTTTCCTGCCCGGGTCCGACACGACGGTCGCTGAGAGAGCCCGCGAGGTCGCCTTCGACGAAGTCGACATAACGAAGGGCGGAACGCTCGAGCGCGATCGTCCGTACCTGGTGGAGTTGCGCGAGGAGCTCAAGCTGCCCGAGAACTACCGCGCGAGGACCAATCCGAAGAGCTCGACCGGCCGGCTCGACGTGTTCACTCGCGTGATCAGCGATCGCAACGACCGCTTCGACGAGATCGTTCCCGGATACCACGGCAAGCTCTATCTGGAGATCGTGCCGAGGACCTTCGCGATCCGGGTGCGCTCCGGGATGTCGCTCAACCAGCTGCGGCTGATGTCCGGGCAGGCTCGGATCGCCGACGCCGAACTGCGTGAGATCCATGCCAACTCGCCGCTGCTGTACCTGGGCAAGCGCCCGCTCGCGGAGGCCAAGCTCAATACCTCAGACGGCCTGTTTCTGCGCCTGGACCTCGAGGGCGACAGCGACACGGTTGTGGGGTACCGGGCCAAGAAGCACAGCCTGCCGATCGACCTCTCGCGAATCCGCGAGTACAACTGGCGCGAGTTCTGGGAGCCCGTCTACCCCGAAGGTGGCGGTCGGATCGTGCTCGAGCCCGAGATCTTCTACCTCCTGCTCTCCTACGAGGGGGTGCGGATACCGCCCGAGTACGCGGCCGAGATGACCGCCTATGACCCGACCGCGGGCGAGTTGCGCACGCACTACGCCGGGTTCTTCGACCCTGGCTTCGGGCACGATCCGCGCGGAAAGCGCAACGGCACGCGCGCGGCGCTCGAGGTGCGCGCTCGCGACGTGGCGTTCATGGTCGAGCACCTACAGCCCGTCTGCAAGCTCGCCTTCGAGCGTATGGCCGCGGTTCCCGACGTGCTCTACGGGGAGACGCTCGGCTCCCACTACCAGGGCCAGGAGTCGATGCTCAGCAAGCACTTCACCGAGCAGACGGCCGGGATCGCGCAGACGCGGATCGGCGAGGACCCACCGTTGCCCTAACCGCCCTGGCGCTCGGCGAGTCACGGGCTTGCCGGTGGGTGCGGTCCCCTCTAGCATCACATCGTCAACGTCTCTGAGCAGGCGGCCGGGAGCGGCGCAGATGGCGGAGCGCATGAGGGGAGAGAGGTCGCCGCGATGAGCAAGGCGGCGCCCGCCGCCGCGAGCTCGCGGTCGGTTGCGTCGATGCGCCCCGGCGACGACGGCTGGCAGGCGCTCTTCTGGGTCGTTTTCACGCGCTCCAAGAACGCGATGGCGCTGCTCGACAGTGACCGGCGGATGGTCGCCGTCAACGACGCGCAGGTCGAGCTCTTCGGCTACCCGCGCCCCGAGCTCGTCGGCCGGCGCCTCGATGTGCTGCTCGACCCCGAGGAGTGGCGCTCGCTCGACGCCGAGTGGCGCGATTTCCTCCGGCGCGGCGACCTCGAGGGCGAGCGCGGGTGCCGGCGCGCGGACGGCCGTCACGTCGCGGTCCAGTACGCGATGAGGTGGGCGCGCCTGGACGGCCGGGTGCTCGCGCTGGTGGTCGTGCTCGAGGCGAGCGTCGAGCCCCTCCGCACACGGCTCGCGGAGGTGCCCGCGGTCAATCTCCTGACGCCTCGCGAGATCGAGATCGTGGGTCACATCGCGATGGGCCAGCGCGCCGGCGAGATCGCGGCGGAGCTCGGCATCGCAGAGACCACGGTGCGCTCTCACATCCGTAACGCGATGAGGAAGAGCGGGGCCCGCTCGCAAGCGCAACTCGTGGCGCTGGTCTGCGTGGGAGGAATGCCCCAGACCAGCCTTACGGCGTAGCTGATATCCCCAGTTTGGAGGATGGGGTGCGATTGGCGCCCCCGATGATGGGTGATGGATGCGCGACCTCATCGGCTACCGACCGGCGGGAGCGGTTCTCGTGGGGGTTGCCGAGGAGAACCGCGGTTGCATCCTGCGCGCGAACAAGGCCTTCGCTTCGCTGCTGGCGAGCACCCCAAGCGCGCTCCTCGGGAGTCGTCTGTGCGATCACATCGATCCCACCGACCGCGAGCGAGCCCTGGCAGGCTTCCTGCGTCTGATCAGCGGCGGCCGAAGCGCCCTGGATGGAAGCTGCACGCTGGTGACCGTCGACGGTGTCGCGCAGCCCGTCACCGGCTACGCCAGCCTGGTGGCCGCCGGCTCAAACCAGCTCGTGCTCGCGAGATTCCTGCCGGTGGGCGGCTAGGTCCTCGCCGGCTCCGGGCGGGCGTGTCGGCATCTGCGACATTGCCCGGATGGGAACTCGCCCCGTCGAGCAGCGGGCCTTGGCGGCCGCGCGGGAGGTCGCGACGGAGTGCGGCCTGTCGTGTGAGCAGGCCGCCATCGTCCACGCCGGGAGCAACGTGCTGATCCACCTTCGGCCGGCGCCCGTGGCCGCACGGGTGATGGCCGGCACAGTGGTTCTCCACGACGATCCCAGACGCTGGCTGCAGCGGGAGGTGGCGGTTCTGCGCTTCCTCGAGCCCAGTGGCTCGGCGGTCGCTCCGAGCCCGCTGATCGCCCCCGGGCCCTACCTGCGAGACGGCCTGTGGATGACCTTCTCCGAATGGTTGGAGCACGAAGCGCAGAGCGGACTCCCGCCGCAGGCGGAGAGCCTTGGTCTTGCCCTGCGCGACCTCCACGCACAGCTGTCGTCCTTCGCCGGCGAGCTCGGCAGCTTCCGCGACGTTCACGACGATATCGAGCGCTTGCTCGGGCAGCTCCGGGTCGGTCCGGCGCTTGGCAGTGAGCGGCTCGAGGAGCTACGCGAGAGCTTGCGCGCGCTACGCGACACGGTGTTCGCCACCACGCTGCCGACGCAGGCACTGCACGGCGATGCGTCGCTCAGCAACCTTCTGCACGCGCCGCGAGGACTGGTGTGGAACGACTTCGAGGACACCTTCCGGGGGCCCGTCCACTGGGATCTCGCCGGCTACGTCATGAGCCTTCGCGCCCGCGGCGCTGACGCTTCTTTCGTGGCGCGTGCTCTCGAGGCCTACGGCTGGGGCGAGGAGCAGGAGCTCCTGCCGTTTGTCCCGGCTCACGACCTCTACGGGGAGATCTGGCAGCTCTATGACGCGCAGCGTCGGGCGGATGGGGTCGAGGATGCGGGCCGAGCGAGTGAAGACTGAGACGCGCATGGTTCGCGTCGCGCGGAGGCCGGCGTTCGCTATGAGGCCGGCGCGAGGGCGTGGATGCCCGTCGCGACCTCTCGCGCGCGCTGCATGAGCAGGGCGCTGTCGGCCGAGCAGCCGAGGAAGGTGAAACCGAGCCGGTGGTAGTGCTCGATCTGGGCGACGCTGGCGGCGAGGATCCCGGCGGCCTTGCCGTGGCGGAGGGCGGCGTCGGCCACCTGCGCGGCGGCCGAGAGCAGGTCGGGATGGTCGGCTCCGCCGTCGATACCGAGGGCGTGACCAAGATCGGCGGGGCCGACGAAGAGAACATCGACGCCGTCGGTAGCAGCGATGGCGTCGGCGTCGGCGAGCGCGTCACTGCGTTCGATCTGGATGGCGCACGTCACCCGCGAGTCGGCGTCACTGAGCGGGCCGCTCCGCATGCCCCACTGCCATGCGCGGTTGTAGCGCGCGACACCGCGCTGGCCGCCGTAGCGGCAGGCCGACACGACTTCAGCCGCCTGCGCCGCCGAGCGCACCTGGGGCACGATCACGCCGTCGGCGCCCGAGTCGAGGGCGTGACCGATCCGCTGCGCGCTGGCGGATTCGATGCGCACGAGGCCGGCGGTCCCTGTGTGCGTGATCGCCTGAAGCTGATGCAGCGCATCGAGCTCCCCGCCCGCGCCGTGCTCGAGGTCGACCGCGACCCAGTCGAATCCGGCCAGAGCGACGATCTCCGCCGTCACCGGCGAGCCCAGATTGAGGAAGGTCCCAGCCAGAAGCTCGGTGCGGGCCCTCACGCGATCGCGGAAGCTCATAGGCGTGGCTGACGATATAGAAGCGTCGGTGCCAGGGCGGCGTGCCGCGGCCGACTAGGACGCGTCGATCAGAGACATCCCGAACCCGGGTTCGTCCGGGACGGTGAGCATGCCCTCGGCGAGGATGTATCCGCTCGTGTCCACGCCACTGGTGCGGCCCGGGATCCCTTCGACGGCGACCACGTTGCCGAGCCCTCTGGCGAGTTGCGCGGCGTAGAGCGTGTTGATCGGGGAGCCCCAGGCGTGCGGTGATGCGTGCACGTCGAGCTGCCGCAGCAGCGGCATGATTCGACGCCATGCGGTCAGGCCGTAGTCGACGATGTTGAACTGGATGACGTCGATCAGGCCCTTGCCCGCCAGCTCGAGCAGGCGCGCGTCGTCGGCTTCGCTGCCTTCGCCGTCGGCGACCAACGTGAGGGCTTCCGCCCGCTCGAGGTGGGACCGTAGAGCGGCGAGGTCATCCTCTGCTTCGATGAAGGGCTCCTCGACCCAGAACAGGTCGCAGTCACTGACGCCGTCCAGATAGCTCAGAAATCCCGGCCCGGAATAGCTGTTGTTGGCGTCGACCAGGATGCGAGCGTCGGGGTGGGCGGCTCGGACCGCGCGGGTCACATCCATGTCGCGCTGGCGCCCCTCCGACGCGTCCATCCACCGCGATCCGCGGCCGATCTTCAGCTTGAAGTCGCGATACCCCAGCGCGAGATCGTCGCTGCAGTTCGCCAGCACGGCATCGATGCCGCGAGGTTGCTCCGGCGGCTCGAGATCGTCGAAGTAGATGGCCCCGTCGTAGCAGCTGACCGATCGCTCTCCCTGGGAGCCGAGGAGTTGGTGGACCGGTGTGCCGAGGATGCGACCGGCGAGATCGTGGAGCGCGAAGTCGAGCGAGAGCGCGGCGTCGTCGGTGACGCCGACCTGCGGGTCGAAGAGATCGCCCACGCGGCGGCCGACGAGCGCCTCCGTGCCCGCGACGTCGGGATCGAAGAGCTCGAAGAATCGCCGCCCCGCGGGCCCGTCGAGACCCGCTGCGGCCATGGCATCGCGCACCGTGCCGCCGGCTCTGAGCTTGACCTTGACGAGGCCCCAGCCGCGCGCCCCGGAGTCGGTCTCGACGATGACGATGTGATTGGTGGTGGCGGATCCGTGGCTGCCGAGGCGTGCGTTGCAGCCGATCGGTCGGGGGTAGCGGCTCTCGATCGAAGACAGCGCGATCGCGCTGATCCGATGATCGTGCAGACTCACGCGGGCTCCGTCGCGGCGGTCTGGCTGCTCATCGACCGTAGCCTAGAAGCCCGCGGCGGGGTCACGCGGACGGGCCGCTCAGACAGAGGCGGTCTGCAGGCTGTCGGCCCCGGCGTTGGTGCCGGCGTCGGCGGGAACCGCGATTCTGTAGGCCGTCGGGGCGCCTCCGTTCAGCGTCTCGACCGTCACGTCGAGGTCGACGAGCACCTCGACCATCCCGTAGGTGAGCCTGGCGACCTGCGCCGCGCGTGTCTCGCCGACGGTGGCGGCGCCGTGGTCGACGAGCTGATGTGCCCTGGCTTCGTCGATCGTACGGACGTTGACCCGGAGCGGCGAGTTCATCTCGGGCCTACGCCTCTCCGTCAGGCGGACGGACTTGCCGAGGTCGGCGACCACCATCGTGCGGTCGGCCTGTGGCGTGACCGCGAGCACGGGCACGTCGTCAAGGAACCCGACGAGCACCTTCGACGTTGCTTCCGAACGGACCGCCCGTCGGAACGCCCCGTGACTTGACAGGGTGGCCCGCATGCCCATGCCGCTCGGTACCAGCACGACGCCGGGCTTGAGCCCGTCGGCTCGCAGGGCGGCAATGGCCGCGATCGCCGCGCCCACCGGGTCGGGGCCGTGCGGTGCCGGTGTGGCAATGCGGCTCAGGGCTTCGAAGACAACGGCCTGCTCGTTCAGCGCTGCCAACCGACCCAGGGGTTCGGCGCCTGCGACGGCGTAGTCGGCGGCGTCGAGGAACAAGCGGCGGTCCAGCGGCTCGCCGAACAGCCCGTCGCGGAAGGCGTTGTTGGTGATCTTCGAGATCAACGCGTTCTCCGTCATCAGCAGCTCACGCAGGCGGTTGTCGCGCACGAAGGCCTCGAGCTGGGCGTCGGCGAACTGATCGATCCTGGTCTGAGACAGCGGCGAGGATGCGACTCCCTCCTGCATCGCGCGCTGTTCTTCGGCGATCGCCTCGGTGATGCACTCCTCGAGGCGGTCGGCTCGCCTCTGGAGGGGTTCGCCGACGAGTGGCTCCCACGCTTCGGGCACCGCCCGAATCGCATCGAGCGTCGCGAGCAGCCACTTGCCGAGGTAGGCGACCGGCTCGGAGAAGTGCAGATCCGGGCGGGCGTTGGGCGCGGTTCCGCGGAGCAGGAGCAGAGTCGCCCAGAACAAGGCCGCGGCCACCATGTGGGTCCCGACCAGCGCCGTCGGCTGCGACGCGGCGCCGCTCGGAAGGTCCCACTC
>DASXEZ010000151.1:0-7345 GCA_036489875.1 Solirubrobacteraceae bacterium | reverse complement strand
GGGAGGGGTGAAGCCGCGGGAGGCGTTGCAGGCGCGTTGTGCTGCGCCGGCCCCGGGCGATCTCGCCCGTCTCGGCCTCGCGCCACGCTCGCAGGAGGAGCGCCACCCAGGCCCGGTAGGGGCGCCACGATTCGGTGATCTGGTGGATCGCAGAGTCGTCGGATGTGCTGTAGGCGGAGCGGATGGCGTCATCGAGCCGTGTGTCGTGGTCAGGCAATGCGTCGGGGTTGCCGGCACCGCGGATGAGGATGAGTTCGGCGGAGAACGGTCCTATTCCCGGCAGCTGTTGAAGGTGCTCAAGCCCATCCTCGTAGGTCATGGCGCGAAGTCGCTCGCGCGTGAGCGCGCCGTCCTCGGCAGCGGTCGCAAGCGCGCGGAGCTGACCGATCTTGCGGTCGGTCAGCCCTGCCTGGGGTGCGGAGAGCTGAGCGAGCAGTGCCGGCGCGGGAAACGCCCCGGATGTGCCGAGCTCATCACTCAGACGCTCCTTGATTGTGGCGGCCTGCGTCATCCGGATCCGTTGCCCGATGATCGCCCAGGCTGCAGCCTCATATGGGGTGTAGAACAAAACCGGTCGCAGTCCAGGAAACCGTCGCTGCAGCGCTCTGACAACCTCGTCCCGTTCGCCGAGGGCAGCGAAGTCGGTCCCATCAACGTCGAGTGAGAGCATCCGCTCAAGGTCGCGTGCTGCCTGACGGGCGAGCTCCGCCGGTGGCTGATCGCCGAGCTCGGCATGGATCGCCTCATCGTCCTGGCGCACCGTGACCTGCACGGTGCGCCAGTCGCCGTCGACCGCCCAGGCGTAGCGCAGCGCCTTTGGTGGTCCCTCAGCCCGGGTGCCGGGAAAGTCTTCGGCAAACGCGGCCGCCGCGGTCAGCGAGAACTGGCCGAGCGGATGAAAGGTGATTTCCATTTAGGCGGCATCGTGGATCGTTACCGCGTACCCGTCAGGATCACGGAGAGTGAAGGTGCGACCGAACGGGCCGTCAAACGGGTCGGTCAAGATCGTGACGCCGCGCCCGGCGAGCTGGTCATGCAACGCCTGGGCGTCATCGACCTTGAGCCAGAGCGCGATGCCGAGGCCGGGCTGACCGGAGTCAAGATCGGTGTCGGGCAGCGGCGCGCGGACGGCGAACGGGATCGGTTCGCTGGCGAACACCACAGCGCCAGGCGGTGAGGCAGGTGCACGGCACAGGCCGACACGGTCCTCGTAAAACGTGGCGGCGGCGTCGAGATCGCGGACCTGCAGGGAGATGAAGTCGGGACCAACGGGCATCGGGAACACTCCTATTCGCTTGTCAATGTCTTGACGACCAGGATATGTCAAGATGTTGACGTGAGTCAAGTCGATCTCGATACGGCCGTCGGCTACGTGCTCAAACGCACCACGGCCGCACTGCGGACCGCAATGGACGCAGCCCTGCGAGACCATGATCTGACCGTCCCTCAATACTCGTGCCTGGAACAGCTCGCCCACAGACCCGGGCTCACCAACGCCACACTCGCACGTGGCACGTTCGTCTCCCGTCAAGCAATGCACCAGCTCCTCGGCACGCTGCGAAGCGCCGATCTTGTCCAAAGCGATGGCGCCGGCCGCCACGAGCACTTCACCCTCACCGACACCGGCGCCAAGCGCCTCGTCGGCGCCTCGTCGGCCGTCGGGGCCGTGCAGGAGCGGATGCTCGCCGCCTTTGACTCCGAACAGCGACGACGGCTCTACGCCGATTTGGCCGCCTGCGCCGACGCTCTGAGCTAAGACCGCATATCGATGGCGTGCCCCTGCTGACACACGGGACTCGGGGTGCATCGTCGCCATTGGACTCACGCGCCCCGGCGGACCAACCTGCGATCCTCCGCAACAAGGCGGAGGACTCTTCGACTCGTCAACCCGCAGAGGAGCGACGCGAATGACTGGGAAGGCTGACTTCACGCAGGATGAGTGGAAGCTCGTACTCGAGGCGCCCCCGAGCGCCGGTTTGATCGTTGTGACTGCCCAGAAGGGCGGGACTTTCCGCGAGACGATCGCGATCGCCAAGGCCTACACCGAAGCGCGCAAGGAGCACGGCGAAAGCGAACTGCTCGACGAGATCACGGCCGCCAAGCCCGAGCGCGACCATACCCACTACCACTCGCCCGAGGAGCTCAAGCAGGGAGGTCTGCAGCATCTGCGCGACGCCGTAGCTCTGCTCGAGACTAAGGCCACCCCGGAGGAGGTCGGCGACTACCGGCGGTTCATCGTCACGCTGGCCGGCAAGGTCGCCAACGCCCACCGCGAGCACGGCGAGAGCGTCAGCGACGCCGAACAGCAGGCGATCGCCGAGATCACCACGGCGTTGGGCGGCGACGGCAGCTAGCCGGCGCCCGTATCGAGCCCTCCAACCGACATCCTCGTACGGCGACGATCACCCGCGCTGCGCTGAGCGCGCGCACCCCGTGGTGCCAGCCGCGGCTCGCTTTTCGTGCGCCGGATGCGCGGACGCGGCTGCCGTTGTCCGTTACGATCGCTTTGACTCTCCGGCCGGTTGGAGCGCAGCGATCGGTTCGGCGACGTTGGGAGGGCCTCCGCGGGCATCGCGGCCGAACGATCTGAACGCAACGAACGGATAATCAGCTTCTCGCGGGGGCGTCGCGCGTCCAAGCCCTGAACGCGCACGTTTAGACAGCAGTGAGATGGCCGATTAATGAGCATGGGCCTGACGCAGTCGCCCATTCCGCCGCAGTCTGAGAACCGCTACCGCCAAGGCTTGTCTGTGAACCTCGAAACACAACCGCCGGACACGATCCCTGAGGGCGACGGTGAGCGTGCTTTCCGCGTCGCCTCGATGCGCCGCCGAATCACGATCAGCGTCGCTGGAGCTCTCGTGGTCACTGGTCTCCTCGCTTACGTCCTGGCCGGGCGGGGCGCGCAGTTCAGTACGGCTCTGCGGACGGCTCCGATCTCCCTGCTCGCGTTCTCAGTACTGCTGCAGATCGGCGCGTTGCTGGCCCGCACCGAGGCGTGGACGGTCTGCGTGCGGGCCGCCGGCGCCACGGCCGGCCGGCGCGTGCTGTTCCGCTCGGCTGCGGCAGGGTGCATTGCGAGCATCGTCAACGGATCGGTCGGAATGGCGGTGCGGGTTGCGTCCGTGCGGCGGGCCGCCCCGCAGTCCACGCCGCGGGCGTCGGCCCTCGTGGCCGCCGAGGTGCCGATCATCACCGTCGAACTGGCCCTCGTGGCGGTCTTCTCGTTCACGCTTGTAGCGCCGCTCGGCGTCCCGCTATGGGTGCCGGCGCTCATCATCGCCCTGATCGCGGGCCTCGTCACCGGACTGTGTCGTGTCTCAGACCGTCATCGGACCGGCCTGGGAGCCGGGCTCGCGGTCCTGCGCATGAAGAGCCGCGGCCGCCTGATCACGTTCGCGCTCCTGGCCGTCTGCGCGCAAGTGCTGCGCAACTGGCTGATGCTCCGTGCGATCGGCGTGCACGTCTCCATTTTTGACTCGATGGCGCTGCTGATTGTGATGTTCACGGTCGGCCAGCTGCCGATCGGTCCGAGCACCGGTCCCGCCGCGACCGTCCTGATCCTTGGCGCTCACGGTATCGCTGCCGCGGCTGCCGCCGGCGTGCTGGTGACGCTGACCGGCATTGTCGGCTCGCTCATGTTCGCCGCATGGGCGATTTTCGATCGCGTCATCCCGCGCCGCGCCACCCCCATCGCACTGCCCGCCGTCGCGCCCCTTCCCGCTCCGCCGGTCGCTCTGCCCCACGCGTAGCGACGTCGGGGACTCTGGTCGCCTCGCGCCGGCGTGACCGACGTAGGGGTGGGTCGTGAGTCAGACAGGCAGGTCGTTCTTGTGTCGGGCCAGGCACAGCGGGAGGATGACGCGGTGGCCCTTGACTATGAGTACATCGATTCCCTCGCGTGCTACGCCGAGATCGGGAACAACGTCTTCGATCGCTTGGCCGAGTCGCGACGCGAGGTGTGGTTTGGCGACGACGGGTCGGGCCTGATCAGGTCGCAGCGCATTCGTTCGCTGTTCTTCAACGATGAGCAGCGACTTCGCTGGGAGAGCATGCCGAATCGCTCAGCACGTGAAGCAACTGAACCGTCGCTGGATCTCTTCGCCGCGGGCTGCTTTCACGGCCCGCGAAAGGAACTCTCGCGGCTACCGACCGGCCGGGGTGAGCTGGAGGACTATCTCCGGGGCCGCCGTCAGCTCACTCTCAACGGCATCCATCAACTATGCGGCGAAGCGCTGGTACCCACTGGGCTGAGACAGGTCTTTGTCGATGTGGCTGCCGGTCTCCCGGATGCCTGGATCCTTGGCGACGCAGCGGATCAGCTCGGTCGCCCAGGCTTCGGCGTCGCCCGCGTCGAACGGAATTACCGCGAAGAACTCATTTTCAGCCCGGACACTGGCGAGCTACTGGGCTACAGACAAGTGCTCGTCGCGCCCGACGTTGAATACGGGGCGCCTGTCGACGCCGTGATTGGATGGACCTCCTATGGCAGCCGGCAACTCGTTGACGCATTACCCGCAGGCACGCCCCCGGTGCCCCAGCCGCCGTGTACTCCGCCGGGCTCCGGCCGAGGAACGGTGATACGCCCGGGACTCATGCTCGGCACGGGCTACTTCACCGACCTCAAGCCCCATCTCGATCAGTGGCTCGCCGACGGCGTGATCACCAAGGCAGACCACGAGGCACTCCAGCCACCGGCCTAGTCGATGACTGCAGTTAGCCGAAGGTGAACACGTACGCCTCGGCGCCGGGTTCGAGGAACGTGATCTCCAGCGTTTGCTCGCGGACCGTGTCGTGCTGGCGGACGAGCTGGTAGAGCCGGCCGTCCTGGATCACGCCGGTTCCGCCCTCGTCGATGTCGACGCCCGCGGACGGGCCCGGAGCCTTGTCGTCCAGCAATATGCGGAATGGGATCGGCCCTCTGGCTCCGGGAGACAGCACGAGATGCGCGTCGCGCGCGTGAAACCGGAAGGCGATGCTGCCACCAGCATGGTCAAGGACAACGTTCTCGCTCCCGATCGTCCAGTCGCCGGCAAGCGCCCAGTGGTTGGCGTGCAGCCCCTTCGGTAGCTGGTGCGCGGGGGCGTCGAGCGTGGCGCTGTCGGCTGGCGTGAAGCGTTCGCTGCGCCCAGACCCGAGATATGTCTCGGGCGTCTGGAGGTGGTCCCAGTCGGCCGGCGCCTCGACGCCGCGCCCTTCGACGGTGACGAGTTCGCGCTCCACGCCGAGCAGCTGCTGGATGATGCGCTCGGATTGCTCATAGCGTCCTTCGCCGAACTGCTCGTCGCGGATGCTGCCCTCCTGGTCAATGAAGTACAGCGCCGGCCAGTAGTGATTGTCGAACGCGGTCCAGATCCTGTAGTGGTTGTCGACCGCGACTGGGTAGTCGATCTCTCGCTCTTTGATCGCCGGTCGGATGCGCTCGATCTCGTGTTCGAAGGAGAACTCCGGCGTGTGCACGCCGATCACGATCAGCCCGTCGGCGCGGTACGCCTGCGACCACGCGCGGACGTACGGTTCCTGGCGTAGCCAGTTGATGCACGTCAGTGTCCAGAAGTTGACGAGGACAACATGGCCGTGGAGCTCGGTCGGGCCGAGTGGCTCGGAGTTGAGCCACTCGGCCGCGGCGAACGGAGGCATATGCAGCCGCTCGGTCACGGTCTGACGGATGAAGTGGATGTCGAGCTCGTCGAACCCACTGAGTGCCCGCGGTTTTGCCAAGCGAGCGTGCCGATCGCGACGAGCGCGTACATCGCGGTCGCGAGCGCTTCACCGGCGAGGACGTCGGAGGCGTAGTGGGCGCGCAGGTAGATGCGGCTCAGGCCGACCAGCGCCGCGATCAGCAGGCCGGCGGCGACGGCGGCGATGCGTCCGATCCGGCTTGGCATCGTGACGGTGAGCGCGATCATGAGCGCGAGGTAGCCGACGGAGTTGGCGGCGTGGCCGGAGGGGTAGCTCTGCCCGGAGGTATGCACGAGCGGCGCTGGTGGACGGGGGCGGTCGACCGCGGCTTTGGTGATCCAGACGCTGATCCATGTCAGCGCCGCTCCGCTTAGGACAGCGGCGGCGCGGGCACGGCGCCGACGGTGGATCAGCAGCGCGGCGCCGACGAGCAGGACCGGGCCGACGATCGCGAGCAGGCCGAGCGTGGTCACGACGCGCGCCGCGTGGTCGAGTGCCGGCGTGCGTAGCTCGTTAGCGATGTGGAAGGTGCGCGAGTCGGCCGCGAGCGACGGATTTGAGATCACGACGATGGTGAGCGCGACGAATACCGCCAGCGCGCCGGCGGCGACCCCTGCCAGCGGCCATAGGACGGATGCGCGGCGCATCGGTCTAGCTTGGCGGATTGGCTGTCGTGCGGAGCGTGTGGTCGCTGACGAGATCGGTCGCGACCGCGCCGATCGCGATGTTCAGCGTCTAAACGCCCACTCCACCATCAGCGGGAACTCTTCTCTCCAGAAGATGTCGCCGTGTGTCCCGACGCGCTCGGTCATGACGACGTCGGCGCCTGCATCGCGCAGTGCATCCGCCCACCGGATGGCGTTCTCGAGAAAGAACGGCTCCTGACTGCCGGCGACGAGGTACGCCCGCGGAAGTGGGTTTGGCATCACGGCAGGCGGTCGGTACCCGGCGCCCGGCGATGCGCAAAAGACCGCGCCGTAGAGGTCGGGATGTCGAAGGCCCATGGCGAGCGCGAGTTCTCCGCTCGCCGAGACACCGAAGACCGCGGTTCGGCTGGCAGGTAGCGCGACGCCGAACCGGGCCTGCGCCCATCGGCGTACGTCCTCGACGAAGAACCTCTCGTGGGCCGCGAAGCGTTGAGGGTCAAAGGCGAAGGCGGCCGTGCTCTTGCCCGGTGAGTATTCATGGAGCCGCAGCGTCTCATCGTCCAGGCGGTGTGCGCCGATGATCATTGTGGGGGATAGATCGGTTGCCTCCAGGGCGTCCGCCCACGACGTGATCAATTGGCCGTCACCGGCGAAGACGATGGCCTCCGGCGGAGCCGGCGGGACATACGCCGTGACCTGCCGTCCACCGTCGTATTGGAGCCTTTCGGTGACGAGCTGGCCTGCTGCGGGGGACATTGGCGTGGCTTCTCGTGAGTAGCGGAGGCGGCCCGAAGCCTGCCGCGTCCCGAGCAACGAAAGAGGCAATCTCCGCGGGGACTGGCCGGATCGCCAGCACCCACGGGGACAGCAAGAAGCGGGAGCGACGGGACTCGAACCCGCGACCTCCGGCGTGACAGGCCGGCGCTCTAACCAACTGAGCTACGCCCCCGAGGGGGAACGATCAGTATGCCAAGCGCACTGGGATGATGCCTACGCGCTCGCCAGCACTTTCTCGC
>DASXEZ010000129.1:0-95195 GCA_036489875.1 Solirubrobacteraceae bacterium | reverse complement strand
TTGGCGCCGCCGAGACCCGGGCCCTGTCCGGCGAACACCCACTTGTTCTGCGTGGCGTCGAATCGGCTCGCGAAGATGTTGTCGTTGTTGAACCCGGCCCCGCTGGTGTCCTCGTACCACGTCGCCCAGGGCACAGTCCGGCCCGCGCCGGCGAAGTCGATCGCCGGCGCCTCGCCGTCAGTGGCCTGGTCGAAGTTCAGTGACCCGCTGAACGGCGGTGCTGCGCTCGAGCTCCCGCCGACCGTCCCGGCGCCGCGCGTCGTCCAGGCTGTGCCCGCGAACGAGCGGGAGAAGATCTGGTCCTTGGCGCCGCCGGCCTCCTGCTGGCGGAACACCGCCCACGGCACGGCGACCTTCCCAGCGGTCAGTGCCCCACCGACGACGTCGGCATTTGCAGGGTCCTGGTCGCTGACACTCTGCGCCGGATCGATCCCGGCCGTCGTGTCGTCGTTGACCTGCACGCCCGCCGGCAGCCCCTGCAGCCCGAACGCCGCGCCGGCGAGGACGAGAACAACCGCGGTCCCTGCGACGGCGATGCAAGCTCGCCCCAGCGTACGCCCTCGGATCCCCATGTCTGTGCCCTCCGTTGATGCGGTCGAGCAGGTGCTCGTGCCCCTAACTACGGATATGTCCAACATTCTGCCTGATGCGGAGCCGCGATGGGAGACAATTTGCCCACGGGCCTGAGCACAAGTTCCTCGCCGTGCGAGTCACGCTCGCCAAGGCAGAGCTCCACGAGGGCTGCGTAGCGGCGTGCGAGCCGCCGCGTTCCTCTGCGCAACCGGTCGCGTGCTGCTCTGAGATCTCGCCGCGCCTCGGAGGTGAAGTGGTGGCGAGCGAGGCGTACGACGTCGGGCGCGTCGCCCTGGTTAGCATCCACAGGTGACTGAGGGCGTAGCGGGTTCGGCTGCTGGGATGGCGGGCACCGCCGCTATACCGAGCCGATACCGGCGCCACCCCGGCCTCAACGTCTCACTCGCTCGGCGACCCTGAAATGAAGACGCTCCTGATGACACTCGCGGCGCTCGCGCTGATGACAGCGACCGCGAGCGCCACCACGCCCACCTTGCTTTACCAGGGCGAGACAAGTCAGGGCCTGCCGCTCGTGCTCAGAGTCACTGCCAACGGCAAAGGGCTGACGGTTGTCGAGTTCGAGTGGAAGGCGATATGCGCGAACGGCCAGACCCATGAGGCGCCGATCGAGTTGGGGCCAGCGCAGGTTCACTCTGACTCGTTCAGCATCAGTGGCAAGCTCAACACGGGTGGTCACGTTTCGATCTCCGGCCACTTCATCTCGGGGGGGTGGCGCGGACAGCTAGCGCGATCCGGACCGAGTGACTTCGGTTCCTCCCCGTGCGACGTCAGCGGCGTCACCTGGAGGGCCTTGCGCAACGGGGGGCCGGTGCGGATTGCACCCGGCCAGTGCCTCACGGGCCCCTGTAAGGTCCGCAGGTCGCGCACGGCGTAGCCGGCGAGGGCCACGACGAGCGCCCGCGCCCTCGCCAGGTGGACATCGCCCCGGCCCCCGGGCCGCCAAGCCGCGCAACAACGAATCATTGCGGCTCGGGAGCATGCTGCCTTGGTTTCTAGCGTGCCCTTACGTGTGTCGGAAAGCCGTGAGTCCTACCCGGCGCCGGCGAGGTAGCTTGGAAACAGCCCGTCCGGATCCCAGCGTTCGCGAATCGTCTCGAGGCGCTCGCGATTGGCATCGGAGAGATAGCGCGACTCGGGGCGGCCGTCGAGGTTCTCATCAGCCAGTTGGATGCCCTTCGAGAGCGGCTCGAGCCGGCGCATGTGGTCGCGGCCCCAGAAGCGGAGCTCGTCGTCCTGCGCCGGGTCTGTCCAGCCTGTGAAGGCAGCGATGTAGGTCCGCCCGATCACCGACAGGGCGGCGTCGTGGATCTCCTGCTCGGGCCAATTCAGCCAGAACACGTGCGAAGCCGGCGTCGGCACACCCACGAAGAGCTCGCGCACAGCAGGCACGAGATCCTCGGCGCAGGCGTCGGTCCACATGTTGTCGACGGCCCAGCGAAAGCCCGGCGCCTCGGTCGCCTCGCCAATCGCGTAGAGGTCGTCGAGAGTCGTTGGGACCCGGGGTCGACTGGCGAGGGCTTGGTCGAGCACCGGGCAGCTCTCGAGCAGCCGTAGGGCGCGTTCTGATTCGGCAGCCGTATCGAACATCGCGCAGGCGTTGATGACGAGAGCGGGGGGCCCGTCAACGACGACGTTGTCAATCCGGGGTGTCGTCCCGAGGATCACAAACTCGAGCTGCGGCGGGACCTCGCGGCCGATCTCGAGCGCCCACGCCAGCAGTTCGTCGACGACCTCGACCGGGAAGACGTAGTTGCTGAGCATCATCGACGCCGGCCGCGGATGGCAGCGCAGGTGAAACCGGGTGACGATCCCGCAGAACCCGGGCCCGGCGCCGCGAGCGGCCCACAGAAGCTCGCTGTTCTGCGACTCATCGGCGTGGATGAGCTCGCCTTCGGCTGTGACGACGTCCACCCCGACCACACTCAGGCATGCCGGCCCGAGGCTCGTTGAGTTCCAGCCCCAGCCGCCCTGAAGCAGATAGCCGCCGACGCCCACGGTCGGGCAGTGGCCGGTCGGGAAGAAGAGCCCGCGGGGCGCGAGCATGGCGTTGAGGTCGCGTCCCTTGGCCCCGGGTCCGACCGTCGCGCTGGCGCCGGCGGCGTCGACGACGACCTCCGAGAGCCCGGACAGGTTGACCAGGATCGTGCCGTCGCGCACACTCGAGCCGGTCCAGCTGTGGCCGCCTGAGCGCGCTTTCACGCGCAGCCCGCGCTCGCTCGCGAGGCGCACCGCAGCGACGACGTCAGCCTCGCTTTGGGCGAGAACGATCGCCGCTGGGCGCCGCGGTGGCTTGAGCTCGTTCCACACCGCCTCCAGGCGCGCGGCCTCGTAGCCGTCGTCGCCGGGCCAGTAGATCTCGCCGTCAAAGGCAGCGCCCGCCACGTGTTTCTCCTCTCCTCGAGCCGGTGTCGGCCGATTTCACGAATCAGGATTCTATTTCAGTTCACGGCTCCCCGCCAAGAACAGCCGCTACGATCGCCCGATGGCAGACACCGCTATTCGGCCGCCTCTGCAGCAGCGCAGCCGAAGCTCGTTCGAGCGCGTCCTGCGCGCCGCGCGCGAGTTGCTCGAGGAGGAGGGCTATCCGGGCTTCACCCTCGCGAGCGTGAGCGCCCGGGCGGGCGTGTCGGTCGGCGCGATCTACGCGCGGGTACCAAGCAAGGACGCGCTCTTCTACGCCGTGCACGCGCGGGTGATGGAGGAGTTGGCGGAGCAGTACGACAAGATCGTCGAGGAAGAGTCAGACCGCGGACTCTCGGCGCGCGAGCTCGTCCAGACGACGGTGCGGAGATTCGCCGAGCCGTTCCCCAGGTACTCGGCGATCCTGCGCGTCGTCATGCACCGCGGGGCCGTCGATGAGCTCGTGGCGGAGCTCGGCTCCGAGGCCTCCTCGGAACAGGCCGAGCGCTTCCGCTCGATCATCCTGGCTCGCCGGAGCGAAATCGTCCACCCGAACCCGGAGCTCGCGGTCGACGTCGCGTATCGGATGATGTACTGCACGCTCGCGCGGCAGGTGATGTACGGGCCGACCTTCGAGTCAAGCCACCCGGTCGACTGGGACGAGCTGGTGCGCGAGATCGGCAAAGCCGCTGCCGCCTACCTGCTGGGCTGAACCGGATGACCTCGGCGCCGCCGGCCCTCCGGCGCGCCGATCTCGCAGCGGCGATCGTCCGCCGGTTGACGGGGGCACTGTGCTTGCGTATAAACCCGAACGCAAACTTTGGTTTTCGTCTGGGAGGGGAAGTCATCGGTCCGCGCCTGCTTTCGCAGCTCGCCCACGTGGAGATGGTCTCGCCGACGGCGTCGGAGTCGTTGCGCTTCTACACCGAGATCCTCGGCCTCGAGGAGTCCGGGAGCTCGGGCGCCTCGGTGTACCTGCGCGGCTGGGGAGACTGGTTTCACCACACGCTCCAGCTGACCGAGGGTCCCGGACCCGCGCTCGGCCACATCGCCTGGCGCGCCGCCGGACCTGAGCAGCTCGAACAAGCCGTCGCGCTGGTCGAGGCTGCAGGCCTGGGGGAGGGTTGGATCGACGCCGGACCCGGACACGGCCCGGCCTACCGCTACCGCTCACCCGGTGGCCACCTGCACGAGGTCTTCTGGGAGGTCGAGCGTTTCAAGGCGCCGGCCGGGAGCGAGTCGAGCTTCCCCAACCGCCCTCAGCGCTTCGACCCGCGGGGCGCGGCGGCGCGCTGCCTGGATCACGTCACGATCGCTGCTTCTGACCCCGCGAGCGAGGCGGCGTGGTACCGCGACACCCTCGGCCATCGCTACATGGAGTACACCGTCGCGCCGGACGCGCCAGATCACGTCGTCTTCGCGATGACCACGGTCTGCGAGCGCGCTCACGACCTGGGCATCGTCTGGGATCCGACGCCCGCTCGCGGTCGGGTGAACCACCTCTCCTACTGGGTGGCTTCGAACGCGGAGCTCGTCCGCGCCGCCGACGTCTTTCTCAACGCCGGCGTTGAGATCGAATTCGGTCCGGGCCGCCACGGAATGGGTGAGCAGGACTACCTCTACGTGCGCGAGCCGAGCGGGATGCGCGTCGAGCTCAATAGCGGCGGATATCGCAACTACGAACCCGACTGGGAGCCCGTGCGCTTCGAGCCGGCGCAGGGGTCAAACGTCTTCTTCCGCAACCTCGCGATGCCGCACTCGATGTTCGAATGCTTCCCGCCGGCGGCCGTACCGGGCGCGCCGCCTGAGGGAGCGATCGCTTCAACGGGGCTTTTCAACTAGTGCCCGCGCCTGCGCTGCGCCCGGCTCCCGCATCGGCCGCCGTCGCCGCTGCGTCGGGTGCGTGAACACCGTGGAGCTCGAAGCGCATCAGTTTGCGATCGGAACCGTCGTCCACGAGCAGCGGGAGTTCCCTGCGTTGCTGCTTCCGCAGCGACGAGTCCTCGACCTCGGGCGCGTCGGCTGCGAGTCCGTCGGGGCGCTGCTCGGCGACTGGGATCCCGCGCTCGCGTGGCTTGAGGCGCTGGCGGCCGCACCACCGTCCGGGCTGCTCGATCTCGCGGACCTGCGGATCTCGGTCCCCTACGTGCCGACGCAGATCCTCCAGAGCGGGGCGAATTACCGCACCCACGTCGTCGATCTCGCCGTCGATCGCGAGATCGGCCGCCGCCCGGGAATGTCGATCGAGGAGCTGCGCGCCGAGGCCGAAGCGATGATGGACGCGCGCATCAGCGGCGGCGAGCCTTACGTCTTCCTCGGCGCGAGCTCGGCGCTGGCTGGGCCCTATGACGACATCGTTCTGCCCGCGCACGGCGATCACGACTGGGAGCTGGAGCTTGCCGTCGTCATCGGGCGCTCGGGTCGTCACGTCCCGCCCCAACGCGCGCTCGAGCACGTTGCCGGCTACACGATCTGCAACGACATCACCACTCGCGATCTCGTCAACCGCGCCGACATGCCGGCGATCGGGACCGATTGGCTGCGTGCGAAGAACGCTCCGACCTTCCTGCCCACCGGGCCTTGGATCATCCCTGCCGCCTTCGTCGGCGATCCGGCGAAGCTCCAGATCACGCTCGAGCTAAACGGCGAGACGATGCAGGATGCTCCGACCTCGGACATGATGTTCACGGTCACCAGGCTGATCGCGTATCTCTCTGACTGGATCGGACTTCGCGCCGGGGATCTCCTGCTCACCGGCTCCCCGGCGGGCAACGGCTCCCACTACGGCCGCTACCTGGCGCCGGGCGACGTGGTCGACGGCTCGATCACGGGCCTGGGCACGCAGCGCAACCAGTGTGTCGCCGAGGATGCCGCGTGAGCGCCGCCGACTCCAGCAGCGGCAGCGAACGGCCGATCGCGGCCGGGAAGCTCCACCACGTCGGCCTCTCGGTCGCGGACCTCGACGCGGCCGAGGACTTCTACCGGCGCGCGACTGGCTACGAGGTCTACTTCAGAACGGCCTTCGGTCCGCTGCGGGTGACGATGGGCGCGCTGCCGGATGGCTCGCGGCTCGAGCTGCTCGAACGTGCGGACTCGGCTCGCGGGGCGCAGGGCCTGCCGCCCGACGAAGCTCTGCTCACGCGCGGCTGGGCTCACATCGCCCTCGAGGTCGAGGATCTCGACGGAGCCTACGAGCGCTTGCTTGCCGCCGGCGCCGAGGCTGTGTGGCCGCCGCGGCGATCGCCGGAGCCTGGGATCAGCATGGCGTTCGCGCACGACCCGGAAGGGAACCTGATCGAGCTGATCGCGCAGGACGGCGGCCGATGACGCTGTGCGAGGTGCGCTTGGACGCCTCCGCCGGGCCGGTGCGGGCGCTCCTCGGCGGTGAAGGCGAGATCGCTCTCGTGGCGCTCCACGGCGGCGGCGGTCTCCATCACGACCCCTCCTTCGAGCTGCTCGCTGGAGAGTTCGGGCTGCTCGCCCCGGAGCTCCCCGGGTTCGCAGAGACCCAAGCCCCACCACCGTCGTCATTCGCGGACTCGGCGGCCGCGGTCGCTGAGATCCTCGACACGGCGGGGATCGAGCGCTGCACGCTGATGGGGATCTCATTCGGCGCCGTCGTCGCGCTGCACATGGCGCTCGCCCAACCCGACCGCTTCGACGCGCTCGTCCTTCTGTCTCCGGCCACCTTCCGCCCACCGGATTGGCAACCGCCGCTCGATATCGCCCGCGCCCTCTTCGCCAGCGCGGGCGGAGAGCGGCCGGCGCCCAGCCCGCCAGAACTCGCCGCCCGCCGTCACGTACTCGTCGATCGGCTCTTGACCGAACTCGACGAGGACGCCCTCCGCGCCACGCTGCCGGCGCTCGAGATCGCGACCCTGGTCGTCTGCGGCACCGAGGACGGACTGTTCGGTCCCGATCAAGGACGCGTCTACCGCGAGCTGATGCCCAACTGCTCCTTCGTGCTCCTTTACGACGCCGCCCACGAGCTCGGCTGGGATCGCCCCGAGGCGCTGGCGGAGCTGGTCGGCGACTTTGTGCGACGGCGCGAGGCCTTCGTCGTCGGCGTCGGTGGTGAGGCGGCGTGAAGGTCAGCCTCTGGAACCCGGTCGAGTACGCAGCCGAGGGCCTTCCCGAGGGTTGGCCCGCGCCCGGCCGTCTATGGTCGCCAGAGCGCGGCAGCGAGTCGATCGACCGCGCCTTCGAGCTCTTCGACGCGGCGGTGGATGCCGGCTTCGACATGGTCAGCGTGGCCGAGCACCACTGCGGCTATGGCTCGCTCACCCCGAGCCCGATCGTGATGGCGGCGGCGCTGGCTCAGCGCTACGCGGACGTGGAGATCGGGATCCTCGGCCCGATCCTGCCGCTCGCGCAGCCGCTGCGGGTCGCCGAGGAGATCGCGATGGTCGACCTGCTGTCGGGAGGACGCACGCTCGTGGGGTTCTTCCGCGGCATCGCCAACGAGTTCCTCGCCTACGGGACAGCGCCTGCGGAGGGTGCCGAGATGCTGCGCGAGGCCGTGGAGCTGGTCGTTGCCGCCTGGACCGAGCCGGAGCCGTTCGGTTGGGAGGGACGCCACTACCGCCACCGCTCGATCTCGGTGTGGCCGCGTCCGCTGCAGACGCCGCATCCTCCGGTGCTGCTCGGAGCCACCAGCCCGGAATCGGCGTCATGGGCGGCAGCTCGCGGCTTCGGGCTCGGCGTGTACGGAGCGGTCGTCACCGCCGAGCGGGCCGCCGAGTGCGTGCGTGCCTTCCGTGAGGCGAGCGTCGCTGCGGCGAACCCGCGGGAGGTGCTCTACCGGGCGCACATCTACATCGCAGAAAGCGACGAGGATGCGCAGGCCGACGTCGAGCGCTACGAGCTCGGCAACCTGAGGCTGCTGATCGCCCCCGAACCGAAGCGCGCCAAGGCCGCAGCCGGCGTCGCCGCCGCGCTCTTCGGTCCGCCGCGAAGCGGCGGCCCGCCGCCCCGCACCGCGCCCGAGTTCAGCGGCGGACCGGAATCCGTCCTGTCCGCGCTGCGCGAGTCGCAGGCGCTGATCGGCTGGGACCGCTTGGACTGCGTGTTCACCTTCCCGCGGCTGCCCCATCACCTCGCGCGTCGCTCGCTCGAGCTCTTCAGCCGCGAGGTGCTGCCGGGGCTGCGCCAGGCGGTTGCGAGCGTGGCGGCCCCTTGATGAGGATCGACGCGCACCTTCACGTCGCGCCCGCGGAGTACGCGGTGGTCATCGGGCGACTCGAGGGCGCGGCGGGGATGCCCGACTTCTCGCTCGCTCGCGCGCGCGCGTTCATGGAGCTCTACGAGATCGACGCCGCGGTGATCAGCACCGGGCCACCCGGCGTCTACTTCGGCGATCAGGCCGCCGCCAGCGAGCTCGCGGCGGTGCTCAACGAGCGCTATGCCGAGATCGTCGCCGCCGAGCCGACGCGCTTCGCGGCGCTCGGGGTATTGCCGCTCCCGGATGTCGACGCCGCCATCGCCGAGCTCACCCACGCGCTCGACGAGCTCCGTCTGGACGGAATCTGGCTGCCGTCCAACGTGGCCGGCACCTACCTTGGCGACCCGGAGTTCGATCCGCTCTTTGACGAGCTCGAGCGCCGCGGCACCTACGTCTTCGTGCACCCTGGTTTCCCGCCCTACGCCCCGCCGACCGCGCGCTGGCCGGTGTGGCTGATCGAGCTTCCGTTCGAGACGACCCGCGCCATCGTCAACCTGCTCTATTCGGGCACCTTCGACCGGTGCCCGAGCATCCGCTTCCAGTTCGCCCACCTCGGCGGGACAGCTCCCTTCCTGGCCGAGCGGATCGCCTCGCTCGTGGCACGCGAGCCGGGCTTTCGCGCCGCGATCGAGCTCGAGCCGAGGGAGTACCTCGGGAGGCTCTGGTACGACACCGGTCTCTCCAATGCCGTCCCCGGACTCGTCTCGGTTCGCGAGGTGGCGCCGCTCGAGCGGATCGTCTTCGGCACCGACTGGCCCTACGCGGCCCTGCCCGAGGGCGGTGGCGATCCGGCCCCGGACCTTGCGGCGCTCGGCCGCGAGCGGCCGTTGGTGGACGGCGTGAATATCGGTGCGCTGGTGCCGCGGCTCAGACCAGGAGAGGAGCGCTAGATGCAATACGAGGTGAAGCGGATCGTCACCGGCCACGACGAGGAGGGCCTGGCCGTCGTGCGCTCGGTCGAGACCCTGCGCAGCCGCGAGGCGATGCCCGGCTATGAGCCGGTCGAGGTCTGGTGCACCAACGGCCTGCCGGCCGACAACAGCGAGGACGCTCGCAGCGACGGCGCTCCGGGCGAGCGCGGCACGCGTGCGCTCCTGCGCTTCGGCGAGCTGGCCCCGGGACACCTCTCGCCGATGCACCGCAGCCAATCGCTCGATTACGCGATCTGCCTCGAGGGCGAGTGCGATCTGCTCCTCGACGGCGGCTCGGTCACGCATGTCGGCCCCGGCGACGTGGTCGTCCAGCGCGGAACCAACCACGCCTGGCGCAACACCTCCGAGGCGCCGGTGCGCTTCGCCTGGATCCTGATCGACTCCGAGCCGGTGCGCGTGGGGGAGCGTTCGCTCGAGGAGCTGATGCCGCCCGGTCACGACGTGCTCGCCGACTGGCAGCCGAACGCGCAGTCATGAGCAGCCTCGAGGGCAGGGTCGCGCTGATCAGCGGAACCGCGGGCGGCATGGGCCGCGCGGCTGCGCTCATCTTCGCGGCGGCCGGCGCGCGCGTCGCCGGCTGCGACCTCGACGTGGCCGGCGACGCCGAGACGGCGCGCATGGTGCGCGAGGCGGGCGGGGTGATGACCTCCCAGGCCCCGCTTGACCTGACCAGCGCCGACGGGGCGCGAGAGTGGGTGGAGCAAGCCGTGGCCGACCATGGCGGCGTCGACATCCTCTACAACAACGCCTCGGTGGCCCGGGTCGGCCCGTGGGACGAGCTCGACTTCGAGGCGTGGCGCTTCGCGATGACCTACGAGCTCGACATCGTCTACCTCTCGACGCGCGCGGCCTGGCCGCATCTCGTCGCCCGCGGAGGCGGCGTGATCATCAACATCGCCTCGGTGGCCGCGCACCGCGGCGCGAGCTTCGTCCACCAGCACGCCCACGGCGCGGCGAAGGGCGCGGTCGCCTCCTTCACGCGCCACCTCGTCGTGTCGGGCGCGCCCCACCACATCCGCGCCAACACGATCTCGCCGGGGATGATCCGAACGCCCGCCACCGCCGGCTTCGTCGACGATCCGGGCGGGCCGATCGCCACCGTGCTCGCCTCGATCCCCGCCGGGCGCGTCGGCGCTCCCGAGGACGTGGCGCGCGTGGCGGCCTTCCTCGCCTCCGACGCGGCCTCCTACATCAACGGCGCCGACATCCCCGTCGACGGCGGGATCCTGGCGGTCGCGCCGTGAGCGACGTGCGCCGTGTTCTGATCGTCGGCGGCGGGATCGGCGGACTGTGCTCCGCGATCGCCTTGCGTCGGATCGGGATCGAGGTCGAGGTGGTCGAGCGCAACCCCCGCTGGGATACCTACGGCGTCGGCATCATCCAGCCCCCCAACGCGATCCGCGCGCTGGCGATGCTCGGTCTCGCCGAGCAGTGCATCGCCGCGGGGCATCCGATGGAGGGAAGCCGCAGCCACGACCGCTCCGGCGCCGTGCTGAGCGACATCGATTTCGAGCGACCCGCCGGAATGGCCTTCCCGGCCATGAACGGGCTCGCCAGACCGCAGCTGCACCGGATCCTCTCGGAGGCGACGCTCGAGTCGGGCGCCACCGTGCGAACCGGGGTCACCTTCACGACGATCGAGCAGGACGAGGACGGGGTCGACGTCGAGTTCACCGATTCCTCGCGCGGTCGCTACGACCTCCTCGTGGGGGCCGACGGCGTCCACTCGCAGGTGCGCGCTCAGGTGTTCGGCTCCGATCCGGCGCCGGAGCTCTCCGGCCAGATCGTCTGGCGCTACAACATGCCCCGCTACCCGGGCCTGACACGCCTGTGGATGTTCGACGGCTCGCGTGGGCGGGCGGGCTTCGTCCCCCTCGCCGAGGACCTGATGTATGTGCTCCTGGTCGAGAGGCCGCCTGACGGCGAGCCCGCGCGCCCGGCGCCCGAGTTGCTCGCCGAGGTCTTTCGCGAGCACCTCGCCGAGTTCGGTGGTCCGGTCGCCGCCGTGCGCGACCGGATCACCGAACCCGGCGAGGTCGTGCTGCGCGCGATCGAGACGATCTTCCTTCCCTCGCCCTGGTATCGCGGTCGCGTGCTGCTGATCGGCGATGCCGCGCATGCGACCTCCCCGCACGTCGGCCAGGGAGCGGCGCAGGCGATCGAGGACGGCGTCGTGCTGGCCGATGAGCTCGGCACCGGCAAGTCTCTCCCGGCGGCGCTGGAGGGGTTCATGGCGCGACGCTACGAGCGCTGCCGGATCGTGGTCGAGGGCTCGCTGCAGATCGGGCGCTGGGAGCAGGAGGGCGCCACCGACGTCGATTACGCCGGGACCGTGAAGCGGGTCACCGACGCAGTCGCGGCGCCGCTATAGCCGTGCCCGCGACCATCGCGGCGCGACGTCTACAGCCGGAACAGGCGCTCGGCGTTGGCGTGCTCGATCAGGTCGCGCTCGCGGTCGCTCAACGCGAGCTCCTTGATCGCCTGGACTTCGAGCTCGATCGGCTCATACGGGTAGTCAGCCGCGAAGAGGACGCGCTCCGCGCCCAACAGATCGACGCAGAAGCGGATCGACGCCGGCGCCAGATTCATGCCGCTGGTGGTGACGTGGAAGTTCTCGCGGAAGTACTCGCTCGGGAGTCGCTGCAGAGAAGGCGCGGCGGCCTTGGTCTCGAGGTGGTTGCTGTCGATCCGCGGCAGCGAGAACGGGATGTGTTCACCGAGGTGGCCGAGGACCACCTGCAGGCTCGGAAAGCGGTCGAAGGCCCCGCTCAGGATCAGCCGCAGCGCGTGCACGCTCGCCTCGGCGGCGAAGCCCCAGACGGCCGCCATCAGCCCGTAGCGCAGGTAGGGACGGATCGCATCCGGCGGCAGCAGCGTGGGGTGGATGTAGATCGGTGCCGACAGCGCGGCGGCGGCCTCGAGCAGCGGCGCGAAGCGGTCTTCGTCGAGGTATTCGCCGCTGATGTTGGAGTTGATCACGAGTCCGCGCAGGCCGAGCGTGTTGATCGCGCGTTCGAGCTCGGCCGCAGCCGCGTGCGGATCCTGCGGCGCCACGCAGGCCAGCCCCGAGAAGCGGTCCGGGTGGGCGGCGATGACCTCGGCGAGGCGGTCGTTGGCGAGTCGCGCGAGCTCGGTTCCCTCGGCGGCCGCGAGCATCTGTGGGTTGCCGACGGTCGTGACGAGCAGCACTTGGCGCTCGATCCCCGCCGCATCCATCGCCGCGAGGCGGGCCTCGCCGAGGTCCAGCAGTCGCGCTCCGGCCTCCTGGCGGGCACCCTCCTCGAGCGCCGCGGTGGCCTCGTGCCAGCCGCTTCCACGCGCCTGCGGGCCGGCGAGAAAGCCCTGCGCCGCCTGGGCGAGCTCGGGGATCATGAAGTGCTCCTCGACGGCGATCAGCGGCATGGTCTCTCCCGATCTCGTGCTCGGACGGCCGGCGCCGAAGCCGACCGGCTCCAAAGGTAGCTCGTACTATATGGCGACAGTCTGCGAATATGCATCCAGTTTGGTCACATGCGCAGACTTGCGGAGGGAGACGAATGACGATCGGAAGGACTTCGACGATGCTTGATCGCCTGCCCGGCGAGTGCGTCCCCTACGCGCTGGAGGCCGGGGGCGGGAGAGCTCACCTGCTGCTCGGGGAGGTCGGGCGCACGCTGGCGGGCCTCGAGGAGACCGGCGGTGCGATGTCGGTGATGACGCTCACGGCGCCGGCAGCGCCGCGGCCGATCCCACAGCACTTCCACGAGCGCGAGCACGACGTGTTCCTGTGCGTACGCGGTCGCTTCCAGGTCTGGGCCGGCGAGGAGAGCCGGATCCTGACCCCGGGCGATCTCGCCAGCGTGCCACACGGGGTGCGCCACGCCTACCAGGCGCTCGATCACTCGAGCATGTTCATGGGCCCGATCGTGCCGGCGGGGTGGGATCGCTTCTTCGACCTCTGCGGGACTCCCTACGACGGGCCGGCCTACCCGCCGGTCGACCCCTCGCCACCTCCGTTTGAGAAGTTCGGTCAGGCCGAGGGTCGCTTCGCCATGACCTACGTGCACGACCAGCCCTATGCGCAGGTGCGCTTCGACGCCGCCGACGACGAGCTTCCGGGCGCCGAGTCGCCCTACTTCCTTCGCGCCGGCGAGGGGCCGCGCCACGCGGCCTTCGGGCAGGTCTGCTTCCAGTTGATGCGCGCGGCGGAGACGGGCGGGCGCATGGGCATGGCGATCGTCGAGGGGCCGGCGGGCTCGACCGTCCCCGAGCACTCTCACGCCCACACGGCGGAGTGCGTCTATTGCCTGAGTGGGTTGCTGGTGATCACCCTGGACGGCGAGGACTGTCTCCTGGCGCAGGGCGACTTCGCCAACATCCCGCCGGGCGTCGCTCACACGCTGCGCTTCGAGCGCCACCTCACGCGCTACGCGACGATGAACGCGCCTGCGGGGATCGAGCGCTTCCACGAGCTGGCCGGAGAGATCGCGCAGGAGCGCATCTTCGCCCCCGCAGCGCAACCGGCTGACGCCGCGGGCCTGGCGGCGGCAGCCGCCGAGATCGACGTCGTCCTCCCGGGCTAGGGGGATCGGCATGGACATCGGCCTCGCGATGACGGCTCGCCAGCTTCCCGGCAGTCCGCGTCCCCTGACTGAAATCTACCGCCAGGTCCTCGATGAGGCGGTGCTGGGTGAGGAGCTCGGCTTTGACAGCTGGCGCCTGGCGGAGCACCACTTCGCCGAGGATCAGCACAACCCCTCCCAGTTTCCGCTGCTGGCCGCCGTCGCCGTGCGCACCGAGCGGATCCGGCTGGGCACCTACGTGCTGCTGCTCGCGCTGCACAACCCGCTGCGCGTCGCCGAGGACGCGGTGAGCGTGGACGTGCTCTCGAACGGGCGGCTCGATCTCGCGATCGGCGCCGGGCCGATGCCGAACGAGTGCGCCGTCTTCGGCGTCGCCGTTGACGAGCGCTACGGGCGCACCTACGAAGCCGTGGAGATCCTCCAGAAGTGCTTCAGCGCTGAGCGCTTCGACCACCACGGCCGCTTCTTCGACTACTCCGGCGTGCACGTCACCACGCCGCCGGTGCAGGCCGGCGGGCCCCCGATCTACATGGCGGCGCTCGGCCCGCAGAGCCTCGCGCGCGCGGGTCGGCGCGGCTACAACCTCGCCTCCGTGCTGCACACGCCGATGGTCGACCTCTACACCGAGGCGCAGGCCGCGGCCGGCCGGACGCGCTCGGACTACCGGCTGATGTCGGGGCCGGTGACGGTGCATCTGGCGCCGACGCGCGACCAGGCCTGGGACGAGTGCGAGCGATCGCTGCACTGGTGGGTCTCGTTCTACCGCGCGCGCGGGCTCGAGATGCCGCTGCCGCCGGTCGAGGAGTTCCGCAGCACTCCCGGGATGGGGATCTTCGGGCAGCCGTTCGCCGTCGGCACGCCCGAGGACGCGCTCGCCGTCCTCGAGGCCTACAAGGGCGTCGACCTCGATGAGATGGTGATCCAGTTCAACCATCCCGGCATGCGGCCCGAGCCGGTGCGCGATTCGATGAAGCTGTTCGCGCGCGAACTGATGGGGGAGATCAGGAGCTGGGGGGCGCCGCGCCCCTGACGCGATCCGCCGCCGCAGCCCCGGCGATGCGCCCGAAGACGAGCGCGTCGGTGAGTCCGCCGCCGTGCTCGGTGAGGTATCCCCAGACCGAGCTGACGGCTCCCGCCGCATAGAGCCCCGGCACCGGCTCGCCGTCCTCGCGAAGGACGCGAGCTTGCGCATCGTGGCGCGGGCCGCCGGTGGTGCCCGCGACTCCCGGCCAGGTCTCGATCGCGTAGAGCGGCGGCTCGAGGCCCACGAGCGTGTCGGCCGAGCGTCCAAAGTCCTCGTCGCGGCCGGCGCGGACCGCCTCGCCGTAGCGCTCGAGCGTCGCTGTCAGCGTCTTGGGCGGCAGGCCGGCGGCGGTCGCGAGCTCAGCGGCGTCGGCTCCACGAGCGATCCAGCCGCGCTCGATCTCGGCGCTGTTGTCGGCGCTCCACGTGTAGTCGTTGGGGGTGCCGAGGAGACCGTTGAGCGGGCCGGCCGTGCGCGCGGCCTCGTCGAACACGGCGAAGGCGGGCAGCCGCGGGCGATTGGGGCGATCGGGCCGGTAGCCCATCAGCGCGCGCAGGCGGTCGTGGACCTCGAAACCGGTCTCGTCGCCGAAGCGACGGCCGTCGGCGTCGACGAAGATGAAGCTCGGCGCGAAGAAGTCGATCGGAAACGCGGCAGGGAAACCCGGTGCGCGGTGGGCGAACCAGCCGAAGAACCCGTACATGTGCCAGAGGCCGGCGCCGGCGGCTAGTGCCATCCGCAGTCCGTCGCCGCGATTGGCCGGGTGCCCGACCGGCCAGGTGGGTCCGAGCGGCAGGTAGGCCTCAGCGAGGGCGCGGTCGGCTTCGAACCCGCCGCAGGCGAGGACGACGCCGCCGGAGGCCGATACGGCCAGGCGCTCGCCGTCGCGCTCGGCGACCACGCCGAGGATCTCGCCGTGCCCGTCGCGGCAGAGCTCGCGTACGCGCAGGCCCGTGCGCACCTCCACGCCGCGGGTTTGCAGCGCGCTCGCCAGCGCCTGCCATAACGCTTCGCCGCGTCGGCCTTCGCCGCCGGAGACGACCCGGTAGCTGATCGAACTGGCCGCCGGAAACGCGGGCCAGGAGGGGAAGGAGGCCGGGAGGCGTCCTGGCGGCGGCACGAACGCAAGCGTCTCGGCGCCCAGGGAGGAGAGCCAGTCCGCAAGCTCGTGGAGTCCCCGGGCGTAGGCCTCGAGCACCGAGCGCTCGGTGCGCCCGAAACAGAGCGCGTCGAGGTGGTCGAGGACCTGGTCCTCGGCCGCGTCGAACAGAAAGCCGCCGGCGTGGCGAGCGTTGCCGCCGCCTGCTGTCGTGGCCTCGATGATGAGCGGGCGGGCACCGGCTTCGGTCGCGGCGAGGGCCGCCGCCGCACCGGCGCAGCCGCAGCCGACGATCACCACCTCGGCCTCCAGATCCCAGCTCGTGGGCGGGCTCATCGGCGACGCGGTCCGGCGCGACGGCCTCGAACCTGTGGCGATTTGGGCTCTGGCCGCACGGGACTACTGTAGACGACATGGCAAAGTGCATGCAATACTGCCGCGCCGTGGCTGAACACCAGAACCCCGATCACGTCTACGTACGCCTGCGCGAGGCGATTCTCGACGGCGATCTCGCCGCGGGCGAGGTGATGTCGCAGGTATCGCTCGCCGGCGAGCTCGGGATCAGCCGCACACCGCTGCGCGAGGCGCTGCGGATGTTGCAGGCGGAGCGTCTGATCGAGTCCGAGCCCAATCGCCGCGTGCGCGTCGCCACCGTGAGCGCCCGGGACCTCGAGGAGCTCGGGATCATGCGGGTGACCCTCGAAGCACAGGGGGTGCGGCTGTCGGTCGCTCGAATGACGCCCGAGCACCTGGCGCGGCTCGAGGGCCACATGGCGGAGATGGCTCACTTCGCGCAGGCAAGGGACTACCGCCGCTGGGGGGTCCCGCACCGTGCCTTCCATGTCCAGCTCACGTCGCTTGCCGGCGAGCGGCTCAGCGATCTCCTCGCTCAGCTCTTCGACCATGCCGAGCGCTACCGGCGTCTGCACATCGGCTACGGGCCTGGCGCCTGGGCCACCGGTGACCATCGCGAGATCCTCGACGCTTGCAAGGCCGGTGACAGTGACGGCGCGGCCGCGCTCCTGGCCACCCATCTCGCGCGCATGCCTCTCGAGGCGGCCGAGCTGCTCGAGCCCGGCTATGACTCCGCCGCGTTGCGCGCGACGCTGGCCGATGTCGGCGCGAGCGCACCGGACCGTCCCTGAGGGCGCGGTTGGAGGAGGTCCCGTGGGTAGCTCGCGTCCAGTGCGCCACTCAGGCTCCGGCGACCGGCCGTCATTCAGTCGCAACCGGTCGACCCGCGCGGGGCTGTGAGCGCGTTCTGTGGCCGAGTCGCGGTCCCTGTGCAGGCCGTCCACCACACAAACCTGAAATGGAATCTGAATTCGTGTTATGACTTCGCGGCGGCGCCCAGGCTGCCACGGCCCGGCCCGGAGGTGGGGACCCAAATGACGCATACGGACCAACAACTTGGGTACAGTAGGCGCATCTGTGTTCAGCTTTGGGCTATGCTCGTGCGGTCCGGACGCGTCGCTTGGCCGATTGCAGGGCGAGGGCGCGCCGATGAGGGAAGGGGTAAGGACTTGAGGTCAGGCGCTGTGCGGAGGCCGAGCGAGCCGGCGGTCCGGTCGTGACGCCGCTGCTCGAGGTGACCGCGCTGAGCGTGCGCTACGGCGGTGTCGTCGCGGTCGACGGCGTCGACCTCGCCGTCGAGGCCGGTCGCGTGGTCGGGCTGATCGGTCCCAACGGAGCCGGCAAGACGTCCCTGATCGACGCTCTCAGCGGCTACCACGCGCCCAGTTCCGGCACGATCAAATTCGGCGGCGAGGACATCACGCGCCTGCGGGCGCACGCACGAGCCCGGCGCGGGCTGGCGCGGACGTTCCAGTCCGTCGAGCTCTTCGACGATCTCAGCGTCGAGGGCAACCTGCTCGTCGCCAGTGAGCGCGTCGGCATCGCCAGCGCCGTGCGCGACCTGTTCCTGCCGATACGCCCCAGCGACCGCACCGACGTGGACTGGGCGCTGCGACTGTGCGGCCTCGAGGAGGTGGCCGACGACGAGCCGGCCGGGCTGCCCCACGGCCGTCGCAAGCTCGTCGGCGTCGCTCGCGCGCTCGCGTCGCGCCCACGTCTGGTGCTTCTCGACGAGCCGGCGGCCGGGCTCGACACCGACGAGACCCTGATCCTCGGCGATCATCTGCGCGAGCTGCCCGGCGCCGGCGTCACGGTGCTGCTCGTCGACCACGACATGGGCCTCGTGCTGAGCGTCTGCGACGAGGTCTACGTGCTCGATTTCGGCCGCGTGATCGCCCACGGCACGCCGGAGGAGATTCGCGCCGACGAGACCGTCGTCGCCGCCTACCTCGGCTCGCGCCACGCCGGAGGCCAGAATGCAGCCTGAGTCAGACGTCGTGCTCGACGTCTCAGCCCTCGACGCGGGCTACGGCGGCCTCCCGGTCGTCCGCGAACTCAACCTCGTCGTGCGCCAGGGCGAGGTCGTCGCCCTGCTCGGGCCCAACGGCGCGGGCAAGACGACCACGCTCGCCACGATCGCCGGGTTGCTCGAGCCGATCGGGGGCAACGTCGCCTTCGCCGGCAACTCGATCGGCGGGACGCGGGCGCACCGGCTGGCCAAGCGCGGCATCTCGCTCGTCCCCGAGGGCCGCGCGCTCTTCTTCGGACTGACGGTGCGCGAGCACCTCAAGCTCGCCGGGAGTCGCGGCGGCATGGCCCAGTCGCAGCTCTTCGAGCTCTTTCCGGAGCTCGAGAAGTGCGCGGGGCGCAAGGCCGGCGTGCTCTCCGGTGGCGAGCAGCAGATGCTCGCGGTCGGGCGCGGCCTGATCTCACGACCGCGCCTGCTGCTCGTCGATGAGATGAGCCTCGGCCTCGCGCCGGTGATCGTCGAGCGCATGCTGCCGGTGCTTCGGCGCGTGGCCTCCGAATTCGGTACCGCGGTGCTCTTCGTCGAGCAGCACGTGGCGATCGCCCTCGAGGTCGCCGACCGGGCCTATGTCCTCAACCACGGTCGGATCGCGCTCGAGGGTGCGGCGGCCGACCTGCGCGAGCGGCGCGAGCTGCTGCGCTCGAGCTACCTCGGCGAGGCCGCAGTCGCGGCCGGGGCCGCGGAAGCGTGATCCCACGAATGCCCCGCGGGGCGAACCACAGACCAGGAGGAGATTGCAGTGCACCTAAGTAGACGCTTCGCAGCGCGATGCGCGGTGTTGGGCGCAGGTGTCGCGCTGCTCGCGACGTTCGGGCTGAGCAGCACGGGCTCGGCCTCGTCAGTGCTCGGCACGCCCCACAAGGCCACAGGCAAGCCGTACGTCTTCGCGATGATCAATCTCGAGGGTGGGCCGGTCACCTTCAACGAGGCCCAGCAGGGCGCACAGGCCGCGATCGACTACGTCAACGCCTACAAGAACGGGATCAACGGCCACCCGATCAAGCTGGTCGAGTGCAGCGACAACACGCTCACGCCGGCGACCTCGCAGACCTGCGCCAACCAGCTCGTCGCCGATAACCCGGTGCTCGTGCTCGGCGCCGCCGACATCGGCTCGGCGGGCTCGTTCCCGGTCTGGCAGGCCCATCACCTCGCCTACATCGGTGGGTCCTCGTTCACCCCGGTCGAGAGCAATGCCCCCAACTCCGTCATCTTCAGCTCGCTGAACGTGGCCGACAACGCGGGCGCCCTCTACTACGCATCCCACACCCTGGGGATCAAGAGCGTCGGGATCATCGAGGCCAACGACGCGCAGGGGCTCGCCACCGGCGCGCTGCTCGACAGCGTCGCCAAGGGGCTCCACATGACCGACAAGCTGATCCCGCTCTCCGACACGGCGTCCGCGTCGGACTACTCGGCCGCCGCGGCTGAGGCGGAGTCGATCAGCCCGGGCCTGATCTACGTCGAGGCCCCGGCCAACTGCCAGGAGGAAGTGGCGGCCATCGGCCAGTCGGGCTACACCGGCAAGATCGCCGGCATCGATCCGTGCGCCTCGCCGCCCGCCATCGCCGCCGAGGGCTCGGCCGGAAACGGGCTCTTCTACGCCTCGCCGTTCGTCGGCTTCGACCAGTCGAGCAACAAGACCTACGGCCCCGAGATCAAGCTCACCGAGGCCGTGCTCGCGAAGTACGCGCCGAAGAACATCATCCTTGACGCCCCGGCGCTCGAGGACTTCGGAGCGGTCATGAACATCCGCGCGACGCTGCCCACGATCAAGGGCAAGCTGACCGAGGCGTCGATCCTGGCTGCTTTCCGCAAGCCCGGTAGCCACGCCAACTGGCTCTCTCACCCCTACGACTGCGCGACGCACCTGGTGCCGAGCCAGAAGGCGGTGTGCGAGCCCTGGCAGCAGGTCTTCCAGGTCAAGAACGGGAAGGTCGTCACGCTGAGCTCCGTGTGGCAGGACGGGGCGAAGTACTACACCCCCTAGCCGCCGACTCGATGTAGCCTCGGCCGGGTCGCGCGCAGCTCGCGCGGCCCGGCCGATCTCGCCGCAGACCACGCACCACCATGACGCCCTCGCTGTCCCAATACATCTTCTTTCTCCTGCTCGGGCTGGCCACCGGCGGCATCTACTCGCTGCTGGGGACGGGGCTGGTGCTCAAGTACCGAAGCTCCGGCGTCGTCGACTTCAGCCATGCCGCGGTGGCGATGTTCATCGCCTACGTCTACATCGAGCTGCACGCCTACGGCCAGCTCGTGTTCCCGTGGGTGGTCATCCCGCACGCGATCACCCTGAGCACCAAGCCGTGGGGGACGCTGCCGGCGCTTCTCGTCGGGCTCGCCTACGCCGCCGTGCTGGGCGCCCTGCTCTACGTGCTCGTGTTCAGGCCGCTTCGCAACGCGCCCCAGCTGATCCGCGTCTCGGCCTCAGTCGGGATCATGATCTACCTCCAGGCCGTCGCGGTCCTCAACTTCGGGTCGATCTCGGTCGCCACCAACCCGATCCTCCCGAGCGGCAGCGTCCACGTCCTCGGGATCCCCCCGATCCCGGTCAGCTCGCTGTGGCTGAGCGGGATCGCGATCGCGCTCACAGCCACGGTGGCCGCCATCTACCGCTTCACGCGCTTCGGGCTGGCGACGCGCGCCGCCGCCGAGAACGAGCAGGGCGCCGCCGTCATCGGCCTCTCATCCGACCGCATCGCCGGCGGCAACTGGATCATCGCGAGCGTCCTCGCCGGTTTCGCCGGAATCATGATCGCGCCGCTCGACCAGGTCGCGCCGTCCTTCGCGACGCTCTTCCTGGTACCGGTGTTCGGCATCGCGCTGGTGGCGCGCTTCCGATCCTTCGCGATCGCCACCGCTGCGGCCTTCGCGCTGGCGATGCTCCAGTCCGAACTGGCGATCCTGCCCAGCCTGCTCCCGAGCCTCTCCACGGGCTGGCAGCAGGCGCTGCCCCAGGCCGTCCCCTTCGTCGTCGTGATCGTGGCGATGATGGCCCTCTCGCGAGGCATCGGCGCGCGCGGCGAGGAGCGCGCACACCGAAACCCCTCGCTCGGCTATCCCCAGCGCCCCTACCTGACGACGGCGGCGATGTTCGGCGCCGGCCTGATCGCGCTGTCGCTTTTCCACGCGCTCCTGGATGAGGCGCTGCTCTACTCGATCGGGATCGTCTGCGTCGGGCTCTCCGTCGTCGTGCTGACGGGCTACATCGGGCAGATCTCCCTTGCCCAGATGTCGCTGGCCGCCGTCAGCGCGATCCTGCTGACGCACCTGACGGTCAGCGTCGGGATCGGCTTCCCCTTCACGCTGCTGATAGCGAGCCTCGCGGCGGTACCGCTGGGGCTGGTGATCGGTCTGCCGGCGCTTCGCCTGCGCGGAGTCAACCTCGCCGTCGTCACGCTCGCCGCCGCCTCCGTCGTCGATGTGATCTTCACCGACTGGACGAGCTTCGCGGGCGGCCTGGCCGGCCTCAAGGTGCCCCACCCGACTCTGTTTGGCTGGAACGTCGGCATCCAGCAGGGCCACCACTACCCGCGGCTGATCTTCGGTGTCGTGGCGCTGGCGATCGTCTGCCTGGTCGGGCTGATGGTGGCGCGGCTGCGCCGCTCGCCCGCCGGGCGCATGATGATCGCCGTGCGCTCCAACGAGCGCGCCGCCGCCGCGGCCGGGATCGACGTGGCGCGCGCGAAGCTCTTCGCCTTCGCCCTCTCGGCCTGGATCGCCGGCATCGGCGGCTGCCTGCTCGCCTACCAGGGGCAGATCGTCTCGCCCACGACCTTCGCCAGCGGCACCTCGCTGGCCCTGCTCGCCGTCGTGATGGTGGCCGGCCTCGGCCGCATCGCCGGCGCCGTCGTGGCCGGGGTGATGCTGAGCGCGAACGGCCTGCTCGTGACCTTCCTCAACGTCCAGCTCGGGATCGGCAACTACCAGCTCGTCGTCGCCGGGCTCGCACTGACGCTGACCGCGATCGCCAACCCCAACGGCATCGCCGCCAACCCGCCCCCACCGCTGGTGTGGGCGGCGCGACGGGTCGGGGCGCTGATCCCGGGAGGCTGGGGACCGCCGCCCCGTCCACGGCTCGCGGGCGCCGCCGCCGGTGCGTCCGCGCCACCGGCTGAGCGCAACGCCGTCGGAGGGGCATGAGCGCGGCGGCGGCGCCGCCGCTGGCCGCTCGGCGCTGGCTGCGCCCCCGCCCTCGGGACAAACGGCGGTGAACGGCGGCGAGGTCCTCGCGCAGTGCCTGGCGCGAGCAGGGGTTCGAGACGTCTACGGCGTGCCGGCGGGCAAGCTCTCGCCGTTCATGCGGGCGATCGCGAGCGATCCGGCGCAGCTGGGATGGACCGGCACGCGGCACGAGGCCGCCGCGGCGTGGATGGCGGCGGCGAGCTTCCGCGCCAGCGGGCGCATCGCCGTGTGCTGCGGCGAGGGGGGACCCGGAACCCACAATCTGATCGCAGGCCTCGGCAGCGCCTACGCCAACAACGTCGCCCTCGTGGCGATCGTCTCGGGACCGCCTTCTCACCTCACCTACCCCTTCAGCGGTTTCACGATGGAGACCGACGGCCAGACCGCGTTCGCGGCCGTGACGAAGTGGCGCGCCCTCGCGCGCGACCCTTCCCGGATCGCGGAGCTCGTCCGGCGCGCGCTGAGCGAGGCCCTGAGCGGGCGGCCCGGCCCGGTGGCGATCGAGCTGCCCGCCGACGTCCTGGCGGCCGAGGTCGAGCCGCCGGGCGCGGGCGAGGAGTTCGTGCGCCCCTCGCGCCCCGCGCCCGACGCGGACGCGATCGAGCAGGCGGCCCAGCTGCTGGCGCGAGCGGAGCGCCCGCTGATCATCGCCGGCGGCGGCGTCGTGGCCGCCGACGCGACGAGCGAGCTGCGAGCGGTCGTAGGCAGGCTCGGCGCGGCGGCGACCGCCACCCAGATGGGCCTTGGGGTGGTCTCGAGCGACTCGCCGGAGTTCTTCGGGCACGGCGGCCTGATCGGCGGCGAGGCGGTCGGGCGGGCGCTTCGCGAAGCCGACGTCGTCGTGGCCGTCGGATCGCGCCTCTCATCGTGGTGGTGGGACGCGACCGGCCCCGCGGTGCGCGCCGGTGGCGAGCAGCGCCTGATCCAGATCGACATCGACCCGGCGATGATCGGCCGCCTCGTCAGCGCCGACGTGCCCGTCGTGGGGGACGCCAGGACGGCCCTTCAGATGCTCGCGGAGGCGCTCGGCGAGGGCGCGCCGCCGAGCCCGAGCGCCTGGGTCGCTTCGCTACGCGCGGACTACGCGCGCTACCGCGACGAGCTGCGGTCGCTTTCGGGGGCGCCTGGCGGGCTCATGCATCCCGCCGAGCTTGCACGCGAGGTCGGCGACTGGCTGCCACGCGACGGGCTCGCCGTCTACGACGGTGGGCACACGACCTTCTGGAGCAACGACCTGACGCCGGCGAACGAGCCGCGCACGCGCTTTCACGAGCCGGGCATGGCGCATCTCGGATTCGGCGTGCCGCACGCGCTCGCGCTCGCGGCGCTCTTTCCGGGCCGCACGGTGGTCAACCTGACCGGCGACGGGGCGTTCGGCTTCACGCTGCCCGAGCTCGACACGGCCCGCCGCTACGGCCTGGCGGCGATCCACGTGATCCACAACAACGCGGCCTGGGGGGTGATCGCGCTCGGCCAGAGCCGCCACGACTTCGAGCTCGGCACGGACCTCGACGGGACCGACTATGCGGCGATCGCCCGCGCCTTCGGCTGCCACGGCGAGCGCGTCGAGCGACCGGAGGAGGTCCGCCCGGCGCTCGAGCGCGCGCGCGACAGCGGTCTGCCGGCCGTGATCGACGCGCGCGTGGCCTTCGTCGCGCATCCGGGGATGAAGTACTTCGCGTCGGCGGGGACGCGGCCGCGCTAACGGCAGGGACGCGGCCGCGCGAAGCAGCGGGACCGCCTCCGCGTCAGCTCAGCAGATCGGACGCCGGACGCAGCGCCTGGCGACCGTCCCAGCCGCTCGCCGCCCCGGCGATACCGGCGTAGAAGCCCTCGAGCTCCGGGCACCGCTCCAGGATCTCGACGGGGTGGCCGAGCGGACCTCCGTCCAGCCACACCGCCGACACCGGCCCACTGCGCCCGGCGTGGAAGGCGCGGTAGCCGCCACCCACCAGCCGCGCGGTCTCCGCCGCCAGCGAGTCGCACAGGAAGCCGAGGTGGCCGACGCCGCGACCGGGCGCGACCAGCGCTTGGCGCAGACCCTCGGGCTCGCGGGCTTGCACCTGCGTCAGCTCGACGATCCGCGGGCCCCATTGCGCGAAGGCCGAGGAGTGGTCGTACACCGCCGGACCGTCCAGGAAGCTGACCTCGTCGAAGCGCAGGTGCTCGATCGCGAAGAACGGCCCCGCGCCGTGGGTCGCCGCGAAGCGAGCGACGCCGGCCTGCAGGTCGTCCACGACGTAGCCGATGTGGTGGGGCGCGGGAAGCGACGTGCGCTCACTCACGCCGCCCCGCCGCTTCTCTCCGAACCCACCGCGCCGGCCACCATCGCCGCCAGGACTGTAGACGAATCACAAAAGTGGATGCAGTAACCTGAGAGCCAGATGCGGCGCGCCTCGCTCAACCCGGCCCCAGGCAACGCGCGCGGGCGCCGGCACAGGACGCGCCCGCGGTGAGTACGCCGCCGCCGAGTGAGGCGTCGACGAGCGATTGGCTCGGCTTGAGCGACCGGCGCGTCGTGATCGCCGGTGGCGGCGGCACGCTCGGGGCGGCGCTGGTCGACGGCTTCGCCGCCGCAGGCGCGAAGCTCGCGGCCATCGACGTGAGCGCGAAAGCTCTCGCAGAGCTCGCGCAGCGTGGCGTCGTCGCCATCGAGGCGGACCTCCGCGACCCCGCGGCCTGCCGCGACGCCGTGGCGTCGGCACGCCAGCAGCTCGGCGGCCTCGATGTCTTCGTCCACTGCGTCGGCATCAACGACCGCCGCCCGCTCGAGGACTACGACGACGCCCTCTGGGACGCGATCATCGCGACCAACCTGAGCAGCGCCTTCCACACCGCCACGGCTGCCGCCGGCGGCATGCGCGAGCAGCGCGACGGGCGGATCATCTTCTTCTCCTCGGTCGCCGGCCGAAGCGGGCACAAGCTCCACGGCCCCTACGCGGCCACCAAGGGCGCGATCAACCAGCTGATGCGCGTGATGGCGCACGAGTACGCCGCCGAGGGCGTCACCGTCAATGCCGTGGCGCCCGGCTACATGGACACGGCGCTGACGGCCGACTACCTCGCCACGCACCCGGGGCGGCGCGAGGCGCTGACCGAGCTGATCCCGGCCGGGCGCTTTGGAACGATCCAGGAGGTGCTCGACCCCGTGCTCTTCCTCGCCTCGCCGCGAGCGAGCTTCATCACCGGTCAGGTCCTGTACATCGATGGCGGCCGCACCGTCATCTGAGGTTGAGAGGTGGGTGAGCACATCAGCACGCCGCTGCAGCGCTTCGACGGCAAGTCGGTGATGGTGACCGGCGCGGGAACGGGTTTCGGCGCGGAGCTTTCGGTGCGCGCCGCGCAGGAGGGAGCCGCGCTCGTGCTGCTGCACTACCGCAGCTCGCGCGAGGGCGCCGAGCGCACCGCGGCGCGCGTGCGCGACGCGGGCGCCCGCGCCGAGGTCGTGCAGGGCGACATCACCTCGTGGGAGGACATCAAGGCGATGGTGGCGTGGGCCTTCGATGAGCACGGCGGCGTCGACGTGCTCATCAACAACGTCGGCGACATGGCCTCCGGCCAGGCCTCGTGGACCGAGGTCACCGAGGCCGCGATCGACCACGTGCTCGCGGTCGACATCAAGGGCACGATGCTGATGGTCCACGAGTTCGGCCAGCGGATGGTCGAGCGCGGCGGCGGCGCGATCGTCAACGTCGGCTCCACGGTGATCGTGCGGGGCAGCCCGCGCGCGCCCCAGTACGCGGCCGGCAAGTACGGGCTGCTCGGGATCACCAAGTCCTACGCCAAGGCGCTCGCGCCGCACGTGCGCGTCAACACCTTCGCTCCGGGCTTCATGGAGACCGAGGCCGTGCTCGCCCGCCCGGAGTGGATCGCGGGCGGTCGTCGCGACGCAATCCTTGCCGCCACGCCGGCTGGCAAGATTCCAGGACCGCAGGACATGACGGCAGCCGCCCTCTTCCTCGCCTCTGACGATGCCCACCACATCACCGGCACCTACATGATCGCCGACGGCGGATACAGCATGCTGGGGGCATGAGCGCGGTGAGGCGATGAAGCTCGACGACAACGGGGCCACCGACCGCCAGAGCACCGAGCAGGTCTACGAGCGCGTCCGCAGCGCGATCCTCGACGGCGAGCTGCCGGCCGGCTCGGTGATGTCCCAGGTATCCCTCGCCAACGAGCTCGGGATCAGCCGCACGCCGCTGCGCGAGGCGCTGCGCATGCTCCAGGGCGAGCGCCTGATCGAGTCAGAGCCCAACCGCCGCGTGCGCGTCGCGGCCGTCACGCCCGAGGACCTCGAGGAGCTCTGCATCATCCGCGTCACGCTCGAGTCCCAGGCGCTGCGCCTGGCGATCCCGCGCATGACGCCCGAGGACCTGGCCCGCCTGGAGGGCTACATGGGGGAGATGGCGCACTTCGCGCAGGTCAAGGACTACCGCCGCTGGGTCGTCCCCCATCGCGCCTTCCACGCCCAGCTCACCTCGCCCGCCGGCGAGCGCCTCAACGACCTCCTCGTCCAGCTCTTCGACCACGCCGAGCGCTACCGGCGCCTCCACATCGGCCACGGCCCGAGCGCATGGGCGACCGCCGGCCACCGCGAGATCCTCGACGCCTGCAAGGCCGGCGAGCGCGAGCTGGCGGCGCGCCTTCTGGCCGGCCACTTCGCGCGCACCGCCTTCGAGGCGGCCGAGCTGTTGCAGCCGGGCTATGACCCGGTCTCTCTGCGCACGACGCTCGCCGACATCGGCGTCGAGGCTCCGGTCAGAAGCTGACGTCGATGGGGTGAGGGGACGGCGCATGCGCCGTCCCCCGGGTTGGCGCATGCGCCAACCCGCGGAGGGGTGCATGCACCCCTCCGGCCCGGCTATTCGTTCTCCAGGAACTCCCGCACGCGCGCGGTGTAGGGGGTGCGGTCGTAGCCGCGCACGAGCGCCCCGGCCATGCGCACCGGGTCGCCGAAGAAGAAGTACTCATACAGCGTCTGGCGGCCCGCGAAGGCCGACGTCGACATGTCCCAGGCGAGGCGGAAGAGGCGCACGCGGTCGGAGCCGTCGAGCGTCGCCGACTGCAGGTAGCGCTCGATGTCGTCGTGGGCGGCGCCCTCGATGTCGGCCTGCGTGGGCAGCGCCATCAGGCCGCTCGCGCCGAACTTGCGCAGGATCTGGGGAAAGCGCTGCGAGGCCTTCGGGAACCAGTTGCGGCAGGCGTTCAGCGACGCCATGCTCGGGGTCATCACGCCGAACTCGTTGAGCTCGGCGTCGGCCTCGGCGGCGCGCACGAGGCCGCGCACGATCTCGAGCGTGACGATGAGCTCGGCGAGGTCCTCCTGGATGTGCTGGAAGGACTCGATCCCGATCGCCTCCGAGAGCAGCGTCGCGATCCCGACCATCGCCTCGCTCTTGGCCATCGTCCGCGTCGCCACCTGGTGGGTCATGTGGGCGGCGGCGGTGGTTTCGGTGTAGAAGGTGTTGCAGAGGTCGGGGTGGCCGAGCATGAAGCAGCGCTCGAAGGGGACGTGGACGTCGTCGAAGACCACCACCGAGTCGATCTCCTCGAAGCGCGAGCCGAGCGGGTGGTCGAAGTGGCTGCGGCCGTAGTCCAGCGACTCGCGGCAGATGAAGCGCAGGCCGGGGGCGTCGCAGTTGATCGCGAAGGCGAAGGAGTAGGGGGCGTCCTCGGGGGTGCCCTTGAGCACGGTCGAGGGGAAGACGAGCAGCTCGTCGGCGATCGGGCCGATGGTGGCCAGCATGCGGGCGCCGCGGATGGTGACGCCGTTGTCGTCCTGGGCGACGATGCGCGCGGTCAGCGCGCCGCCCTGCTGCTGCGCGGCGTCCTGGCTGCGGTTGGCCTGCGGGGCGATCAGCGTGTGGGTGAGGAGCAGGTCCTCCTCGCGCGCGCGGCGGTAGTAGGCGGCGATGTTGGCGGCGAAGGCGGCGTCGGCCTGCGCGAACCAGCTCTGGGCTTCGCTCAGCGCCATCACGGCGCAGTTGAGGTAGTCGCCGGTGCGCCCGAGCGTGCCGAGGCTGTAGTCGGCCCAGGCCTTCATGCTCTCGCGCCGGCGGGTGAGGTCCTCGTGGGTGCGGGGGACGAGGAAGGAGGCGCCGAAGCGCTCGTCTGACCCGGGTTCGGAGTAGGTCATGGTCTCCAGGCGCCCGGGCTGCAGCTGCATGTCGTACAGAGCGGCGAAGCTCGCGATCAGGCGCGAGAGGATCGGGTGCTCGGTGACCGGACCGTCGAGGACCTCGCCGTTGATGTGGACGGTCGGCCGCGTCGCCGCCAGACGCTCTACGTAATCCGCTCCGCTGCGCGCGCCCATTGCCCCTCCTCGATCCTGTGGTGGAGACCTACTAGAACAGATCCTCGTGGCCGAGGCGTTCCTCGATCACCGGCGTGAAGCGGCTGGTGAAGAAGCCCAGCGCGTCGCCCTCGCGGGCGGCGAAGTCGACGACCTCGCCCAGCACGAGGGTGTGATCGCCGGCGTCGTAGCTGCGCCAGTGCGAGCACTCGAAGTGGGCCAGAGTTCCGATCAGGCGGGGCGAGCTGGCCTCCAGGTGCCAGTGGATCGTGACGTCGCCGCCGCGGCGCGTGAAGTGGCGCGCGATCACCTCCTGCTCGGCGCCGAGGATGTTGACGGTGAAGGCGACCCCGGCCGCGAGGATGTCGTGCGAGCGCGAGGTCCTGGCGATGCTGACGAGGATCAGCGGCGGGTCGAGTGACACCGAGGTGAACGAGTTGACGGTGATCCCCCGGGGGCCCTCGTCGGCCTCGAAGGTGAGCACGGCGACGCCGGTGACGAAGCGCCCGAGGCTGCTGCGAAGCGCCGGGGCGAGGGCCGCCTCGACGTCCGTGCGCGAGGGTTTCGGTGCCGCTGAGCCCTGCGCTTCCATGGCGCCCAGCCTACTCGCCGAGCGCGGCGGGCGGACGCCGGCGCCGCCTGTGGGCGCTACTGTCCTGGACGCCAAACGGAGCGGAGGTGGGGACGTGAGCTCAAAGGAGATCGCCGCCAGCGAGTCGGGGCTGCTGGAGCGCGTGCAGGCGTTGCTGCCGCTGCTGCGCGAGAACGCGCAGCGCACCGAGAAGGGGCGCCGCGTCGTCGATGAGAACATCGAGGCGCTGACGGAGGCCGGCGTCTTCGCGATGACCGTCGCCCGCCACTTCGGCGGCTACGAGTCGAGCCTGCAGACGCAGTACGACGTGCTCGCCGCGATCGCCTCGGCGTGCCCGTCGAGCGGCTGGGTCGCGACGATCCTGACGGCGATGCTGTGGAACGTCGGGATGTTCTCGGATCAGGCGCAGGAGGAGGTCTTCGCGGCGCCGGGGGTGCGGATCGCCTCGGTCTTCGCGGTCGGCGGGCAGGCGCGCAGCGTCGACGGCGGGGTCGTCGTCAGCGGCCGCTGGCCCTTCAACACCGGCTGCCTGCACTCGCAGTGGGCGATCCTGACCGCGCTCATCGGCGGGGAGGACGGCGCGCCGGCGCCGGCGAGCCTCCTGATCCCCTATTCGGAGCTCGAGATCCTCGACGACTGGCACGCCAGCGGCATGGCCGGCACCGGATCGAACACCACGCTCGCCGATGAGGTCTTCGTGCCCACTCACCGGATCCTCCCGCTCGCCGCGCAGATGACGCTCCAGTTCCCCAGCGTTCGCAACCAGGGCGCCGCCTACTGGCGCGTGCCGACGGTCTCGTTCCTGATCGGGCAGGCCGCCGGCGCTCCGGTGGGGATCGCCCGCGGCGCGCTCGCGGCCTTCATGGAGCGCCTGCCCGGCCGCGGGATCACCTACACCGACTACGCCGACCAGTCGCAGGCGCCGGTCACGCACCTGGCGGTGGGGGAGGCGAGGATGAAGCTCCACTCCGCCGACGCCCACGGCCGCGCCGCGATCGAGCTGGCCTCACGCGCCCCGCACGGCGAGTTCACGCTCGAGGATCGTGCGCTCGTGCGCGCGCACGCCGCCCACGCGACGGCGCTCGCGCGCGACGCCGTCGATGTCCTCTACCGCTCGAGCGGCGCCTCGGCGATCCAGCGTTCGGTACCGATCCAGCGCTACCAGCGAGATATCCAGGCGCTCTCGAACCACGCCTTCCTGCATGACGCGACGAGCCTCGAGCTGCTCGGGCGCATCGCCTGCGGCCTGGAGCCCAACACGGTGTTCATCTGAGGCAGGCGCGGCTGGCGGTTGCGTTCGGGGGGCGCGGGCGGTGGGTGCGGCTCGCGGCCTCGAGCCGCGACGTCGGCTGATCCTCCGGGCGCCGAGGGCGTCTGAGTCCTTCGAGCAGGGCGGCGCTCGCGCCGCGGTCTCACGCCATCGGGCCGGAGGCGCAGGCCTCCGGCCCTATGGCTGAGGGGCAGACACCGTCAGGTCGCGGACCGCTGGGTTCCCCGCGACCGTTGGGTGAGAGGGGTGCGGCACCGGCGCGGTGAAGGCCGATGGGGCGGCCTGGACCTGCCGGGTATCACTGGCAGAGCCCTCGGCGGCTGCCAGACCGCGCGTCCAGCCAGGGCGCTCGATCGATCGATCGAACGCCATTGCTGGGCGCCTTCCGTCCCCGAGGGGCGCGGAATCGAGTCCGGTCCTCGGCCGCCGGCGCGCCGCGGCGCGAGCGCCGCGGCGAAACGGTGGCCGCCCAGTGCGACCGGTCCCTTCGACGGATCAGCCGGCGCTGCGGACGCCGCGTTGGCGGCGACACGCTCGCAGGCGGCCCGTCTCGAGTTCTGCGCGCCGCGCTCCGCTCTGGAGGCGACGCTCATGCTGTGGCCTTGGCTCCCCAGAGCTCGCGCGAGGCCAGCTCCGCGCCCTCTGCCAGCGCTCGCAGCTTGGCCCACTGGATCTCCTCGTGGACGCGCTGGATGATCGCGCCCTGGGCGAAGCCGCAGTCGGTGCCGCCGATGACGTTGTCGCGTCCGACGACGTTGGCGAGGCGGACGAGGCGCTGGGCGACGAGCTCGGGATGCTCGACGACGTTGGTGTGGTGGGTGACGATGCCCGGGATCAGCTTCTTGCCCTCGGGCAGCTTGACGTCCTCCCAGATCCGCCATTCGTGCTCGTGACGGGGGTTTGCCTGCTCGATCGAGTAGTAGCCGGCGTTGACCGCGAGTAGGAGATCGACGCTGTCGCGAAGCGGCGGGTCGTAGGCGTGGGGGCCGTGCCAGCTGCCGAAGCAGACGTGGTAGCGGACGCGGTCCTCGGGGATCCCACGCAGGGCGTGGTTGAGTGCGCGCACGCGCAGCTCCGCCCAGGCGCGGTAGTCCTCCCAGCTCTTGCCCTCCGAGAGCATCGAGTCGGCCTCGTGCATGAGCACGGCGTCGTCGACCTGCAGCAGCAGGCCGGAGTCGGCGATGGCCTGGTACTCCTCGTGCAGCGCGTCGGCGAGACCGAACACGAACGCCTCCTCGTCGGCGTAGTGCTCGTTGCCCAGCCAGTAGGCGCTCGCCGGGGCGACGACCGGCAGGAAGGCCTGCGACTCATCGGCGCCGTGGTCGGCGAGCGCCAGCTTGAGATTGGCGATGTCGCGATCGACCGCCGTGCGGTCGTAGACGAGTGGCCCGGTGCAGACCCACTCGACCGCGGCGTCGGCGGGCGCCTCCTCGACGGCGCCGCCGGCGTTGCTCGCCCGCGTCGCTGCCTCGTCGAGCGCATCGAGAGCGGCGTAGGCGCCGGGGAAGTTCTGGCGATCGCGGCTCGGCGGCAGCATGCTGCCGGCGCGCGTGAGGGGGCGCAGCTCCAGGCCGCTGACGCGCTCGTAGAGGTAGGTGATCCAGGACACCTTGCCGATCTCGCCGTCGTCGATCACGTCGAGGCCCACATCGAGTTGCTGCTTGACGATGTCTGACACCGAGCGGCGCAGGCAGTCGGCGTAGGCGGCCCCATCGACCTCCTCGCCGGAGGCGATCGCGTTGATGTAGGACACCACCTCGGGAGGCCGGATCAGGCTGCCGGCGTGGCTGGTCAGAATGCGGTTCATCGAGTCTCCTTGTGGAGCCGCGCGCTGGTCGCGGCTGTGCAGGCGTTTACGTGGTCAGGTCGAGGGGTGACGGCGCGCGCGGGGAGCGCGGCGCCATCGAGGCAGCGGGCGAGGTGGCCGATCGGGTTGCCGACGGATCGCTGCAGAGCGCTGCCCGGGTTACTGACCTCCCCTCTGATTTCGCGTGCGCGCCGCACGCGCCGCCGGCGGACCCTCGGCCGGCTGGGGCCGATCGTATTGCGGGCGCAATGGCCGCCGGAGCGGATAAGTCGCTCAAGCTCAAGTCGAGCCGTCAACTGTGCACTCGAAGGCAAGCGCGGAAGGGGTCCAGGGCGATTCGACAGAGCCGCGCGGCTCTCGTATACTCGCCTGCTCGGCCTCCGGGTGGGGGAAGAGGGGAGCGTCTCATGGGTCGGGGCTGCGTGCCATGGCGTTGTTGATCGACACGGCCGTTGTCGCGGCCTCCGAGCGCGTCGATTACTGGTCGAACGCCGCGCGCGACGTCTACCACCCGGTGCAGATCGCCACGGACGCCGGTGATCGCTTCTCGGCCCGGATGTGGGGCGACGAGGTCAGCTCGATCGGGCTCTTCCGCTTGGCGACCGCCCCGAACACGATGAGCCGGACGGCCAAGCAGATCGCCGCCGGCGATCCCGAGTGCCTGCACCTGAAGATCCTGCTGCGCGGGCGCATGCAGACGGCCCAGGGGCATCGCAGCGACGTGCTCGGCCCGGGCGACATGACGATGTATGACACCTCGCAGCCCGCGGTGTTCCGTGCCGATGAGTCCTTCGAGGCGATCGTGGTGCGCCTGCCCAAGGAGACGCTCGGCGCCCACTCGGCCAAGATGGCGGCTCACACGGCGCTTCGGATTCCCGGCACCTGCGGGCTGCCGCGGCTCGCCGCCCAGTTCTTCTGCGGTGTCGCCGCCGGCCTCGCCGACGGGACGATCGCCGGCGATGACGTCAACGTCGCGGAGCGGATCATCGACCTCGTCCGCGGTGTCTACGCCGACCGCATCGACGCCGACCAGCCGGTGCGGCTGCGCTCGCGCACCGAGCTCCTGCTGCACGCGAAGGCCTACGTCGAGACCAACCTGGGCGATCCCTGCCTGGCTCCCGCCCAGATCGCCCGCGCCTGCTCGATCTCGACCCGCTACCTGCACCGCCTCTTCGAGCAGGAGGGGCAGACGGTCAGCGAGTGGATCCGCACCGAGCGGCTGCATCGCTGCCGCCACGACCTGCTCGACCCGGCTTTCGCCGACCACACGATCATCGCCATCGCCACACGCTGGGGACTGCCGAATCTGCCCCATTTCAGCCGCCTCTTCCGCAACGCCTATGGGAGCTCCCCGCGCGAGTTCCGCGCCGTGCGTTGAGCGCAGCGCCCGCGCCGCGACGCGGATTCGCCGCTGACCGGCAAGCCGGTTCCCGCTGCGTCAAGTCCACCTGAACGACTGCGAGCCCCAAATACCTGGGGATTCGGCTCGTGGACACGCGCGCGCGTGTAGTCCCACTCGACAGAGTTGCTTTACCATTGACTAGACTGGCGCGAGTTGAGATGGGCCGAGCTACGCGCCCGCCTCCAAGCAGCGTCTGCTCCGCCGCGTCACGGTCCGCGATGAGCGCGGCCATGGTCCAGGCCGGAGCAAAAAGCACACGACAATGAGCGAAACCCGGATCCTGACCACCCCTGTCGGCGGCCGCCGCTGGGCCGGCGCGCGCCCGTCGCGAGCGCGAGGCGGGGCGGTAGGGGAGAATTGCGTTCAGCTCGCTGGGGTCGCGCGGCGTCCAGGCGCCTGCGTGGCGACGCGGCGCGCGAGGAGAACCGTCAGGCACCGCCTGCGGAGCGTCATGCGAAAAGGAGAAGTCATGCGGGCAGCATCGCTGTGCATCACCGAGGCCGTGCGATGAGCGGTTCGGGAGAGGGCGTCGCGCCGCAGCCTGCGGTGGCGGATTCGCCGCCGTTTCGCTTCTACGACAACCGTCAGAAGTATCTGACGTTCGTGAACACCTGCAACGAGAAGGCGATGGTCGTCAAGCGCGCTGCGCAAGAGCTCGCGCACATGTCGCCGACGCCGCCTTCGCTTCGGATCTTCGACGCGGGCATGGGTGACGCGACGGTGCTCTCGCGGATGATGCGTACGACGCATCAGCTCTTCCCGACGGTGCCGCTGCTCGCGGTGGCGAAGGAGATCAGCCTCGAGGACGTCCGCCTGGGGCTCGAGAAGATGCCCGACCGCTTCTACGAGCACGGCAACACGGTGCTGGTGATCACGAACCTGAGCTACGCGAATGCGCCGTCGCTGGGGCTGCCGGACCCGGCGGCGGAGATCAATTGGCAGGTGGTCAGGCTCGAGGGCTCTTCGGCGAATGAGTTCGGCGATCAGATCGAGGCTTTGGAGCCGGCGTTGGCTCATGGCTGGGAGACCAAGCCGAACCCCCAGACCGGCAACCCGACCTACGTTCGCCCGACGGTGCTGGTCGTGTACCGGGCTGATCATGAGTTCGTTTTGGACTCGGTGATCCCGAAGCAGGGTGAGGGTGTTCCTGGTTATGACTTCGTGTTGGCGTCGCAGCCGTGGCGGGCGCGGACGAGCGCGAAGTTCAAGGCGGAGAAGATCCTGGCGCCGCTGTCGCGGTCTTTGAAGCAGGGCGGCCGGCTTTTGGTGGTGCAGTCCTTCGGGCATGACGCGGCGACGGAGGTTGTCGAGACGCTGTGGCCCGGCGAGGACTTCTTCCCCGTCGGACGCGAGGCACTGCTGGCGGGGATGCGCGAAGCGCTCGGCGATGACGCCTCAAACTTCGATCTTGAGAGCCCGACCGATGAGGGCGCTCTGTTTCGCTACGAGATGCACACCCTGCCCTCCGAGATCACCGACCGGATCGGCACCTCCACCTTGTTCGCGGCGTGGAACGCGGTCATCTACGTCAACCAGATCGAGGACGAACGCTTGGACGACGTCGTCGCCAGTGGCGCCTACCTACAAGCCACACAACAGGCACTGCACGACCACGGCGGCCTATGGTTCAACGACGAAGCATTCGTCGTCACCCGCCGATGAACACGAATCACAAGTCTTAGCGCACGGTCGAGCGCTGACCGTGTCGCACCTCATAAAGCCGAAGTGCCATCAGAGGCATGGCACAGGGTGCGGGGGCCACGAAGGTCGCCTGCCTCATGATTGTCACCCCGCGCGGGTGAGAAAGGAGCAGTGATGGCACAGAACGATGGAGGTTTCCTGTTCACCTCGGAATCTGTGACGGAGGGTCATCCGGACAAGATCGCCGATCAGATCTCCGACGGTGTCCTGGATGCGGTCCTTCGCGAGGATCCCTATGGGCGGGTGGCGTGTGAGACGTTGGTGACGACGGGTCTGATCGTCGTCGCGGGTGAGATCAGCACGTCGGCGCATCTGGATATCCCGGCGATCGCGCGCGAGACGGTGCGCGGGATCGGCTACGACGACGCTTTGAAGGGTTTCGACGCCAACACCTGTGCGGTGATGTCGACGCTGGATCGCCAGTCGCCGGATATCGCCCAGGGTGTCGATCAGGCGTTCGAGCAGCGCGCGGCCGGTTCGGGCGATGAGCTCGACGTGGCCGGCGCCGGCGATCAGGGCATGATGTTCGGCTACGCGACGGATGAGACGCCGGAGTTGATGCCGTTGCCGATCGCGCTTGCGCATCGTTTGGCGGAGCGTCTGTCGGTGGTGCGCAAGAACGGGACGCTCGACTATCTGCGCCCGGACGGCAAGACGCAGGTCAGCGTGCGCTATGAGGGTGGCAGCCCGGTCGGGATCGAGAAGCTGCTGATCTCGACGCAGCATGCCGAGAGCGTCGAGCAGCCGCAGATCCGCACGGATCTGTGGGAGCACGTCGTCGTGCCGTCGCTGCCTGAGGGCCTTTACGACCAGGTCGAGTTGGAGCGTTCGTTCCTGGTCAACCCGACCGGTCGTTTCGTGATCGGCGGGCCGATGGGTGACTGTGGCCTGACCGGGCGCAAGATCATCGTCGACACCTACGGCGGCATGGCCCGCCACGGGGGCGGGGCGTTCAGCGGCAAGGATCCGTCGAAGGTCGACCGCTCCGCCGCCTACGCCGCCCGGTGGGTCGCGAAGAACTGTGTCGCGGCCGGGTTGGCGAAGCGGATCGAGGTCCAGGTCGCCTACGCGATCGGTGTCGCGCAGCCGGTCTCGGTGATGGTCGAGACGTTCGGGACCGAAGCGATCGAGCGCGGCAAGATCATCAGCCTGATCGATGAGCATTTCGACCTGCGCCCCGGGGCCTTCCGCGAAGAGCTCAACCTCCACCGCCCGATCTACCAGGCAACCGCCGCCTACGGCCACTTCGGACGCGACAACAGCAACTTCACCTGGGAGCACACCGGCAAGGCGGACGCACTCCGCGCCGCCGCCGGCCTCTAGACCGATCGCCTCTGGCGCCGCCTGCGTGCAGGCGGCGCCGAAGCGGCCGGGCCCTGCGTGCGCCGCGACCGATGGCCGTGGCCGATCGCGACGGCAGCACTTGCGTGTGCGTGCGCCGCGCCCCTAGAGTGATCCGCGTGCAGACACAGGCGGAGCGGATCATCGAGGAGTTCGGTGAGGCCATCATGAGGCGTGACTTCGAACGCCTGGCCGAGCTGCTGCACGACGACCTCAGCTATGAGATCTGCGGCATCGAGCTGCCGGGCGCCGGCGTGTTCGACAAGGCCACGATCCTTCAGACGCTGCCGGCGGTGCTGAGCCTGTTCGAGGACGGCGGCCCGCGGATGACGGTCACGAGGGCGTTCCACGACGGCGACTGGATCATTGCCGAGAGCACCGGCGCGGGGCGCTTTCGCAACGGCACCGAGTACGACAATCGCTACGTGATCCTCTATGAGATCGTCGACGGGCGTGTGCGTACAGTGCGCGAGTACATGGACACCCAGCACGCCGCGCGACTGTTCGCAGCGGCGGCTTCGAGCTGACAGGCGCTCTCGCGCGAGGGCGCGAGAGCGACCCCGAATGGGAGGAGACACCGTGGACCGGATACTGACCAGCCACGCCGGCAGCCTCATCCGCCCGGATGAGTTGAAGGCGTTCCAGACCCTGCCGGGCGGAGTCGCCCCCGATAGCGAGGAGTACCGCTCGCGCCTGACGCGTTCGGTCGCCGACGTTGTCGATCGCCAGATCGAGACCGGCATCGACGTCGTCGACGACGGCGAGATGGGCAAGTCGACCTGGATCACCTACCTCTACGAGCGCATCAGCGGGCTCGAGCTGCGGCCGATCAAGGTCGAGGGCAGCATCCTGCCTCCGAGCCGCGACCGCCAGCAGTTTCCGGGCGCCTACGCCGCCCTCGATGCGCTCGACGAGGCCGCCAACCGGGAGAGCCAGGGCAGCGACCCGACGCCGCCGAGTGAGGAGGACGCCAACGCCTTCGTGTGGGTCTGCACCGGCCCGATCACCTACAACCGCGCAGCGATCGATCGCGACATCGCCAACCTGAAGGCCGCCCTCGCCGGTCACGAGGGCGTCGACGCCTTCCTGCCGGTGGTCGCCCCGGCGAGCGCCTACTGGCTGCAGAACGAGTACTACGGCAGCGAGGAGGACTTCGTCTATGCCGTCGCCGAGGCGCTCGGGGCCGAGTACCGGGCGATCGTCGAGGCCGGCTTCCTGGTCCAGGTCGACGACGCCGTGCTGATGCACGAGTGCGACAGCATGCTGTCACTCGGGCAGAGCCTCGACGACTACCGCCGCTGGGCGCAGCTGCGGATCGACGCCCTCAACCACGCCCTCGCCGGGATTCCCGAGGATCGCGTGCGCTACCACGTCTGCTGGGGCAGCTGGCACGGACCCCACGTCTACGACCCGCCCCTGCGCGACCAGGTCGATCTCCTGCTCGCGGTCAACGCCGGCTACTACTCGATCGAGCAGGCCAATCCGCGCCACGAGCACGAGTGGCGGATCTGGGAGGACGTCAAGCTGCCCGAGGGCAGGAAGCTGATCCCGGGTGTCGTCACCCATCACACCAACGTCGTCGAGCATCCCGAGCTCGTCGCCCAGCGCCTCGTCCGTCTCGCCAATGTCGTCGGGCGCGACAATGTCATCGGCGGCACTGACTGCGGCTTCGCCCAGGGCGCGTTCATCCAGCGCGTGCACGAGGAGATCCAGTGGGCCAAGCTCGGGGCGCTGGTCGAGGGCGCACGGATCGCCTCGCGCGAGCTCTGGGGCGCGAAGGTGGCTGCCTGAGCGAGGGCCGCGCGAGTGCGACGGAGCCGAGCGATCGGTGCCGAGTGAGCGCTGGGTACCCGGCTCTGCTGAGCCCGTCGCCCAGCGCTCGTCAGCGCCCGTGGGCCTGCAAGGGTCCTGGCGCGCTTGCCGCGCAGCGCACAGTTGCCTACGGTGAGTTGAGTCTCCGCGCACTTCTCTGCACTACCTCCTGCGGCTGGACCTACGATCGCGCGGAGACCGGGTTGAGGGCCCGGTAGGTCTTGCACGCGCGCAGCGCGGGCAAGGGGATGAGCGGGGGAGGTGGAGCCGAAGCAACTAGCGCACAGCAGACAAGGCGGCAGCTGGCGGGCTCCATGGCCCCGATCGATCGTGACTGCACGATGCAGCCGCGTGCTGCCGGCTTATGCATCCGAACTGCGGCACGATTTCCCTCGACACGAGACACTGCAGAGAGGACCTCGAACCAGGGAGCGAGGTGATAGTCGGCCCAGGCCTGCTTAGAGCAGGCGGGCACTCTGCAGCAGCCAGCCGAACTGAACACGAGGAGGGGAGACAGACATGAGGAAAAGACTTCAACGCTGGGCCCTAGCTGTCGCCGTGGTGGCGGCAGGGGCGACGGTGCTCGTCAGCACCGCGTCCAGCACTCCGGCATCGGCCAAGACGCCGGCGACCGCCGCGGCCTCGGGAGCGGGCGGCTTGGGCGCCGCTGCCGTGACCAACTACGTCAAATACACCGACGCCAAGGGGTCCGGAGCGGCCAAGAGCAGCCTCTCGCCGGTCAACGTCGGCTTCGTCAACCAGCAGGGCGGCGCGGTCGTGATCGGCGCCAACGCCACTAACGGTGCCGAGCTGGCGGTCAAGTACGCCAACGCGCAGCTCGATGGCATCGACGGCCACCCGATCAAGCTCGACACCTGCTTCATCGCCTCCGCCGAGGCGGAGGGCACGACGTGCGGCCAGAAGTTCCTGGCCACCAAAGGCCTCTCGGTGATCGACGAGGGCGCTGTTGCCACCGGCATCCAGTCGCTCTACCGCACCCTCGGCGGTGCGCGGCCGGTGGTCGCAGGCATCGCCACGACCCCCGTCGACGACGTCCAGAAGTACGCCGTGATCCTCTTCGGCGACGGCACTCACGTGCTCGCGCCGTATGCGACCTACGCCAAGAACATCCTCCACGCCAAGACCGTGGCGGACATCTATGAGAACGAGCCCGGCATCGTCCCCGATGCCCAGGCCCAGATCGCGGCGCTCAAGCAGGACGGGATCAAGGTCACGAGCGCGGCCTACCCGCCGACCGAGACCGACGTGATCACGCCGCTCACCTCCGCCAACGCGGCGAGCGCGGACATGGTCATCGTCAACACCGACGCGAACGGCTGCGTGAACATGGCCAACGCCCTCCAGCAGGTGGGCATCACCGACCCCAAGAAGATCGTGGCCAACCCGCTGTGCCTGAACGCTCAGGTGATCTCCGCACTCGGCGATTTCCCGAAGTGGACCTATGGCATCGCGAGCTCGCTCGACGGCGACACCTCCGACAAGGGCGTGGCGCCCTACGTCGCGGTGGCCAAGAAGTACGGAGATGGCGCCAACGCGGCTGACCCGTGGAACATCGTCAACTTCGGCACCATGATGTCGACGATTCGCTTCCTCAACCAGGTCGCGAAGGCCAAGGGCGTGTCGGGGATCACCCCGGCGGCAGTCCTGGCCGCCGCGAAGGCGTTCAAGGGTCCGCAGGCGCTCGGTGCGCCGTCGCTGGATTGCGGGAAGTTCTCCTCCGCGCCCGCGGTCTGCAACGACCGTGCCCAGTTCTTCAGCTACGCGGGCAAGGGCGCGTTCACCAAGCAGGCCGGCTGGCTCGAGGGCCCCAAGGGCACGTGATCACGTCCAGTCAGACCTGGCTCAACGGGATCCGTTGAGCACCCTGTCCGTAACCGCGAGAGCCGGAGGCCTCCCCATGGGCCTCCGGCTCGGCCGGTTCGTCGCGAGCTGATCCAGACCGCCCGTGGATCAAGTCCTTCTCTTCATCCTGCTCGGGCTCGGCTCGGGTGCGCTGATCGCCGGGATCGCCGTCGGCGTCGTCGTCGTCTACCGCGGCTCGGGGATCATCAACCTCGCGCTGGGCGGCTACGCGATGCTCGCCGGCTACGCCTTCTGGGCTTTCAACACCGGTCAGCTCGGCTTCACCCTGGGCAAGGCGCCCGCGCTGATCGTCTCGCTCGTTTTCCTCGAGCTGGTCGTGGTGGCGATCGAGCTCGGTCTGTACAGGCCGCTTCGCAACAGCGCGCCGCTGGGGAAGATGGTCGCCTCGCTGGGCGTGCTGCTGACTCTGCAGGCGTCGATGCTGCTCGCCTTCACGACCCTGCCGCATCTGGAGCCGCAGGTGTTGCCGCAGCAGACGGTGCGGCTGCTCGGGGGCGTGGTCCCGGTCGACCGCTTCATCCTCAGCGGCATCGTGATCGTGGCCGCGGGCGTGATCGCCGCGGTCTACAAGTGGTCGCGCTTCGGCGTCGCCACGCGCGCGACATCCGAGAACGAGGTCTCGGGCATGCTCCGGGGACTCTCGCCCACCAGGCTCGCGCTGACCAACTCGCTGATCGCCGCCCTGATCGCCGGAATCGTCGGGATCATCGCCGCCGCGATCACCGAGCTTGACTCGAACACCCTGCCGCTGCAGATCGTGCCCGCGCTCGCCGCGGCGCTGCTGGCGGGGCTGACTTCGATCACCGTCGCCTGCGCTGCCGGCTTCGGCATCGGCGTTCTCTTCTCGCTGATCACGTGGATGTCCGGGATGTCGTGGTTCCCGACCACCGGCGGCGCGCCGATCCCCGGGGTTCCCGATCTGCTGACCCTCCTGATCATCATCGCCACGATGTATTTCCGCGGCGCCCGGCTCCCCGGCCGCGGTCAGCTCGTGGAACGAGGCCTCCCGGAGGTCCCAAGACCGAAGCGGCTCGCCAGCATCGCGGTGCCACTGGCGCTGGCCTGCGCGGTGGCGCTCATCGTGCTGCCCTACGACTTCCGCCAGGCGCTCGTCAACAGCGAGGTCGGCGTCGTGATGGCGCTGTCGCTGATCGTGATCACGGGCTTCGTGGGCCAGATCTCGGTCGTGCAGCTGAGCCTCGCGGGCGTCACCGGCTTCCTGATCTCGCGCCTGGCCACCGACCACGGCGTTCCCTTCCCCTGGGCTCCACTGGTGGGGATCATCGCCGCCGTCGTGCTGGGCCTGGTGACCGCCGTCTCGGCGCTGCGGGTACGCGGGGTGAGCCTCGTCATCGTCACGCTCGCCGGAGCGGTGGCGCTCTCCAACTTCTTCTTCAACAACTCAGCGATCGGCGCCGGCACGAGCGGCTCGCCGGTACCCAACCTGAGCTTCCTCGGTCTCAACCTCAGCCCGAACTCCTCCTTCCGCGGTCTCGACGGAAACGTGCCGAGCCCGGTGTTCGGCTGGGTGGCGCTGGTGATCACACTGCTCATGTGCCTGATGGTGGGCTATGTGCGCCGCGGTGGGATCGGCATGCGGATGCTCGCGGTGCGCTCCAACGAGCGCGCCTCGGCGGCCGCCGCCGTGAGCCCGCGCAACGTCAAGCTGATCGCCTTCGGCATCAGCTCCTTCATCGCCGGCGTCGCGGGCGCGCTCTACGCCTACAGCTCGGGTTCCGTCAGCCCCGGCAGCTTCGACGCCGTGACGTCGCTGAGCCTGATCGCGTTCGCCTACGCCGGCGGCATCGCACTGATCTCCGGCGCCGTCTTCGCCGGCCTGATCTCCTCCCAGGCGCTGCTGCCCTATGCGCTCGAGAAATGGTTCGGCGTCAACGGCAACTATGCCCTGCTCTTCGGTGGCGTGGTACTGATCCTGACCCTGCTGCAGAACCCCGAGGGGGTCATGGGGACGCTGTACAAGCGCACCCACAAGAAGGCCCCGATCGTCCCGCCCAAGGAGGCTCCGGCGGCCCCGGCCCCGCGCACGGTGCGCCAGCGCCCGCCAGCGCCCGCGGGCGGCCCGCCGGTGCTCGCCACGACGGGCCTGTCGGTCGACTTCGGCGGCGTCCATGCGCTCAGCAACGTGAGCTTCGAGGTCGGCGAGGGCGAGCTCGTCGGGCTGATCGGCCCCAACGGCGCCGGCAAGACGACGTTCGTGGACGCCGTGACGGGTTTCGTCCGCTGCAGCGGCGGCATCCGCCTCGACGGCCGCGAGATCGGATCGCTGCCTGCGCACCGGCGCGCGCGGCTCGGGCTCGCGCGCACGTGGCAGAGCGGTGAGCTCTTCGACGACCTGCTCGTCGAGGAGAACCTGATGGTGGCCCAGGAGCGCTCGCCGGCATGGCAGATCGCCTTCCGCACGCGAGCCGATCAGCCGGCGATCGACGAGACCCTGGCCCTCTTCGATCTCGGCTGGGCGGCCAAGGCGAACCCGGCGGACCTCTCGATGGGCTACCGCAAGCTCGTCGGGGTGGCACGAGCTCTGGCTGCCAGGCCGCGGCTTCTGATGCTCGACGAGCCCGCCGCGGGCCTCGACACGCGCGAGAGCGAGGTCCTCGGGTCGCGTCTGCGCGCGGTCGCCGACGCCGGCCAGTCGACGCTCCTGATCGACCACGACATGAGCCTCGTCCTCAGCATCTGCGATCGCGTCATCGTGCTCGAGTTCGGCGAGGTGATCGCGCAGGGAGCCCCCGAGGTCGTGCAGCGCGACCCGCGCGTGATCGCCGCCTACCTCGGCGGCGCCGAGATCGAGCTCGGAGTCCGCGACCCGGAGATCGGTGGCCTCGAGCCGGAGGGCGCTCGCGGATGAGCGACGCGGGCGGCCAGGCCGAGTCGGCTACGGCGACGGCGCCGGGTCCGCCGTCAGCGATGCTCGAGATCGCCGATCTGAGCGCCGGCTACGACAGCGTGCCTGTCGTGCGCGGTCTGTCGATGACCGTCCGCAGCGGTGAGGTCGTGGCGCTGCTCGGCGCCAACGGGGCCGGTAAGACGACGACGCTCCGCGCGATCTCCGGGCTCGTGAAGGTCGTGGCGGGCAGCATCGCACTCGATGGGCGCGACCTCGGCGGGGTGGCCCCGAGCGCTCGCGCGCGCGCGGGGATCTCACACGTTCCCGAGGGCCGGGGCATCTTCTTCGGACTCACGGTGGCCGAGCACTTCGGCATCGGAGTGCGCCCGAGCGCCGCGGACATCGACGAGGTGCTCGAATACTTCCCGGCGCTACGCGAGCTCCAGAGTCGCCGCGCCGGGCTGCTCTCCGGCGGCGAGCAGCAGATGCTCGCGATCGCGTGTGCGTTGATCCACAAGCCCAAGCTGCTGCTGCTCGACGAATTGAGCCTCGGCCTCGCTCCGGTCATCGTCGAGCGCCTGCTGCCGGTGGTGCGCCAGATCGCGGACGCGCGGGGGACCGCCGTGGTGCTCGTGGAGCAGCATGTCCGCCTCGGGCTCGAGATCGCCGACCGCGCCTACGTGCTGGCCCACGGCGACCTCACGGCCTCCGGTTCCGCCGACGAGCTGCGCGCCGATACCGATCGGCTCGTGGCCAGCTACCTTGGCGACACGCCGGCCTGAGAGACCGACCGCGGTTGCGCTCGCCGCGGGCGCTGCGGAGCACCGTGCGCTAACGTCGCCAGCGGTGGCTGCAGGGGAGCCGCGCGGCGCTCAGTATGAAGGTGATCGGGCAGCCACCCGTGAGCAGCGGCCCACATCGCCAGCGGCCGAGGCGGCGTGCCCAGGAGAGGAGACGGAGCTGATGGAGTACCTCGAGACAGGCGTCGTTGTTGCCAGCGTCGCGCGGAGCGCGCGAGCGGACGTTGGTCTCGCAACCGACTCGGCGGGTGCGCCATGAGCGCGACCGACGCCGCAGCCACGGCGACTCCGCCCGAGCCCGACCTCACCCAGGAGACGATGATCGCGCGCGCGGCCGCGATGGCGCCCCAGCTCATCGCCGAGCAGGCCGAGACCGAGGAGCGCACCTACTACTCCGCCGAGATGCACCAACGCTTCCTCGACGCGGGCTTCTACCACCTGTACGTGCCGCGCCGCTACGGCGGGTACGAGTTCGACGTTCCGACCTACATGCGCACCGTCCAGGAGATCGCGCGCGGGTGCGTCTCGACCGCCTGGTGCGTGGGGTTGACGATGAATCACGCGCTGATGGTCGCCTCGTGGTGGCCCCAGGAGGCGCAGGACGCGATCTTCGCGGCGGGCGACTTCCGCGCCAGCTCCGTGGCGGCGCCGGTCGGGCCCGCCGTGCCCACCGATGAGGGCTGGCGGATCGACGGGCAGGTCGCCTACGCCTCGGGCACGCCCTACTCGACCTTCTACATGGGGCAGGCGCTGCTCCCCAACGAGGACGGTCGCAACCCACCGCCGCAGCTGCTCTTCGTGGCGCCGCGCAGCCAGTGGCAGATGCTCGACGACTGGGGCGACATCATCGGCCTGAAGGGATCGGGCTCGCACAGCATCCGCTTCGAAGACACGCAGATCCCCGCCTCCTGGGGCTTCGAGGGCAGCATGATCGACATCGACGTTGCCGGCGGCACGCCCGGGTCTCGCCTGCACGGCAACCCGATGTACTCGGGCCGCGCAATGTGCATCTTCACGATGTCGCTGGCGGCGGTGGCCGTCGGCGGCGCCTACAACGCGCTCGATGCCTACGAGGAGTTGCTGCGGACCAAGGCCACGCCGCTGCCGCCGTTCGCGCCGCGCGTCAAGGACCCCGAGCACCACCGCTGGTACGGGCGCGCGCTGACGCACATCGCGACGATGGAGGCAGCGCTGCGAGACACCGCGGAGCGCCACATGGAGCTCTGTCGCCGCAACGTCGAGGACGGAGTGGACTACACCTACGGCGAGGACATGCTGCTCGCCGGCATCGCGCGCGAGATCGTCATCAACTGCTGGGAGATCGTCAACCGCGACCTCTGGCAGACGATGGGCGCCGGGGCGGCGCGCGACGGAGAGCGCCTGCCGCGGGTCTTCCGCGACCTCTCCGTCGCGGTGGCCCACCGCAACGCCCAGTTGCGGGACATGATGTACGGGGAGATCGCGCGCGAGGCGCTCGGGGAGCCGCGGATGCCGTTCGGGACCGGCTAGCGATGGTGCCTGCGCGCGGGCGCGCGGGCGGCCGGCGCTGCTTCGGCGCTGTCGGTCGGCTCGCGCCCGCACTTCAACACAGATGAGCACTGGAGGTTGACGATGGCTAGCGTTTCGACGTCTGTGGACCCGGCCGCGATCGAGGCCGCGATCGCCGCTCTCACCGAGACCCTCGGGGCGGAGGCGGTGCTCACCTCGGCCGAGCAGCTGCGCGAGTACCGCGACCCCTACGACTACAAGGGCTCCGACACCTACACCGCCTCGGCTGTCGTGACGCCGCGCTCGGTTGAGGACGTGCAGGCGGTGCTTGAGATCGCGAATCGACTCGGCGTGCCGCTGTGGACGGTGGGCCAGGGCCGCAACAACGCCTACGGCGGTTCGGCGCCGCGCGTCAAGGGCTCGATCATCGTCAGCCTGCGCGAGATGAATCGGATTCTCGAGGTCAACGAGGACCTCGCCTACGCCCTGGTCGAGCCGGGGGTGAGCTTCTTCGACCTCTACGAGCACCTGAACGCCGGCGGCTTCCACCTGTGGCCGTCGATCCCCGATCTCGGCTGGGGCAGCATCGTCGGCAACACGCTCGAGTACGGACGTGGATACACGCCCCACGGTGAGCACCCGGCGATGGTGTGTGGCATGGAGGTCGTGCTCGCAAGCGGCGACGTCGTTCGCACCGGCGTCGGCGGCATGTCCTCGGCCAAGACCTGGAACGCCTACCCGTGGTCATTCGGCCCGTCCCACGGCGGCCTCTTCTTCCAGTCCAACTTCGGGATCGTCACGAAGATGGGGGTCTGGCTGATGCGCCAGCCGGAGGTGTATCTCTCCGGTTGGGCTCGCTTCAAGGATGACGACGCGATCGGCCCGCTCGCCGACGCCGTGCGCGAGCTGATGCTCGACGGCACGATTCGCGGGCTACCCCTCGTCGGCCACGGACTCAGCGTGGGGGAGGGCGAGATGATGCTCGGCGCCCCCGGCTGGGGCCTGCGCTTCGCGCTCTACGGTCGCCAGGCGATCGTCGAGGCCAACTACGAGATCGTGCGGGAGGTTCTGAGCGCGATCCCGGGCGTCGAGGTCGGCCGGCGGGTCTTCGCCTGGCACGAGCGCGAGGCCGCGACCAACCACAACGACAAGGTCCAGGGTGGCGTGCCGGGGATGGAGCTCATGGACGCCTTCAACCAGGCCTACGGCGACTCCACGGGACATCTCGACCTGTCGCTCGTCGGGCCGCTCGTGGGCTCCGATCTGGTCGCGACGATCGCCACCTCGCGCGAGCTCTACGAGCGCACGGAGTTCCCCTACCTGGTCGGCATCCTCTTCCTCAACCGCAGCCTCCTGCACATCTCGTCGCTGTTCTTCGACACCAACGACGAGCGCCAGACGCGAGCCGCCTATGACGTCTATGCAGAGATGGCGGTCGAGCTCGCGCGACTGGGCTATCCGGTCTACCGCACCAACATCCAGCACATGGACCTGATCGCCGACACCTTCGATTGGGGCGACCACGCCCAGCGGCGACTCAACGAGTTGCTCAAGGACGCGCTCGACCCCAACGGGATCCTCTCGCCGGGCAAGCAGGGAATCTGGCCCAAGCGCCTGCGCGCCGGTTGATGCGCCCGTCGACTCCTCGGCGCCCCCAGGAGTCGAGCTACTGAGTGGCGGTCATGGCCGCCCGGAGATCCTCGATCAGGTCGACGGCCGCCTCGATCCCGCATGACAGCCGCACGAGATCGGCCGGGACCGCGGCCGCGGATCCCTCCACCGACTGGTGGGTCATCGCCTGGGGGACCTCGATCAGCGATTCCACGCCGCCGAGTGACTCGGCGAGCGTGAACAGCCGTGTGCGCGCTGCGATCCCGCGCGCGTCCGGATGGCGGAAGCAGACCATCCCGGAGAAACCGGGCCAGCGCACGTCGCTGACGCCCGGCATCGTGGCGAGGGCGGCGCTGACGGCTTCGGCGGCGCGGGCGTGGGCCTCCATCCGCAGCGCCAGCGTGCGCAGCCCGCGGTGGACGAGGAAGCAGTCGAAGGGGCCCGGCACGGCGCCGACGGCGTTCTGCACGAAGCGCAGGCCGTCGACCAGCGCGTCATCGGTGGCGATCGCGACGCCGCCGACGACGTCGGAGTGCCCGCCGAGGTATTTGGTGGTGGAGTGCACGACCAGATCCGCTCCGAGCTCGAGCGGCCGCTGATTGACGGGCGTCGCGAAGGTGTTGTCGACCGCGACAAGCGCATCGCCCCGCAGCGCGATCACGGCCGCGACGTCGACCACACCGAGCAGAGGATTGGTCGGCGACTCGACCCAGATCAGCCGCGTCTGCTCACCGACGACCCGTTCCAGCGCATCGAGGTCGGTCTGGTCGACGAGGTCGTAGCGAAGCCCCCAACGCGTGAAGACCTTGTCGATCAAGCGATAGGTGCCGCCATAGAGGTCGGCCGGCAGCACGACGTGGTCGCCGGCCTTGCAGACATGCGTGATCACGGCATGCGCGGCGGCGAGGCCGCTCGAGAAGGCGACGGCGCGGCCGCCTTCGAGCTCCCCGAGCGCGCGCTCGAGCGCCGCCCGCGTCGGGTTCGCCGAGCGCGCGTAGTCGTAGTCCTCGACGAACTCGCCGACCGCGCTCTGGGCGTAGGTCGAGGTCTGGTGGATCGCCGGGATCACCGAGCGGTAGGTCGGGTCCGGGTCGAGGCCGGCGTGGACGGCGCGAGTCGCGAACTCCATCATCGGGTCAAGGCCTCCAGTAGGTCGGCGCGCGAGACGATCCCTGCCGGGTGGCCATCGTCGAGCACGATCAGCGCCTGGCGCTCGCCGACCAGGACCTCTACGGCGGCGCTGACGGGATCCTCCGAGGTGACCGCCGGCAGCGGCGGCTCCATCACGTCGGCGATGCGCGCGTCGAGCAGCGAGGGATCGCTGACGGCGTGCGCGAGCAGGCCACGCTCGGCGACCGAGCCCACGATCGCGGAGGGATCATGCTCAGAGACCACCGGCAGCTGCGACACGCGATGCTCGTGCAGAAGCGCCACCGCGTCACGCACGGGCTGCTGGGAATGCACCGTGACCAGCGGCGGCACGCCGCCGTCGGCGGTGCGCTTGCGCAGGACGTCTCCGACGGTGCGCTCGCCATGGCGCTCCAGGAAGCCGTATTCGGTCATCCAGGCGTCGTTGTAGATCTTGCTCAGGTAGGAACGACCGCCGTCGGGGAGGATCACGACGACGACCGCGTCGCTGTCGTCGATCCCGCGTGCGACCTCGAGCGCAGCCCACATCGCCATGCCGCCCGAGCCCCCGGCCAGGATCCCCTCGCTGAGCGCGAGCCGCCGCGTGGTCTGGAAGGCGTCGCGGTCTGACACCGTCACGTAGCGGTCGATGACCGAGGGGTCGAGCGTCTGCGGCCAGAAATCCTCGCCGACGCCCTCGATCAGGTAGCCGTGGACCTGCTCCGGTGAGGCGGCGGTGAAGATCGAGCCGGCGGGGTCGGCGCCGATGATCTCGATCGATGGCTTCTGCTCTCGCAGATAGCGCGCGGTGCCGGTGATCGTGCCGCCGGTGCCGACGCCGACCACCAGATGGGTGATCGTGCCGGCGGTCTGCTGCCAGAGCTCCGGGCCGGTCGTCGCGTAATGGGCCTCGGCGTTGGCGGGATTGTCGTACTGGTTGGGACGAAAGGCGCCCGGTATCTCTCGCGCGAGTCGCTCGGCGACGCTGTAGTAGGACTCCGGGGACTCGGGTGCGACGTCGGTGGGCGCGACGACGACCTCGGCGCCGTAGGCTCGCAGCAGGTTGATCTTCTCGCGGCTGACCTTGTCGGGCATCACGGCGACGACGCGGTAGCCGCGCAGACGAGCCGCCATCGCCAGCGCGGCGCCGGTGTTGCCGCTGGTGGGCTCGACTATCGTGCCGCCCGGGCGCAGCTTCCCTTCGCGTTCGGCGGCGTTGATCATGGCCAGCGCCACGCGGTCCTTGACCGAGCCGCCGGGATTCAGCATCTCGACCTTGGCGAGCAGCGTCGGACGCACGGCGGCGCCGATCCGGCCCAGGCGCACCAGTGGTGTCGAGCCGATCGCATCCAGGATCGAGTCCTTGATCTCGGTGGGCACCCGACGATCGTAGTGGCAACGCGTGCCGTCCGAGGCCACGGTCAGGCTCCGCCGATGCCCGAGCAGGCGCGCGTGCTGACCCATGTCGGGCTGGTCGTGCCCGACATCCATGCCGCGGTCGCCTGGTATTCCTCGGTACTCGGCTTCGTCGTGCTCGCGCCGGCGGTCCTGCTTTCGGCGGACAGCCACGCGGGGAGGGTCGCCGCCGCGATCTACGGCGAGCGCTTCGGCAGCTGCCGGCAGGCACAGTTGATGGCCGGCAACGGAGTTGCACTCGAGCTCTTCGAGTTCCTCGATCCGCCCACGCAGCCGCGCCGCGGCGAGTTCGAGTACTGGCGCGCCGGCCTCTTTCACATCTGCGTCGTCGACCCTGACATCCACGGCCTCGCGGCACGCATCGTCGAGAGCGGCGGGCGCATGCGTACGGAGGTGCTGACGCTCTTCGAGGGATCGCCGCAGCAGCTCGTGTACTGCGAGGACCCGTTCGGCAACGTGGTCGAGATCTTCACCCACAGCCACGAGCAGACGTTCGCCAACCGGCCGGCGATCGCCCCGCCGGCCTAGCGACCACGACGCTGGGGCCCGGCGCTCAGCGCTCTCGCGCCGAGGTGCGGCTGCGGCTCAGCTCGAGGTTGCGCAGCGCTGTGCGCGTGCGCTCGCCGGCGTTCTCGCCGACACGGCCGATCGTCCTGATCGGGCCCGCGTTCTCAGCGCGGGTGCGCTTGGCCTCGGTGGAGAGTCGCAGCAGGATCTCGCTGACCAATCCGGCCTCGGAGGCCCGGCGGATGCGGAGATAGCTGTTGCGTGTCATCGCTTCGCCCTCCTTCGAACGAGCCACGGCGGCGGCTCGACTCGCCGATGACCATACCACCGCCGCGACGGCCCGCAGGCGAAGAAATGGTGAAACTCGACAGCTGAACGGGGTCGCTCAGCCGCGCGGCGCGGCGGCGAGAGGTGCCCGCCGCCGCGGTGCTGGCGCGACGCCGACCACGCGCGCCGCGTCGCGGCGCCCATGGCGCGCGAGGCCCACCGCCTCGAGCGGCGCCCGTGCCTTCAGGAGCAGCTCTCGCAGCTCGCCGTGGGGGTCCGACTGGACGGTGATCGCGCCTCCCGCCCCGATCGTCAGCGCTTCGCTGGTGTTGACGAGGGTACGGATCGCGATGCTGAGATCGGCACTGCCGTCGACGCCGATGTAGCCGATCGCGCCGGAGTAGACGCCGCGCGGGCGCCTCTCGAGGCCGTCGAGGATCTCCATCGTGCGCGGCTTGGGAGCGCCCGTCATCGACCCGCCGGGGAAGCAGGCGCGCAGGCAGTCGACGATCGTCGCGCCCTCGCGCAGCTGTGCCCGCACCGTCGAGACCAGCTGGTGAACGGTCGCGTAGCTCTCGACCCCCATCAGCGTGGGAACCGTGACCGAGCCGACCTCGGCGACGCGACCGAGGTCGTTGCGCAGGACGTCGACGATCATCAGATTCTCCGCGCGGTCCTTGGCGCCGGCGCGCAGGCGTGCTGCCGCCTCGCGATCCTCGCCGGGGGTCGCGCCCCGCGCCGCTGTGCCCTTGATCGGGCGCGCCTCGAGCCGGCCGTCGCGGTCGAGCGCCAGGAAGCGCTCGGGCGAGGAGCTCGCGACCTCGACGCCATCCAGGCGCAGGTAGGCGCCGTAGGGAGCCGGGTTGACCCGTCTCAACACGCGATGCAGGCTCAGCGCCTCCGGACAGGGCGCCCCGACCAGCTCGTTGGTGAGGCAGATCTCGTAGCTCTCGCCGGCCACGAGGTGCTCCTGGCAGATCTCGATGTCGCGAAGGTACCCGGAGGCATCCTGGCGCAGATGAAAGTCGCTCGTCTCGCCCGGCGCCGAAGGTATCGGCAGGGGCACGCCGCCGAGGGCGCGCAGCCGCTCTGCGGTCTGCTGCGCCCAGGCGAGCGCGTCCTCGCGCCCGCCGGCGTCGGCCAGCGCCACGACGTGGGCGCGGGCTCCATGGTGGTCGTAGGCGATCAGGCGGTCGGCGAACACCAGGGCGGCATCCGGGATCCTCGAGCGCTGGCTGGTCGGACTCGAGCACTCCGCCCTCAGCTCATAGCCCAGATAGCCGACGAATCCGCCGGTGAAGAAATCGCGTCCCTCGATGGCGAACTCCGCGACGCGCTCGTCCAGCCAATCCAGAAAGGCTGTGCTCTGCTTCGCCACGACGCCGTCGGGCCCGACTGTGGTCAGCTCCCCGCTCGCGACATCGTGGGTGGCGAGGTAGGAGAGCGGGCCACCGGCGGCCCCCATGTAGGAGTAGCCGCTCATACCGAGGCGCTGGCTGGCGCTGTCGAGCCAGAACGCCGTCGGTTCCTCGCCATAGAGATGCACGAAGGCGCTTTCTGAGTCGGGCGGGCCCTCGACCGTGACGACGATCGTCTCGAGCGCCCTTACGGCCGGGCGCGAGCGCGCGGGCTGCGGCGACTGCGGCGCCTGTGGTGTCCGCGCTCCTCGTCGCTTCTGCGCCAGGGTGCAGAAGTTGCGCAGCAGCTGCTCCCCGAACTCGGTCTCCACCGACTCCGGGTGAAACTGCACGCCCCAGTGCGGACGTTCGCGGTGGCGCACGGCCATCACCGTTCCCGAGGTCGTGCGCGCCGTCACGTCGAGCTCGGCCGGGATCGGGTCATGGGCCGCGAGCGAGTGGTAGCGCACGGCGAGGAAATCCTGAGGCACGCCCTCGAAGAGCTCCGTCCCGCTGTGATGGATGCGGCTGCGGCGCCCGTGCATCGGCTGCGGCGCCGCGCCGACCGTACCGCCGTGGGCGATCACGAGCCCCTGGTGGCCGAGGCACACGCCCAGCAGCGGCAGCTCGGCCGCGGCCAGCGCTCCGCTCGAGAGGCCGAAGTCACGCGGGCGGTCCGGACGCCCGGGGCCCGCGGAGATAACGACCTTGGAGAAGCGCTCGACGTCGAGCTCCGACCAGTCGCACTCGTCGTTGCGAACCACCTCGGGCACGGCGCCCTCGATCAGCGCCAACAGCTGGAAGAGGTTGAAGGTGTTGGAATCGTGGTTGTCGATCAGCAGGGTTGTCATGGCGCGAGGCGCACGCGCGCCCACTGGCAGCGTTGCACAGCGGGATGTCGGGAGCATCCAACCGGCATCCGACCGGCCGCCGCGGGACGATCTGGGTCGTGTCGCCACCCGCCGATCGCCAGATCGAGTTCGCGCCCGCGCCGGCCGCCGACGTATCGCTGGGCGTGTTCGAGACGCTGCTCATCAAGGACGGCGTCGCGGTCGAGCTCCCGCGCCATCTCGCCCGCCTGGCGACGAGCCTGCACGTGCTCTACGGGCGCTCGCTTCCAGGCGCGCTGCACGAGCAGATCGGCGCCGCCGCCGAGGGTCGCGCGCTCGCGCGCCTACGGGTCGATGTCGGGCCGGCGCGCGACCCTGGCGGCGAGATCGCCGTGGAGGATCTCGACGCGGCGGTCGTGATGAGCGAACACGAGTGCGAGCTGGCGACGGTGTCGGTGGAGTCCGGATTCGGAGTCCACAAGCTGGCCGACCGCGGCTGGCTCGAGCAGGTCGAGGCCGCGGCGGGCGATGGTGTCAGGCCGCTGCTCGTGACGCGCAGCGGGGCGCTGCTCGAGACGACGCGCGCGAGCGTCTTTCTGCTCCGTGGCGGCGTGGCGGCAACGCCGCCGCTCGACGGCTCTATCCTCCCGGGCGTCACGCGGGACGTGCTGCTCGAGCGTGCCCGCCGGGCCGGGATCCCGGTGCACGAGCTCCCGCTCACGCTCGAGGATCTCCGCGATGCTGACGCGGTCATCCTGACCAGCGCGCTGCGCCTGATCGAGTGCGCGCGGGTGCGCGCCGGGGAGCAGACGTCTGAGGCGCTCGCGCGGCTGAGGGCCCTGCTCGCGCCCTAGGCTTGCAAGCGTGTACGCCGAGCATTCGCCGCGCGGACTGATCCTCAGCCACGAAGACGAGGCCCCCGCCGGGCTCCTCGGCGACTGGCTGCGCGAGCACGGCTGCCACTACGACGTCTGTGACCTCACGCGCGATCCGCTGCCGGCCCTCGCGGGCTACGACTTCGTGGCCTCGCTCGGCTCCTCGCATTCGGCGACCGACTCCGAGCGGGCCTGGGTCGCCGCGGAGATCGCGTTCCTGCGCAGGGCCGTCGCTGCCGAGGTGCCGGTGCTCGGACTGTGCTTCGGCGGGCAGGCGCTCTCGATCGCGCTCGGAGGGGCGGTCGCGCCCGCTTGCAGGCCTCAGATCGGATGGTTCGAGCTCTCCCAGCCCACCGGGCAGTTCCCCGCCGGGCCGTGGTTTCACTGGCACTACGAGCAGCTGAGCGTGCCTCCGGGCGGTGAGCCACTGGCTCACAGCGAGGCCGGGCCGGCCGCCTTCCGCCACGGGCGCCACCTCGGCCTGCAGTTCCACCCCGAGGTGACCGTCGAGATCATCGCCTTGTGGGCGCGCTCGGAGGAGGAGCTCGCGAAGCTCGGGATTAGCCCGCAGGTGCTGCGAGAGGAGAGCGATCAGCGAGCCGCGCTCGCCAAGGCCCACGCCTGGGAGCTCTTCGGACTGTGGTGGGAGAGTCTGGCCCGGGTCTGATCGGAGCGGGAGCTCGCCTCAGGAGGCGAGGCGTTGGGCGCCGGTGTAGATGTTGACGCGGTCGCCGCGCGCGAAGCCGGCGAGCGTCATGTTGCGCTCGGCCGCCAGCTCGATCGCGAGCGAGGTCGGCGCGCCGACCCCCACCAGGATCGGAGCCCCGGCGACCGCGGCCTTCTGAACGAGCTCGAAGGCAAGGCGCCCGCTGACGCAGAGGATCGCTTCGCTCAGGGGCACGACGCCCTCGCGCAACGCGGCGCCGATGACCTTGTCCATCGCGTTGTGGCGTCCGACGTCCTCGCGCACGACCCGCAGTTCGCCGGCGGCCGAGAAGAGGCCGGTGGCGTGCAGGCCGCCGGTCCGCTCGAAGCTGGGCTGGCGAAGGCCCTGCGGGAGCGCGGCGAGCAGCTCGCGCGCGACGATCGGCCCCTCGGGGAGCCTCGGCGCGTAGACCGCGACCTCCTCGAGCGCGCCCTTGCCGCAGACCCCGCAGGAGGACGTCGTGTAGAAGCGCCGCGTCCCGGGGTCGCGCAGCAGCGGCCCAGTGACCTCGACGATGTTGGCGGCGAAGTCCTCGGTCAGGCCCGCCTCGCGAGGCCCGTCGATCAGCCCCTCGCCGTAGAGAAATCCGAGTGCGAGCTCCTCATCGTGGCCCGGCGTGCGCATGGTCACCGCGAGCGGGCGACCGTCGACACGGATCTCGAGCGGCTCCTCGACGGCGACCTCGTCACGGACGCCGTCGCGTGTCACCGAGGCGACCATGCGGGGGCTCACGGCGCCGGAACCCCCGCGCGCGCCTCTAAGAGTGACCGGCGGCGAGGGCGGGCGTGCGCGCCGCGGCCTCGCTGATCGGTCGCACGTCGACCGCGACGACCTTGTATTCCGGGCAGGAGGTGTTCACATCGGCCGACTGGCCGATCAGGAGGTTCGTGCGGACCTCCGGGAAGTGGAAGGCGGTGAACACGTGGCCGGGCTCGATGCGGTCGGTCACCACTGCCTCGGTCTCGATACGACCGACGCGGCTTCGCACCGAGATCTTGTCGCCGCTCTGGATCCACAGCCTGGCAGCGTCGACGGGGTGGATCTCGAGGGTCTCGTTGGGGAGCAGCTCGAGATTGGCGGTGCGCCGTGTCATCGTGCCGGCGTTGTAGTGCTGCAAGCGCCGTCCGGTGATCAGGATCAGCGGGAACTCGTCGTCGGCCTGATCGCCCGGTGCCTTGTAGGGCAGCGCCGCGAAGTGCGCAAGACCGCCGGGCAGGCTGAACTCGTGCTCGTAGAGGATCGGTGAGTCGGTGCCGTCCGCGGCGACCGGCCACTGCAGGCCGGTGCGGCCGATCCGTTCGTGGCTCACACCGCCGTACTCAGGGGTGAGCGCGGCGATCTCGTCCATGCACTCCGACGGGGAGGCCCAGCCCATCTCATGCCCGAGCGCACGCGACATCGAGGTGATGATCTCGAAGTCGGTCTTGGCCGAGCCCGGCGGGTCCAGGGCAGGCGCCACGAGCTGGAAGCGGCGTTCCGCGTTGATAAAGGTGCCGGACTTCTCGAGGAAGGCCGAGGCCGGCAGGATGACGTCGGCGTACTTCGTCGTCTCGGTCTCGAAGATGTCCTGGCAGACAAGGAACTCGAGGGACTCGAGGGCGTGGACCACGTGCGCGGTGTCGGGATCGGTCTGGGCGACGTCCTCGCCGAAGATCCACATCGCCTTGAGGCGGCCGTCCACGGCGGCGTCAAACATCTGCGGGATCGTGTAGCCCTTCTCGCGCGAGAGCGGGACACCCCAGGCCTCTTCGAAAAGACTCGCGACCTCCTCGTCGCCGACCGATCGGTAGGCGGTGTAGGTGTCGGGCAGGGCGCCCATATCGGATGAGCCCTGGACGTTGTTCTGCCCGCGTAGCGGCAGCAGCGCGCAGCCCACCCGCCCGATCTTGCCGGTCATCAGCGCGAGGTCGCAGATCAACTGGACCGCCTCGGAGCCGTACTTGTGCTCTGTCACCCCGAGACCCCAGGAGATGCACGCGTTGTGCGCTTCGCCGTAGATGTGCGCGGCTTCCTCGAGATCGGCGCTGGGGATCCCGGTGATCTCTTGGACGGCCTCCGGCGAGTAGTTCGCGAGCAACGTCTCGAGCTCGTCGAAGCCCTCGGTGCGCTCGGCGATGAAGGTCTCGTCGGTGAGGCCATCGCGCAGGACGACGTGGCAGAGACCGAGCATCACGGCTGAGTTGGTGCCGGGCCGCGGCGCCAGGTGCAGGACGCCGTAGTCGGCGAGCTCGATGCGGCGCGGGTCGATGGTGATGAGCCGCAGGCCACGCATGGTTGCCTGCTTGATGCGGGCGCCCACGACCGGGTGCGCCTCGGTCGGGTTGGCCCCGATCACGATCGCAGCATCGGCGCTGTCGAAGTCGCTGAAGGAGCCACTGGCCCCCGACAGGCCCAACGTGCGCCGCATCGCAAAGGAGGTGGGGGAGTGGCATACGCGCGAGCAGTTGTCGATGTTGTTGGTGCCGATGGCGGCGCGAATCAGGCGCGACATCGCGTAGCAGTCCTCGTTGGTGGCTCGCGAGGATGCGAGTCCGGCGATCGCGTCGGGGCCGTAGCTCGTCTTGATGCGGGTGAGCTCCGAGACGATGCGCGCTGTCGCCTCCTCCCACGTGCCCAGCCGGAAGCCGCCGCTCTCGCGGATCAGCGGCGCCGTCAGGCGCTCGCGCGAGCGCGAGAACTGGTGCGCGAAGCGACCCTTGAGACAGGTGTGCCCCTCATTGGCGGGTCCGTCCAGCGCGGGACTGATGGACGCGATGCGCCCGTCGCGGACGTGAGCTTCAAGACGGCAGCCGACGCCGCAGTAACCGCAGGTGGTGCTGACGTTGTGTTCGAAGCGCTCGTCGGTCATAGCGGTAGCAGTGTTATCTCCGTGATCGCGTCAGTAGGACAGGTATCAGCGCACGCTCCACAGGATACGCAGGTGGACTCGCGAAACCCTGCGTCCAGGCCGGCTGTGATGTTCGCGCTGAACCCCCTACCCGTTGCGGTGAGCGCGAACGCACCCTGGATCTCATCGCAGGCGCGCACGCAGCGCCCGCAGGAGATGCACAGCTCGTGCTGGAAGGCCAGGTAGGGATGACGCGTGTCGTGATCGGGCGTGTGGGTCGCTCCGGGCCAGCGCGGCGCACCGACATCGAGTGAGCGAGCGACCTGTGCAAGCTCGGTGTGCGGCGCAGGCGCCTCGGGCAGTTCGGAGAGCACGAGCTCGACGATCGCCGTCGCGACGCGCCGCGAGGTCTGGTCGTGGGTGTCGATCACCATGCCCTCGCGGCAGGGCGTCGTGCAGGCCGGCAGCGGCCCGCGGGCGCCCTCCACGCCGACGAGACAGACGCGGCAGGCGCCGAAGGCTGCCTGGCGTTCGTCGAAGCACAGGGTCGGCACATTGGCGCCGGCGGCACGGATGGCCGTCAGGATAGTCGTCTCAGGCTCGACCTCGATCTCCTGGCCGTCCACCGTGACGAGCATCAGGCGAGTCCCAGCTCGTCGGGGAAATGAGCCAGCAGGCTGCGCATGGGGGCAGGCAGGCCGCCGCCGTGGGCGCACAACGAGCCGACCTCGAGCGCCTCCAGAAGCTCCTCGAAGCGAGCACGGTCGACGGGCTGCTCGGCCGCGAACATCTCGTGCGCGCGGCGCAGCCCGATGCGACAGGGGAAGCACTTGCCGCAGCTCTCGTGGGCCCCGAAACGGAGAAGGTGCCGGGCTAGATCGCGCATGTTGGTGCGCTCATCGAAGGCGACGATACCGCCGTGGCCGACCATGCAGCCGAGCTCGGCCAGGGGCGCGAAGTCAAACGGCACATCCAGTTGCGAGGCGGCCAGGATCCCGCCGAGCGGCCCTCCGATCTGGAGCGCCTTCAGCTTGTGGCCGTCGCGCATGCCTCCGGCGAGCTCCTCGCAGAGCTCGCGCATCGAGGTCCCAAAGCTCACCTCATAGACCCCGGGCCGAGTGAAGCTCTCGTTGAAGCAGACGAGCTTGCTGCCGGGGGTCGCGCCGGGGCTGAGCGCCTCGTACGCAGTTGCTCCCTCGCGCGCGATGAACGCGATGTTGGCCAGTGTCTCGGTGTTGTTGACGACGGTGGGGAGGCCGTAGAGGCCGCGCACGGCGGGGAACGGCGGACGCGCGGAGACCGTTCCGCGCAGTCCCTCGACGCAAGCCAGCAGCGCCGTCTCCTCGCCAACGACGTAGGAGCCCGCTCCCTCGAGCACCGTGACGTCGAAGGAGAAGCCGCTGCCCCGAATGTCATCGCCCAGGAGGCCCGCGGCGTGGGCGTCGGCGAGCGCCGCCTCGAGTGCAGGTTTCGAAAGCGGGTACTCCGAGCGTGTGAGGATGAAGCCGTGCTCGGCGCCGACGGCGTAGCCGGCGAGCGCCATGCCCTCCAGCACGAGCTCCGGGTTGCGCTCCATCAGGTACTTGTCGATGTAGGAGCCCGGGTCACCCTCGTCGCCGTTGGCGACGATGAACTTGGCCTCCCCGGGGGAGTTGCGGGCGAAGGCCCACTTGTCACCGGCCGGGAAGCCGGCGCCACCGCGTCCACGTACATTCGCCGCCTTGACCTCCTCGAGCAGCGATTCCGGCGTGTGCGCGCTGAGTGCCTGCTCCAGGCCCGACCAGTCGCCCGGCCGTATGAGAACGCCCGTCTCGAGGACGCTCGACCACTCCGGCTCGAGCGCCGCCGTCACCGAGCCGGCGAGCACGCGGTCGATCACATCGACACCCGCATCGACCACATCGCCGTCTCGCACCGCCGGCGAGGAGTGGCAGAAGCCGAGACAGACGGTCTCCGCCAGCGACAGCGAGCCGTCCGCGCTGCGCTCGCCCAGTTCCAGTCCGAACGAGGTCCTCACGGCGTCGACGAGCGCTCCGCCGTCGCTTGCGAAACAGGCGGTGCCCGTGCAGACGCGGACGTGGCGGGCTCCGCGCGGAGCCAGAAGGTCGTCGTAGAAGCTCGAGACGCCGTAGACCGCGGCCTCGGGCAGGCCGGAAGCAGCCGACGCCGCGCGGCGGTCCTCGTCGGTGATCTCGCCGTGCTCGTCGATCGCCGCCTTCAGGACCTCCAGCGCCGTGGGCGCATCGCGGACGTGGGTGCGGCGAACCAACTCGACGAGGTTGCGCGACATCTCCTTCAGTATCGCACTGTGCGTTCCTTGTGAACACGGCCGTGCGGCGCGGGATTAGAGTGGGCGGCTGTGGCTGGCCTGATCGAGTTCGAGGACGCCCGCGCGCTCGTCCTCGAGCACGCTCGACCGCTCGCGGCGGAGACGATCGCGCTGCGGGACGCGCTCGGCCGTGTCCTGGCGCAGGAGATCACGGCGCCCGAGGACGTTCCGGCCTTTGACAACTCGGCGATGGACGGCTTCGCGGTGCGCTCCTCAGACACCGCGGCCGGTGTGCGCTTGCGCATCGTCGGCGAGTCGCGCGCGGGTCGGCCGGCCGAGATCGCGGTGGGAGCCGGCGAGGCGTGCGCGATCTCGACCGGCGCGGCGATGCCGGGCGGCGCCGATGCCGTCGTGCGCGTCGAGGACACTCGGCGCGAGGGTGATGAGGTGGAGCTGACCGTCGCCGTCAGACCCGACCGCGACGTCCGCCACGCCGGGGAGGACCTCCGCGCCGGGGAGTCGATCCTCACCGCGGGACGGCGGATCGGCCCGTCCGAGCTTGGCGTGCTGGCTTCTGCGGGCCGCGCCAGCGTGCTCGTCGGTCCCCGCCCGAAGGTGGCGTTGGTCACGACCGGTGACGAGCTGATCGGGGTCGATGAGCCGACGCGTCCGGGCGCCGTGCGCAACTCCGGCAGCTATGTGATCCCGGCGCTCGTGGTGGAGGCGGGCGGGGAGATCGTTTCCGTCGCGCATGCGAACGACGACCCCGGGGTCGTGGCCGAGACCATCGACGCTGCGTTGGCGGCCGACGTGGCGATCATCACCGGCGGCATGTCGGTTGGCGTGCATGACCACGTCCGCGACGCCCTCGACTCACTGGGCGTCACGCGGCACTTCGCGGGTGTCGCGCTCAAGCCGGGCAAGCCGACCTCATTCGGCTCTCGTGGCGAGACGCTCGTGTTCGGTCTTCCGGGGAATCCGGTCTCGTCGTTGATGTGCTTCCAGCTCTTCGCCCGTCCGGCGCTGATCGCGCTCGCTGGCGAGCGGCCCCAGCGCGAGCGCACGCTGGCGACGATCGACGAGGACATCGAGCTGACGTCAGGTCGCATGCACGCCGCGCGCTGTCGAATCGTGCTCGCGGCAGATGGATGGCACGCCACCACGACCGGTCCGCAGGGCTCCCACATCCTCAGCTCGATGCTCGGCGCGGAGGCGGTCGCGCTGATCCCGCCCGGCGACGGTTGGCTGCGCGCCGGGACGCAGGTCACCGTCGAACTGCTGCAGCGGGTCTAGCCGCCGATCGCCGACATCGTGCGCGCCGGCTGCACGAAGCCGGGATCGCCGACGCGGTGCTTGAGCTCCTTGCGCCAGACGGCGTCGCGAATCGCGGTTTCGAGCTCGTCATCGCTGGCGCCTCCGCGCAGCACGCCGCGCAGGTCGGTCTCGCGCAGCGAGAACAGGCACGTTCGCAATTGCCCATCGGCGGTGATGCGGATGCGGTTGCAGTCCCCGCAGAAGGGTTCCGATACAGGGTTGATGAACCCGACCCGGCCGACCCCGTCGGCAAAGTGGTAGGTGCGTGCGGTGGCGCTCGGGGCACGCGGCTCGGTTTCCAGGGGGTAGACCGCGTGGATCGCCTGGCGGATCTCCTCGCCGCTCAGAACGTCCTCAGGACTCCAGGCGTGGTCGGCGTCAAGCGGCATGAACTCGATGAAGCGCACCTCGTAGGGGTGCTCACGGGCGAAGCGCGCGAACGGCAGCACCTCGTCTTCGGTGAACCCGCGCATCGCGACAGCATTGACCTTGATCGGGTGAGCGTCGGGAAAGGACGCCAGGACCTCGAGTCCGCGCAGGACCTTCTCGAGCGCGTCTCGCCGCGTCATCTCGGCGAATCGCTCGCGCTGGAGTGAGTCGACCGACACGTTGAAGCGGTTCACGCCCGCCGAGATGAGCGCCTCGGCGTCACGCTCGAGCTGGTAGCCGTTGGTCGTCAGCGAAAGCTCGTGGAGTCCGGGAATCGCCGCCAGCATGCCCGCCAGGCGAGGCAACTCGCGGCGCACCAACGGCTCACCGCCCGTGAGACGCACATCGCGGACGCCCATCTCGACCAGCACACCGACGAGGCGCTCGATCTCCTCAAACGTCAGCAGTTCCGCGCGGTCAAGCCACTTCATGCCCTCGGCGGGCATGCAATAACGGCAGCGAAAGCCGCAGCGGTCGGTGACCGAGAGGCGCAGGTCGGCGATCTCGCGGCCGTGCCCGTCAAGCAGTTGCGCTCGCTCGTTCATATAGCGACGATACCGAGATGGCAATCGCTACCGTCCTCGCCGGCGGCGCCGGCAGCCGGCTCGGCGGCGCGAAGGCGACGGCGGTGCTGAGCGGCCGCGCCCTGCTCGATCACGTGGTTGAAGCAGTTCGCGCCGGCGATTTGGAGCCGGTGGTGGTCGCCAAGGCCAGCACGCCGCTACCGCCGCTTGACTGCCGGCTCCTGATCGAGCCGGACGAGCCCCGCCATCCGCTGCTCGGGATCGTGACCGCGCTGCGTGAGCTCGGAGAGCCGTCGGTCGTCGTGTGCGCCTGCGACATGCCGTTCGTGACCGGCTCTCTGCTCGCCTGGCTTGGCGCGCTCGAGGAGCCGCTGGTGGTGACCGCCGCCGGCGGTGAGGTGCAGCCGCTGCTCGGGCGCTACGCGGCCTCGCTGCTGGCTCGACTGGAGGCAGCGCTGGCCGAGGGGCTCTCGATGCGCTCGCTCGCTGACCGGCTGGGGGCCCGCATCGTCGGGGCGAGTGAGCTCGAGCGCTTCGGCGATCCGCTGAAGCTCGTTTCGAGCATCAACACGCCGGCCGAGCTGGCGGCGGCCGGCGGGTAGGCTGGGAGACGATGCTCGTCCAGATTCGCCTCTTCGCGCAACTGCGCGAGCGTGCCGGCACCGACTCGATCGAGGCCGACCTCGCCGAGGGCGCGACCGTCGCCGATGCGCTGACAGAGCTCGCGTCGGGGCCGCCGCTGGATGAGTTGCTCGCGCGCCTGCCGGTGCGGATGGCGGTCAACCGCGAACTCGTGGCCGTCGACACCGCTCTGCACGAGGGCGATGAGCTGGCGCTGCTGCCCCCGGTAAGCGGCGGCTCAGGGCCGCACGTGCGCGTCAGCGAGGCGCCGCTTGAGGCGGGCCGCATCACCGATCTCGTGCGGCGCCCGGGAGCCGGCGCCGTGGTCACCTTCGAGGGCACCGTCCGCGACGTCGACTTCCTCGACTACGAGGCCTACCGCGAGATGGCGGAGGAGCGGATGGCGGCGATCCTCACCGAGTGCATCGAGCGCCATACCCTGGAAGCCGCGGCGGCCGAGCACCGCGTCGGGCGGGTCGCGCTCGGCGAGCCCGGGGTGGTCGTCGCGGTGGCGGCCGCGCACCGCGAGGAGGCCTTCGCGGGTGCTCGCGAGATCATCGACACGATCAAGGCGCAGGCACCGATCTGGAAGCGCGAGCTCCAAGGCTCCGAGGCTCGGTGGGTCCCTGGGGATCCGGTGGCCTGAGTGAGCGAGCAGAGCCTGACCCACCTCGACAGCGCCGGCAGGGCGCGCATGGTCGATGTGGGGGGCAAGCCTGTCGCGCAGCGTCGGGCGCGCGCACGGGCGCGGGTGCGGATGGCGCCGGAGACCGCTGCGGCGGTGGCCGCCGGCAACGCCCCCAAGGGCGAGGTCCTGGGGACAGCACGTCTGGCCGGGATCCAGGCGGCCAAGCTGACGGCGCAGCTGATCCCGCTCGCGCACCCGATCTCGCTCGCTTTCGTGGATGTCGTCGCGAGCGTGGATGCGCAGCGGGGCATCGTCGAGCTCGTCTCCGAGGTGTCGGTCGCCGCTCAGACCGGAGTCGAGATGGAGGCGATGGTGGCCGCGAGCGTCGCCGCGCTGACCGTCTACGACATGGTCAAGGGCCTCGAGCGCGGCGTCGCCATCGAGCAGGTGGTCCTGCTCGAGAAGACCGGAGGGCGCAGCGACTGGCGGCTGACGGAGGACTGAGCCGTGCGCGTGGCGATCCTGACCGTGAGCACCTCCCGCGCAGCCGGTGCTGGCGATGACACCAGCGGCGAGCGCCTCGAGCAGTTCGCGCGAGAGCTCGGCGGCGAGATCTCCGCTCGCGAGATCGTCAGTGACGAGCGCGAGGCGATCGCCGAGCGGTTGCGTCATTTCAGCGACGAGGACGGCTGTGCGCTCGTTCTGACCACCGGCGGCACCGGGGTCGCGCCGCGCGACGTCACGCCGGAGGCGACGCGGGAGGTGATCGAGCGTGAGGTTCCGGGGATCGCGGAGGCGATGCGCGAGGCTTCGCGCCCGCACACGAGGCACTGGATGCTCTCCCGCGGCGTCGCTGGGATCCGCGGGCGAACACTGATCATCAACTTCCCGGGCAACCCCCGCAGCATCGCCGAGACGGCCGCTTCGGTGGCCGACGCTCTGCCCCACGCACTCGCGCTGATCGCGGACGCTCCGAGTGAGCACTGAGGTCCAGGGTTGAAGTCGTGAGCGTGGTCGAGCAGCAGCTGAACTTGGGCGTTCGCTGGCTCTCCGAGCCGCGTCGCGTGGTCTGTGCGCTGCTCGTGGATGCCGAGGGCTCCTCGCCGTTTGCCCCCGGGGCCTTCATGCTGATCGATGAGAGCGGCGCGATCGAGGGCTCCATCACCGGCGGCTGTGTCGAGAGCGACATCGTCGTCAACGCGCTCGAGATGCTCGAGAGCGAAGGTGTCCCGCGCCTGTTGAGCTACGGCGTCTCCGACGCCGCCGCCCACGAGGTGGGCCTGATGTGCGGAGGCACCGTCGAGGTCTTCGTCCACGAGCTTGGAGACGAAGCCCGTGGCGTCTGTGCCGAGGCCTACGCGGCCGCCTTCTCCGGCCAGATGGCGGGCATCGCGACGCTGGTCGAAGGGCCCGCGCCCGGGGCAAAACTCGCAGTGGTCGAGGGGAGGGTGCTCGGCGGTCTGGGCGGCCTCGAGCTGCTCGATCACTCCGTCACGCGCGATCTGACCGCGCTCAGCGAGCGCGGGACGAGTGCGCTTCGCCACTATGGCGAGGGCGGTGCCACGCTCGGGAGCGAGCTGAGCGTGCATCTGCAGGCCTTCCGGCGGGCGCCGCAGCTGGTTTTGGTCGGTGCGATCGACTACTCGGCTGCCGTCGCGGCGCTCGCGCGCCAGGCCGGCTATGAGGTCCTGATTGTCGACGCGCGTGAGGCCTTCGCGCGCTCGGAGCGCTTCTCGCGTGTCGCCACCGTGCATGTCGGTTGGCCGGCGCCGGCGATCGAGGAACGCACACTCGGCCCGCGCGACGCCGTGATCGTCTTCAGCCACGACTCGAAGTTCGACGAGCCGGCGATTCTCGCTGCGTTGCGCAGCAAGGCGGGTTACATCGGCGCGCTGGGCAGCCACCGCACCGCGCGCGACCGCCGCGAGCGGCTGCGCGCCGCGGGTGTCGGCGAGACGGAGCTGGAGCGGGTCCATTCGCCCTGCGGCCTGGACATCGGCGCCGCGAGTCCGGAGGAGGTCGCGATATCGATCATGGCCGAGGTCATCGCGGAGCGCTCAGGTCGCGCCGGACGGCCACTGCTCACTACGCAGGAGTCGATCCGCCCGCGCTGAGGCGAAGCTCCTCGACGGTGTCGATGTCGAGGTCGGAGCCGAGACCGTCGCAGGCGATCAGCTTCGCGTTCGCGCCCGCCAGCAGGCCACGTGCCCCGGCGTCGCCGCGCAGCGTGGCGACCTGCGCCAGCAGGGCACGTTCGAGCAGGACCGGGTGACCCGCTCGCCCGCCGTAGGCGGCACGAACCGCGAGGTTGACGCCGTCGCGCGACCCGATCACGCGGTCGATCGCGCGTGGGTCGATTGCCGGCTGATCTCCAAGCGTGACGACGACGGCGTCGGCGCGGTCGGCGACCGCGGCCACGCCGGTGCGCAGTGACGCCGCCTGGCCCTCGTCCCATTCGGCGCAGATCACGGCGGCGGCGCCGTGTCGCTCGACGCCGGCGAGCACGGCATCTGCGTGGGCGCCGAGCACGACGACGACGTCGTCGATCAGCCGCGCGCCCGCCATTGCGAGCAGGGCGTGCTCGAGCAGCGGGCGTCCGTCGTAGAGGGCGAGTTGCTTGGGCGATCCGAAGCGACGCCCGGCGCCGGCCGCCAACACCAGGCCGACGACACCTCCGCCCGCGGCGAGCGGCGCCGAAGCGGCAGCGGCGGGGCTGGGTTCGGTCACGTTCGCAGTATCGGCTACGGCCGCGGCCGTGCGGCGGAAGTAGATTCCGGGCGTGACTTCGCAGCCCCAGCGCCTGCCGCCGCTCGAGGGCATCCTCGTCGCGGATTTCTCGCGTGTGCTCGCGGGGCCGATGGCGTCGATGTTGCTGGGCGATCTGGGCGCCGAGGTGATCAAGGTGGAGCGCCACGAGGGCGACGACACGCGCGCCTGGGGCCCTCCCTGGACGCCAGCCGGCGAGAGCACCTACTACCAGTCGGTCAACCGCAACAAGCGCAGCGTCACGCTCGACCTGCGCGATCCCGGCGACCTCGAGCTGGCGCGCACCCTGATCGCCCGTGCTGACGTCCTGATCGAGAACTTCCGGCCCGGAGCAATGGAGCGACTCGGCCTCGGGGAGGAAGCGAACCGGGCGGCCAACCCGCGCCTGGTCTCCGCCAGCCTGACCGGCTTCGGATCGACCCCGGCCGGCGCGGCGCTACCCGGCTACGACCTGCTGATCCAGGCGGTCGGTGGCCTGATGAGCGTGACCGGCCAACCTGACGGGCCGCCGACCAAGGTCGGTGTGGCATTGGTCGACGTCATCGCCGGCCTGTTCGCGGTCGTCGCCATCCTCGCCGCGCTCACCGAGCGCGAGCGCAGCGGGCTCGGACAGCGGATCGAGGTCTCGCTGATGGGAGCGCTGCTCGCTGCGCTCGCCAACCAGGCGAGCGGGTTCCTCGGCGCGGGGGCGGTGCCGGAGCGGATGGGCAACCGCCATCCGAGCATCGCGCCGTATGAGTCCTTCGCGGCCGCTGATGGCGAGATCGTCGTAGCCGTCGGCAACGACCGCCAGTTCCAGTCCCTGTGTGCGGAGCTGGAAGCCGCCGAGCTCGCTGCCGACCTCCGCTTCGCCACCAATCCGCTGCGCGTCGAGCACCGCGAAGTACTCGTGGCGGCGCTTGCGCCCCTGTTCGCGTCGCACCCGCGCGCGCCGCTGGCGAGCGCGCTGAGCGCGGCCGGCGTGCCCTGCGGGCCGGTCAACGATGTCGCCGAGGCGTTCGCCCTGGCGGAGGCGATTGGTCTGCCGGCGATCGTCGAGATGGCAGGTGGTGCGCGTCAGGTCGCCAACCCGATCGCCTTCTCGCAGACCCCGGTCGCCTACCGCCGGGTGCCGCCGCCGCTGGGCGCTGACGACGCAGCCGTGCGGGCGTGGTTGAGCGACGGGGACGCCTCGGCGCTTGCCGGCTGATGCGGCGGCGCTCGCCGTTCGGATTGAATATGGGCGCATCCGCGCCCATCGAAGACAGGAGACGCCTTGACGAGCTACGCCGCCGATGATCCCTTCGCCCTCGTCGGCGAGCTCGGCAGCGAGGAGCAGCTGATCGCCTCGACGGTCCGTGACTGGGTGCGACGGCGCTTCCTGCCGATCATCACCGACGCCTGGCGCGCCGGTGGCCTGCCGGTCGAGATGGCGGCGGAGCTCGGCGGGCTCGGCCTGCTCGGCATGCACCTGGAGGGATACGGCTGCGCGGGCGCCAGCGCCACCGCGTACGGGCTCAGCTGCCTCGAGCTGGAGGCGGGCGACAGCGGCCTGCGCAGCTTCGTCTCCGTCCAGGGCTCGCTGGCGATGTTCGCCATCCATGCCTTCGGCTCCGAGGAGCAGAAGCAACGCTGGCTGCCGTCGATGGCCGGCGGTGAGGTGATCGGTTGCTTCGGCCTGACCGAGCCCGACGCGGGCAGCGACCCCGCGTCGATGCGGACCACGGCCCGCCGTGACGGGGATGGCTGGGTTCTCAACGGCACAAAGATGTGGATCACCAACGGCAGCCGCGCCGGAGTCGCCGTGGTCTGGGCAAAGACCGACGAAGGCGTTCGGGGCTTCCTTGTCGACGCAGGACGTGAGGGGTTCTCCACCGTGGACGTCAAGGACAAGCTCTCGCTGGTCGCCTCGACGACCTCCGAGTTGATCTTCGAAGACTGCCGCCTTGACGCTGACGCGCTGCTGCCGGGCGCAACCTCGCTGCGAGCACCGCTGGAGTGCCTCAGCGAGGCGCGCTACGGGATCGTCTGGGGGGCGGTCGGGGCGGCGCGAGCCTGTCTTGAGGCCGCGCTCGACTACACGGCGACGCGCATCCAGTTCGGGGCGCCCATCGCCACGCGGCAGCTGGTTCAGCAGGAGCTCGTCGAGATGCATGTCGCCGTCAACAACGGCCTGCTGATCGCGACGCGTCTCGGCCAGCTCAAGGATGCCGGGCGGATCGCGCCCGAGCACATCAGCTACGGCAAGTTCCACAACGTGCGGATGGCCGCCGACGTCGCCCGACGCGCGCGGGCGCTGCTCGGCGCCAACGGCATCACGCTCGAGTATCCGGTGATGCGTCACCTCGTGAACCTCGAGTCGGTGCTCACCTACGAGGGAACGCACCAGATCCACACTCTCGTGCTCGGCCGGGCGCTGACCGGCCATTCCGCCTTCCAGTAGCCGAGGATGGAGCGAATCGTCGTATACGGCGCCGGCGCCATCGGCGGAGCGATCGGCAATCGGCTCTTCGCGAGCGGCCGCGAGGTGACCTTGATCGCCCGCGGCGCGCATCGCGAGGCGATCGCGCGCGACGGGTTGCGGATCGAGACCGCGACGGGAACGCAGGTGGCCCGGATCCCCGTTGTCGGTGGGCCTGGCGAGATCGCCTGGCGCGGCGACGAGCTGGTGCTGTTGACGATGAAGGGACAGGACACGGAAACCGCGCTCGACGCGCTCGAGGCGGCCGCCACGGCCACGATCGCCATCGGCTGCGCCCAGAACGGCGTGGACAACGAGCGCCTGGCGCTGCGTCGTTTCGCGACCGTGTACTCGATCGTGGTGCAGCTTCCGGCCTCCCACCTCGAGCCGGGACTGATCGTCGAGCACTCCTCTCCCGTTCCAGGGTCGCTGGACCTCGGTCGCTACCCCGATGGCGTCGACGCCGGCGCTCGGGAGCTGGCGTCGATGCTGCGCGCCGGCGGCTTCTCCTCAGAGGCCGTCGCCGACATCTCGCGCTGGAAATACGGAAAGCTGCTGCGCAACCTCAACAACTCGGTGCAGGCGCTGTTCGGAATGGGGGAGGAGACGGCAGAGATCCGTGAGCGCGTCCTCGCGGAGGCGCTCGCGACGCTCGAAGCAGCCGGCATCGACGTCGTCGGCGACGCGGAATACGACGCACGCCACGACAGGCTGATCACGATCGTCGACATACCGGGGCATCCGCACGGAGGTGGGTCCTCGTGGCAGAGCCTGGCGCGCGGGAGCGGCACGATCGAGACCAACCAGCTCAACGGCGAGATCGTCCTGTTGGGGCGCCTCCACGGCGTGCCGACGCCGGTCAACGAAGCCTTGCGCCGCGAGGCGATCGCCGCGGCACGCGCCGGAGCGACGCCAGGTGAGCACGATCTGGCGCGCTTTCTGGCGACGATCGATTAGTCGATCAGGCTGACCTCGAGGCCTGCCCGCGCGAGCGCCCGAGCGGCGCCGTCGCGAAGACGCAGCCCGAGGACCGCGCGGCGCGCTCCGACCAGGGCTCGCCGCAAGCCCGACGCGCGCGCCCACTCGGCGAGGTCGCCGTCGCCGCGCGTCGAGAGCACCACGAAGCGGTCGCCGAACGGTCGGCGTCCCAGGAGAGCGCGGGCGCTCGAAAGCTCCCGCAGCGCCGCATCGCGGATCGCGTGCTCCAGCCCTCCCGCCGGGACGCCGCAGCGGGCGGGCGCCTCCCGCGGAGCGAGCGTGACCACCGTCAGCGGCACGCCCAGCCCGGCGGCAGCCGCGAGGGCTCGCTGGCTGCTCGCCTGTCCCCGGAACACCACGAGCACGCTCGCCTCGGACATCGCCGCCCACGTTAGCGGGTCGCCGCCGAGCTTGGGCTAACCTCCACGACACCCCCACCGGACCCACCGAAAGGACGGCCGCATGACCGCGAACCTGATCGTCACCGACGGCCATCCGACGCTCCGCCACGAGGAGCGCGCGGGGCTCGGAAGCCTGCTCCAGGGCCAGCTGATCGACCTGATCGAGCTCGCTCTGCTCGGCAAGCACCTGCACTGGAACCTGACCGGCCCGGACTTTCAGGAGCTCCACGAGCACCTCGACGAACTCGTGGCGCAATGGCAGGAACGCTCAGATGAGACCGCCGAACGCGCACGCGCACTGGGAATCGTCCCTGACGGCCAGGCGCGCACGGTCGCCGAGAATGCTCAGCTGGCGCCCGCGCCGGCCGGAGAGATCCGCACCGACGCCGTCATCTCCGCGCTGCTCGAGGCGCTCGACGACACGATCACCCGTGCGCGCGAGCGGATGGAGCAGGCAGCCGAATACGACGCCGTCACCGAGGATCTGATGATCGCCACCGTCGCGCTGCTCGAGAAGCAGCGCTGGATGGTCGCCGCGCACCGATAGCCAGCGCGGTGCGACTACGGCCGGGCGCACTGATGTAGCGTCGCGCCGATGAGGCTTGCGCAGCGAGCGCGCGCGACTGTGTCCGCGCCGTGGATGCCGATCGCGCTGCTGGCCGTCGTCTCGGTCCTCTCGCTGCTCGCGCGCGCGGCCTGGCTGAGCGATCCCTGCGCGAACCCGTGCAAGGGCGAGACGGCGCACTCGCTGATCTTCGACGAGCTCTATTACGTCAATGCCGCCCGGCGGATCGACGGCCTTGCGGTCCCGGCGAAGCAGCCCTATGCCGGCGACCCCGCCGGTCAGGACTCCAACTCCGAGCACCCGCAGCTCGCCAAGCTGGTGATCGCCGGAGCGATCGACGTCTTCGGCGACGGCCCGTTCGCCTGGCGCATCGGCAGCCTGCTGTTCGGGTCGATGGCGATCCTCGGCATGTTCGCGCTCGCGCTCGCCGCGGGCGCCGGCCGGTGGGGCGCGCTCCTGGCCGCGACGCTGATGGCCTCCGACAACCTGTTGCTGGTCGCCGGGCGAATAGGCACGCTCGACATCTACGTCGTCACCTTCATGATCTGGGCCGCAGCGGCGTATCTGCGCGGGCGCCCGCTGGTGGCCGGCGTGCTGCTGGGCCTCGGCGCCACGACGAAGCTCGTGGCGCCCTATCTGCTACTCGTGATCGCGTTGATCGAACTCGTGCGCTGCCGCCGCGGCGGTCTACGCATCGCGGCGCGCGCGTACACCGAGTTCACGCTCATGGCGGTGGCCGTCTACTTCGCCGTGCTTGCTGCGTTCGACCGCATCGCGCCGCCGTATGACCCGCAGACCGGTCGCACGATCACCGCCGGCCCGCTCGCGCACACGCAGCGGATGTTCGCCTACGCCGCCACCCAGACGAGCCCGCACGGGCCGATGGGAATCGCCTCCTACCCGTGGGATTGGCTCGTGGACTTCAAGCCCATCAACTATCTCAACGTCACGGTCGCGTCGGGATCCTCGCGCACCGCGACCGTCCACTTCCTCGGCCTGATCAGCCCGCCGATTCTCGTTCTGGCGATACCGGCGCTGGCGCTCGCGGTGCGCGGAGCGTGGGGTGGGCTCGACGTCGACGCGACGGCCCTGGCGTGGTTTTTGGGGACGTGGCTCCCGTTCGTCGCGCTCAGCCTGTTCTGGCAGCGCACCTCCTACCTCTACTACATGGTGATCGTCATGCCCGGGATCTACTTGGCGCTGGCACGAGCCTTCACGCGCCCGTGGATGCCGCGCTGGATCCTGGGCGGTTGGCTGGCGACGGTGCTCGCCGCGGCGGTGCTCGCCTACCCGTTCCTGGCCCTGCCGGCGACCAACTTCTGGGGCGCCTGAGCCGCTGCCGCCACGGCGGTGCACAAGTCGCAAGAATGCGCGCATGTTTCGCCGCCTGATGGCCGTCGCCGCCGCTGCGGCCGTCTGTTTGCTTCCAGGCTCGGGCCTGGGCGCATCGGCCTCGGGCGCCACCCTCGCCTGCGGCCCGGCGACGCTGGCGACGCTCACGGCGCTCGACTCGAGCGTCGCCACCAACATCTATCGCGGCGAGCTCGGCGGTAGCGAGACCGAGATCGACCTCAGCCACGTGGGGACCTCAGCGGCTCTGCTGGCAGCCGTCGCGGCCGACAATCAGGCCTCGACGCTGACCGTGGTGAAGCAACTCGTCTACCACCCCTTCTGGCACATCGTGCGGCTGCGTGTCCTCGACGCCGCCGGAAAGCTGCTCGCCGATGTCGGAGGGGCTTACGTGATCGCCCCGGTCAGCCGCCCGCTCAAGCAGAACGGCCGGGTGATCGGCAGCTTCGTGATGTCGGTCCAGGACGACACCGGCTTCACGAAGCTCGAGAGCCGCGCCGTTGGCGACCCGATCGCGATCTACATCGGTGGCAGGCGCATCCTGGACCTCGGCGCCGACTTCCCGCTCGCGCAGCCGACATCTGCCCGCCTGACGCTCGACGGCACGAGCTACGGGCTCGTCGCGGACACCTACAACGCGTTTCCGACCGGCACTCTGGTGGCGGTCATCGCGGTGCCGGCGCCTACCTTGGTGCAGGAGTCGCAGAGTTGTGCTTCCGTCTCGCTGGCCGAGACGGAGCGCGTCGTCAAGCGGATCGCCGCGCGCTTTGACCCGCTCGCGGCGCGCTACGGCAACTTCGTCGAGACCGTCCATGCCGACACCGGCGCCGTCGTCGTGGTGCGGATCGGGCTGCGAGCGATCGCGGGCAGCGAGGGCCCCGGGCCGCCGGCGCTGCCGCAGACGGGCCCGGTCTCCTATCAGGGCAAGATTTGGTCGGTGTTCTCATTCGCACCGACGCCGCCGGCGCGGATCTTCGTGCTCGTTCCGCAGGCGCCCTGAACCGTCCGCGCCCTCCGGCTCAGTGCGTGACACCGCCGAGCACGGGATGGTGGATCGCCCGCGCGATCACACCCGCGAAGTCGCGGGCGCCATCCGGTGTCGTGTGCGTCCCGTCAGCGAGCAGGCCCGGGCCGCTGCTGACGTCATACCAGTCGGCGATCGTCGCCTCGTGCCAGCCCTTGACTGCATAGGCCAGCTCGCTGTTGACCTCGTGCTGCCAGCTGGTGTCGACTCGGACATTGACGAGCACGACCAGCGGCACGCCGGCGAGCGCCTGACGTAGCCGCTGGATGTCTGCGTAGTACACGGGCCCGTTGTCGCCGATGTGGACGATCACGCGACGCGGGAGCGAGCCGTCCGCGCGGTAGGCGAACAGCCGCGCGATCGTCTCCTCCGGCTGGCGCGAGACGACGGCGTCGATGTGGAGCTCGGAGCCCAGCGCGGAGTCAAGCGCGCTTGATGCCCCGAGCATCACGGAGTCCCCGACGGCCAGGATCGGCCCGCTCGTCGGGATCGCCGGCGCATGGTGGCGAGGCGGCGTGACGGGCTTGGCGTGATGGTGGTGGTGGCCCCCCGTGGAGCTCGAGGTCGTCACCGTGTGATGGCTCTGAACCGACGTGCTGTGGTGGCGGGCAGGCGGGAGCACGAGATGATGGCTGGCGTGCTGGGAGCGCGCCAGCGTCCCGCTGTTGAATCCCGGAGGCAGCGCGGCGACGCCTGAGGGCGCCAGCGCGACCAGCGCGAGCAGGCCGGCGACGGCGGTGCTCGCCAATGCGATCGGGGTGTGAGGCTGGGCCAGGAGGCGCGGTCGGCGCAGGCGCAGCCGCCGCAGCGCCCCGGAGCGGATCGGTTGCTCGAGGAAGCGGTAGGAGATCGCGGCGATGATGACGGTGCCGACAGCCTGCGCCGGGATCAGGATCCCGCGCGCCAGGTGCACATCAGCGCCGGGTCGCGTGAACACGAGGATCGGCCAGTGCCAGAGATAGATGCCGTAGCTGCGCTCGCCGATCCAACGCGGCAGCGGGTGAGCGAAGACGCGGCCGAGCACCGAGGCGGGATGGACCAACGTGGCAAGCAGCACCGCGGAGCAGAGCGCCAAGACCAGGAAGCCGCCTCGGTAGAGACTTTCGTCGTAGTCGTGCACGGTGATGAACAGGTAGATCACCGCGCCGAGCGCGGCGAGACTGAACGGCGCGATCCAGCGCGGCGCCCGAGCCCGGCTCGTGGTCGGCAGCGAAGAGGGCTTCCAGAGGAAGGCGAGGAGCACGCCGACGAGCAGCGGCCCGGCCCGCGTGTCGGTGCCGTAGAAGATCCGCGAGGTGTCGGTGCCGGGTCGGAAGAGCTCCCACATCAGCGCGGTCGAGCCGATCGCCGCGAGCGTGACCACCAAGGGCGCGAGCAGCCGCCGGCTGATCCACGTCAGAACCAGAAACAGCGGCGGCCAGACGATGTAGAACTGCTCCTCGACCGCCAGCGACCACAGATGGCGCAACATCCCCGGGCGGCCGAACTGGGTGAAGTAGCTCTCGTGCCCGAACACGAAGTGCCAGTTGGAGTAATAGAAGATCGCGGAGAGCGCGTCGCCGGGTAGGCCGACCACCTTGCCCCGCTCGACCGTCGCGCCGACGATCAAGCAGACCGCGAGCAGTAGGAAGAGGGCGGGCAGCAGTCGGCGCGCGCGAGCTGCCCAGAAACGGGGCAGTGAGATCCGCCCGGTCTGGTCGAGTTCGGCGAGCAGCAGCGAGGTGATCAGGTATCCGCTGATCACGAAGAAGACGTCGACGCCGAGGAAACCCCCGGGCAGCCACGAGCTGTCGGCGTGATAGAGGAAGACGGCGGTCACGGCAAGCGCGCGCAGGCCGTCGATCGCCGGCATACGACGCAGCCGCGCGGAGGGCCCGGATCGGCGGCTCGAGGCGCCGGCCCGGGTCAGCGGAGACAGGGGGCCGGTGATCGCAGTAGCTGTGGCTGCCACCCATGCAGTATGCGACAGGCGTGCGCGGCGCCGCCAGGAAGGCTATGTTTCTTGCGGCCGCGCGCTCGGTCGCGGTGAGGCGGAAAGAGGAAGGGGGCAGGCTGTCGTGGCAACCGTCGCCGAACCAATCCCCGCAGGGCTGGCTCCATCCCGGCCTCGCGTGAAGATCGTCCCGCTCGCAGGACTGCCGATCGTCGCCGTCGTGATCGTCGGCATGATCGTGGCCATCGCCACCAACAGCCTCTGGGCGCTCGACTTCTACCACGTGGTCGGTGGCGGCCTGTGGACCGCGGTCGACCTGTTTCTCGGGCTCGTGCTCGGCCCGATCATGGGGACCATGTCGATCCCCGCCCGGATCGAGCTTTCGAGCAGGCTGATGCCAAAGCTGCTGCTGCTGATGCCGACGCTGGTGACGATGACCCTCGGCTCGGGCTTCCAGCTGGCGCGCAAGCTCGGCTTCCTTCAGAGCGCCTACCCCAACCATGCGTGGCTGGTCGCGTCGTTCATCGTCGTCGGCGTGATGGCGGTGATCGCGCTCGGCCTGCTCGAGCCCGCGAACGTCGCTGTTCTCTTCGAGTTGCGCAAGCCGCAGCCCAACGCGGCACGGATCGGTCGGCTGATGCGCGTTTTCCTCTACACGGCCGGGATCACCGGCCTGATGCAGATCGCGACGCTGATCATCATGACCAAGATCGCCACCGGCTGATGAGTGCGCTCGAGCATTCCCACGCCGATGCCGGCGAGGAGCGGCCGATGCCGCCGATCCAGCAACTCGGCGCCGCCACGTTGGTGCTGATCGTCGCCGGCGGCATCTACACCGCCGCGCACCTGCCCGCCCACGTCCCGGAGGGTCCGACGATCGGGCTGCTGATCGCCGCGGCGTTGCTGCTGGCGGTGAACATCACCCTGCTCTCGCGGATCGAGGATTTCGCCTGGCGATCGTTTCGCCTGGTCGCGGGGTGGGTGCTCGCCGCCTACGTCGTGATCGCCGGGATGCTCGAGTACGTCTTCATCTACGACGGCACCAGAGGCTCCCAGCTCGCGATCCTGACCGCGATGCTGCTCGTCTTCGCGATCGACATCCCGCTGCTCTTGGGCTTCAGCGTCGCCCGCTTCCAGGATCCGTGAGCGCGGGCAAGGTTGCCGCCTCGTTCGCTGAGGCGGTGGCCGATGTCGACGACGGGGCGACGCTGATCGTCGGTGGCTTCGGGCTCTGCGGCGTTCCGGAGAAGTCGATCGCGGCGCTCGTGGAGAAAGGCTGCCGACAGCTGACGGTGGTCTCCAACAACTGCGGAGTCGACGACTTCGGCCTCGGCCTGCTGCTCGCCAACGGACAGATCGCCAAGATGGTCGCCTCCTACGTCGGCGAGAACAGCATCTTCGAGCGCCTGTACATGTCGGGGGAGCTCGAGGTCGAGCTGGTCCCCCAGGGCACGCTCGCCGAGCGCATGCGGGCGGCGGGCGCCGGCATTCCCGCCTTCTTCACCGCCACCGGAGTCGGCACGCCGATCGCCGAGGGCAAGGAGAGCCGCGAGTTCGACGGGCGCACCTACCTGCTCGAGCGCGCGCTCGGCGGCGACTTCGGGTTGGTCAAGGCATGGCGCGGTGACCCGCTCGGGAACCTCGTCTACCGCGACACGGCGCGCAACTTCAACCCGCTGGCCGCGATGGCGGGCGCAGTGACGATCGCCGAGGTCGAGGAGCTCGTCGAGGTCGGGGAACTGGACCCCAATCAGGTCCACACCCCGGGCATCTACGTGTCGCGGATCGTCGAGGGCGCGGACTACGAGAAGCCGATCGAGCGCTTACGCGTACGCGAGGTGAGTCCGTGAGCGGGCAGCCGAGCGCCCGTCAGCGGATCGTCGCGCGGGCTGCGCTCGAGCTGGGCGAGGGGCTCAATGTGAATCTCGGCATCGGGATGCCCACGCTTCTCGCCGACCACGCCGAGGGCCTTCCGGGCGTGCTCCTGCATTCCGAGAACGGGCTGCTCGGCATCGGTCCCTACCCGCTGGCCGGCGAGGAGGACCCGGACCTGATCAACGCCGGCAAGGAGACGGTGACCGCCGTGGCCGGCGCGTCCTTCTTCGACAGCGCCACCTCCTTCGCGATGATCCGCGGCGGCCACATCGACCTGGCGATCCTCGGCGGCATGGAGGTCTCCCAGAACGGCGACCTCGCGAACTGGATGGTGCCGGGCAAGATGATCAAGGGCATGGGCGGGGCGATGGACCTCGTCGCCGGCGCCAAGCGGGTCGTGGTGATCATGGAGCACCGCACGCGCGAGGGCGAATCGCGGGTGCGACGTGAATGCACCCTGCCGCTCACCGGCACGGGCGTCGTGGATCGCCTGATCACCGAACTTGCCGTGTTCGATTTCCCCGCGGGAGCCCCGATGGAACTCGTCGAGCTGGCCCCGCAAGTCACGCTCGCTGAGGTGCAGGACGCCACCGAAGCCGAATTTGTGGCTGCTCCCGGGCTAACCGGGTCTTAAGCGGAGTTCACGCTATTCACAGATACGCTCTGGGCCTGCGCGGGGCTGCTCGACGTCCGCTCCGGCGCCAGCGCCCCGAACATGGCAACCATCACACCCCGAGCTGCCGAGCCAGCGCGGCCCTCGGATCCGCGGGCCGGCGGTCTGCACGCCGAGGGTGCGTGGCGCTTCGGGCTCGAATACGCAGGCCTCGGCGGGGTCATGCTGCTCAGCGGTCTGCTCGAGTTCGTCAAGCTCGGCCAGAACGGCTTCGCCAACATCTACTACTCGGCGGCCGTGAAGTCGATGCTGCAGTCCTGGCACGCCTTCTTCTTCGTCACCGCGGATCCGAACGGCCTGATCACCGTTGACAAGCCCCCGCTGGGGCTGTGGGTGCAGGGCCTCAGCGCGAAGATCTTCGGCTTCACGCCGCTCAGCCTGATCGTTCCGGAGGGCATCTGTGCGGTGCTGGCGGTGGCGCTCCTGTACCGGATCGTGATGCCGCGATTCGGACGCGTAGCGGCGCTGCTCTCGGCGCTGACTCTGGCTGTGTTCCCCTCATTTGTCGCCGTCTCGCGTGACAACGCGATCGATCCGGTCTTGATCGTGTTGATGCTCGGAGCGTGCGGCGCCGCGCTGAACGCGATCGACTCCGGCCGGCTGCGCTCGCTGGTGCTCAGCGCCGTGCTGCTCGGCTTGGCGTTTGAGACCAAGACACTCGCATCGCTGTTGTGCGTGCCCGGGATCGGGCTCGGCTATCTGGTCTGCGCACCCGTGTCGCTGCGGCGCCGGCTCCTGAGCCTGGTGGGCGCCGGAGCCTTGTTTCTCGTCGTCGCCTTCGCCTGGATCGCCGCGGTCCAGCTCACGCCGGCATCCCAGCGGCCGTTCATCGGCAGCACCTCCGCCAACTCGGAGATCCAACTGACGTTTGGCTACAACGGCTTCGGGCGCGTCGGCGGTCAGCAGGGCGGTCCCGGCGGGGAGACCAAGTCGACCCTCAACCACGCCCAGGAAGCGCCGCTCGTGCGGCCCTTCATCGATACGCGCGGCACCAAGGCGATGGCCCGCGAGCTGCGGCGCCACCCGCCCGCGCCGACGCCGCCGGTCGTGGCGCCCAAGCCCGGACGCCACCGACTTCTGCGGCCGCTGCCGTTCGGCGGTACCCGCAGCCCGCTTCGCATCTTCAGCACGAGCCTGGGGGATCAGGCGGGGTGGCTGGTGCCGCTCGCGCTGCTGGGAGTGTTGGCACTGGGTCTGGCGGTGCGCCGGCGCGATGACCGCCGCACCGCTGGATTGTTCGTCCTCGGCGGCTGGTTCCTCGTGGAGTTGGCGACGCTCGACTTCTCGGCTGGCATCGTGCATCCCTACTACTCCTCGGCGCTCGGTCCCGGGCTGGCCGCCATGGTGGGTGCGGGGTCCGTGGCGATCGCCTCCCTGCTGCGCAGCGATAGGCCGCGACGGGCGTTGGCCGGCTACGCGATCGCCGTCGTGGGCATCGTCGCGACCGTCGCGGTGCAGCTCGTGCTGATCCACCGCGAGGACGATCCGTTGTGGTGGCGCCTACCGATGGTGCTTCTGTGCGCCGCCGGGTTGGCGGCAATAGTGGTGGCGCGGCGCTTCTCCGGGTGGGCCCTCGGCGTGGCTGTCGCCGCGCTGTTGGTCGCACCGATCGTCTACAGCTTCACGACCCTGTCGGCTCCTGTAGCGGGCACCTTCCCGACGGCTGGGCGCTACGCCTACGCGGGGCATGGCGGCGTGGGTGTCACCTCAGCCGGGCTGAAGATCCAGGACGCGTTGATCCGCTACCTGGACACCCACGGAGCGACTCAGCCCTACCCGCTGCTCACGCAGTCCTCCGATCAGGCCGATCCGTTGATCCTGCTCGGCCTGCGTGCGACCGCGGTCGGCGGGTACAACACCACCGACCCGGCGATGAGCGGGACCCAGCTGGCGACGCTGGTGACCGAGCACAAGGCGCGCTACTTCCTGATCGCGGGGCCCTACGCCTCCCGCGGCGGCAACGGCGCCTCGACCGCCGCACGCCTGGTCTGTCCGGAGGTGGTCGGGCGGATCTGGGCGGCCGGCACCAACGGCGGCGGCTCCTACCTGGTCGACTGCGCCGGCAAGCAGAAGGCGCTGCTTCATCCGTATGCGAGCGCGCGAGCGTTCATCCGTCGTGAGCGGGCGCGCGGCTACCGCCACGGCCTCTATCGGGTCTGAGCCACCGCCGCCACGGGCAGCCCCATCTGAGCCGCCAGCACGTGCATTACGCTCTCTGGCTCCTTGGGCACGGACGTCAGTGAGCGGTTGATAGAGGCCTGGACCGACGAGGTCCAGGCGGTGGTGGTCTATGGATTGATCGCCGAGCGTGAGCCGGACCCTCAGCGAGCGGCGATCCTTCGCAAGCTGGCCGAGATCGAGGTCTCGCACCGCTCGCGGCTCGAGCAGCGCATGCGCGAGCTGGGGATCGAGATCCCGGACCCGCGGAGCGTCGAGATCTCGCGCTGGCGTCGGCTGCAGGCGCGCTTCGCGCCTGTCGAGCGCTTGATCGCCCAGCAGGAGGCGATGGAGCAGGCGATTGCCACCGAGATCGACGAGCGGCCCACGGGGGACGCCGACACCGACCGTCTGCTCGAGGAGATCCGCGATGAGGAGACGCAGCACACCGTCGCGCTCGCCCACCTGCGCGCGGGGACCTTGCCGAGCGCCGACAGCGGCCTGATCGACGACGGCCCGCAGGTGCGGCTCGCCCGGATCCTTGGACGCGAGCGCTGGCACCGCGGCAGCGACAGCTGGATCTCCGGAGTGATCTACGGCGCCAACGACGGCCTCGCGGCGGTGTTCGGACTCGTGGCGGGGTTCTCGGGCGCCACCGACGGCTCGCATCTGGTCCTCACCGCAGGACTTTTCGGCGCGATCGGGTCCGCGCTCTCGATGGCCACCGGTGCCTACCTCGCCGAGCGGTCGGTCACCGAGGTCGCCGCCGCGAACCTCGCACGCGAGCGCGAGGAGGTGCTCACCCACCCGGAGGAGGAAAAGCAGGAGCTCTCGCTCTTCTACCAGCTGAAGGGCCTGACGGCCGAGGAGGCCGACATGGTCGTCGAGCGGATCGCGGAGGATCCCGAGCGGCTGTTTCGCGCCGTGGCGATCGAGGAGTTCGGCAGCGCGGATCCGGAGCGCGGCGATGCCGTGCAGGCGGCGCTCGCGGGCGGGCTCTCGACCGCCGTCGGCGCGATGGTCCCGGTGCTGCCCTTCTTCTGGCTCTCCGGCACGACCGGCGTTATCGTCGCGGCCGCCGTTTCGCTGGCTGCTCACTTCGCGGTCGGTGCGGCCAAGTCCCTCTTCACGCTGCGCTCGGCGTGGTCTGCGGGGATCGAGATGACGATCGCGGGTGCCATCGTGGGGGGCGTCACCTACCTGCTCGGATTGGGCATCGGTACCTGAAAGCGCGCAACGCGCGGGATCTCCCTTGCAGGGGTCACAAACGGCTGACGCTGCGCTACTGACTGGCAGATGGGACCCCGGATGGGAGAGCGGGCGCGGCGCGCTTAGCGTCGTGTGGATCGCCATGGCCAGCGAGCAATCAAGCGGCGAGCGCGTCGGTACCTTCGCCGCGAAAGTTCTCGAGTCGCTCTACACGGTGGTCTACGGAGAACCTCCGGTGGGCGTACGCGCCTGGACGGAGGGCGGCGCGCTGATGCTGCTTCTGCGCCTCGCCGGCCCGGCTCCCTTCGGTGGCTTCCAACCCGACCAGCCCGAGCATCCCGGGATGCTGCCCTACGCGGCCATCCCCGAACTCGTCGTCGCGGCTGCGCGCGTGCAGACCGGCTGCGAGCTTGGGATCGGCAGCTTCAGCGTCGAGGCCGAGCTGGGCCTGGTGATGTTCGTCTTCCGTCTGCCGTTCGAGCCTCCCGCGGCATGGCAGCTGCCGGAGCGCGGCGAGTGGTCACCGCAGCTCGCCCCCGACTGGGAGTCGGCGGGCCTGCCGCCCTGGAGCGACCTTGCTCCGATCGGCGGCACGGGTGGCGGCGAAGGCGAACGCGACCACCTCCGCTTGGTCGAAGACGACCGCGAGCCGGGCTCGATCCAGCTCTAGCGTGGCGCGGCTGGTCGCAGTGCTCGGCAGCGCGACCGCGCCGGGGCGCCTTCACCAAGCGCTCAGCGAGGCGCTCGCTCGCGCCGGCGCGTCCGGGGAGCCCCGCACGGAGCTGATCGACCTCGGTGCGGTGACGATCGCGGCGGCGGACGGACGGCCGGCGGATCAGCTCGGCGACGACACCGCGGCGACGCTCGAAACGATCGGCGCTGCCGACGCGGTGCTCCTGGCGACGCCGGTCTATCGAGGCTCGATGACCGGAACCCTGAAGAACCTGATCGACCACGTGCCGACCGAGGCGCTACGCGGTAAACCCGTCGCGATCGTCGCGATGGGGGCCAGTGATCACCACTACCTCGGCGCCGAGCGACACCTGCGCGACGTGCTGGCGTTCTTCGGAGCGCTCGTGTGCCCGACGGCCTGCTATCTGTCGAGCCGCGATTTCAGCGACGGCGTCGTGGCCGATCGAGCCGCGGGCGAGCTCGACGAGTTGATCGCCTCGGCGCTGGCCCTGGCCCGCGCCGGCCTCGGCGATCTCGGTCCGGACCCGCTCGGCGCACGGGTCCGCTAGCCGCCGTGATGGCGACGGCCGCCGCTTCTGGCAGACTCGGCGGCCATGGGTGATTGGTTCCGGCTCCTGCGCCGGATGTTTCGGATCTTCAAGCGCCGCCGCGCGCGGCGGCGCTAACCGAGCCGCCGAGCAGCACCTGCTCGAGCACGTCGGCGACGTGGCGCTTGCGGGCGGCGGCGAAGGCGTCCGTGGCGGCGTCGAGTCCCATCGTGGCGAGCATCGTGTCGTTGTGCTCGATCGGGAAGAAGCACAGAGCCACGGTTGTGATCAGCAACTGGTCGGCGTCGATCGACCCGCCCGCGGCTGAGGCCGCCGCAAAGCGCGCCAGCCCGGAGGCGACCGCGACCGAGTGGCGTGGCCCGGGGGCGAGACGGCGACCACCGTCGAGCGCTTCGCGTCCCATCAGCCGCACCAGCGCCGGCCGTTCGCGCAGGAAGTCGATGTAGCCGTCGATCAGCATCTCGATCGCGGCCCGCAGCCCGGCGCCGCGCTCGAGCACCTCGCCGGCGGCGCTCGCGAGCGGCTCGAGGCGCTCCTCGCGAGCGGCGAGCAGGCGCTCGAGCACGGCTCCGTAGAGGCCCGCCTTGCCACCGAAGAAGTAGGCCGGGAGCGCCGCCGAGACGCCGGCCCGGCGGCCGATCTCACCGAGGCTCGCGCGGTCGTAGCCCCGCTGCGAGAAGAGCTCCTCGGCGGCGTCGAGGATGGCGCGCCGCGAGGCCTCCGCGTCGCGGCGACGGACCTGGCGGGCGGGGCGGGAGCGGGAAGCGCCAAGCGACGACGGCATGCGCCGAAGCGTAGCGGCTGTGCTTGACAACTAACTGTGTGAACAGTAAGTTCGCGCGACCGTGGCTCCGCAGTCGATCGCATGGGTGGATGGGGTCTGGCACGAGGATGCCGCGAAGGCAAGCGTGTCGGTGCTCGACCACGGACTGCTCTACGGCGACGGCGTCTTCGAGGGCATCCGCTTCTACGCCGGCGAGCCGTTCCTGCTCGAGCGCCATCTGCGGCGACTGCGCGACTGCGCTCGCTGTCTGGGCCTCGAGATCCCGGCGAGCGAAGCGGAGCTCACCGCGCTCTGCGCCGAGGCGATCGCGCGCTTCGAGGCCGACGATGGCTACCTGCGTCTGATCGTGACGCGGGGTCGTGGCCAGCTCGGGGTCTCACCACACACCTGCGAGCGCCCGACCACGATCCTCATCGCCGCGGCGCTCCAGCTCTACCCGGCGGAGCTCTACGAGCACGGCCTCGATGTCGTGACCTCGACCCTGCGCCGGGCCTCGGCCGACAGCCTGCCGCCGCAGGTCAAGTCGCTCAACTACCTGACCTCGGTGCTCGCCGCGGCGGAGGCCCGCGCCCGCGGCGCCCACGAGGCCCTGCTCCTCAACGCGGCCGGCGAGATCTGCGAATGCACGGCCGACAACGTCTTCTTCGCCCGCGACGGGCGCCTCACGACGCCGCCGGTCGCGAGCGGCGCCCTGGACGGAATCACCCGCGGGCACGTGATCGCGCTGCTGCGGGCCGACGGCTTGGAGGTCTCCGAAGAGGTCGCGGTGCTGGCCGATGCGTGGACCGCCGATGAGGCATTCCTGACGGGCACCGGAGCCGAGGTCGTGCCGATCGCGAGCATCGATGGCCGCGCACTGAGCGCACCCGGCCCGCTCACGCGCCGCGCCCAGCAGCTCTTCGCGCGCTCGTTGCCGGCGCTCGCCGCGATCGAGCGCTGAGAGCGGCCGGCCGCCCAGGCGCGCCGGTAAGGTCCGCGCGATGCTGCTCGGCGTCGACGTGGGCGGGACCTTCACCGATGCCGTGCTCGCCTCAGCGGAAGGCGTTCTCCACACCGCCAAGACGCCGACGACGCCGGCCGATCAATCGCTGGGCGTGCTGCGGGCGATCGAGCTCGCGCTCACCGCCGCGGGCGCGCACGCCCGCGACGTCGAGAGCTTCGCGCACGGCACGACGGTCACCACCAACGCCCTGCTCGAGGGTCACGGCGCGCGCACCGCGCTGGTGGCCACCGAGGGCTTCACCGACGTAGTCGAACTGGGCCGCCAGGCCCGCGCCGACCTCTACCGGCTCTGCGTGGCGCACCCGCCGGCGCTGGTACCCGCCGAGCGCCGTTTCGCGGTCGCGGAGCGGACCGGGCCCCACGGCGCGCTGCGCGCGCCGCAGCGCCTGGACGAGCTCGCCGAGCGCCTCGCGGCAGCCGATGTCGAAGCGATCGCGGTGGTTCTCCTGCACGCCTCGGCGCACCCCGGCCACGAGCTGCTCGTGCGTGAGGCGCTGCGGGCGCGCCTGCCCGACGTCCACATATCGCTCTCGCACGAGGTGAGCTCCGCGCCGCGCGAGTACGAGCGCGGTGCCACCACCGAGGTCGACGCGGCGCTCTCGCCGCTCCTGCGCGGGTATCTCACCAAGTTGGGCGATCGCGCCGGCGCTCGCCGGCTGCCGAAGCCCTCCGTGATGCAGTCCTCGGGCGGTCTCACCAGCGCCGCTGCCGCCGCCGCGCACGGCGCCTTCACGGTGCTCTCGGGGCCCGCGGGCGGTGCGCAGGGAGCACGCCTGGCGGCGCTCGCCGAGGGCGCCGGCGACGTCCTCTGCTTCGACATGGGCGGGACCTCGTGCGACGTCTGCGTGATCGACGGCGGTGAGATTCGCGAGAGCGCGGAGCGTCACATCGCCGGGCGGCCGCTCGCGCTGCCGAGCCTCGACATCGAGACCGTCGGCGCCGGCGGCGGCTCGATCGGCTGGCGCGACAGCGGCGGCGCGCTGGCCGTCGGCCCGCGTTCGGCCGGAGCGCTGCCGGGACCCGCCGCCTACGGCCGCGGCGGCCTCGAGCCGACGGTCACCGACGCCCACGTCGTGCTCGGGTACCTGCCCGCACAGGCAGTGCTGGCCGACGGGGTCGCGCTCGATCGCGGCCTGGCGCTGGCTGCGGTCTCGCGTCTGGCCGGCGAGCTCGGTGTCGAGCCGCTGCGCGCGGCCGAGGGGATCATCGAGGTCGCCGACGCCGGGATGCTCACGGCGCTGCGCTCGGTGACCGTGGCGCGCGGCATCGATCCGCGCGGCCATGCGCTGCTGCCCTTCGGAGGCGCTGGACCGCTCCACGCCACCCACCTCGCGCAGGAGCTTGGGATCGAGCGGATCCTGTGCCCGCGGGCATGTGGCGTGCTCTCCGCGCTGGGGCTCGCCGCCGCGCCGCCGAGGCGTGACGCGACCGGGTCCTTCGAGGCCGCGGCGGTCGGGGCGCTGCGGGAGCGAGCCCGGCGCGAGCTCGGCTCGAAGCCCGCGCGAGAGCGCGTCCGCTACTCGCTGCGCTACCGCGGGCAGTCCTTCGAGCTCGCCGTCGACGCCGCGCCCGACGCCGGCGAGCGCGAGCTGCGCGAGCGCTTCGAAGCTGTGCACGAGCGCGAGTTCGGCTACCGCGACGAGGCGGCCGCGGTGGAGCTCGTCACCGTCACGGTGTCGGTCTGGGGCCCGGCGCCGGAGCTCTCGCCCGTGCCTGAGCAGAGTGCCTCGACACGCTCGAGCACCACGATCTGGCACGGCGGGCACGAGCTTCAGGCGGCGCTCATCGTCGGACAACCGCGGCCGGGCGAGCGCTTCGAGGGGCCCGCCGTGTGCGCGCTGCCCGAGGCGACGCTGCTGGTCGAGCCCGGCTGGGCCGGGAGCGTCCTCGAGCGCGGCGCGATCGAGCTGGTGCGGCGATGAGCGAACCGGCGACGGCGCTCGATCCGATCGAGCTCCAGCTCATGCTCGGCGCGCTGCACGCCGCCTGCGGCGAGATGGGGGCGCTGTTGATCCGCGCGGCCCATTCACCCAACATCAAGGAGCGCCGCGATGCCTCGAGCGCGCTGTTTCACGCGGACGGGCAGATGATCATGCAGGCCGAGCACATTCCCGTCCATCTCGGTGCGATGCCGGCCGCGGTCGCCGCGGTGATCGAGCGCGAACAGGCGCCCGGTCGCTCCTGGATCCTCAACGACCCCTTCGCCGGCGGTACCCATCTGCCCGACATCACCGTGATCACTCCGGCCCACCTCGATGGCCGCCTGGTCGGCTTCGCCGCCACGCGGGCCCACCACGCCGACGTCGGTGGGCAAAGCGCGGGCTCGATGCCCGCCGACAGCCGCACGCTCTCGGAGGAGGGCGTCGTGATCGCCCCGCAGCCGTTCTCGCAGGAGCGGATCGAGGCGATCGTGGAGGGAATGCGCCAGCCCGCGGAGCGCCGCGCGGACCTGCGCGCGCAGTTGGCCGCCAACGTCGTCGGTGCCCGGCGACTCGAGGAGCTCGCGGCGAGACTCGGGCCGGCGCGCCTGAGCGACGCGGTGGCGGCGGTCCTCGACTACGGCGAGCGGCGGGCGTTGGCGGCGATCGCCTCACTCGGCGACGGCGTCAGGGAGGCGAGCGACGTGGTCGAGGCCGCCGACGGCGACCTCGAGTTGCGCGTGCGCGCGACCGTGACCGGCTCGAGGATCGTGCTGGACTTCGCGGGGAGCGCCGACCAGCACGCCGGCAACCTCAACTGCCCGCTGGCGGTGACTCACTCCGCCTGCTATTTCGCCGTGCGGGTGCTCAGCGACCCCGACACGCCGCCCAACGCGGGCTCCTATCGCCCGATCGAGATCCGGGTGCCGGAGGGATCGCTGCTCAACGCGCGGGCGCCCGCCGCGGTCGCCGCCGGCAACGTGGAGACCTCCTCACGCATCGCGGATCTCGTGCTCGGGGCCTTCGGTCGCGCGCTCGGGCAGGGCACGATGAACAACCTGACGCTCGGCAACGAGCGCTTCTCCTACTACGAGACGATCGGCGGTGGGCAGGGTGCCTGCGCGGACGCCGACGGGCCGAGCGCCGTGCACGTCGCCATGAGCAACACGCTGAACACGCCGGCGGAGGCGCTCGAGCGCGCCTACCCGCTGCGCGTCACGCGCAGCGAGCGCCGGCGCGGGTCCGGTGGCGCGGGCCGCTTCCGCGGCGGGGACGGCGTGGTGCGCGAGCTCGAGGCGCTCGAGCCGATGTCGTTCTCGCTGATCGCCGAGCGCCGTCGGCACGCACCACGCGGGGCGGCCGGTGGGGCCGACGGCGCCCCTGGGCGCGACAGCCTCGATGGGCAGGCGCTCGAGGCCAAGGTCACGGGGACGCTGGAGTCCGGGTCGCTGCTGCGGATCGAGACGCCGGGCGGCGGCGGCTACGGCGCGCCGGCTTAGCGTCCGCAGAGCGCGTCACGGATGCCCCTGAACCGCCCGCCAGTCCGTTCGAGGCGCGTATTAGACCCCGGCGCACGGCATCGCCGGGCCCGCTCGACCCACGGCCGCGTGCGGTCCGTCGCCTCTGGCGCGGCGGGACCGGCGCGGCGAGCCCGCAGGCCGGCCACGCCGGCCGTGCGCCATCAGCCCACGTTGTAGCAGGAGGGGAACGACGCGACCCGGTTCCCGTCGGGCCCTGCCAGCGGAGCTGGCCATCCTCCTAAACGATGATCCGGCCAGGGGGCCGTGCGGGGTTCGCCGGCCGCCTGGCAATGCTGCTTTGATGTGCGCAGCCGCCGGCGGGAGCCGCGGCGCACCCGTGTAGGAGAGGAGGGGATGGATTGGCAACGTCGAGCCCCGTGGGAGCATTTCCGAGCCCGTACTCGATCGAGACCCCGCCGGGCTGCGAGGGCTGGGAGGAGATGTACCCCTACCACGCGTTTTTCGCGCCGGCCCGCCGCGAGAACGACGAGAACCGCTTCTGGTTCTGGAACTCGATGCACTTCCCGCTGCCGATGTCGGCCTTCGACGTGGCCTGCATCGACAGCCCCTATCAGGCGGTGGGCGCCTGGCAGAACCGCGTCTTCGCGGTGCCGCCGGCGATGGGCATCGACTACCGGGTGGTCAACGGCTACATCTACATCTCCGGCAACCCCGTCACCGACCCCGCCAAGATCGCCGAGCGCGCCGAGTTCTTCCAGCGCCGCGCCGGCTACTACTACGCCAATTGGGACTCCCTCTACGCGCGCTGGCGCGAGAAGGTGCAGGCGCTGATCGACGAGATCACGACGCTGCGCGTCGCCGAGCTGCCCGAGTACGAGGCCGACGAGGTGATGTTCGACGACGCCCGCAACAGCGCCTTCATCGACCTGCTGGACGGCTACCAGCGCACGCTGCGCCTCGGCGAGCTGATGTGGCAGCAGCATTTCGAGTTCCTGCTGCTCGGTTACGGCGCCTACTCGACCTTCGCCGATCTCTGCAAGAACAACCTGCCCGACATCCCCGACCAGCACATCGCGCAGATGGTCGCGGGCATCGACGTGATCCTCTTCCGTCCCGATGCGGAGCTGCGCCGGCTGGCGCGCCTGGCGCTTGAGACCGGCGTCGACACGGCCTTCGTCGAAGGTCGCACGCCGGTCGAGATCGAGGCCGAGCTGGCGCTCAGCGACGAGGGACGCGCCTGGCTCGCGGAGCTCGACAAGATCAAGGACCCGTGGTTCAACATGGCGACCGGGGACGGCCTCAGCCATGACTACGTCAGCTGGCTCGATGACCCGGCGATTCCGTATGCGGCGCTGATCGGGCACGTGGCCGCGTTGCGGGCGGGCGTGCAGATCGAGCGCCCCACCGAGGAGATCCAGCGCGAGCGCGACCGCCTCGCGGACGAGTACCGCGAGCTGCTGCCGGAGGCCGTGCAGGGGGCCTTCGATGAGCTGCTGAAGCTCTCGCGCACCGTCTTCCCCTACGTCGAGGAGCACAAGTTCTACTGCGACTACTGGTTCCTGACGCGGTGGTGGAACAAGCTGCGCGAGTTCGGGGCGCTGCTCGCGGCCAACGGCTACCTCGAGGACTCGGAGGACATCTTCCAGCTCGGCCGCCACGAGGTCGCGGCCGCGCTCGACGAGCTCGTCCTGATGTGGGCGACCGGTGGCGAGCCCCTCGGACCGCACCATTGGCCGCCGATCGTCGCCCGGCGCAAGGAGCTGCTCGAGCGACTGACGCAATGGACGCCGCCGCCGGCCCTGGGCGTCACCCCGGAGGCGGTCAACGACCCGATGACGATCATGCTCTGGGGCGTCACGACCCAGCGCGTCCAGGAGTGGGCGCGCGCCGGCTCGGGCGACACCAACGTGCTGATCGGCGCGGCCGCCTCGCCGGGCACCGTCGAGGGGCCCGCGCGCGTGGTCAAGACCCACGGGGAGCTCGCCGATGTCCGTGAGGGTGAGATCCTTGTCTGCACGATCACCTCGCCGGCGTGGGCGCCGATCTTCTCCAAGATCAAGGCCGCGGTGACCGACATCGGCGGAGTCATGTCGCACGCGGCGATCGTCTGCCGCGAGTACGGGATGCCGGCCGTCGTCGGGACCGGACGAGCCACTTCGCAGATCCGCACCGGTCAGGCGATCCGCGTCGATGGCACCACCGGCGTCGTGACGATCCTCGGCGGCAGCGAGGAGTGACCGCGGCGCCGTCACACGGCGCGGCGCTCGCGAGCCTGCGGCGCGAGGACGCCGCGCGCTTCGGCGGCAAGAGCGCGAGCCTCGGTGAGCTGCTCGCGGCCGGGGTGCCGGTGCCGCCGGGCTTTGCGCTCGGCGCCGACGCGTTCACGCGCTTTCTCGAGGAGGCGGGACTGCGCGGGAAGATCGAGGCCGCTCTGGCCGATCTGGACTGTGAGGATCTCGCGCGCGTCAGCGCCGTCTCCGAGGAGATCGCGACCGACATGCGCGCCGCGGCGATGCCGGCCGCGGTCGCGGCCGAGATCGCCGAGCACTACGGCGCCCTCGGCGGCTCGAGCGCCGAGGTGGCGGTCGCCGTTCGCTCGAGCGCGCTCGGTGAGGACAGCGAGGAGGCGACCTTCGCCGGCCAGCAGGAGAGCTACCTCTGGGTGCGCGGCGCAGGTGAGGTGACCGGGGCGGTGCGCGACTGCTGGATCAGCCTCTACAGCCCCCCCGCGATCAGCTACCGGGCCCGGCTGGGCGCCGGCGAGGCGGCGGCGATGGGGGTCACCGTGCAGCTGATGGTCGACGCCGCCGTTTCCGGGGTGCTCTTCACGTGTAACCCGACCAGCGGCGACCCGAGCATGGTCGCGGTCAACGCGAGCTGGGGGCTGGGGGTGGCCGTCGTCGGTGGCGAGGTGACGCCCGACTACTTCCTGCTCAGCAAGGTCACCGGCGAGGTCGTGCGCGAGAGCGTCGCCGCCAAGGAGATCGAATACGTCTCGGGGCCCGAGGGGCGCGGCGCGGTCCGGGTCGAGGTCGAGCCGGAGCGCCGCGAGCGACCGTCGCTGGGTCCCGGTGAGCTGCGCGAGCTCGTGGAGCTCGCGCGCGGGGTGCAGCGCCACTTCGGCTCACACCAGGACGTCGAGTGGGCGATCGACCGCGACGGGCGCCTGTTCGTGCTGCAGTCGCGGCCCGTCACCGCGGTAGCCAAGCCGGCGGCGGAGCCGGTGCCGGCGGCCTCGGCGATGGCGCTCGTGATGGGGACCTTCGGAGCCGGCGGCGCGGCAGGGGGAGGGGGCTGAGCGGTGCTCGGCGAGGAGGACGTCCGCGAGATCCTGCGGATGATCGACGAGTCGCCGCTCGATGAGCTGCGGATCGAGATGGACGGCTTCTCGCTGCACGTGCTGCGCGGCGGGGCCACAGCGAGTGAGCCCCCGCCGGCGGCGCCTGCGCGTGCCGGCGATGCCCAGGCGAGCACTCCGCCCGCCGCGACGGCCCCGCAGCACGAGGCCGCGGCAGCGCCGACGCAGGAGGGGGATCTGATCGAGGCGCCGATGCTCGGCACCTTCTACCGCGCCGAGGCGCCCGGCGCGGCACCGTTCGTGGAGGTCGGGGCGCGCGTGGAGGAGGACACGATCGTGTGCCTGATCGAGGTCATGAAGATGATGAACTCGGTGCCCGCGCGCGTGAGCGGCACGGTGGTCGAGATCTGTGCCGAGAACGGGGCGCTCGTCGAGTACGGCCAGCCGCTGTTCGTCATCGAGCCCGCCGGATGAGCCTCGCGCGCGTGTTCATCGCCAACCGCGGCGAGATCGCGGTGCGCATCGTCGCCGCCTGCCGGGCCGCGGGCCTCGAGTGCGTGGTCGGGGCCTCGGAAGCGGACCTCGACGGTCTCGCCGCCCGCCAGGCCGACCGCGTCGTCTGCATCGGCCCTCCGCCGGCGGCCGAGAGCTACCTGCGGGCGGAGACGATCGTGGCGGCGGCGCTCGGGACCGGCTGCGACGCGATCCATCCCGGTTACGGCTTCCTCTCGGAGAGCCCGCGCCTGGCCGCCGCCGCGCGCGAGCACGGACTCGTCTTCGTCGGCCCGCCCGTCGAGGCGATCGAGCTGGCCGGCGACAAGCTCGCGGCGCGGGCGGCTGCGGCGGCCGCGGGACTGCCGATCGTCGAGGGGCGCGAGCTCGACGACGCAGCCGATGCGCGGCGCTTCGCGCGCGAGCACGGGCAGCCCCTGATGCTGAAGGCCGCCGCCGGCGGCGGCGGCCGCGGCATCAAGTTGGTCAACGAAGCCAGCGAGCTGCAGGACGCCTACTCGCTGGCGAGCGCCGAGGCACAGGCCGCCTTCGGTGATGGGCGCCTCTACGCCGAGCGCTTCGTCGCCGCCGCCCGCCACGTCGAGGTGCAGGTCGCAGCCGATGATCAGGGCGAGGTCGTGCACCTCGGCGAGCGCGACTGCTCTGTCCAGCGCCGCTACCAGAAGCTGATCGAGGAGGCGCCCGCGCCGTCGCTCTCGCCCGAGACTCGCGAGGCGCTGCGCTCCGGCGCCATCGCGCTGGCACGCTCGATCGGCTACCGCAATCTCGGCACCGTGGAGTTCGTGCTCGACGCCGCCAGCGGCGAGTTCTTCTTCCTGGAGGTCAACTGCCGCATCCAGGTCGAGCACCCCGTGACCGAGGCCGTCACCGGTCGCGACCTCGTGCGCGAGCAGCTCGCGATCGCCGGTGGTGCCCCGCTCTCGTTCAGCCAGGAGGAGGTCGGCTTCGAGGGCCACGCGATCGAGGCTCGCCTGACCGCTGAGGACGTCACGAACTCGTTCATGCCGAGCCCGGGCCGGCTCACGCGCTTCGCCGCGCCCGAGCTGGAGGGACTGCGAGTCGACACCCACTGTCACGACGGCGCCGTGATCGCGCCCTATTACGACTCGCTGATGGCGAAGCTGATCGCCCACGGCGCCGACCGCGAGGCCGCGACGGCGGTGCTCATCGAGGCGCTCGAGGCGCTCGAGGTCGAGGGCGTGCACACCAACCGAACGCTGCTGCTCGAGGTGCTCTCACACCGCGACTTCGCCCACGCGCAGGTCACCACGCGCTGGCTCGAGCAGGAGGCGATCGCGGCATGAGCGCGAGGGCGATCGGCATCGTCGACACGACGATGCGCGACGGTAACCAGAGCCTGTGGGGGGCGATGGGGCTGACCACGCCGGACCTGCTCGCGATCGCGCCGACCGTCGAGCGAGCCGGCTTCCACGCGCTCGACTTCACCTCCAGCACGCACATGGCCGTCTCGGTGCGCTTTCACCAGGAGGATCCGTGGGAGCGGATCCGCCTCGTCAGCGCGGCGATGCCGAGCACGCCGCTGAACCTGATCACCACCGGCATGCGCTTCATCTCCTGGGTCCCCGCGGACGAGGAGGTGATGGCGCTCGTGTTCCGCTGCGTCGTGCGAAACGGGATCCGCCGCTTCCAGATCGTCGATCCCGCCAACGAGCCGCAGCGGTTGCTGCGCCTGGCGAAGATGGCGCGTGCCGCGGGCTGCGAGGAGGTCGTGATCGGGTTGACCTACTCGATGAGTCCCGCCCACACGACGGCCTACTACGCGCAGCGGGCCGCGGCGCTCGCCTCCTGCGAGGAGATGGACGCCATCTATCTCAAGGACCCCGGAGGCCTGCTCACCACCGACACCGTGCGCGAGCTGGCGCCCCACTTCCTCGCCGCCGCCGGCGAGCGTCCGGCGGAGCTCCACAGCCACTGCACGATCGGGCTCGCGCCGCAGGTCTACATGGCGGGCGCCCACGCCGGCTTCAGCGTCCTGCACACGGCGGTCTCGGCGGCGTCCCGCGGCACCTCGAACCCGGCGGCGGAGAACACGCTGGCGAACCTCGCGGCCGAGGGCTTCGCCCACGACATCGACGCCGAGGCGCTCGCTGACTACGGCGCCTACTTCGACGAGCTTGCGCGGGAGAAGGGGCTGCGCCCCGGCGCGGCGCAGGAGTTCGACTCCGCCTACTACCGCCATCAGCTGCCGGGCGGCATGGTCACGACCACGCGACGGATGCTCGAGGAGCAGCGCCGCGGCGAGCTCTTCGAGGCCGCGCTCGAGGAGATCGAGCGCGTGCGCGCGGAGATGGGCTATCCGATCGTCGTCACGCCGGTTTCCCAGCTGATGGTCACGCAGGCCGTGATGAACGTCACCGACCAGGAGCGCTGGCGGACGGTCTCCGACGAGATGGTGCGCTACTTCCTCGGCCACTACTCCGCCGCCGCGACCGCGCCGGACCCCGAGATCGAGGAGCTCGTGCTCTCGCGCCCGCGCGCGCGCGAGCTCGCGCACCTGGAGCCCCTCAGCCTCGACGGCGCGCGCGAGAAGTTCGGCGCGCGGATCTCCGAGGAGGAGCTCCTGCTGCGCCTGACGATGCCGGCGGAGCAGGTCGAGGCGATGCTGCGCTCGCCCCCGGCGGGCGAGCGGGCGCCCGTGCTCGCCCGGCCCGGCCGCGATCCGCTCGTGCGCCTGCTGGCCGAGCTCCAGAAGCGCTCCTCGATCTCCTATCTGCGACTGCAGAAGGGCGACGATCTGGTGGTGTGGCGCCGTGCGTCTTGACGACGTGCGGGGCTTCGTCTTCGACGTCGACGGCACGCTCGTACACCGCGACGGTGAGCAGGTCCACGTCATCGACGGTGCGCTCGCGGTGCTCGAGCGCATCAACGCCTCCGGGAGGCCGTTCGCGATCTTCACCAACGGCAGCCACCTTCCGCCGGAGGGCTTCGCGCGCGGGCTGCGAGACGCCGGCCTGCCGATCGAGGACGGCCAGATGCTGACGCCGCTGCGAAGCGCCCTCCACTACCTCGAGCGCCGCCACCCGGGCGAGCTCGTGCGGGTGTTCGGTCCCCCGGTGGTCGAGGAGTACATGGCCGCGGCGGGCGTACGCGTCGCCACGGAGGCGCAGACCAGGGAGGCGAGCGTCGTCTTCGTCGCCCACCGCCACGACGTCAGCCTCGACGAGCTCGAGGCCGCCGCGCGCGCGGTGATGAGCGGCGCCGCGCTGCTCACGGCGAGCTTCGTGGCGGCCTACGCGGGCGCCACCGGGCCGATCATCAGCCGCGGCTCGATGATCGCGGCGGCGATCTCGAAAGCCTCGAGCACCCGCCCGATCGTGGTCGGCAAGCCCTCGAAGGCGGCGGTGGCGGTGATCGCCGAGCGGCTGGAGCTTCCGACTGCGCAGATCGCGGTGATCGGCGACGATCTCGGCATGGACATCGGCCTGGGCCACCTCGGCGGCTCGCGCACGATCCTCGTCCAGAGCGGCATCAGCGGCCAGATCGACCTGAACAGGGTCGCGGAGCGAAAGCGCCCGCACGCGACGATCGGCGCCATCGACGAGCTGCTTCCGCTGCTGTAGCTAGGGCTCGAGCCCGCTGGCGCGCGCCTGCTCGAGCGCCACGGCGGCCCAGTCGCGCTCGCCGTCGCCGTGCGCGATCGCGCCGATCAGGCGGTCGCGCCAGGCGTTGGCGCTCGGCAGCGGCACGCGCGCGAGATCGGCGGCGGCGAGGATCAGGTTCGCGTCCTTGAGGCCGAGGGTGGTCGTGAAGCCGACGTTGTCGTAGTCCTCCTCGGCGATGATCTTGCCGTAGACGTTGTAGGCCGGGGCGGCGAAGAGCCCGTCGACCATGACGTCGTAGAGCACGGCGGGAGCGACCTCGTAGGAGCGGGCGAGCGAGTAGGCCTCGCCCATCACCTCGATCGCGCAGCCGAGCAGGAAGTTGTTGGCCAGCTTGACCGCGGTGGCGCCCTCGGGAGCGCTGCCGGCGTCGAAGGTGCGCCGTCCGATCACCTCAAACAGCGGCTGGCAGAAGGCGACCGCCTCGGGCGGGCCGGCGGTGACGATCCCGAGCTTGCCGGCGGCGGCGACATCGGGGCGCCCGAGCACGGGCGCGGCGACGAGGATCTGGCCGGCCTGCTCATGGGCGGCGGCCAGCTCGCGCACCGTGGCGACGCCGTGCGTTCCCATCACGACGTGGATCGCGCCCGGGGCGAGCGAGTCGCGCAGGCCGCCGGGGTCGAGCACGACCGAACGCAGGGCATCGTCGTCGGCGAGCATCGTCATCACGACCTCGCGCTCGGCGCAGGCCTGCGCGATGCTCGGCGCGACAGCGGCTCCGGCGGCGGCGAGATCGGCGGTCTTCTCGCTCGTGCGGTTGTAGACCACGAGATCGTGTCCGCCGCCCAGCACGCGCGTCGCGATCGCGCTTCCCATCCGACCGATGCCCAAGAAGGCGACCCTCATGATCCGCACCCGCTCCTGTTCGTAAAGTTCAAATTGACCGCCCCGGAAAGGCAGATTTCTACACCGTTCGCGGGCTTCGGCAACAACTGTTCAGCTAAGCTCGACATAATGTAACGTTGATCTGCACGCTG
>DASXEZ010000171.1:0-64256 GCA_036489875.1 Solirubrobacteraceae bacterium | reverse complement strand
GACTCGATCGTCCAGGAGATCGACGTCAAGACGGGTCTCGTGATGTGGGAGTGGCACGCGCTCGGACACATCCCGCTCCACGACTCCTACTCGAAGATGCCGCACACCACGGTCAACTGGGACTACGTTCACATCAACTCGATCGACCCGGGCCCCGAGGGGTTGCTGCTCTCCTCGCGCAACACGTGGACGATCTATGACGTCAACATGCACACCGGCGGCTTCATCTGGCGCATCGGCGGGATGTATCCGGGCTTCAAACGCGGCGCCGGCACTCTCTTCTACTGGCAGCACGACGCCGCCTGGGAGCCCGGCGGTCTCGTTTCGGTCTTCGACAACGGTTCGAGCCCGGCCGAGGAGAAGGAGTCGCGCGGGCTGGTGCTCGACCCCAATACCAAGACCGGCACGGTCACCCTCGTCAAGCAGTTCACCAACCCGGACGAGACCCTGCTGACATCCAGTCAGGGCGACCTGCTGCCGCTCTCGGGCGGGAACTGGCTGATGGGCTACGGCGGCCTCCCGAACTTCACCGAATACGACAGCTCGGGCAACCTCCTCTACGACGCGACACTGGGGCCCAATGTCCAGGATTTCCGCACCTACATGGCACCCTGGAGCGCTCAGCCCAAGACGACGCCCGCCCTCGCCGCCCAGGCCAGTGGTGGCGGTCTGACGGTCGAGGCGAGCTGGAACGGAGCCACGACGGTGGCCTCGTGGAAGGTTCTCGAGGGTTCCTCGGCGAGTTCGTTGAGCGCCGTCGCCAGCGCGCCCAAGGGGCCTGGCTTCGAGACCAAGATCAGCGTCCACGCGAGCGCGCCCTACGTCGCCGTTGCCGCGATCGGCTCCTCGGGTCAGACGCTCGCGACGTCCGCGGCGGTCACGCCCGGCCACTAGCCGCGGCGGAGGCGATCCGCTCAGGGCAGCTGCTGCTCGATGCCGCGCACGACGCGCTCGACGGCGTGCAGTCGGTGCACCGAGGAGAGCGTCCGCTCGACCCCGGCCAGGCGGTGATACTCGGCCAGTCCGCGCTGCTGCGCGCTGACCAGCGTGAAGGGCAGCGGCGCATGCATCTCCTCGGCGGTCGCGCTCTCCAGCGCGGCTCGCAGATGCTCCTCCTTGGCGCTGCGCCCGGCGACGTTGTCGACCTCGGCGTAGCCGCCGCGTGTCGTGTAGTCGTAGAGCTCATTCTGCTCACCATGCGCCACCGGCTCGATCGTGTTCGGCTTCCAGTGCGTGTAGGTGGCGTACTTGGCGTTGCGGGTGATCATGCCCTTGACGTGGAGCGGGGCGTGGGCGGCGTAGGGCAGCAATGCGAACTCCGTCAGCACCTCGTCGGTGGCGTGCAGGGCGTGGTCGCGTCCGGGCGCGGCCGGGTCGGCGACGATCGCGGCGAGGTCGGCGCGCGTTGACAGATGCGAGTAGCGAGGGTCGGTGCGCCACTGCGCCGAGCCGGTCGCCATCGTCATCAGCATAGGCGCGAAATCGACGCTCGAGCTCAGCTGATGGCGCAGGCTGTTGGGCACGGCGCCGAGGCGTCCGGTCGGGTCGCTGACGATCAGCGGCACGTGGATGCCCTCCTCATACATGCCGGCGCCCTTTCCGCGCAGCCCGTGCGAGGCTCCGTACTCACCGTGATCGGAGGTGAAGACCACGATCGTCTTCTCCGCGATCTCGGGCCGCCGGCGCAGCGTCGCGAGCACCGAGCCGACGTGGCGGTCGACCTGCAGCTGGAGCTTCACATAGAGGTCAAGGAACGGCAGCCACGCCTCCCTCATGCCGGGCCCGCCGTAGGGGACCTCGCCGAAGGACACGGCGCTGGTGTCCTGCAGCGAGAGCTGCACGGCCGGTTTGCGCCCGGCGACCAGCTGCTCCGGCGTCTCGAAGTTCGGCGGTAGCGCGGAGATCGAACCGGGGGCGGAGGCCTCGCTGGCGGAGGACTGGCTCCAACGCCACCACCAAGCGATGTCATGCGGGTTGACGAAGGAGACGGTCGTGCACCACGGGCCGTCGCCGCCGGCCGCGTCGTACCACTTGTCGAACTGATGCGCGATGTGCGGGTCGACGCGCCAGCCCTGGCCGGGACCGCCATTGGGCGAGGGGAAGGTCCCGCCGGCGAAGCCGTAGCGCTCGAGCGCGCGCGGGCCGTTGAAGGAGTGCCAGTTGCGATCGCCGCGGGTGAGATGCCACTTGCCGTACCAGTAGGTCTCATAACCCTGCTCGCGCAGCATCGTGCCCCAGGTCGGGAAGCCCGGCTCGAGTGTGCTCGCGCCGGTGATCATGCAGCCGGTCTGGTGCGTGTGCAGGCCCGTGAGCAGCGTCGCGCGCGCGGGCGAGCAGTCGTTGGAGGCGGTGTAGTAGCGGGCGAAGCTGACGCCCGAGGCGGCGAGGCGTGCGATGTTCGGGGGCAGGGTCAGCGGCGGCCCGGCACCACCGAACCACCGCGGCGCGCGCATCTGGTCGACCATGATCACGAGGATGTTGGGCTGGTCGCCCGAGCGGTGGGCGGCGATCCGCCGCCGCCGCCGCGCGGACGCCGTCGTGTCGGCCGCGTCGGCGATGGCCTCCGCGCCCAGGGAGGCGGCGGTGATGGCGCCCCCGAGCGCCAGCCCCCCGGCGAGGAATCGGCGACGATCCACGCGGCCGGCGCTCGCGTCGTCGTGTCGGGGGTTCTCGTGGCTCATGCTTCCCTGGCGCTGCTGCTGCGGCGCTGGCGGAACCTTAGGGGACCGACGGTTGGCTGGATCGAGCGTCTCATTAGCGATGTGTTGGGGCGTGCAAGGGCGTAATTGAAGGCGTGCCAGCGGACGCGTCCCCTATGTTGCGCCCTGCAATGCGCGTGGCGCCCCGCCGGATCGACCGCCGCACCGCTCGGTGGCTGCGCCCCGCTGCGGCGCTGCTTGCCGCCGGCTGCGCTTCGGTTTTCGCGCTCGCCGGCACCAGTGCACCGGCGGCCGCGCTCGGCCCGGTCTGCACGCCGGCGACCCTCGATGCCTCCGCGCTGCTTGACGGCGCCGTCACCGTCTCCCCGATGCCCGGCGCCGCGGACGCCGCGCCGAGCACGCAGATCAGCTTCCTCGGCGTTCCCGCTGCATCGCTCCTCGATGTCTCGGTGCTCGGCTCGCGCAGCGGCCGCCACAGCGGGGCGCTGAAGGCCTACTCGCAGGGCGACGGCGCCAGCTTCGTGCCCTCGCGCCCGTTCACCCCCGGCGAGCGCGTCACCGTGACCGGGATCCTCGCACGCGGCAGTACCCGGGTGCCGCTGCGCTTCGCGTTCACCGTCGCGCACGTCGACGTCCTCTCGCGCGTCCCCGAGCCGCGGCGAGCGCTCCCCGCCGGTTCCCTGCAGCATTTCCCTTCGCGTCCGACGCTGGCGCCCCCGCGCGTCAAGGTCGCCGTGGATACGCCGGCGCGGGCGGTCGGCGACGTGTTGCTCGCCCCCTACGGCGCGATCGCGCAGGCGGGGCCGATGATCCTCGACAGCGACGGCGGCCTGGTCTGGTTCGATCCGCTCGGAGCACCCGAGGTCGCGGCCGACGTGCGCGTCCAGGAGCTCGGCGGCGCGCCGGTGCTGACCTGGTGGCAGGGCCTGATCACCACGCACGGGTTCGGCCTCGGCGCCGACGTCATCGACGACACCCACTACCGCACGATCGCCGAGGTGCGCGCCGGCAACGGCTACCAGGCCGACCTGCACGAGTTTCAGCTGACGCCGCAGGGCACGGCCCTGCTGACCGCCTACAGCGCGGTCGACTGCAACCTCGCGGGCGCCGGCGGCGCCGGCGAGAGCGCCGTCACCGACTCGCTCTTCCAAGAGGTCGACGTCAAGACCGGGCTGGTCGAGTTCGAATGGACATCGCTCGACCACGTCCCCCTCTCCAACACCTACTCCTCCGCCAAGGGCGCCTCGACTCAGTGGCCGCTCGACTTCTTCCATCTCAACTCCGTCAACCTCGATCCCGACGGCACGCTGCTGATCTCGAGCCGCAACACCTGGGCGGCCTACGACATCAACGCCCAGAGCGGCAAGGTGCTGTGGCAGCTGGGAGGCAAGGCGTCGAGCTTCAGCGAGGGGCGCGGCGCCGCGACGGCCTACCAGCACGACGCGCGCCCCGACGGAGCCGGCACCTACACGCTGTTCGACAACGGCGCCTCACCGCAGGTCCACGCCCAGTCGCGCGGCGTCGTGCTCTCGGTCAACACCGCGGCCGGCACCGTCTCGGTGCTCGCGCAGTTCCTGCATCCCGGCCATCCCCTCGTGGTCGACAGCCAGGGCGACCTGCAGGCGCTGCCGGGCGGCGACTGGCTCGTCGGCTGGGGCCAGGAGCCGGACTTCTCGGAGTTCAGCGCGAGCGGATCACTGCTCCTGGACGCCAGCCTTCCGGCGGGCTACCAGTCCTATCGCACCCTCAACTTCGCCTGGGAGGCGACGCCGACGAGCGCGCCGGCTCTCGCCATCCGCCGCCGCCCTGACGGCTCCCTCGCGGCCTACATGAGCTGGAACGGGGCGACCCAGGTCGCCGCGTGGCAGCTGCTGCAGGGCAGCTCCGCCGCTCACCTCGCTCCCGTCGGGAACGTCGCACGCAGCGGCTTCGAGACGGTCATCGCGCTGCACGCCTCCGCGGGCTACGCCCAGGTCCGCGCGCTCGATTCCAACGGCGCGGTGCTCGGGACCTCGGCGGCGGTGGCGCTCGCGGGGGCGCCGGCGCTCTAGAACTCGAGCCGCGGCGAGTGCTGCTGGTCGCGTTCGATGAAGCGCGCGCTGACGCGCCGCAGCGTGAACTCGCGGCGTGAGCCGTCGGCGCAGGCGACGACGACGCAGCGCCCCTCCTCGCGCAGCTCGACGATCGTCACGGGCTCGCTCTCGCCGCTGAAATGCCAGATGCGCGCGGGGGCACCGAGCTGCGGCAGCGATCGAGACGGCCTCAGCCCACCCATCCCTGCGCCGCCGAGGAGCTGAGGGGATGGTGCACGGACGGGTGGGCGCGCAGGTAGGCGAGCGCGGAGGCGTAGGGGTGACGCAGCTGCGAGGCGCGACCCGCGCAATCGACCAGGAACGAATAGGCGAGGTCGCTGCGGGACCCGGGCGCCCAGATCACCTCCGGGATCTCCGGGCAGACCAGACGCGCGGCGTCGACGCCGAGGTTGGAGCCGCGGTCGGAGTAGGACCCGTCGATCAGCAGGTAGCGGGCCTGACCGGCGGCCACGAGGTCGGCGAGGCGCTGATTGGAGAGCGCTGGGTCGGCGGCGCCGTAGCCGCCGTCGGCCGAGGCCCGCAGGCCGAGCAGGGTCAGCGGCGCCGCCTGGTCGGAGGACTGCGTCAGCAGCGGGTAGCGAGCGCTCGGGGCGTGGGAGTGCAGGTAGCGGATCAGACCTTGGTAGGCAAAGAGGTCGTCGGGGTTGACGTCGATGCCGCCGTAGCCGGCGTGGTTGTAGCGACCCGCGGTCGGGAAGGTGCCGTCAACGGGCGCGTCCCAGACGCTGAAGCTGTAGATCATCGGCGCGATCATCAGCGCGACGATCGTCGGGGCCAGCGCCCACGACGGGCGCTCACGGAGCGCTGGAATCGCGATCAGGCCGAGCAGACAGAGCGCGACCAGGGGGATCCGCCACCACAGCGGGCCGTGCTCGCGGTCGATCAGCACCCACTGCAGCGCTGCGGTGCTGACGACGGCCAGGACCGCCAGCACGTAGGCCGGCAGCGCGCGCGGAGACTCCGGCCTTCGCAAGATCGAGGCGAGCGCCGCGCCCCCTCCTCCGACCATCGCGGCGACCCCGGGACCCAGCGCCGAGGCGTAGTAGGGGTGAACGATGCCGGCGGAGAAGTCGAGCGTCGCCAGCTCGACCACGAACCAGCCGCCGAGTACGACCAGCGCGCCGCTGCGGCGGTCGCGCCGTCCCGAGATCGCCAGCGCTATCGCGAAGATCCCGAACAGCGCCAGCGGCACGAGCCAGCCGGCCTGATCGCCGAGGCTCTGGCTGAAGATCCGCACCGGGCTGCGGGCGCCCCCGAAGGGCTGGATCGGGCGCCGGCCGACGCGCGAGGCGGGCGTGCGAAGCGGCGGGGGCGCCGGATGCTCGCGCGCCTGGGTGGCCGCGTAACGCCGCTGGGCCGGTGTGGGCGCGGGTGGAATCAGCGGACGTAGCTGCGTCGTGTTGTAGTGGGCGCGGGTCGAGCTGCCCGGTCCCCCCGCCTGCCCACCGACGCGGCCGAAGCCGTTGTAGCCGAACTCGAGCTGGAACTCCGAGTTGGTGACGCTGCCGCCGACGTAGGGTCGCTGGGAACTCGGCGTGAGGTCGACGGCGAGCGACCACGACAGCGCCACGGCAGCCGCCACGATCCCGGCGAGGGCGAGCTGCGCGATCCGCCGTCGCGGCGATCCCGGCGCGCACAGGAGATAGCCGGCGCCGATCCCCGGCACGCACAGCAGCGCGGCGAGCGACTTCGTGTTGAAGGCGAGGCCGACGAGCACCGCGGAGGCCGCCAGCCAGCGCAGCCGACCGCCGTCGATCGCCGCCAGCGCGGCGCCGCAGGCGGCGAGCATGAGCAGGATCAGCAGCGGGTCGACGGCGTTGTCGCGCGAGACGGCGACGAACGACGGGAACACCGCGAGCGCGAACGCCGACGCGAGCGCCGCCAGATGCCCGAAGCGCGGCGCCATCAGGCGGTACAGGAGTGCCACCGCGAGGACCGCGCAGATCCCTTCGGGGACGATCAGGCTGAGCGCTGAGAAGCCGAACAACTTGGCGCTCAGCGCCTGCAGCCAGAGCGCGAGCGGCGGCTTGTCGACCGTGATGAAGCCGTTGGGGTCCGAGGCGACGAAGAAGAAGTTGTGCCACGAGCGCAGCATCGACTTCACGGCTGCGGAGTAGAACGTGTTGGCGTAACCGTTCTGCTCGAGCTTCACGAACTCGAGCACGGCGCTGAGCGCCAGCACCGCGGCGAGGCCGGCGCAGTGGATCGCGGCGCGCGCACGAAGGACGTTGCTGCGCTGGAGTGCGGCCGGGCCGCCGCCGCTGGGCGCGGCCTCCAGTCCCAGGCTCATGTCCCCTTGCGGAAGACCGTCGCGAGGGAGAGGCCGGCGGGGATCCGGCCGCCTCCCGCGATCACACGCGCCTCGAAGCGAAGCGGCCACTCGAGCAGCAGGTTCAGCCGCTCAGGCATGCGCTGCAGGTCCGAGGCCGGACCCTCCACATGAGAGCGGCGGGCGAGCCGGCGCCAGACGATCGCGATCGGCAGAAGCAGCGTGTTGAAGTAGGTCGTGCGTGCGGTCTCCCAGCCGGCCTGCGCTGCCGCCGCCGAGAGCGTCTTGCGCGTGTAGCGACGCTGGTGGTGGTTGATCACATCGTGCTCGCTCCACAGCCATTGATAGGCGGGCACCGTGATCAGAAGGCTACCCCCGGGGCGCACCACCCGGTGGAGCTCGCGCAGGGCGCCCTGCTCATCCTCGATGTGCTCGATCACGTCAAGGCATACGGCGACGTCGAAGTGATCGTCGGGGAAGGGAAGCGAGGTGATCGAGCATTGCAGGACCTCGCCGACGCCGCGCATGCGAGCCCGCTCGACGCTGGCATCGGAGATCTCGACCCCGCTGACGGCGCCGTAGCTGGCGAAGTCGACCATGTTGCGGCCGCTACCGCAGCCCGCGTCGAGGATCTGCGCGTCAGCGGGAAGCTCGAGCGTGCGCATCAGGCGGTCGAGGATCCGCCGGCGGCCCCGGTACCACCAGTGGCCGTCCTCCAACTCGTGCGTCTGCAGCTCGAGAAGCCTGTCCATCACGACACCCCCCGACCTTCACTCACGTCGCTGCGCTGAAGGCAGCGCGACAGGTGATCGGGATTGAAGGCAAAAGTGACCGTGGCAACGCTGGGCTGGCGGCCGGCTCTTCGCCAACCATCAATCCAGCCTAAGGCTACAGGCTGATCAGGCGGAGGCCCGGCGCGCGGCGTGCGCCGATGGGCCCTTCTTGTGGTGGTGTGGCGGCTTGGGGACCTTCGGTAGCCAGTGGTAGGCACCCGGATGCCCGGTCTTGATGCCGCACGCGGCGCCACTGACAAAGACCCAGTTCCCGGCTCCATGGTGCGCAGCCACGTCCCTGACCATATAGAACGGCGTGTTCGTCCAAGCATCGCCGTAGCGGGCCTGATAGCGCACGTCGAGAACGTGGCGGCCGGTCATGCGGATCGGGTCCTCGGGGTGCGCGTCGGCGGTCCACGGGTAGAAGTTCGCGAACTCCTCGCAGTTGCTTCCGTAGCACCAGTTGTGCCCCTTGCTGCCGCACTTGCGGTCGTAGTGCAGCGGCACGCCGCCGAAGCAGTCCGGGTAGCAGCCGCTCCAGATCGCGCTGCCGTTGTCGGCGACGAAGGTCGAGGTGGTGATGACGGGGTCGATGCAGCCGGAGTCGACGGTCGAGGTCTGGCGCGTCCAGTCGCGGTCGTACTGCGACCAGCCGCAGCTGCCCTTGAGACTGCCGTCGAGGATCTCGCCGCCGACCTGCTGCTGGCCGATCTGCTCTTCCGTGACGGCGAGCACGGTGCCGGCGCGGACGTTGCCGATAGCCAGCTGGCTCGCGCCCTGCTCGACATCTCCCGAGGCGGTGATCGTGCACCAGTTCGCCTGATTGCAGGTCGCGACGCCAACGCTGGCGGCGGCCGTCGCGTAGAGCGCCAGCGTCAGTGCCGTTGCGCCCAGGGCTCCGGCGCCGAGAAGTTTCCGTACGTTCATCGCTTGGCGGTCGTCGCTACCGGTCCGAGATCGTAGAGCAGGCCCTTGTCTTTCGCCGGCAGACCCGTCTGCGTGGTGACATCGCGACCGTGCTTGCGAGTCCATTGCATCGCCTTGGAGCAGGCCGGGTGGGTCTTCACCGCGACCGTGCAGTCGGCCTGCGTGAAGACGTAGCGAACGAGACCCTCGGCGTGGTCTCGCTGCAGTTCGCGCTTGGTCACGAAGGGCTGGCCGTTGATGCTCGTGAGCAGCAGCACCGGCCTGGCGGCATCGACGATGAACGGCGCCGCGACCGTGGTGGCGGTGAACGCGGCCTCGTAACGCGTGGTGCCCTGGTGGGTGCGCAGGAAGTTTGAGACCGGATCGACGATCGAGGTGCCGATCGTGACCTCGGCCGCCTGCGCGCCGCTGTGGTCGCGGATCAGCAGCACATCGCGTACCGCTGAGAGCGCGAGCACGGCACCCAGCAGGCCGAGGGTAACCGGGATCGCGTGGTACCAGCGCGGCCATCGGCCCGAACGCACACGGGTCGCGAAGCCGGCGATCACGTACAGCGTGGTCGGGGCCGCGAGCAGCGCTCCGAGCGAGATCGCGAGGTAGCCGTGCTTTCCGCTCGCCGTCTCGGCCGCGCCCTCGGCCATGGCGATCGCGAACGTCGCGAGCAGGACGTAGACGCCGAAGAGGTCACGGGCCCGCGCGATGACGACCGGCAGCGCACAGCCGAGGGCGATCGCGACCGCCGGCGTGAACGCCTCCAGGTAGCGGGGCTGCGTATGCGCGGAGAAGCTGAAGAGCACGAACCCGGTCAGCAGCCAGAGCACGACGCCGAGCGTCGCGGCCCAGCCGATGCGTTGCTGAGTGGTTGCCTGCGGCGGAGCCCGCAGACGACGGCGCAGGAGTGGAACCAGGGCCACGAGGCCGAAGGCGAAGGCAGCGAAGAGGACCGTGCCCAGGCGCGTGCCGTATCCCACCAACGAGTACTGGAAGAGACGGAAGATCCCGGGCTTTGAGGCGATGCCGTGCGCCGAGGCGGCGGCGGCCGTCGTGGCGGCGGCATGCGCGAGCGGCGCGGCCGCGGCGTGCGCGAGCGGCACCGCGGCGGTGTGGGTCGAGAAGCTCGCGGGCGCCGCCGGCTTGACGATCCGATCCCAGCCATCGAACACGAAGACCGAGTTCCAGATGCTGCCGTTGGTCGAGCCGATCGGCCACGGGCGCTCGTGGGCCGGCGAGAGCGTCACGAACACCATCCAGACCAGCGCGAAGCCGACGAACAGGGCCGCGGGTGCGATCAGGCGCCGCACGCGGCGTCGCAGCGGCTCGCCGCTCCAACAGAGCCACACGAAGAGGACGAAGGCCGGCGCCGCGATCAGCGCCTCGAACAACTTGATGTTGAAGTCGACGCCCAGCAGCGCGGCGGCCAACAGGAGAAGACGCCGGTCGCCTCGCTCGACACTGCGGAGGAGCAACCATGCGATCGCCACCAGCAGCAGCATCATCAGCGAATCCATGGTGTCGCTGCGGGCGGTGATCACGGCCGTCGGGAGGATCGTCAGCGTGATTGCCGAGCACAGCGCGGCGAGCGGACCGGCCAGACGGCGCACGAGGTCGTAGAGAAGGGGAACCGCGAGCGTCCCCGCGATGGCCTCGGGCAACTTCAGCACCACCGAGCTGAAGCCGAACACCTTGACCGCGATCACCTGCAGCCAGAGGTCGATCGGCGGCTTGTCGATCGCGGTCGCGGCGGTCGGGTCGAAGGCGCCGTAGAGGAAGTTGTGCAAAGACATCGACATCGAGCGCACAGAGGCGTCGTAGAAGAGGTTGTCGGGCACGTTGTTGAGGACGATCAGTCGCAGCAGCGCGGCGACCCCCGTCACGACCACGAGCGCCAGCCACCAGAGCCGCTGCGACGATCGAGCGCCGGCTACCTGCTCGGTCACGTCTGTGCCGGTGGTTGCTCGTCGTGCTCGCGCGGGCGCGCGAATGACCACCAGCGGTTCGCGAAAAAGGTGATGGCGAGGATCGGCAGCGTCAGGATCGCCTGGGCCGGGATCTTCGCGACGCCCAGGTGATGCACGAAGACGTAGAGCAGGATGACGTTGGCCGCGATCGCAAAGGCCTGGACGATCGCGAAGCGGGTGCCGGCCGTGGTATGGGCGATGTCACGGGCCTGGAATGTCCAGTGGCGGTTGAGGATGTAGCTGTTGAGCGAGCCGACGCAGTACCCGAGCACGACCGCGATGAGGTACTGCAGGCCGAGCGTCACGAGGACCGTGTAGACGACGAACGTGAGCACCGTGTTGGAGGCACCCACGACCCCGTATTTGACGAACTGGCGGAGGGTCGGGTCCCCGAGCCAGTCGGTCGTCGCGAGCGCGCCCATCGCGCACAGGATGAACGAAGCGGCGGCGCGGCGGCGCGGCGGGCGGCTTGATCCGCGCTTGAGCAGGGCCTGTTAGGCTCGCTGACGCGTGGCGCCTTCGTGGCCCGTACGCAGCGTGAGCCGACAATCGAAGCAATGGCAGCCGCCTCCGACACGACGCGCACCCTGGGACTGCTCAGTGTCTGCGCCCCGGTCTATAACGAGGAGGAGCTGGTCGAGGAGTTCCACGCCCGCACCAGCGCCGCACTCGAGGGCTTCAACTACGAGCTGATCATCGTCAACGACGGCTCAGCCGACGGCACGGCGGCGAAGCTCGACGCGTTGGCCGCGCGCGATCCCAACCTGCGCATCGTGCACCTCTCGCGCAACTTCGGCCACCAGGCCGCGCTCACGGCCGGACTCGAGCATGCGCGTGGGGATGCCGTCGCGATGCTCGACGCCGACCTCCAGGACCCGCCCGAGCGGATTCCCGACATGGTGGCGGCCTGGCGCAACGGCGCCGACGTCGTGTACATGGTGCGCGAGGAGCGCCAGGGCGAAACGGCCTTCAAGCTCGCCACGGCGCGCTGGTTCTACACCCTCTTCCGCAAGCTCGCGCAGGTTCAGCTCGAGCCCAACTCCGGCGACTTCCGTCTGCTCGACCGACGCGCGCTCGACGCCCTGTTGTCGATGGGTGAGCGCAACCGCTTCCTGCGCGGCATGACGGTGTGGGTCGGCTTCACCCAGACGGCGATCCATTACAAGCGCGATGCTCGCTTCGCCGGCGAGACCAAGTACCCGATCCGCAAGATGCTGCGCTTCTCGCTCGATGCGATCGCCTCGTTCTCGCACATCCCGCTGCAGATCGCGACCTATCTGGGCTTCCTCTTCGCCAGCGTCGCCTTCATCGCGATCCCGGTCGTGATCATCCTCAAGTTCACCGGCGGCTACCTGCCGGGGTTCGGCACGGTCACGATCCTGATCCTGCTGGTCGGCGGCCTTCAGCTGATCGCGCTTGGGCTGATCGGCGAGTACGTCGGACGTATCTACGACGAGGTCAAACGGCGCCCCCTCTACATCGTGCGCGATCAGCGCAACCAGCCGCTGGCTCCGCGCGACATCGTGCATGACGAGCAGCTCTCGGATTCAACCTCCCACGGCTAGCTGCCGATCAAAGACCGAGTGGACAACCGCCACCAGAGCGTCCTGCTCGAGACCGATCGCCACCGCATCCGCGGCAAGGTGACGCTTGCGCGCGAGGGCTACCGCAGCCGCATCTCAGACATGCTGAACGCTTCCGAGCGCGACTTCCTGGCGCTCACGGATGTGACGATCGATCCCCTCGACGGCGGGCCCCAGCTCAAGTGCGAGTTTCTTGCCGTCGCGCGCGCCAAGATCGTCTTCGCCTTACCGCTCGACGAGGAGTAGCGCCGCGCCGCGCTAGCGGTCGCTGTCGTGATCTGCGGGCTTCGCGCTCGAGCCGCTCACGCGCCCGCCCCGGGCGCTCGCGCGAGACTCTCAATCGGCTCGACCGTCGCCAGCGTGCTGGGCGCCGGCAGCGGGAGCTCCCGGGCTGCCTCCGGGCGCAGGCCATCCAGCATCAGCGCTAGGTAGCGTCGCCACAGCTCCTGGCCCACCGCCCCCGCCGGGGCGCAGGTGTTGGTCGCCGCCATCATCAGCATCGCGAGGTCGACGCCGTTGACGTCGTCACGCAGCTCGCCGACGCTCTGGGCGGCAGCCGCAAGCTCGTCCAGCGCCGCCACCAGCTCGAGCTTGACCCCGGTTAGCTCGGAGGCGTTGGCGCTCTCGCGCATCGCGGCGTCGAAGAAGGAGCGGTCGGCGGCCAGCATCGCGGCGCCGCGCATCATCAGCGCCGAGACCGCGGCGAGGCCGGGAGGGCTTTCGGCCACGACCTCCTCGATCATTGCCCGCAGCGTCCGCATGCGGTGGGCGAGCACCGCCCCCAGCAGGTCGCGCTTCGTCGGGAAGTGGCGAAACAGCGTGCCTTTGGCCACGCCCGCCCGCCGCGCTATCTCTCCGGCGGGGACATCCACCCCGCCTTCCGCGAAGGCTGTCGCCGCCGCCTCGAGCAGGGCCTCGTGGTTGCGCTGCGCATCGCTGCGCAGGCTGGGGGCGGGCGCGAGCGCGGCGAGGGCGCTCACGGGGTGGTTACGGTCGCGAGCTCGCCCTCGAGCTCCAGCTCGCGCAGATGGCGCGGGCGCAGGAACAGGGCAAGAACGGCGATCGCCGCCAGCATGAACCCGGCGGCTACGAGGAACGCGATGCGGTAGCCCGAGACCGTCGCGGTCGCAACGGTGTGCGCGGAGGGGTGAGCTCCGAGACCGGCGAGCAGGTTGCTGGTATGCGTGGTGGCGATCGTCGCGAGGACCGCAAGGCCCAGCGCGCCGCCCACCTGCTGAGCGGTGTTGAAGAGTCCCGAGGCCAGCCCCGAGTCGTCACCGTGGACGCTCGAGACCCCGATCAGCGTGGCGGGGACGAAGGCGAGACCGAGTCCGACGGCCAGTAGGACATAGGCCGGGAGCACCGTCCCGGCGTAGGTCCCGTGCACGCTGACGCGGACCATCAGCACGAGGCCGCCGGCCGCGATCGCCATGCCCGCGATGGCCACGCTGCGCACCCCGAAACGCGGCACGATTCGCTCGCTGATGCCGGCCGCGACGCCGATCAGCACGGCCACCGGCAGGAACGCGAAGCCCGCGGCAATGGGCGAGAACTTGAGGATCTCCTGGAGGTAGAGGGTGCCGAAGTAGAAGTTCGCGAACAGGCCTGCGCCGAGGAAGAACATGGCCCCGTCGCCGACGGCGAGCGGGCGGATCCGAAAGATCGCCAGGCGCACCAGCGGCGCGCGCACGCGCGCCTCGACCACGACGAAGGCGGCCAGGAGCGCCAGGGCCACGGCACCGAGCACGATCGTCCGCGCCGACCCCCAACCGTAGCTCTGCGTCTTGACGATCACATAGATCAGCAGCGCCAGGCCGCCGGTGCTGGTGATGGCGCCGAGGAAATCGGTCTGCTGGCGCCCCTCCGCGGAGGTGTTGTCGCCCGGCACCAGCCGCAGCGCCGCGAGCACCGCTGCGACACCGATGGGCACGTTGACGAAGAAGATCCACGGCCATGACAGCGCCTGCGTGAGGATCCCGCCGAGCAGCAGCCCGACCGCTGCCCCGCCCGCCGAGATCGCCGCGAACAGGCTCAGCGCCTTGCGCTGGTCATCACCATCCGGGAACGTGGTGTTGACGATCGCCAGCGCCGCCGGCGAGACCAGCGCCGCACCCATGCCCTGCACGGCGCGCGAGGCGACCAGCATCGCTGAGGAGCTCGCGAGCCCGTTGACCAGTGACGCGGCCGAGAAGAGGATCACGCCTGCGAAGAAGAGCCGGCGGCGGCCGAAGAGGTCCGCCAGGCGTCCGCCCAGGAGCAGCAGGCCACCGAAGGTGAGCGTGTAGGCGTTGACGACCCACTGGAGGTTGTCCGCGCTCAGCTTGAGCCCATGCTGTATCGAGGGGAGCGCGACGTTGACGATCGTCGCATCCAGCACGACCATCAACTGCGCGATGCAGACGACCGCGACGCTGAGCCAAGGGTTGTGTGCGGGAGTGGGCTTCTCGGTCATGGCAGGCTCCCAGGTGACGTGTCGCGCCGAAGGTGACCGGCCGGTCACCTTCGCGCCAGAGCCTAGCAGACCCCTCTCCACCGCCATCGATGGAACGGCTCGCTTCGCGGTCACGCGGCGAGCCGCCGGGGCGGCGCCGCGTCCATCGTTGCTCAGGCGGAGTTGACCTGGGCGCCGTTGCGGGTGATCAGGACCTTCACGATCGCGCCGGTGAAGGTGTGGTCGTGGGTGGCGCAGGCGCCGCTGAAGTGCAGCGCGATGCTGTCACGGTGCACCGAGTAGTAGCTGGCGAACAACGTGACGGTGCCATGCGTGGCGGTCGGGCAGCCCTTGTCGTCGCTGGCGCTGACTGTCACCGGCAAGGTGAGGCTGACGCCCAGCAGCCCGAGCCGCGTCGTTTTCGGCGCGAGCACGGAGTTACCGGACACCTTGAACACCAGGTCCCTGCGGGCGAAGCTCCCCTTGTCCTCGCTGCAGATCGTGCCCGTTGCCTTGCCGGCGTTCCAGGCGCCATTGCCGCGGGTCCATGAGGAAGTCACGCCGGACGCGCCCGCGGTGGGAGCACCGATCACGCTGAACTCCCACTGCACCGGTCCCGACGTACTCACGGCAGCGGCCGACGCCGGACACGTCACAGCGGCGGCGGCGCCGCCCGCGAGGGCCAGCGCCGAGACGGCGCCGAGCGCCACGGTCACCGCCAGTAGAGCACGTCCCTTTGGCCTCACCGGGGCCACGATAGACCCTCGCCCGGCCGCCCGCAAGCCCGCCGCAGGCCGCGCGCGAGGCAGAGGAAGCTCACCCCTTGAGAGGGCAAAACCCACCCGTTCAGCCGGAGGAACCACTCCTACCATCGATCGAGCGCAGCCCCAGTGACGACCGCCGTTCGAGCTCCTCCTCCCTTCTGCAATGACCACCGAGATCAGCCTCACACGCAACGGTCAGCGCCTGGCGCGCCGCGTCCTGCTCACCGCCACGACCGCGGCGGTCGTCCTTGCAGCCGGTGCCTCGAGCGCCATGGCGGCACCCCCGAATCCCGCGGCCAACATCCCGGCCGGAGCGCTGCCGGCGGCGTGCACGAGCGCCCCGCGCGGCGCCCTCTGCATCAGGGGGGTCGTCAGTTCCCTCGATCGGGCGCGCGCCCAACTCGGGCTTGGTCCCTACCTGCTGCCGGCCGACTTCGCCCGCCTGTCGGGCTCCAAGCAACTGCTCGTGCTCTCCAACCTGGACCGCGTCGCCTATGGCCTGCCGCCCATCAACGGCCTCAGCCCCGTCCTCAACAGGGTGGCGGCGGCCGGTGTCGATGCCGATGCCGATCCCGACCCCAGCGCCCTTCTGCACAGCTTCTCGAGCTTCGGTTGGTCCTCCAACTGGGCCGGCGCCTACCCGAACGCGCCGGAGGCCTACTACGCGTGGATGTACTTCGACGGCTGGAGCGGCAACGGCACCTCCAACCTCGACTGCACCGGCCCAACGGCGACCGGATGCTGGGGTCACCGCGAGGACGTCCTGTCCTTTCCAGCTCTCGGGATGCTGACGATGGGCGCCTCGGTCAGCCGCGACGCGCACGGCCAGATCGGCTACGCGATGACACTGGTGTGGACGCCGACGAGCAACTGGACCAGCTACACCTACAGCTGGACCCAGGCCGAGGCAGCCGGCGCCGGCGCCGGCGCCGAGCGCACCGCTTCGCCCAAGCAGCAGACCGCGCTCGCGCGCAACAGCTAACCGGACCGCGAGCGCCGTCGCCGCTGATGGCGGATCAGCGCGACCGCCGCGACCGAGACGACGACGCCGATCACGATCAACCACCGCGCCGACCCGGCGTCGGCGATGACGTCGGTGATCGAGGGGCCCACGTAGTAGGCCGCAAGCCCCCAGCCGAGTGCCCACAGCAATGCGGAGACGGCATTCGCAGGGGCGTATCGCGAGACGCGCATGTTGTGGATTCCCGCAACCCAGGAGGGCGTGAAGAGCACCGCGATCAGGCCGTAGCGGTCATAGAAGCGCTCACCGCGAGCGATCACGCCGAGGCGGAGGCGATGTAGGGGCCCGGGCGAGGTGAGCACGCCGCGGCCGCCGTGCAGACCGACGAACCATCCGACCATGCCGCCGGCGGTGGCTCCGAGCCACGCGAGGGCGATCAGGGCGGTGATGTCGAGATGGTGGTGCCCGGCGGAGATCCCGGCGGCGACGAGGGCCGCTTCGCCCGGACCGGGAAGCCCCACCCAACTCGCAAACGAGGCCACGAGGACGCCGATGTAATCGATTCCAGGGCCGCGAGCGTGGAGGTGCAGGGCGGCGATGGCCGCCAGGCCAAGGCCGACGCGTCTCACCATTCCATCGTGACGGCCGCTCGCCGGCCACGCAACTTGGGTCTGTCGAGACAGTGTGTCGCCAAGGCAATCGAGGCGCGGAGCGCTGTCGCGCCCGCCCCGCCCCATTAGGCTGCGAAGCGCAAACCGCCCCATGTTGGAGGAGGCTGTGGTGGCCCAGTGGACGGGTGTCTCCGGCAAAAGAGTTGTCATCACCGGCGCGACGAACGGGATCGGTCTAGCGGCCGCGGAGGAGCTGGCAGCCCGCGGCGCGCAGCTGACGCTTGTCGCCCGCAGCGAGGAACGCGCCGCCCAGGCGATCGCCCGCATCAGCGCTCGCGCACGTGAGGACGCCACCCTCGAAGGCGCGATCTGCGATCTCTCCCTGCAGGGCTCGGTGCACTCGCTCGCGTCTGAACTGCTGGAGCGCCATCCGCGCATCGACGTGCTGATCAACAATGCCGGGGCGATGTACACCGGCCGCCGTGTCTCAGGCGACGGGATCGAGCTGACCTGGGCCGTCAACCACCTGGCGCCGTTCCTGCTCACGGAGCTGCTGCTCGGACGACTGCTCGAGAGCGCCCCGGCGCGGATCGTGACGACAGCATCCGAAGCCCATCGCGGTCGACACGTGGCGATCGGGGACCCTGGCGGTGAACGCACGCGGACGTCCCGCGGCTTTCGCCGCTACGGCGAGACGAAGCTGGCCAACATCCTCTTCACGACCGAGCTTGCCCGCCGCATCGAGGGGAGCGGCGTCAGCGCCAACTGCTTCCACCCGGGGCTCGTCGCAAGCGGCTTCAACCGCAACAACGGGCGGGCGGCCGCCGCGGCGATGACACTCCTTCGGCCGCTCTCGCGCAGCCCCGAACACGGTGCCCGCACGCTCGTATGGCTCGTTGACTCAGACGAAGTGAGCGCCATCAGCGGCGGCTACTTTGCCGACGAGCGGCTGGCGACTGCGAGCGAGGAGGCCCGTGATGTCGCTGCGGCCAGCGCCCTTTGGGAGCGCAGCCGCGCGCAGGTCGGCCTGTAGTCAGCCGGTCACGCCAGCCTCGGCCTCGGCGCGCGAGGTGTCGAGGCCGGTCCTCGGTTCGGGCAGTGCCACGCCGTTCGCCGCGCCGGCGGGATCGAAGCGACGGATTGCCCCATACGCCGCGGCGATGGCGATCTCTGGCCGCTGCGTGGGCCCCGCCATCCGGGCACGCATCAGCGGGCCCAACGTGGCGAGCCCGGCAATCGAGCACACCGCGTAGACCCCAGCGCCGCTTGCCAGGGTCACGCGGACGCCGACCAGCGCGACCAACGCTCCCGCGCCGATCAGCCCGATCAGGAAGAACGCTCCTTCGAGGGTGTCCTTGGCGCCGAACAACCGGCCCTGCACCGAGTTGGGGACACGCAACTGGATGAGCTGCGTCTCGCTCACGACGAGCAGCGCGTTGGCATAGCCGGTGGCGGCAAAGGAGATCGCCGCAGGCGCAACGCTGCCCACGATCGCACTTCCTGCCATGCCGAGGCCGCTCAGCACCAACGACGCGAGATAGCGACCTACGATCACGCGCGGGCCGACGTCCCCGCGATGAGCGACCAACACCGATCCGGTGACCAAGCCCGTGCCGTAGGCCGCGACGAGCAACGCATAGTCGCTGCCGCTGCCGTGGAGGACATGCGTCGCGAGCAGTGGCTCGCAGACGTTGAGAAAGCCCATCGAGATCACGGCCGCGGCTGAGCAGATGATCACCGAGGCGATCGCGGGGGCCGAAAAGGCGACCGCCAGGCCGGCGCGCAGACCCTCGCCATGCTCGTCCGAATCCTCGCCTTCGGGAGTGGCGTCGATGCCGCTCAGCGTTGCGATCGCGATGGCCGCGAGGGCGAAGCTGACACCGTTGAGCGCAAGCGGCAGCGCCGTCCCCGACACGGCGAAGAGCGCCGCCGCGACGACCGGACCCACGGTGACGCCAACCCAGCGGCAGGTGTCAAACCAGGCTGCCGCGCTCTGCTTGGCCTCGCCGGCGAGAACCGGCAAAGCCGCGCGCATCGGCGGTCGCTGCAGCGCGTTGCCGACTCCGGCAAGGAGGGCGAGCGCCAGGATCGGAACCGCGGTGTGGGCAAACGCCAGCCCGAGCCACGCCGCCGCCTGCAACAGGTTCGCAATCACGATCAAGCGCCGTCGCGGATGGCGATCGGCGAGCATCCCGAACAGCGCACCGAAGGCGATCGCCGGGAGGAAGTCGGCGAGCAGCACGGCGACCACCGCCCAGCCGGAGTGGAGGCTGCGCACCCTCACGGTGAGCAGCAGGAGCGCCACGTAGCCGGCGCCCGTGCCGAGGCAGGACTGCAGCCACGCCGCCATCAGCCGGCGCAGCGGGTGGTTTGTCCTCAGCGTCTCGAGCACGCACGCGCGAGCGTACCTCGCGACCGAGGTTCAGACGCGCTCAGCGTTGCAGCAAGACCAACTGAGCCGCTGCTTGCAGGACTGCGCAGGTATCTGCGCGACTGCTCAGCACTGAACGCAAAATTGCAGCTTTAAGCAGGAATTCGCAGCTATGCGTAGGTTTGTGTCAGACTGTGCGTGGCCGTCCGCCCTTCTACTTCACGCAGGAGAGAGCATATGCCAGGCTACAAGTAGGACAGACGCCGCCGTTTCGACTGAATTCACGGCGGCCCACTTAGTTCTGTAGTTCTGCCGCCCGCGAAGGTCCGCGCGCCCCAAACGCACGTGACTGACGCGGGCGGTGGTCGTTAATGCGTGGACGCCAACTCGTCGTCGCTTCCGCCCAGAGAGCGCAGGAAGCCGTCGAGCTGCTCACGCGAGAAGCGGCGCTGCCCGCCCGGGGTCCGGTAGCCACGCAGATGGCCGTCATTGCTCCAACGACGGACCGTGGCCAACGACACGCCCAGGTAGGTCGCAGCCTGCGAGCTCGTGAATGCAAGCTGCGTCAGGCTTCCGCGTCCGTTGGTTGTCGTAATGCTCATCAGCTTGTCTCCTGAGTCGGTTCCCGCCCTCGCCACAGAATCGGCACAACCGCCCAGCCTTGCGGAGCAATGCGGACGTTTGATCTAGGGGCGGGGTGAAATCGGGTCGCACTGCGGTCCCTTCCCGGAGCCCGCATCGCTATTCCGAAGGCCTTCCCGCGGCGACGCTTGCGACCAGGGTCTGGGGACTCGCCTCGACGAGCCCTGGGCCGTCCTGCCGATCAGCGGCGATCCATCGGCCCAGCACCGCGACGAGCGCCTGCGAGCGAACCGGCTTGGCAATGTAGTCATCCATGCCGGCCGCGAGGCAGCGCTCGCGGTCTCCGGTCATCGCATGGGCGGTCATCGCGATCACCGGCGTGCGATGACCGTCACCCTCGCGACGGCGGAGCTCGCGCGTCGCTTCGTAACCGTCGAGCTCAGGCATCTGACAGTCCATCAGGACCGCGTCGTAGCTCTGCATCGAAAGCGCGTCGAGCGCCTCCTGGCCGTCATTGACAACGTGCGCTCGGAAGCCGCAGCGCTCCAGTACGCGCGACGTCACGAGGCGGTTGACGGGACTGTCCTCGACCACGAGGATGAATGGGGCCGACGGGTCGGGGCGACGCTCGTCGTGCATGACGCCCCGCTCGCGGCTGGTCTGCCCGCTGACGGTGGCAACGCGCTCCATCGGCAACTCGACCCAGAACGTGCTCCCTTGATCGACGTCGCTCTCGGCGCCGATCAGTCCGCCCATCAGCTCGACGAGCTCCTTGGCTATAGAGAGACCGAGGCCGTTGCCGCCGTACTTTCGCGTGGTCGAACCGTCAGCCTGCACGAACGGCTCGAACATACGCTCGAGCATCGCCGGGGCGATCCCGATGCCCGTGTCGACGACCTCGAAGCGGACGCCGTTGACGGTTGGCTCCGAGCGCGGGACTACGCGCACGCGAACCGATCCCTCCGCGGTGAACTTGACGGCGTTGCCGACGAGGTTCATGAGGACCTGACGCACGCGCGCACCGTCGCCGCGGACTCGCCGGGGAGCCTCGGGATCAACCTCGATGTCCAGCGCCACACCCTTTGCGTGCGCCTCGAGACCGGCCGGCACACAGGCCCGTTCGACGCATTCGTAGAGGTCAAACTCGTCGACCTCGAGCTCCACGCGTCCGGTCTCGATCTGCGAGATGTCGAGGATGTCGTTGATGATCGTCAGCATGTGTTCACCGGACTGTTCGACCTGCTCGGCGTAGGTCCGCTGCTCGTCGTTGAGCGGCGTCTGCAGGAGCAGTTCGGTCATACCCATGACGCCGTTCATCGGGGTGCGGATCTCATGGCTGACGTTGCGCAGGAACGCCGACTTGGTGTTCGAGGCCTCGACCGCCTCGTCGCGCGCTCGCCGATAGGCGCCGTTGAGCTCGATCAGGCTCTCGAGCCGCTGTCGGCGCTCGCGCGCAAACATCGCGACGAGGCCCAGCAGCGGCAGCGGTGCCAGCGCCGCGATCGGACTCTGATGAATCTGCTCTGCGATCAGCAGGGCGACCGCCGACAGCGCCGCGTCGACGACGTAGATCCAGGTGTCGTTCATGACGTCCCGGACAGTCGCCTCGCGCCCCATCGCGTTGCGCACGGCGCCGATGCTCACGTCGACGACGAACTGCGCCGCGAGGGCAGCTATCAGTAGTCCTGGCGATGCCTGCTGTGGCGTGACCGCGGCGATCGCGAAGACCGCCACGGGGCCGATCGAATAGCCGGAGTTCGGGAGCGCATGGAGCAGGCGACTGAGGCGGATCTTGCCGCTGAAGACATCGATCAGCTTGCCGATCACCTGCGCCGCGACGACGGCGACGGGCACGACCGCCAAAGGCAGCGCGAACAGCAGCGGCACGAACGCCAGCTGCGTCGGCGCCGTGAAGCCGAAGGGGGTGTCGATCCGGATCTGCGCGGCGACGATGAGCAGGACGAAGCACACCAAGGCCGGGACCAGCGAGAAGCTCGAGGGCGGATCGAACCTCCATACGAGCACGACCGCGAGCACGAACGCCGCGCTCACGAGAACCTCGGCGATGCGCTCCGCGGCGCTCATCGTCTTACGCCGCAGTTGCAGCGTCTCGGCGATGTGCTCCTGTGCTTCGAGGCTCGTCGAGGGGAGCATACCCACTGGGGTATCGGCCAACCGGGCCCCGACCTTTACGGATCAGGGCTCCTCCGCGAGGGCCGCAAAAGGCACTGATCGGCCAAAATCCCGCTGCTAATGCAAATAATCGTGCGCGCGCGCCGGCTGCACCGCGGCTACCGGCCGAGCCGGCGACGATCACCGCCGTCGCCAGTGCGTCGGGTCCACCCTGAATGGGTCTGCGCCACCCGCATCAGTCGTCGCAGAAGGGCGTCGCCGCGCTCCGTTCGCGCCCGCAGCGACCGCGGCTGCCGCCTCACCGAGGCGAGGCGACAGCCGCGTTTCCTCGCTCGCTACCTGTCTTCGATCAGATGGGCAGGTCCATTCCGGACTGCTCAGCCACGATGTGGGCGGCGTACCAATCCGGCCAATCCTCGTCTCGCACCCCGGTGCGATTCTCATGCTCGGCGTGGGCCGCCTCGGCACGACGGAGGGCGCTTGCGAGCTTCGCCGCCGACGCGAAAGCCGTGGTGCCGGCGTCGATCCGACCGGGCGCGCGCGTCGTGACCTCTTGGACCAGCCATGTGTTGCCGTCAGGATCGTTGAACGAGAAGAACGACATGTAACTGTTGCCCGCGGGGTCCGGTCCGGGCTGGCGGGCCTCCACCGGGAAAGGTGGGCCGTGCCACACGTCGCTCGCATCGATACCGATCGCGACGACTTCAGCATGAGCCGCGCTGATGTCGGAGACGACCAACCCCGCCTCGGCCGAGCCCGGCGCGGCCGTCGTCAGCCCATTGCCGAACGTGATCGAGCACGAGGACCCAGGAGGCGTGAACTGGACGATGCGAAGCCCCTCCAGTGGGGCGACATCGTCGTCGAGCCTCCAACCCAGACGTTCGTAGAACTGCTTGGCTCGGTCGACGTCTGAGACCGGGATGATGTCGACCTCGAGCTGCATGTCTTGCACCGTCGCGCCGGCCTCACGGCTCGCGCTTCCTGCTTCGGTGGCGCTCATAGCTGCCTCCTAGCGTTTGTTGGTCTGCTGGAGTGACCGTGGCGCTGTACGCGCCCGGTCAGGTTCTGCCTAGATCGTTGGGGATCGGGCGCTCCGCTGAGGCGAGTCCGAGGTGACGGCCGATGTTGCCGTCTTTCAGCGCCTTCTGCTCAAGGCCCGAAACCTGATGGCCCCGGCTCGATGGCAACCAAGCGCGTTCGGCCCGGCAGCCATCGCCAACAGCCTCTCTTGGCTCTTCTGGCTGGAGATGTCGCCCGGAAAACGAGAAGAGCAAGGGGCTCCCCGGGCGCGCGCGACGCTAGCACGTTTCGCGAGCGCCGCCCTTGGAACCGACGTGGCGATGCAATCCGGCGGGCCGCCGCTCAAGGCCGTCCGGTCGGCGCCGCCACGAAGCGGAGGGGGAGAGATTCGAACTCTCGGTACGCCAATAAGACGTACAACGGTTTTCGAGACCGCCGCATTCAACCGCTCTGCCACCCCTCCGGATGACGCTTGCAGGCTAGACGATCGAGCCCGCCGCGTGGCTCTCGGCGCCTCAGCGGCGTGAGGCGAAGAAGTCCCGCAGCAGCGCCCCGGACTCCTCGGCGAAGAGCCCGCCCGCGACCTCCGGATGGTGGTTCAGGCGCGGCTCGCCAAGCACGTCCAGCACGCTCCCGGCTGCGCCGGCCTTGGGGTCCTCGGCGCCGTAGATGACCCTCGGCACGCGAGCCAAGACGATCGCGCCGGCGCACATCGCGCACGGCTCGAGCGTGACGTAGAGCACGCAGTCGAGTAGCCGCCAGCTGGCAAGCGCCCGCGCCGCCTCGCGGATAGCGAGCAGTTCCGCGTGCGCGCTCGGGTCCTGGCGGAGCTCACGTTCGTTGTGGGCGCCCGCGACCATCTCACCCGCATTGACGATGACCGCGCCGACCGGAACGTCGTCGTGCGCGAGCGCGCGCTCGGCCTCGCGGATGGCCAGTCGCATGAAATGCTCATCAGACGGGAGGTAGCGCTCACGCACGCCTCCCAGCTAAGCAGGCCGGGAAGCTACGCGAGGCGCCGCAGCGCGTCGTTAGGCTTACGCCACCGCAGCGGGCCGTCCCGCGCCGGTCACCGGATGTCAACGCCACGTCCCTCTCAGAGCCGGATCGCCGCGCTGCTGCTTGCGATGCTCGCGCTCGGCGCGATCGCCGTCGCCCAGGTGACGGCGCCAAGAGCCGCCGGGGCCCGCCCCGACCGCCTCGCCGCCTCCTACGCGCCGGGCGTCGTGATCGTCGGCTTCCGCCATGGCACCACATCCGCCGTGAGCCGCTCCGCGCTGGCTCGCACCGGGCGCCAGCAGCCGAGCACACCACTCGCGCCGTTTGCAACCGTGGCGTTGCGTCGCGGGGTCAGCGTCCACGGGGCGATCGCGCAGTTGCGCCATCACGCCGCGGTCGCCTGGGCGGTACCCGACTACATCGCGCACGCGGCATCGGTGCCGGCGCCCTTCATTCCCAACGATCCCGGCAACAGCGGCAAGACCGGCGGCTGGCAGCAACTCCAGTGGAACTTCTCTGGGACCTTCGGTGTCGGTGCCCCGCAGGCTTGGGCCAACGTCGCAGCCGCCGGCCATCCCGGCGGCGCTGGCGTGACGGTCGCTGTCCTCGACACCGGTGTCGCCTACGCCAACCACGGCCGTTTCCGCCGCTCACCGGACTTCCGCTCCGGCGAGTTCGTGCAGGGCTACGACTTCGTCGGCCACTCGCGCTACCCGGAGGACCACAACGGGCACGGCACGCAGGTCGCGGGCACGATCGCCGAGGCCACCAACAACCACGTCGGCGTAACCGGCCTCGCTTACGGCGTACGCGTCATGCCCGTGCGCGTACTCGACTCCCAAGGCGACGGCGACGCCTCGGCGATCGCCAAGGGCATCTATTACGCCGTCCGACACCACGCGCAGATCATCAACCTGAGTCTGGAATTCACGGCCGGCACCGTCAAGGCGGCCTCGATCCCGGAACTGATCTCAGCGATCAACTACGCGCACACCAAGAACGTCCTCGTTGTCGCTGCCTCCGGCAACGAGGAGGACGACCAACTCTCCTACCCGGCCAAGGCCAGGTGGGTGGTCGCGGTCGGCGCGACGACGCAGGACGGCTGCATGGGCGACTACTCCAACTACGGCACGGGCCTGACGCTCGTGGCCCCGGGCGGCGGACCCGATTCGGACCTGCTCAAGGACGACCCCGACTGCCATCCCGAGAACCCGAGCGGGAGCGACATCTTCCAGGAGACATTCGCTGATGTCGAGTCACCGAGCGTGCGGGTGTTCGGACTCCCCGGTGGCTACTTCGGCACCTCGATGGCCGCTCCGCACGTCAGCGCGACCGCCGCTCTGATCATCGCCAGCGGACTGCTCGGGCGCCACCCGAGCGTGGCGGCGCTCACCCAGCGCCTGACCGATACGGCAACCCCGCTAGGGGGGTCGGACGGCCGGCGCTTCTTCGGCGCCGGCCTCGTCGACGCCGCCGCCGCGACCGGCGCAACGGGACCGACCGGTCCGACCGGTCCCACGGGTCCGACCGGTGGCACCGGCAGCACCGGGGTCACGGGCTAAGCGGTACGGATGATGAGCACCGCGCACGGGGCGTGGTGGGAGATCCGGTTGGGCACCGAGCCCAGCAGAAAGCGCTTGGCGCCCGTCTGACCGCGGTTGCCGACGATGATCAGATCGGCGCCACGCTCCTCGGCGACGTCGAGGATCGCGTCGGCGGGGTCACCGCGCTGGGCGTAGCGCTCGACCTCGACACCGGCCGCAGCGAACACCGCCGCGGCATCGTCGAGAGTGGCGTCGACGGCCTCACGCGGACGCAACATCCAGCCCGACTCCGCGTGGACGTCGCCATCGCCGGCCGCCTGCGAGCTGGGCACGGGTTCGTATACGCACACCAGATGGACACGGGCGCCGAGCGCAGCTGCGAGCTGCGCAGCCTGACGCACCGCCTCGCTGGCGGTCTCCGAGCCGTCCGTGCCGACAACGATCGAGCGAAACATCGCCCGCTCGATGGTACTCAGGCGAGCTTCGTGATCGCGATGATCATGCCCGCGAGCACGAACACGACGATCGCCCCCTGGATCCAGAGCCACGATCGCGACATCGGCGACACCCTAGCGGCGCGCCGAGCTGCCCGAGATTAGAGCGTGGTCCAGCTGGCGGTGTAGCCGAGGTAGCGCGGTGGTGTGAGTGCGCTGCGGATGGCCTGGGTCGAGGCGGGGTCTTCGTTGAGGCGGAAGGGCCCGTTGGTGATGTAGCCCTGGTTGTAGACCAGCATCTGGGTGCGTGGGTGTTGCTCGACCCAGGTGAAGAACTGGTTCACGAAGGCCGGGTTGTCGCCCCCCCAGATCGCCCACTCGCCGAACGCGAACGGCTTCCCGGAGAACTCCTTGTAAAAGGCGTCCAGGCCCGTGAAGTTCGGGAACTTGCTGTAGAAGTCGGTACCGACCCAGTCGACGTAGTCGTTGCCCGGGTAGTACTTGGCGGGGTCATTGCCGGCGATTGCCGGCGTGCCCGCGGTCTCAGGCGTCCAGACGAAGGAGATCGGCGACTGCGTGACCGTACCGTCGGCGGCGATGTCGTGCAGCGGCGGCTGGCCCAGCGCGTGCAGGTCTGAGTCGATCGTGGCGACCGGCCCGCCACGCAGGATCGTGACAACGCGGCGCCAGGCGGCGATGAAGGCCTGCTGCGAGTAGGAGGGCCCACGCGAGGAGCCGTCGATGTTGTAGGCGCTGTAGGCGTTGTTGGCGTTGTTCATCTCGGGGAACAGGCGGATGAAGACAGGCTTGCCGTGGCCGGCGATCAGCTGGCTGAGGCTCAGCAGGTAGCCATCGCCGCTGCCCTGCGCGATGCCCTCAGGCGTTATCGCCTGGTGAGCGCCGAAGCCCTGCGTGGTCGAGATATGCAACATCAGGGTGGCGTGTGCATCGGCCGCGTCGTTGAAGGCGAAATGAATCGACTGCCCCCACGCCACGAACTCGCCATAGACCGCCGGGTGCTTGCCAACCTCACCACCGAAGTCAGTCGCCGAACCACTCGACACGCCGGTGAACACATCCCCCTCCGGCGGCAACAGCGGCGTCGCCGGCGCGGTGACCTGGTTGGCACCGAGGGACCCACCGCCGCTCGCCCGGGTCCCGGGCGCGCCAGGGTGCGTGGCGGTCGAACCTGAGAGCCCGATCAGGGCGGCGGCGATTCCGGCGGCTAGCTTTAGGAGCAGGTGCATGTCATGCCTCTATCGGCTGTGCTTCCCACAACCACCGCGACCGGCCTCGCCCCTGGACGAAGGGCCGATGTGAACGCACCACCAGGCCTCCACGCGGCGCGAGTCAGCCAGAGCGTGGACGGACGGCCGATGCCAGCGCCCTCGCCACGGCGCGGCGCTGGCGCCTCCTCAACCGACTAGAGTCAGCGCCTGCGCTGGGTCGGCGGCAGCGAGGTCGAGGGCGCCACCAGCCCAACAGGCACCACGTGAGAACGGCTTTCGGCGAAAAACTGCGCTATTTCGGAGGCCGCGAGCACCGCGCCGCGCTGCTCCAGCGATGGCTGCCGCGGCGGATCGACCGGATCCTCTTGGTGCTCGTGATCGTCACGATCATCGCCGGCACGGTGCTTCGCGCCGATGTGATCGGGAGCAACGACCGTGTCTCCACTGACGAGGGCGGCTTCGTCTACAACGCGGATCGGATCCTCTCCGACGGGCCGATTGCGACCTTCAAGTGGGCGCCCGGGACCTCGGTGATGTTCGCGGCTGCGGCGCTCCTGCGCGGCTACAGCACGATCGCGCTGCAGGCGAACTCACACGGCGTCGCCCAGTATTCCCAGCTCGTCGTCGAGCTGGCGACGCTCGCGCTCGTGGCACTGTTGGCCTGGATCCTCGCCGGACCCTGGGCGAGCCTGCTCGTGGTCGTGCTGCTCGCGACCTACGAGCCGCTGATCGACGTCACCCGGACCTATCTGTCGGAGCCGCTCGGCGGGATCTCGCTGATCGGCATGCTCGCCTCGGTGTGCTGGGCGCGAAAACGCGACCTCTACTGGCTCATCGTGGCCGGGATCGTGGCCGGCTGCGCGGGGCTCGTGCGTGAGGACTACGCCGTCGGGGTCGGGGTAATCGTGATCGCGCTGTGGCTGTCGGGCTGGCCCAACCGTCGCGCCGCGTTCCTGCGCGGCCTCCTCTACGGCGCCACCGCGCTCGCCGTCGTCACGCCCTACGTGATCTACGCCTCCGAACGCGAGCACCGCTTCACGCCGATCGTCAGCGCCGGCCCCCACGCGCTGTTCCTCGGGACCTATCTCCCGGGCGGAGGCAATCAGTTCATTGATGTCGCCGTCACGGCCAAGCAGGTCTGCACCTACTTCACGGCGAGACCCGCGCTGCGCATCGAGCTCGGGCTCCCGAAGGGCTACTGCCACCTTCCGCCGGGCGACGCTCAGGGCCTGTTCGCGCTGATCCAGGCCCAGCACCCAGGGGAGTCCACCGACGGAGCCGCCCAGTCAGCGGCGTTCAACAACCTCGACAAGTACATGCTCGGTCAGCCGCTCAGGTTTGCGCACATGCTGTGGAAGAAGGCGTGGAACATGTGGTCGTTCCCTTGGAGTGGCGGCAACTCGGTCGGCGGTGGCGGGCTGTCGCGGACGACCAACCTGCTCCAGCATCAGATCTATTCGCTGATCGCCTGGCTCGGCATCCTCTTCGGGCTGGTCGTCTTGCGACGGCGATGGGCCTTCGTGGTGCCCGTGCTGGCGTTACTGGCGTGCGCGCTACTCAACACCTTCTTCGCGATCACGCCGCGCGACAACCTGCGCTTCATGCCCTTCGTCTTCCTCTACGGCGCGGTCGGCGTCGTTGCGACGCTGGCCTGGTTGGTCGCGTGGTCGCGCTCGCGCATGACGCGGGCGCCCGCCGTCGCATAGGGCTACCCTAGGCGCGCCCCAGCAACGACGACGCAGGAGGATTCCATGACTGCGCAGACACCGATCACCCGCGTCGACTTCCTCTCGGTGCCCACCAAGAACCTGCAGGCCGCCGTGGAGTTCTACGGCACCACCCTCGGGCTCCCTTGCTCCGTCCACGTCCCGGAGCGCAACTACGCCGAGTTCGAGACCGGCAATCTGACGCTGAGCGTGTGGAACCCCGAGGCCATGGGGCTCCCCTTCAACGCCAGCCCCAACCACGTCGCCCTGCACGTCGACGATGTCGCGCAGGCGCGTGCCGAGCTCGAGCAGCGCGGAGTCAGCTTCAATGGCGACACCCTCGACACCGGCGTCTGCCACATGGGCTTCTTCGCCGACCCGGACGGCAACGCGCTGATGCTTCACCACCGTTACGCGCCGCGGGCGACCGCCTAGGCCCCAGCGGAAGACATACGCAGTACGGGCTTGATCGTGCGCCCCTCCTCGGCGTCGTGCGCGGCCTCCTCGATCGCGTCGAAGTCGTAGTGCTTCATGAAGCGGTCGACCGGGAAGCGGCCCTGTTGCCAAAAACGGATCAGCGTCGGAAGGAAGATCTCCGGGACGCTGTCGCCCTCGACCACGCCTCGCAAGGTACGCCCGCCGACGAGGATGTCGGTCATGTCCAGGGAGACTTCGGTGCCGCCCGGGGACCCGCCGATCAGGCCGGCGACGCCGAGTGGTGCGAGCGCGTCGACGCAGCTGCGCAGAACCGCGGGGGCACCGGTGGTGTCAAGACTGAAGTCGACCCCGTAGCCGGTGATCCGCTTGATCTCCGCGACCGCGTCGGCCTTGGACGCGTCGATCACGTGGGTGGCTCCGAGCTCGCGGGCGAGCTCGAGGCGCGTGGCGAGGAGGTCCACGCCGATGATCGTCTGGCACCCGGCGATCCCCGCCGCCAGCACCGCTGAGATACCGACCGCGCCGGTGCCGAAGACCGCGATGCTCGACCCCGCCGGAACGCGCAACGTGTTGAGCACCGCACCGGCGCCGGTCTGGATGCCGCATCCGAACGGCGCGACGATGTCGAGCGGGATGTCGCTGTCGATCGCCACGACGTTGCGCTCGCGCGCCACCGCCGCCGTCGCAAAGCTCGATTGCCCGAAGAAGTGAGCGTGGACCGGCTCGCCGCCACGCGACAGCGCGCTCGAGCCGTCCGCCGCACGCGCCGCGGCGAAGTTGTGCGCGAAGAACTCGTGACAGTAGGTCGGCTTGCCGCGGCGGCAGCAGATGCAGGTGCCGCAGGAGTCGAAGGTCATGCCGACGCGGTCGCCGACGGCGACCTTGGTGACCGCGGAGCCGATCGCGCTGACAACGCCGGCGCCTTCGTGGCCGAGCACCGCGGGTAGAGGCACGGGCAGCCACTGATCGCGGCAGATCAGATCTGTATGACAGATGCCTGAGGCGCTGACCTCCACCAGCACCTCGTCATCGCGCAGCTCACCGAGCTCGAGCTCCTCGAGCGCGAAAGGTCCACCCTTCTCAGCCGTCACCGCCGCCGTGATCTTCACTGACTCTCCTCTCCTCGCGCGTTACTGACGCTGCCACTCTGACAGCCGCGAGCCGAAGATCGCTGGCCAGACTCAGCGGGGCACGCTGACGATGCCGACGCGCCCGGCGGCGGCGGCGTATCCGTCGGCGGAGAGGCGCTCTCCCGCCAGGCCGACGTAGTTCTCGGCCAGCGTGCGGGCCGCCGCCGGCGATGCGACCAGGTAGCTCAGCTGCGACTCGGCCAGACGCTGCTCGTAGGTGTCTCCGAAGGTGTGCAGCATCGAGGTCATCCAGTAGGAGAACTGCTCGGCGCGCCAGACCCGCTCGAGGCAGCGTTGCGAGTAGGCGCCCAGAGCGCTGTCGTCGCCCGAGCCGTACCACTCGATCAGCGCGTCCGCGAGAACGCCGACGTCGGCCAGCGCGAGGTTGAGTCCCTTGGCGCCCGTGGGCGGCACGATGTGGGCAGCGTCGCCGGCGAGGAACAGACGCCCGTGCTGCATCGGCTCGCAGACGAAGCTGCGCATGCCGGTGATGCCCTTCTCGAGCACCGGCCCCTCGGCGAGCGTCCAGCCCTCGAGCGCAACACGCTGCTGGAGCTCGGCCCAGATCCGCTCGTCGGACCATTCCTCGATGCGCTCCTGCGGCGCGCACTGGATGTAGAGGCGGCTGAGCTGCGGCGAGCGGAGGGTGAGCAGGGCAAAGCCGCGCTCGTGGCGGGCGTAGACGAGCTCATCGCTGGAGGGAGCCACGGCGGCCAGGATCCCCAGCCAGGCGAGCGGATAGTCGCGCGCGAAGAACTCCAGGTGCTTCTCGATCGCCGGGCGGCTGACGCCGTGGAAGCCGTCGCAGCCGGCGATGACGTCGCATTCGACCGCCTGCGCCCGGCCCTCGTGCACGAAGCTGACCCGCGGCCGGGGCGTGTCGATCTCGGCGAGCTCCACCGCCTCGACCTCGAACAGCAGCGGCCGCCCGTCCCCGATCCGCTGGGCGATCAGGTCCTTGACGACTTCCGTCTGGCCATAGATCGTGATCGTGCGCCCGTCGGCGAGATCACTGAGCGCAAGCCGATGACGCTCGCCCCCGAACTGCAGGTGGATCCCGTGGTGGACGATGCCTTCACGGTGTAGGCGCTCGGCGACGCCGGCGCCATCCAAGCGCTCGACGGTGCCCTGCTCGAGCAACCCGGCACGGATCCGCCGCTCGACGTAGTCGCGGCTGCGGCTTTCGAGGACGATCGACTCGATGCCAGCCTGCTCGAGCAGCCGCGCCAGCAGCAGCCCGGCCGGGCCTGCCCCAACGATCGCGACCTGTGTGCGCAGCGCGGGGGCGCTCACCGGCCCTCTCCCTCATGCTGCCTGCGAGCAGCGGCAGGCGCGGCCTCGGGTTGCTCGATCTGGCGGCCGCGGTCGATCGGCGGATTGTAGGTTCGCGCGAGCTCGGGCGCGGGAGCGAGAACTCGCGCCGGCTCGACACGACCCCGGCAGCCACGCTATTGTTAACCACATGGCTAACGATCTACTGCTGGACCGCGCTTTCTCCGCGTGCGCACACCCGATCCGCCGCGGCATCATCCAACGACTCGCCGGACGCGAGCTCACCGTCGGCGAAGCTACTGCCGGCTTTCCGGTATCCAAGCCCGCCATCAGCCGCCACCTGCGCGTGCTCGAGGAGGCCGGGGCGATCACGCGCGTCATCGACGGCCGCACCCACCGGCTGCGGCTCGATGACCGCGCGCTGCTTGCGGTAGACGGCTGGATCGAGGAGCAGCGCGAGCTTTGGGAGCGGAAGTTCGACGTCGTCGAGGAGTACCTCGCCGAGCGCCGCCGCAGCGGCGGGAGCAGATCGTGAGCGCGCCGCAGGTCGCCGCGCTGCGGCTCGAGCGGGAGTTCGACGCTCCGCCCGAGGAGGTCTTCGACGCCTGGACCAACCCCGAGGTGCTGACGCGGTGGTGGGCGCCACTCCCCAGCTGGGAATCCCCCGGCTGCGAGGTCGATCTTCGCGTGGGCGGCAGCTACCGCCTGAGGATGCGCGAGGGTGAGGGCAGCCAGATCCACGCCGTCGGTGGCGAGTACCGCGAGATCGACCGTCCGCGCCGGCTCGTCTACACCTGGTGCTGGGAGCCGGGCAGCGGCATGGATCCCGGCCTTGTGACGGTGGTCACCGTGGACTTCATCGCGCTCGGCGAGCGCACCCGCGTCGTGCTCGAGCACAGCGGACTCGGGTCTGAGGAGTCACGCATCCGCCACGGCGAGGGCTGGCAGGGGGCGCTGGAGAACCTTCGTGAGCGCATCTTCGGAGACCGGGGGAAAGCCTGAGCACCCGGATTGGCAGGCAGGGGCGCGCCTGACCGGGAGCGCCACGACCAAGCGACGAGAGGAAGTAACGATGAGCAATTACGTATTCGCATACCTCGGCGGCAGCATGGCCGCCACCGACGAGGAGCGCAACGCGGCGATGGCGGCGTGGGGAGCGTGGTTCGGGCAGATCGGATCGTCGATCGTCGACGCCGGCAACCCGTTCGCGGCATCGACCTCGGTCGCCAGCGACGGATCCACCAACGGCGGGGCGCGCGCTGGGCTGAGCGGCTACTCGGTGGTCCAGGCGGCGAGCCTCGAGGCCGCCGGCGAGCTGGCCAAGGGCTGCCCCGTCCTCGCCGCGGGTGGCAGCGTCGATGTCTACGAGGTCTTGCCGGTGATGTAGGCGCTCGGCCGCGGGCCGAACCCTCGCGGCGAGCGCCCATGGCGCGCGACGGTGGCGGAGGTCACGGTAGCTGGATCGCCGTGGCCTCCGCACGCCGCCGGGGCGCTGCGCTCAGCGCGGCGGCAACTGCTGCACAGCCCAGCCGTTTCCGTCGGGGTCTGAGAAGTAGACGAAGCGACCCCACGGAAATTCCTCCACCTCGCCGACCGCCACCCCGCGCTCCAGCAACTCCGCACGGGTGGCGTCGGCGTCCGCGACCACGACCTGCAGTCCGTTCAGCGACCCCGGCGCCATCTCATGGACGCCGCTCGTCAGCGCGATCGAGCACGCCGATCCGGGCGGTGTCAGCTGGATGAAGCGGACCCGCTCATCGATACTCGCGTCGACGTCGGCCGTGAAACCGGCCTGGTCGGTGTAGAAGGCCTTGGCGCGGTCGAGGTCGGAGACGGGCACCTGAACCAGCTCGAGCTTCCAATCCATCTTGCCCCTGCTTTCTGTCGGTGGGTGTGACGAATCAAGCTAGGGCCGATTCAGGTCAATAACGGTCCGCAATTACTGCGACGATGAGCGCGTGCTGACGACCTCCGCCCGCCTGCTGGAGCTGCTTTCGCTGCTGCAGTCCCGACGCGACTGGTCCGGGTCGGAGCTGGCCTGGAGACTCGAGGTCGACGTGCGCACGATCCGCCGCGACATCGAACGCCTGCGAGCACTCGGGTATCCGGTGAGCGCGGCGCGCGGGGTCGCCGGTGGCTACCGGCTTGGCGCCGGGGCGTCGCTCCCGCCGCTCCTTCTCGACGGCGAGGAGGCGGTGGCCGTCGCGGTCGCTCTGGGCACGGCCGCGAGCGCCGGCGTCGATGGGATCGAGGAGACCTCGGTGCGTGCGTTGACGAAACTCGAAGGGCTGTTGCCGACGCCGCTGCGCCGTCGCGTGGCTGCGCTCTCGGCGACGCTGGTCCGCTACCCGGGCCGCGGCCCCACCGTCAGCGCCGACACGCTCGTGGCGATTGCCGCGGCGGCCCGCGACCTCGAGCGTTTGCGCTTCGACTACGACGACCGCGAGGGCGCGCACAGCCGCCGCCTCGTCGAGCCCCACAGTCTCGTCCACAACGGCCGCCGCTGGTACCTCGTCGCCTGGGACTGCGGTCGCGAGGACTGGCGCACCTTCCGCGTCGATCGCATCCAGCCGCGGCTGTCGACCGATCGGCGCTTCGCGCCACGAACGCCTCCGGCCACCGACATCGCCGCCTACGTCGCCGACGGGATCGCCTCCACGCGCGAGCGACACCACGCCGAGATCCTGCTCCACGCCCCACTCGCCGAGCTCTCGGGACGCGTGCCGGGCTACGTCGGAACGCTCGAGGCGCTCGACGCCCGCAGCTGCCTGTTGCGCAGCTCTGCGGACTGGCTCGGAGGTCTCGCTGTCTACGTCGCCGATATCGGCGTTGACTTCGAGGTGCGCGAACCGCCGGAGCTCGTCGAGCTCGTGGCTCAGCTCGCGGAGCGCTTCGCGCGCGCGGCACGGCCGGCGCGCCGGAGCTGAGCGCGCGACGGCGTCGTTCGCCTACAGCTTGCGCGCCCTCACGGCGGTGCCGTAGGCGCAGATCTCGGTCCAGGTCGAGCCGAGCTCAGAGGTGTCGAAGCGGAAGGCGATCACCGCGTTGGCGCCCTTGGCCTCGGCCTCCGTCACGAGCCGCTCGGTGGCGTCCGAGCGGCCACTGGCGAGCATTTTCGTCATGCCCTTGAGCTCGCCGCCGAACAGTGACTTGAGGCCCGCCCCGATCTGGGAGCCGACGTTGCGCGATCTCACCGTCAGCCCGAACACCTCGCCGAAGACCTCTTCGATCGCGTAGCCGGGAAGGTCATTCATCGTCGTGATGATCACCTGCCCAAAGTAGCACCGCGACGGTCCCGAGCGACTTGCCGGCGTGTCCACCGACCAGGGCGCCGAGGCCGCAGGCGAGCGGCCGCGCGCCCGCGGGTAACATGCCGTTCAGGGAGGCTGAACAAGTGCTGCGGATAGATCGAGAGGCGCTGGCGCGCCACCCCGAGGCCCTAGCGACCGGGCTGGTGCTCTGGACTGTCGCGATCTGGGGTTCGACACCACAGGTCACCGCCGTCGGCGCCGAGCACGCCCAGCCCTTCACGCTGACGATGCTGCGGGCCCTGCCGACCGGGTTGATCCTGCTCGCGGCCATGCCGCTGCTTCGCTTCCGCTTCCCGCGGGGAGCAAGAGCCTGGGCCTATACGACGGTGAGCGGTCTGCTGATGGTTGGCGTCTTCCTCGGCGGCTTCACCGAGGGCATCGCCCGAGCGGGACCGGGACCGGCGATCGTGATGTCGAGCACCTCGCCGCTGTGGGTGGCGGTGCTCTCGCGAATCATCTATCGCGAACGGATCTCGCTGCGCACGACTGCCGGACTGGTGGTCGGCTTCATCGGCGTGCTGCTGGTCTTCTCCTCACAGCTGAACTCGGGCTCGAGTACCGGTAACACCGTGGTCGGACTCGTCTTCGCGCTCTCGGCGGCGCTCGGCTGGGCGATCGGCACCCTGATCGTCAAGGAGCAGCTGACCCGCCAGCCCGATACCGACCTGCTCGGCGTGGTCGCAGGCCAATACCTGATCGGCGGTGTGGTGCTGCTGGCGCTCTCGTCGGCGATCGAGGGCTCGGGCGGCGCGCATTGGTCCTCGACCGACCTGTGGTTGTCGGTCGCGTTCATCTCGATCGTCGGCTCAGCGATCGCCACGCTCGCCTACTTCGGTGCCCTGCGGATGATCAGCGCGACGCGGGTCACCGCCTGGTCCTTCCTCTCCCCCGTGGTCGCGATCATCATCGGCCTCGGTCTCGGCACGGTGCCAGCGGCGCTGGTCTTCGTCGGCATGGCGATCACGATCGTGGGGGTCTTCGTCGTCAACCTGCCGGGTCGCCCGCAGGAGAAGACCTTCGAGGATCTCGTCGAGGGCGCCGAGCTCGGCGGCGGCCTCGACTCGGTCGGCGCGTCCGTCGCGCAGTAGCACCCGGCAATCAGCCGGCGGCTGCGGTCCGCTCGGCGGGCGGAAGCGGGGCACGGCCGGCGATCATGTCGGCGGCCTTTTCGGCAACCATGATCGTGGGCGCGTTGGTATTGCCGCGGGGCACCGTGGGCATCACGGAGGCGTCGGCGACCCGAAGCCCCTCCAGTCCGATGACCCGCAACTGCGCGTCCACCACCGAGCCCATCGCGCAGGTCCCGACGGGGTGAAAGATCGTCTGCGTGCGCTGCTTGACGAACTCGTGGATGTCAGCGTCCGAGTCTGAGCGGGGGACCGCGAGCTCGCCGCGAGTGATCTCGCGAAGCGCCGGGGCCGAGGCAAGCGCGAGCGTCGCGCGGACGCCGTCGAAGAGACTGCGGCGATCCTCCTCGGTCGTCAGGTAGTTGTGGACGATCCGTGGCTTGGTGTGAGGGAGCGCATTTCGCAGTGTCACGCTGCCGCGGCTGCTGGGACACAGCAGAGTCGGACCGATCGTGTAGCCGTGGCCGGCCACCGGCGGCCCGAAGTGGCTGCCCGGCAGCGCCACGGGGAAGAAGTGAAGCTGGATGTCGGGCGCCTCGAGCTCGTCGCGGGTGCGCAGGAAGGCGCCCGCCTCGACGACGCTCGAGGTCAGCGGCCCGCGTCCCTCGCGCTCGTAGAGGTCGAGGTTCGCGGGCGTCATCGCGGCGGAGAGGCTCTCGCCGTCAGCCTCCCACGCGAGGGTGACCACCGGGTGGTCCTGGAGGTTTCGCCCGACCGGGAGCTCCGCCACCGAATCGATCCCGAGGGCCCCCAGCTCGTGCGCGGGCCCGACGCCCGACAGCAGCAGCAGCGCCGGCGACTGGTAGGCACCGGCGCACAGGATCACCTCGCGCTGCGCGCCGATCGCCTGGGGGCCGCCGTCGCGCAGGACCTCCACGCCACGAGCGCGGCCGCGCTCGAGCAGCACGCGCGAGACGAAGGTGTCGGTCAGAACCTCCAGGTTCTCTCCCGCGCCGGCGAGATAGGCCTGCGCAGTGCTGCAGCGGCGGCCGTTTCGCTGGGTGACCTGGAACCATCCCACGCCCTCCTGGCGCTCGCCGTTGTGATCGTCGTTGCGCTCGATCCCCGACTGCACGGAGGCCTCGATCGCGGCCGCCGCGTAGCGATGGCGCGAGCGGCCATCACTGACGCTCAGCGGACCGCCGCTGCCGTGGTAGAAGCTCGCCCCCCACTCGTTGTCCTCGGCCTTCTTGAAGTAGGGCAGGACGTCCTCGTAGCCCCAGCCGCTCAAGCCCATGGCGGCCCAGCCGTCGTAGTCGACCGGGTTGCCGCGGACGTAGAGCATCGCGTTGAGCGAGCTCGACCCGCCGAGTACCCGCCCGCGCGGGAGGTAGAGGCGCGCATCGCCGAGGCCGGGCTCGGGCTCGCTCACGAAGCCCCAGTCGAAGCGGCCGTGCCAGAGCTGCTCGAGCCCGACCGGGACGTGGATCTCCGGCGCGCTGTCGGGCGGCCCCGCGTCGATCAGCAGGACGCTGACATCGGGATCCTCGGCCAGGCGCGCGGCGATGACGCAGCCCGCCGAGCCCGCGCCGACGACGACGTAGTCGTGCACGCCGGCGATCGTAGCCGCCCTAGGTGAAGATCGAGCGGTAGATGAGGAACACGTTGAGCGCGCTGATCAGGCTCACGCATGCCCAGGCGATGATCGTCGTGAGGCGCTGGTTGACGTGGACGCCCATGACATCGCGGCGCGATGTCAGCATCACCAACGGCACCAGCGCAAGCGGGATCCCGAACGAGAGCACGACCTGGCTGAGCACCAGCACGCTGGTGGAGTTGAGCCCGAGCGCGAGCACGATGATCGCGGGGACCATCGTCACGGCGCGGCGCAGGACGATCGGGATGCTGAGCCCGAGGAAGCCGCCCATCACCACCTGCCCGGCGTAGGTGCCCACGCTCGAGGAGGAAGCACCGGAGGCGAGGAGCGCGACGGCGAAGGCCAGGGCCGCGGTGCCCCCGACGAGGTGGCCGAGGTGGGCGTGGGCCTGCTGGATCGTGCTGATGCCCGACAGCGACGGGGTGTGGAAGAGCTTGGCGGCGACGGCGAGCATCGCCATGTTGACGATCCCGGCGAGCGCCAGTGCAGCGATCACGTCAAGGCGCTCGAAGCGCAGGACTCTTGCACGCTCGCTGTCATTGCGGACCGGCACGCGTCCCTGCGTGAGCGCCGAGTGCAGGTAGATGACGTGGGGCATCACGGTCGCGCCGATGATCCCGACGGCGATGTAGAGCGAGCTCCCGCCGCTCAGGGACGGCACCAGACCGCGGAGCGAGCTGTGCACCGAGGGGCCGATCCGCAGCGTCTCGTAGAGGAACCCGGCGAAGATGATCGCGAGCAGCGCGCTGATGGCAAGCTCGAAGCGGCGCACGCCCCGCGTCTGCAGATGGAGGATCGCGAAGGCGATCAGCCCCGTGATGATGCCCGCCGGCAGCAGTGGCACCCCGAACAGGAGGTTGAGGCCGATCGCGGCACCGAGGAATTCGGCGATGTCGGTCGCCATGGCCATGATCTCCGCCTGCGCCCACATGGCCCACGTGATCGGACGCGGATACCGCTCGCGAATCGTCTCGGGCAGGTTGTGTCCGGTGACGACGCCGAGCTTCGCCGAGAGGTACTGGATCAGCATGGCCATCAGGTTGGCTGCCAGCACGACCCACAGCAGCAGGTATCCAAAGCTCGCGCCGCCCTTGATGTTGGTCGCGAAGTTGCCCGGATCCACATAGGCGATCGAGGCGACGAACGCCGGACCGAGCATCGCCAGCGTGGCTCGCAACCGGCCGCGCGCGAGCAGTTCGTCCAACGCGCTCGCGCTCTGCTCCCCGAGCACGACCTTGGCGCCTTCCCTTGCGCCTTCTAGCGCCGGGCGCAGTTCGCGCACCGGCGGAGTCACTACGCGCTCGCCTCGATCCGCATCGCCCGTGCCAATTCTCCACCGAGGGCGTGCTCGCGGTCGCCGAAGCGCACGTACATCGGACCGCCGAATGGCTGGCGGCCGAGGATCTCGAAGTCGTCGCCGATCTCGATGCCCTGCGCCGAGAGGTAGCGCAACATTTCGGGGTCGGAGTCCGAGACGCGGACGAAGCGGCCGCTGGCACCCTCGGGCAGCTCGTCCAGGCAACGGGTCGCGCGCTCATCGATCTCAAAGCGCGGGGTGGGGATCGGGTCGCCGTGCGGATCGACGCTCGGGTGGCCGAGGCGATCGGCGATCAGAGCCTCGAGGTCCTCCGAGATCACGTGTTCGAGCACCTCGGCCTCGGCATGAACGCGATCCCAGGACATTCCCAGCTCCTCAGCCAGAAAGAGCTCGATGAGCCGGTGGTGACGAAGTACCTCGAGGGCCACGCGACGGCCCTGCTCAGTCAGTCGCACACCGCGGTAGCGCTCGTGCTCGACCAGCCCCAGCTCGGCCAGCTTGCGAACCATTCCGGACACCGAGCCCGGCGTGACGCCCAGGCGCTCCGCAAGATCGGTCGTCGAGACGGCCTCCCCGCCGCGTATCTCAAGCGCGTAGACGGCCTTCGCGTAGTCCTGCACGTGGGCTGAAATCAGTTCATCCGCCAGCATGAAATGAAATTTAGGCTAGCCAAACTCTATTGTCAAACCTGATGCAACGTCGCTGGCCGGCGGGGCCTCATGGCCTACAGTGCCCGGAGTGTTCGACCTCGACGCCTACCTCGCTCGGATCGGGCTCGGCGGCCCGGCATCCCTCGCCGCGGTCCATCGCGCCCACATCACATCGATCCCGTTCGAAAACCTCGACTCGCACGGCGGCATCCCGGTGTCGCTGGAGATCGACGATCTCCAGCGCAAGCTCGTAGGCGCACGTCGCGGTGGCTACTGCTTCGAGCAGAACCTCCTCTTCAAGGCCGCGCTGGAGGCAATGGGCCACGAGGTCGAGCCGGTGCTCGCACGCGTGCGTGTGGGTGCCGAGCCCGGAGCGATCCGGCCGCGCTCGCACCTGCTCCTGCGCGTGCGAGCCGAGGGCGCCGAGTGGCACGCCGATGTCGGTTTCGGCAACGGCAGCCTGCTCGAGCCGCTGCCGTGGGGCGCCGGTGGCGAGCACGTCCAGGGCGGCTGGCGTTTCCGCGTCGTGCAGGAGGGCTCGCTGCTGGTCCTCCAGAGCGTGCGGGCCGGCGGCTGGGCCGACGTCTACGCGTTCGAGCAGGAGACGGCTCCGTTGGTCGACCTGGAGACCAGCAACTGGTTCACCGCGACCCATCCCCACTCCCCGTTCGTGACCGGATTGATCGTCAGCCGGCAGGACCCTGACGGCAAGCGCACGTCTTTGAGCGACTGGGGCGGACTGACCCTGACCGAGGAGACACCGAGCGACGTGATCGTCACGGCGGTCGAACTCGACGCCGTGCCCGCGCTGCTGGCGACGCGGTTCGGGCTCGGCCGTTTCCGGCTGGGTCCTGGCGGGCGGATCGTTGCCGATCCCTCGAGCCCGCCGGAGGAGCCGCAAGCGTAGTGCGACCTCAGCGCTCCAACCGGTAAACGCGCGTCGCCGTGCCCGCGAAGAGGGCGTCGCGTTCGGCGGGGGACGCGCTCCGCGACAGCCGTTTGAAGGCATTCCAGACCACGGTGTAGGGACCGGCGCCGAGACCGACCGGGAAGTCGCTCTCGAACATGCAGCGTTCAGCACCGAACAGCTCGATGGCCGTCTCGATGTAGGGCCTCCATTCGGCCGCAAGGCGCTCGGAGTCGGGGGGCGGTTCGGCGAGGTAGGAGAGCCCGGAGACTGGTGAGGCGAGGCCGCCGAGCTTGACCGCGACGTTTTCGCAGTCGGCCAGCAGCTCCATGTTCTCGCGCCAGATCGGAAACCGCTCCTCGCGTCGACCGGCGTAGGCCGCCACACCAAGCGGGGTGCCGACGTGCTCGAGCACGATCTGGGTACGCGGGAAATCGCGCGCGAGGTCGATGACGTCAGGGATCTGCGGCTCGAAGACGAAGGCGTCGTAGCAGAGCCCGAGCGGCTCGAGCAAGGCGAACCCCGCACGGAAGCCCGGCTCTCGGGTTACGTGCGGCTGCCCGGCGCCGAGGATGCTCTGATCGCCATCCCAGCAGATCGAGGAGCGCACGCCCCGGTAGCGACCGCCGCCGGCGCGGATGTGGGCCTCGAGTACCTCTGCAGACGCTTCGCCCGAGCGAAGTTCGACGTTGCCGACGATGCCGGCCGCGACATCGAGGTCCCCGAACATCCCGCTCGCCGCCATCGCCGCGGCGCCCGTGATGTACTCGACCTCACCCACCGAGCGCAACTCCTCTGGCCCCCGCGCACGGTACATGGAGCCGGTGGCGCCGGCTTCGACCGCGACGGTCGCGCGGACGTCGTGGCCGCTGCGGAGGTCCGCCAGCAGCTCTTCGATGGTGTACCGGGGCCGACCGCGGAAGATCGGCGCGAGGCCTCGTGCGAAGACGCTCTCGCCGCGCTCGATCTCGCCGAGCCGCGCCTCGGTCAGGACCCAGAGATGGTGGTGGGGGTCGACGATCGGGATCTGCGGGTCGATCGCCTGCTCGCGCGGGCCTTCGCCGAACGGGCTCACGCCAACATCCCGCGCCGGCCGTCGAGCTCGGAGGGGATGTCTGGCCGGGGCACGGCGGCATCATCCAACACCCCCGGCGGCGGCGCCCACGCGCCTCGCGCCATTCGCGCAAGCCAGGCAAGACCGGCGAGGCCGAGCAGCCGCCGGAACCAATTGGTTCCGTCCGCGAGCTCCTCGGCCGCCCAGACGCCGAACCCGAGCATGAACAGCGACCGACCGACGCGCGCGGCGGCGCCGTCGCGCTCACCAGTCCACGTGGCTGCTCGAGCCGCGAGCGCGACAAGCAGCGGCGCGTTGGGAAACTGGACGACGGGGAAGTGGCGCGGCCAGCCGGCCTGCCCACGCTGCCACAGCTCGACAAGGCTCACCCCGCGATGTTCTCATGCGCGGACCCGGCCTCGTCCGCCTCATCCTCGTCCGCGCTCGTCGCAGATGCCGCACCGGCGCGATGTCGACCGCGTCACCGCCGGCGTCGATTTACGCGCGCAGAAGCCCGGGCGGAGCGCGCCCCCGCCGAAGAGGCGAAAATGTCCGGGTCGTGAGCGAGAGCTTTCCGCGGCTGCTCCACCCCATCATCCAGGCTCCCATGGCCGGTGGACCTTCGACGCCACAGCTCGCGGCCGCTGTCTCCGCGGCCGGGGGCCTCGGCTTCCTTGCTGCCGGCTACAGGACGCCGACGGACCTGGCCGCGGACCTCACCGCAGCCCGGGACATCACGCAGGCGCCTGTTGGTGTGAACCTGTTCCTCCTCGCAGAAACGGCGGTGGATGAGACGGGACTGGCGGCGTATGCGAGCGCGATCGAGCCCGACGCACGACGCCACGGTGTCGCCCTGGGGCAGCCGAGCTTCGATGACGACTCGTTTGACGCAAAAGTCGAGCTGCTCTGTCGCGAGCGCCCGGCCGTCGTGTCGTTCACCTTCGGCTGCCCGACAGCCGGACTTGTGGCCCGACTGCACGAACTCGAGATCGCGGTATGGGTCACCGTCACCGAGGTCGATGAAGCGCGGATCGCCGTCCAGGCCAGTGCCGACGCGCTCGTCGTACAGGGCGCGGAGGCCGGCGGGCACCGTGGCACCTTCGAGGACACCGACGGACGCGGTGAGATCTCGCTGCTCCCGCTGCTGCGACTGGTTGCCCGAGATTGCGAGCTCCCGCTGATCGCCTCCGGTGGCATTGCGGACGGCGCCGGCGTCGCGGCCGTCCTGGCCGCCGGTGCCCACGCTGCGCAGCTCGGGACGGCCTTCATGCGCTGCCCCGAGGCGGGCACCAGCGATCCGCACCGGATCGCGCTGCAGACCGCGACCCCGACGGCCCTCACCCGAGCCTTCAGCGGTAGACGCGCACGCGGCATCGTCAACGCGTTCATGACCGCCCACGACGATCACGCCCCGGCTGCCTACCCCCACGTGAACCAGCTCACCGCACCGATGCGAGCCGCGGCACGCCAAGCCGGAGATGCCACGGTGCTCAATCTCTGGGCAGGCCAAGCCCACGGACTCGCCGAAGCGCGTCCGGCCGCTGAGCTCGTGCGCCGCTTCAGCGACGACGCGCGCGCCGCGCTCGAACACGCCCGCCTCGCCTTCGCCGATCGGCAATAGCTCCGCCGCGGCGACTCGCTCCGCAGGTCGCTCGTCCCGCCAGACGCCAGTGAGCCTGTGAGGATGGCGTGAGCCAGGTCCGATGACAGAGGAGACAATCACGGCATGGAACTTCGGCCGCAGTATCCGATCATCACCTCGCGGCTGCGACTGCGGCCATTGAGTGAAGACGACGCCGAGCGGTTGCTGGCGTACCGCAGTCGCGAGGACGTTTGCCGTTACCTGCCGTTTGAGCCGATGGACGAACGCGTGCTGACGTCCCGACTCGCGGGCGATCTGGGGCGGCGGGAGATCACGGCCGAAGGCCACGCGCTGACCCTCGGAGTCGAGCTTGCCGCGAGCGGGAAGTTGGTGGGTGACGTCGTCCTCTTCTTCCGCTCCGCGCGCCACCGCGAAGGAGAGATCGGTTATGTCTTCCACCCCGACGTCGCGGGGAACGGGTATGCGACCGAGGCCTGCACCGCAGTGCTGGACCTTGCCTTCGACAAAGTCGCCGGCCTGGGTCTTCACCGCATCGTGGCGCGGATGGATTTCCGCAACGATGCCTCAGCGCGACTGGCAGCGCGCCTGGGCATGCGCCGAGAGGCGCATTATCGAAGTAGCGAGATGTTCAAAGGTGAGTGGGCCGACATCGTCGTGTACGCGTCACTCGAAGACGAATGGCGTGCCCGCTCGGAGGCGTCTGCCTGAAACCCTGCGGCGGCACCGGATCACACTACGTTGGTTCGCAGCTCGTCACCTATCTCGCAGCGCCTGCGCCAGAAGCCCATGCTCCAGGGGATCGCGATACCGCGGTCAGGACGGTGGCGCGAGTGCCGGCGCCGCGGCTTCTGGCCGGCCCGCGACGGCCTGGTGCTCGTGCTCGATCGCCGCGTTGATCTCAGCCCCGAAGAGCAGGGCGAGGTTGGTGAGCCAAAGCCAGACGAGCAGGATGATCGCCGCCGCGAACGATCCGTAGGTCACGTTGAAGCTGCCGAAGTGGGCCAGGTACTCAGAGAATGCGGCGGAGACGGCAAGCCAGGCGCCGACGCCGGCGAGCGCCCCTGGCATGACCTGGCGGACCGCTCGGTGCCCAAGGTCGGGTGTGACGTGGTAGACGAACGAGAAGACGACCAGGGCGGTCGCGAACGCCCCTGGCCAACGTGCGACGCGCCAGACATCGGCCACATCGGACCCCAACACGCGCCGGGCCACGTCACCACCGGCGAACATCAGCACGAGGGTTGTGAGCACCAACGCGAGCAGGACCAACAGCGAGGCGACGTCGGTCAGCTTGCGCCGCACGAAACTGCGTCCGCGGCGCACCTCGAATACGACATTGAGGGCGCGCCGCGCGGCCTCCAGATAGCCCACACCGCCGTAGAGCGCCGTCACGCTCGCCAGCACGAGGGCCGCCGCGGCCGTGCCTCTGTCGCGCAGCGCCGCGCGGACTCCGGTCTGAAGCGGCGCCAGAGTGACCGCGGGCACCACACCCTTCAAATGACTGGCGATCGCGTCGTAGGTGTCCGGAAACTGACCGAGGACACCCAGCAGCGACACGGCCAGGAGCAGCGTCGGAAACAACGACATCAGGGCGTAATACGTGAGGGCCGCGGCGTGATGCGTGGCCTGGTCGCGGTAGAAGCCCACCACCGAGCGCCTTGCGATCCGCCATGCGCGTCTCACGGCGATGAGCGTAGCGGCCGCTCTGGCGACAACCGCATCGGTGGCCGCGATCGCCGATGCTTTGTGGCGTCAGGCTACGCCAGGAGCCAGGATCACCCGCCACCGGAAGGTCGGCAGCCCGGTTGGCGAGGGGCCGGTATGGGTAGACCCTCCCGCGTGAAGAAGATCCTTGAGTTGATCTGCTGCATCCTGCATCCGGTCGCTGTCGTGTTGATCTGGCTCACGGTCTGGGGGAATGACGACCTCAAATTCGGCCAGAAGATCGCCTGGGCGGTCATATCGATCGTTCCGCTCGTTCCGTTCGTGTACGTGCTCACAGGCAACGATTTCCTGTAGGTCACTGTGGGGAGGTGATTGCATGCTGACGGTTATCCTGATCATCCTGGTGATTCTGCTGCTCACGGGCGGCGGATTCGGCTACAGCCGCCGCGGTCGCCGCTCCTAGCTGCTCGCCGCCCGGATGCCCTTACGCCAACTCGGGTCGGCCTCTGGGCGGCGCTCCTTATCCTGAACTTCACCGACTTGGTTCCAGGTGAAGGCGTTCAAACAAGCGCGATGCGTACCGAAGACCACTACGCACGGAGTGTTTCGGGCGTGGCAGATCAGTGCGTCGGCGCGGCCCGGTAGCCTGCACTCACCTGTTACGAGACCTCGGGAGCCAGACATGCCTGACACACTCAGCCAGATTCGCAGCGACTTGGAGAAGCGCCTCAATGAGCTCGAGCCGCTAGTCACCGAGCACGCCCACGTTCGCCAGGCGCTGGATGCCCTGAAGGGAGCCGGAGGCCGCGTGCATCGGCCGACGCGCAGTGGCGCGATGCGGCGGACGGCGGCCAAGACGACGGCCGGCTCGACTCGTCGCGGGCGTCCTCAGGGCAGCGGCGTTCGCGCGCAGGAGGCGCTCAAGCTCGTGCAAAGGCATCCTGGGATCACGATCGCCGATATGGCGAAGCGGATGAAGATCAAGCCCAACTACCTCTACCGCGTCCTGCCGGAGCTCGAGAAGGCCGGCCACGTGAGGAAGCACGAGAAGGGCTACCACAAGGCAGGCGACTGAGGTCGCGGCGACCGAGCGGATCAGCCTGAGGGTGGTCCGCTTCTCCGTCGCCGCTCCGCCGCGCACAACGGCTCGCAGATGAGTTCCGTTCGCGCCATCGGCGAGCCCGCTGACGACCACGCATTTGACTGCGTGGTCGTCGGGGCGGGAGTCAACGGCCTCGCGACCGCATGGGCGCTCGCCAAGACTGGCGCGAAAACGGCTCTACTGGAGCAGTTCGCCCTGCACCACCCCCACGGTTCGAGCCACGGCGATTCACGCAGCATTCGTCACTACCCGGCGCCGGAATGGATGGCGCTGTGGCGCGAGGCGGAGGCGCTCTGGACAGAGCTTGGAGAAGAAGCGGGTGTGGAGCTCCTGCAGCACGTCGGAGTCTTCACGCACGCGCGCAGGTTGAGCAGCGAGCTCGAGGGGCTTGATCGTCTCGGCGTTCCCGCCGAGGCTGTGGACACTGCCGAAGCCCGCCGGCGCTTCGGGATCCACCTGCCGGAGGACGGCGAGAGTTATTTCGATCCAACCTCGGGGTTCATCCTTGCGGCCCGTGCGTGTGAAGCACTCGCCAAGTCCTGCCTCGAGCACGGGGTGACCATCATCGAAGGAGCGGCCGTCACCGGCCTCGAGCAGTCACCCCACAACGTGGCGGTGTCGACGAACGTTCGCGGAACCTTCACGGCTGAGGTGGCCGTAGTCACAGCCGGAGCCTGGGCGCGGACGCTGCTCGCGCCCCTCGGTATCTCGTTGCCGGTTTACATCTCGCGGGAAACCGTCGCCTATTTCAGTGTGCCCGATCCCCTCGACGTGCCGGTCATAATCGACTACACGGCCGCGGACGCGGTGACCGGTCAGGGCATCTACTCCCTCCCGAGCCCATCGCTGGGGCTCAAGGTCGCAGCCCACCACGGCGGTGTCAGGAGCGACGAGATACCGCGGTCGCGCGAACCCGACGTTCGCGTGGTCGAACGCCTCGCGCGATGGCTGAGCGAACGGCTGCCGCGCCTGGCCGGGCCGACGGTCAAGACGGAGACGTGCCTTTACACCGTCACCACCGACGAGGAGTTCGTGCTCCGGCGAGAGGGCCGGGTCGTCGTCGGGTCGGCGTGCTCAGGGCACGCCTTCAAGTTCGCGACGGCGACAGGGCAGAAGCTCGCGAGCCTCGCGCTTCGATAAGCATCGCGCCGCCGAGGAGCCGATCGGGCGGTGCGCCGCCGAGCCCGCGGGCTGCGCATTCATACCGACCGCGGGTCCTCTCTGGCGCCCCATCTGATCGTCGGAAGGCCGTTGGGCGCGCTCGTAGGAGGCCTCGAAAGCGGGGTCGCGCTTCCGTGGCGCTTGCCTTTTGCTGGTCGCTCCTCTACTTTGCGGGCGTGTCTCGGGGGAGTGTTTTCCTGGTCGTCGCGACCGCGCTTGCGATAGCACTTGCCGCCGCCCCCGAAGCGCAGGCAGCTCCCGGGGACCTGGACACCTCGTTTGGCCAGGCTGGCATGGCCACGATCGTTCTCCCTCACAACGCCTTCGGAAACGCGATGATCGTGCAGCCCGACGGAAGCATCGTCGTGGCCGGCACGGCAGTCTCGGCAAATGGCCAGACCAGCGACGTCGTGTCCGCCCGGTTCACGCCCCAGGGAGCGCCCGACACCTCCTATGGGGTCGCCGGCACCGGGGCATCCCAGGCCGACTTCGGCGCCAACGAGACCGGCTATGCGGCCGCGCTGCAGACCGACGGCAAGATCGTGGTCGCAGGCGACCGCGACGCGGACCGGGGGATGGAGCGAGTGCTGGTGACGCGCTTCAACGCGAACGGCACGCTCGACACCAGTTTCGGCCAGGGGAAGGGCTGGGTGAGCCCCTACGACGGATCCGACTTCCCGGACATGTTTGGACGGGCGATCGCGGTGAGGGCCGGCGGGCAGATCGTGGTCGGCGGATATATCGACTACTCCCCGGACGTGCCCGTGATCGAGCAGCTCACCACCGACGGGCAACTCGACGGGTCCTTCGCGCCAGACGGGACCGTCATGTCCCCTGGAGAGGGAGCGCAACCCGGATTCGAAACCCTGGCGGGCATTGCGCTGGCAGCGGATGGCTCGATCGAGGCGGTGGGCGAGACCAGCGCGTCCGCCAGTTCCCCGCTCGGCGTGGCCGGCAACTTCGCGATCTCCAACATAACCGGCAACTCATTCGGCTCGATATCCCAGGACCTGGGCGGCACCGACGTCGCCACCGCGGTGGCCGTGCAGCCCGACGGGAAATTCATCGTCGCCGGTTACACCGACGTCAGCGGCACTGACAACTTCGCCGTGACGAGATACACCAGCAATCAGGTTCTCGACACGTCGTTCGGCAACGGCGGCACCGAGACCGTCGACCTGGGCGGCAACGACTTCGCGAGAGCGGTGGCCATCCAGCCCAACGGCAAGATCGTCGTCGCAGGCACCACGCAGTCGGGGTCAGCCACCCGCATCGGAGTCATACGGCTGCTGCCCACCGGGCAGCCAGACACCGCCTTCGGCCGCAACGGCGTGTCGGTGATCGCGGTCGGGACGGCCGCCGAGGCCTACGCCGTCGGCCTTCAGTCCAATGGCGACATCGTCGTCGCGGGCACGATCAACCCTGCCGGAAGCACGCAAAACCTGCTGGTCGTCCGACTGGACGGCGACCCCACCAGCAACGCCGGCGGCGGCAGCAACGGCGGCGGCAGCAATCCGAGTCCCGGTGGTCCCAGCGCACCAGGGCTTCCCACGCTCTCCGGACTGACGGCAGCGAAGACGCGTTTCCATGAAGGCAAAGCGCTGCCGAAACTCAATCCGGCCGGAAATCCCGGCGGATTGGTCCTCGCGGTGTCCTTGAGCGAGGCCGCGAAAATCACGCTGAGATTTCTCGCGCCGGCTCCTGGCCGTGTCGTCAAGGGACACTGCTCTGCTCCTAGCAAGCGCAACAAGGGCGCCCGCCGCTGCACACGGCACACACTGGCCGGGTTCCTGTCGTTCCAGGCGAACGCGGGTCCGAACAAGGTCGCCTTCGATGGCCGGATCTCGCGCACCAAGAAGCTCAAGCCCGGCACCTACACGGTGGCGATCACCGCCAGCGCCGCCAACGGGAACAGCGCGGCGAGCAAACTCGCCATCACGATCCTGCCCTAGGCGGGCTCTCGCCGACCCTTCCCCGAGAATCGAACTCGCGACCTTCGGTTCCGTAGCGGGGCGTGCTGCTTCTCGGCACGCGGCCTCGCGTCATCGCCGGTCTTGCCCACCGAACAACGACCCCGCCGGGGCGAGGGCGACAACGGCCCAGTCGGCACGAGCGTTGGACGTCCAGCGAAGTAGGATCCAGCCCCAAAGTTGCCTCCGGCTGCTCGCCGTAGGGTTGGAGGTCTGTCCGCGTCGCGCATGGGCGCGCCGCGAGAGGGTTCCCTTCCGTGAAGCTCGTCATCGGCATCATCCGGCCGGAGCAGGCCAACGACGTCATGGAGGCGCTCTACCGCGCTGAGGTTCGCGGCTTCTCGCTCGGCCGCGTCCAGGGGCATGGCGGCGAGCTCGATCGGGTCGAGACCTACCGGGGCACGACCGTCAAGATGGAGCTCGCCGACAAGGTCCGATTGGAGATCGCCGTCTCAGACGAGTTCGTCGATCGCACCATCGAGGCGATCTGCGAAGGCGCTCGCACCGGGGAGGTCGGGGACGGCAAGATCTTCGTCGTCGCGCTTGAGCAGGTGGTGCGCATTCGCACCGGCGAGTCTGATGGCGGGGCCGTCACGCCGGTCAGCGAATGACCGCCCTCGGATTGCTGGCCAGGGGCGTCAGCGCGGGGGACACCGCGTGGATGCTCGTCGCAACCGCGCTGGTGCTGATGATGACCCCTGCGCTCGGCCTGTTCTACGCGGGACTCGTACGAGCGAAGAACACGCTCAACACCTTCATGATGACCGTGGGTGCGCTCGGCGTTGCCACGGTGACCTGGGCACTGCTCGGCTACTCACTCGCCTTCGACCGCGGTAACGGCTTTATCGGCGGGCTCGGACTCGCGCTGCTTCGTGGAGTGGCGTTCGCCCCCCGGACCGGTACCCACATCCCGCAGCTGCTCTTCATGTGCTTCGAGGCCACATTCTGCATCGTCACGGTCGCGCTCGTGTCGGGAGCGGTGGTCGAGCGGATGCGCTTCGGACCGTTTTTGATCTTCATCGCTCTGTGGACCCTGCTCGTGTACCCGGTGCTCGCGCACTGGGTCTGGGGCGGCGGATGGCTCGCCCAGCACGGGACGCTCGACTTCGCCGGTGGCGTGCCAGTGGAGATGGGATCTGGCTTCTCCGCCTACGCGGCCGCCACGGTGGTCGGGTCGCGACGCGACTACGGACGAGGCACTGCTCCCGCACAACGCCATCTATGTCCTGCTCGGGGCCGGCCTACTCTGGTTTGGGTGGTTCGGGTTCAACGGCGGCAGCGGCTACTCGGTCGGCCATCCGAGCGTCCTCGCTTTCACTAACACACTGCTTGCGCCCGCCTGCACGCTGACCGTGTGGTTCATCATCGACGTGCTGCGCGGAGGCCGGGTGACGGCCATCGGAGCTGCGACGGCGATCGTCGTCGGCTGTGTCGGGATAACCCCCGCTGCCGGTTACATCAGCCCAATATGGGCGATGGTCCTGGGAGCCCTCGCGGCGCTTCCCAGCTATGCCGTGATCCAATGGCGTCCGCGGACGCGACTTGACGAGACGCTCGACGTGCTCGCCGCCCACGGTCTGGCCGGGCTGACCGGGATGCTGTTCATCGGCTTCTTCGCACAGCGCTCGTGGAATGGGCTGTCGAGCGGCCTCCTCTACGGTCACCCTTCGCAGCTCGGTTGGCAGGCGATCGCGACGCTCGCCGCGCCGGCCTACGCGTTCGTGGCGACGTACGGGATCCTGCGGGCCATCGGGCTGTGCACAGCGCTGCGGGCGACGGATCGCGAGCAAGCGCTCGGCATGGATATCGTGCAGCACGGCGAGGAGGCCTACGCGCACGGAGAGGGCGCGATCCTCGTCATGTCGGACGCACAAACCGAAATCGCGCCAGTGCGGCCTTAGCCGATATCGCGATACTGCCGACGAGACGCGTGCAGCACGGTCACATCCTGTCGCTCGAGGTGCCCCAAGAGGCGGAAGCACGACAACGGATCGTGATTGCCCTACGCGCCCGGAGAGATTCGAACTCCCGACCTTCGGTTCCGTAGACCGACGCTCTATCCAGCTGAGCTACGGGCGCTTGCGGGCGGCTGCCCAATTGACCGATCCCCCGCCCAGCTGCCGGACCCCGGCCAAGCCGTTGACCCGGGCGGCGGATCTGGCCCCATCGTATCGGCACGCGCGCCGCGACGAGCGTGCCGCGCGCAGGGGGGTAGGCTGCAATCGGCTGCGTCACGTGTGATCCGATCGGGCTCCGGCTGCGAAATAGCTAGATGCCGGCTCCGCCGGCGACACCTTGCCCAACTCCAGCCCACGCCAGAGCAGGTAGGCCGGCGCCGCGCTCGCGCCGATGCCTCCCTGCGCCCGCTGATCCTGCCGATGCACCTACCCGCTCGCCTCTCCCGCGCCAACGACCTCGGGCTCCTAGCCGACGAGGACCTGATGACGCGCGTCTACGAGGGCGATACGCGTGCCTTCGGCGTCGTCTTCGACCGCCACTCGGGCGTCGCGTTCTCCCTCGCCTACCGGATGTGCGGCCGCCGCGCCCTCGCCGAGGAGGTCGTGCAAGAGGCCTTCCTGTCGCTGTGGCGAAGCGGCGCCCGCTACGACCGCGGCCGCGGAAGCGTGCGCTCTTGGGTGCTGGCCGTCGTTCACCACCGCGCGATCGATGTCCTGCGTCACGAATCGACACGCGCCGGCCGTGACGTTCACGATGACGGCATCGCAGCGACGCTGCCGGCGCTTGAGCGCACCGATCTGGAGGCCGAGCGTCGCAGCGATGCGCGCGACGTGCGTGGCGCCCTCGAGGAGCTCCCGGCCGAGCAGCGGCAGGTGATCGAGCTGGCCTACTTCGGCGGCTTCTCGCATTCTGAGATCGCGGGGCTGCTCGGAATCCCCTCCGGTACCGTCAAGGGCCGTATGCGCCTGGGCCTCGGCAAGCTGCGGCTCGCCCTCGGCGACGGTGCGGATGTGCTGCTATGAGGAGCGGACATGGTCGAGCATGACTGCGGCAATGACGCGGCGGCCTACGCGCTGGGGGCGCTCGAGCCCGCCGAGGCGAGCGCCTTCGAGCTCCATATGGACAGCTGCGCCGTCTGCCGCGACGAGGTGGCGGCCTTCGGCCTGGTGGCGGACGCGCTGCCCCTCGCGGCATCCCAGCACGAGGCATCGCCGGCGCTGCGACGCCGGGTCATGCGCGAGGTCACCCGCGAGCGGCGAAAGGCCGCGCCGGCCGTGCGCCGGCGCCCGTTCCTGCTCGCCATGCCCCGACCGGCGGTGGCCGGCTTTGCCGTCGTGCTGGCGGCGGCAGCGCTCGCCGTCGGCATCGACCTGGGTACCGGCGGCGGCGGCAACCACGTGATCAGGGCGACAGTCGGCTCTGCCGAGCTGCAGGTCAGCGACGGCCACGGCCAGCTCGTGGTCGCCCATCTCTCGCGCCCCGCCGCAGGGCGCATCTACGAGCTCTGGATCCAGCACGGCAACTCGGCGCCGGCGCCGAGCACCCTCTTCAGCGTCGACTCGCGTGGGACCGCCGACGTCGGCGTTCCCGGCAGCCTGCACGGCGTCAGCCGAGTGCTCGTCACCAACGAGCCGGCCGGGGGCACCCGCGCGCCCACCACGCAGCCGCTCATCGTCGCCGCGCTCAGCTGAGGGCGTCGCACGGATGAGGCGGGATCGAAGCGGCCTGCCGTCGGCGAGCGTGTAGGCGGCCGGCTTCGCAAGCGCCGGCCGTCTAGCGCGTCACGGCGCCCGCCGGCTGCGGGTAGTTCTCCGTCTCGATCACGATCCGGCAGGGGCGCTTGTCCAGCAGGTAGCTGGCGATCGGGCCGATCCGCTGCTCGCTGGGCGGTCCGTGACGGGTCGAGAGATAGATGACGTCGGCATCGATCCGCCGCGCTTCCTCAGCCAGGGTGCTGCCGGCGCTGCGGGTGCGCAGGAGGCTCGTGCGGATCTCGATCCCCAAGCGCCGTGCCTGGATGCGAGCTCCTTCGAGGATCGAGCGACCGTGGGCCTCCTCCGCGGCCAGGCCCGAGTCGAGCGGCAGCTGGCGGGGGACGACCAGGACGTAGACGGCGTAGACGATTCCCTCCGCGCCGATCAGCTTGGCGGCGCTCGAGAGGGTGCGAGCGCTGAGGTCACCACCGAAGATCGGGACCAGAGCCGTCCGATAGTCGAGCGCACGGAAGTCCGCCGGCCGTTGCGCATGCTCGATCTGATAGCGCGCGAGCGGGTCGAGGCCCTGACGGTGCCGGTAATAGAAGTACCCCGCGACTCCGAAAATCATCCACGGCAGTCCGATCAGCCGAGCCTCGCTGTGGAGCACCACGACCGAGATCCAGGCAGCGAACGTGCCCAGTCCTCCAAGCAGCGCGGAGATCGGGATCTGGGCCCCCCGCCATCGCAGATTCCCCTTGATCTTGTACGGCCGCTCCGTGTCCGGCTGTTTCACCCGCAGGGCCACGATCGCGATGTGCGCGGTGGTGAACGAGAGCATCGCGCCGAAGGCGTAGAGGTTTCCCAGCAGCGTCGTCTGTCCGGGGAGGATCAGCAGGATGGCGAGAACCGAGAACGCGACGATCGTGAACCACGGCGTCCGGTAACGCGAGTGCAGCCGGGCGAAGATGTCGGGGAGCTGGCGATGCTCGGCAAGCGACCAGGACAAACGCGAGATCCCGATCAGGCCCGCATTCGTCGCGATCAGGAGGATCGCCGCAGCCAGGATCCCGACGTAGTCGGTGGCCACGGTCAGCATCGTGCCGTGTAATTGGAGGCGGTCGACGATGCCGAGCACGGGGTTGTTTTCGTAGGTCGTGCCGAGCAGCGTCGAGTAGTGACCGTGGTGGTTGACGACGGGAAGCGCCGACAGCGCGACGACGGAGATGCCGGCGTAGACGCCCAGCACCGCGATCACGACGAGGTTCAGCGCGCGCGGGACGTCTCGTCCGGGATCCTTGGCTTCCTCGGCCATGTTCGAGACCGTTTCGATGCCGGTGTAGGCCACCATCGCCACCGAGAGCGCGAAGATGAGCTGCGTCCAGCTCGGAGCGACGCCGAGGTGGACCTGGTGCACCAGCAGCGAGGGGTTGAGGACGAGGACGAATCCGAGCCCCACGAGGGCGACCTGCGTCGCGAGGCTGAGGAAGGCGAGCAGGATGTTGAGGTTCGCCGACTCGCCGAGCCCACGGATGTTGAGCGCCGCGAGTACGCCGATCACCGCGGCGCCCCCGATCACGTCCCCCGGGGCGTGCGACAGCGCGGGGAAGAACACCGCCAGGTAGTGGGGCACGAAGAACGCCGAGATCGCGATCGTGATGATGTAGTCGAGCGTCAGCGCCCAGCCGGCGAAGAAGGAGACCACCTCGTTGAAGGCGTGCCGGGCGAACGACGACGCTCCACCGGCCTCTGGGAACATCGCCGCGCCCTCGGCGTAGGTCTTGGCCGTCAGGACGAACAGGCCACCGGCGAACATGAAGACCAGCGGCGTCAGCCCGAGCGCGTGGGCGGCCACGAGCCCGAGCGCGTAGTAGATCGAGGAACCGACGTTCCCGTACGCCGTCGCGAACAGGCCCGACATGCCGACCGAACGCCGCAGTCCGTGTTCGCTCAGACGAGCCAACGATCCCCCAGTGCGGGCGCGGTTGCGAGCCCCGCTCGGCGCGCAGCGCGTCGGCGCCCGACGCCCCAGCCGCTAGCGCGGGAGGCGCCCCGCTCGCGGGTGACGGGGTAGCGTGTGCCGCGATGGCTGCCATGGGACGAGCCGTTACACGCCGCGCGGCGGTCCAGGGCAATCCTCGCGCCGGCGCGAGGGCGCGCCCGCGTCACCGCATCTCGCTGCTGTGGCTGCTCTTCGCAGGCACGGCCGCGGTGATGATCGCCGCCGCGGCCGTCCTTGCCCTCTCCCCCGCGAGCATCCATACCTCGATCACCAGCGACGAGTTGGTCGGCCTGCTGCTGGGTCTGGCGGTCATGCTCGCCTTGGACCTGCTGTTCCTGCGCGCCGCGCTCAGCCCGCTGCGCCGCCTCACCGCCCTGATGGGCTCGATCGACCCGGTGCGTCCCGGTCGACGACTCGGTGATGTGCCCTGGAGCGGGAGCGAGATCGGGCACCTCGTGATCGCCTTCGACGACATGCTGGAGCGGCTCGAGGGCGAACGACGCGACAGCGCGCGCCGCGCCCTCGCGGCGCAGGAAGGCGAGCGACTGCGCGTCGCGCGCGAGCTCCACGACGAACTCGGGCAGACGCTCACGGCGATCGCCCTGCGCGCCGAAAGCGCCGCCGGCGCCGGGGACGCGCCAGTCGCGCTGAGCGCGATCACGGCGGCGCTGCAGCAGAGTCTCAACGCGCTGCGGCGCATCGCTCGCGAGCTGCGACCGGAGGCACTCGACGATCTCGGCCTCGTCAACGCCCTGATCGCCATGTGCGGGCGACTCGCCGGCCCGGGCAGTCCCTGGATCGATCGTCAGTTCGCCGCCGATCTCCCGGCGCTCGGAGGCGACGCCGATATCGTCGTCTACCGGGTCGCCCAGGAGGCCCTGACCAATGCGATCAAGCACTCCGCCGCCACCCGGATCGTGCTCGGTCTCACCCACGACGCTACGAGCGTCACGCTGACGGTCACCGATGACGGTCGAGGCCTCGGGGCCGCCGTGGTGGAAGGGGCCGGGATCACCGGTATGCGTGAGCGCGCGCTGCTGCTCGGCGCCCGGCTGCACGTCGGCGCCGCGGCAACCGCTCACGGCACGGAGGTCCGGCTCGTGGTGGACGTGGCGCCACAGCGGCCGGTGATCACGTGACGACGCCGCTCAAGACACGGGTGCTCCTCGCCGACGATCACGAGCTCGTTCGCAGCGGGCTGCGGATGGTGCTGGACGCCCAGCCCGACATCGAGGTCGTGGCGGAGGCGGCCGATGGCGCCGAGGCCGTCAGCGCTTGTCTGAGCGGGACGATCGACCTGGCAGTCCTCGATGTGGCGATGCCTCGTCTGACCGGGCTGCAAGCGGCGGAGGAACTCCAGCGGCGGGCCCCAGGACTGCGTGTCCTGATGCTCTCGATGCACGACAACGAGCAGTACTTCTTCGCTGCCCTGAAAGCCGGGGCGGCGGGCTACGTGCTCAAATCCGCCGCCAGCAGGGACCTCGTGAACGCCGTGCGCGCGGGCATGAGGGGCGAGCCGTTTCTCTATCCGCCCGCAGTGGCGGCGCTCTTTCGCGACTATCTGGCGCGCGCCGCGCGCGGCGAGGAGGCCGATCCCGAAGACCCCCTCACCAGGCGAGAGCTCGAGGTCCTCAAACTCATCGCGGAGGCTCACAGCAGCGAGGCGATCGCGACCATGCTCGGCGTCAGCCGCAGAACCGTCGAACACCACCGCGCGCACATCCTGCGCAAGCTGGGCATGCGCGACCGGGTCGAGCTGACCCGTTATGCGATCCGCCGCGGTCTCGTCGAGCCATAGCCGGCGAACCACCGGACGCTCCGACCGCGGCGAAACCACGCCGGGCGGTCGCGAGGCTTCGTTGATTCGCCGGCCCTGGCCCACCCCACCGGCCACTATGCTGCGCGGCGCCGTGCGCCGCTATAGGTAGAAGCACCTATAGGGTCCGAGCGGTCCGAGCCGCTGCCACCTGCGGCCGGCAGTGTGCCCGACCCTCAGCAGCGCTCTTACGCGTCGACGCCTCCGACGTGCTCGGTGCACAGGAAGGTCACGACGGTGAAGGGCTCGAACTCGCCGAGCTCCCACTTGAGCGGCTCCGCGACTTCCCAGCGAACGCTCGAGACGTTCCCGCACCCCGGCACCGAACAGGTCGGGATCGTGGAGGTGTCGTGAGGGGCGGCAGGAGGCGGTGCATCCATGCTCGAAGCATCCGGCCGAGCAGGAGCAGCGTCCATAGGTGCTGCGACCTATATTCCTGCACCCCGCGAGGCCGTGCGCAGGCCCCGCCGCGCGGCCAGGAGCTCGTGGCCAGACGCCTCGCGCGTAGTCAAGTCAGCCGCCAGTTGTGTCGATAGATGCAAGGTCAACGCTGGTACGAGACGCCGGCGGGGGAGCGGCGTCCCGCGGCCCCAGTCGGCATGCCGGCTGTTGCCCACCAATCAAGGGATCACCTAGCAGCGGAGTTCTGGTGCGCCGATCTATAGAGCAGCTGCGATTTGGGCTCGCTCGCGAGTTGGGCCGGAGCATGCTTGCGGCGCGGGCCGCGAGACGTGCGGCGCGCAACGTGACGGGCGTCAGACCGCGGCGCGGTGAGAGCTCGTGAGCGGCGGGAGCCAGCTCTGATGACTGAGCTCTCGCGACTGAGAGCGCTTCGCAGCGGCGGAGCAGGTGCTGAGCGACTCGGCGAGCCCTCGGGTGGCACGGGCGCTTCGGCTAACGCGTGGTGCGCCGCATTCGAGGCCGCACGCGATGGGACCGTGATCCTGGATGACGATCGTGTGATCGAGCATGCGAATCCGGCGGCGGCCAGACTCCTCGACTTGGACGCGGCCGCGTTGAAAGGTCGCCGCATCGACGAGTTCGCACCGGAGACCTATGAGCGGGTCTGGGCCTCGTTTCTGCTCGCCGGCTACCACGAGGGCGAATATGAGCTGCGTCGCGCCGATGGCTCGCGGGTCGCCGTGGAGTCGACACTCGTGGCACGGATCGGCCCGTCACGACACCTTTCGATTCTGCGTGACGTGACCGAGCGCCGAGCCAAGGACGGGCTGCTCGACCGCCAGCGTGCGCAGCTGGTCAAGGCCCAGGCCATCGGGAGGCTGGGCAGCTGGTGGCGGGATCTCCTGACAGGCGAGATCGAGTGGTCGGATGAGATGTGCCGGATCTGCGGACTCGATGCCGGCGCGGTGATTCGGCTCGATCAGTTCTTGGAGGTCACTCATCCGGACGACCGCGCCCATTTGCAGGCGGTGGTGAGCACTGCGATCGAGAGGCGTCAAGCGTTCGTGTGCGAGTACCGAATCGTGCGTCCCGACGGCGCCGTTCGCGTGGTGGAGTCGCGCGGCACGGTCCAGGTGGCCGACGACGGCACCCCACTTTGGATCGACGGAACGGGCCAGGACATAACCGAACGCCGCCAGGCCGAGAACGAGCGACAGAACCTCTCAACCGTCTTGGACGCCTCTGCGGACGCGATCACCGCCAGCGACCTCCGGGGTCGATTCAGCATCTGGAATCGGGGCGCCGAAAGCCTCTTCGGTTACACGACAGACGAGGCGCTCGGCCGGCCGATGAGCCTCGTTGTCCCGGCCGACGGGCACGAGGCCGCGCGAGAGAACATCGAGCGGATTCTCCGTGGCGAGCGCATAGCGCCCTTCGAGACGGTGCTCGTCACCAAGGAAGGCCGCAGCGTGATCGTCGACCTGACGCTATCGGCGATCCTCGACACGGCCGGGGACATCGTCGGCGTCGCGGCGGTCGGCCGCGACATCACCGAGGCCAAACGTGCTCAGGCGGCGCTCGCGGATGCCAACGCCAGCCTGGTCGAGGCCCTGCGCGCCAAGTCGGAGTTCATGGCGAACATGAATCACGAGCTGCGAACGCCGCTGAACGGCGTGCTGGGGGTCAGCAGCCTGCTCGCCGACACCCCACTCGACGAGGAGCAGCGCGAGTACGTCGAGGCGCTGCGCGTCTCGGGAGAGAGCCTCATGGCGGTGGTCGAGGACATCCTCGACTTCTCGAAGCTCGAGGCCGGAAAGCTCACCCTAGAAAACGGCCCGGTTGAACTGGGCGCGCTCGTTGAAGAGGTTTGCTCGATCGTCGCCGTCAGCCAGCCCGCCCGCGCGGTCGAGGTCATCGCGGCGGTACCTGCGGGGGCGCCCACCGCGGTCTGGGGCGACAGCAAGCGCCTGCGCCAGATACTCATGAATCTGACCAGTAACGCCGTCAAATTCACCGAGGCCGGCGAGGTGCGCGTCGAAGTGAGCTGGACCCCAGCCGAAGTCGGTGAGGAGATCGAACTGCGCTTCGAGGTCGTCGACACCGGCATCGGGATTGAACCGGAGCTACAGCGGACGATCTTCGAGTCATTCTCACAAGCGGACGGGTCGACGACCCGCCGCTTTGGCGGCACCGGCCTCGGCCTCACGATTGCCAAGCAACTGGTGGCGCTGATGGGCGGCGAGATCGGTGTCCACAGCACACCCAAAGCCGGCAGCACCTTCTGGTTCACGCTCCCCACCGCCGTCTCGACTCCCGACTCGCCGCGGCTGCTCCCAGCCCCGCTTCGAGGCGCCAGAGCACTGGTCGTCGACGACAAGGCAACCAACCGTCGGCTGCTCAGCGGACACCTTGAACACTGGGGCATGACCAGTGACGCGCAAGCCGACACGGAGACAGCGTTGGCGGCGCTGCGCGAGGCCGGCCTCTCACGAACGCCCTACCGGATCGCCCTGATCGACTACCGGTTGGGCGGTCAGACGGCCGAACGCCTCGTGTCGGCCATCAACGCCGACGACGACCTCAGCGCCACCAGCATCGTGGTCATGGTCGCCGCACGCGACAAACGCCTCGCTGCCGCAATCCCGGGGACCGCGGGAGTCATCGCAAAGCCGGTCCGTCAAAGCCAGCTCTATCTCGAACTCGCCCGGCTCGACACAACGCCCTCAAGCGAGGCGGCCACCGAAGCCGCACACGATCCCCTCGAGCGCTCCCCCGGCTCAGCGCCGCGAGTGCTCGTCGTCGAGGACAACGAGATCAACCAGCTGGTCGCTGTTCGCATGCTGGAGCGACGAGGCCTCGTCGTCGACGTCGCCGCCAACGGCCGCAAAGCGCTCGAAATGCACGCGGTAACGGCCTACGACGCGATCTTCATGGACTGCCAGATGCCCGAGCTCGACGGTTTCGACACGACCCGCGAGATCCGCCGCCGCGAGGGCGACGGACTGCGCACACCCATCGTCGCGATGACGGCGAGCACACTCCCAGGTGACAACGAGCGCTGCCTCGACGCCGGCATGGACTACCACACCGGGAAACCGATCCGTCCTGACAGCCTCGACAAGATCCTCGAACACACGATCAAACAGCCGGCCGCTACGCCGACGACGGCTGAGGCGCCTCGCTAGCGGAGCGCTCTCGCGAGCGCACTGATCACTCCGCCGGCCAACCTCTAGCCGAAACCGCACGGCCAGACTTCGCCTCGACCCCTCTCACGGGATTCCCACCGCACGTTCTCGGGTCACCACCGCTCGCCGGAACGGGCATCTGGTGTCCGTGGTGCCATCTACTGTCCTCAGCGATGGCGGCCAAGGCGCCAGCACCGGTCGTGCGGCACCTGCGCTTCGTTGCAGCCGCCCATCCGACACCCGCGAGGCTCAGGGCCGCCATGTCCGAGGTGGACGGCGTCAATGCCAAGATCGCGGTGCTCATCACGCGCCTCGTCGGATCGATGTGGTGCGCCTACCTCTTCGGGATCATCGCCTTCCTCGGGCTACGGCCTGCGCTGAAACCGGGCGGCGAGGGGATCATCGCCTGGATCGCCCAAACCTTTCTTCAGCTGGTACTGCTTTCGGTGATCATGGTCGGGCAGTCAGTCGAGTCCGCCGCTTCGGATGCGCGCAGCCAGCAGACCTACGAGGACACCGTGAAGATCCTCGACGCCCTCGACGTCAACACCGAAGGCGGCATCAGAGAGCTCCGTGACGAACTGCTGGCCGCGATCGAGAAGATCCACTCGCCGACGGGCACGGACTCGCCCTGAGGCCGCGCCTGAGCCGCGGTGGGGCGCACTGCGGCGTATCGCCGACCACCACCGCCGCGGCTCACCGAATGGATTCGGCGAACTGGAGCAGGTCGAGGAGAACTAGCGCCACGCACGCGAGTACGAGCACGCCCACCAGCAACCGCGATCTCACAGTTCCCGGGCTTTCACGTCTACTGGGAGGCTGGGCGACCCATCGCACCTCGGTCACAGTTGTCACTCTCGTTTTGTCAGGCACGCGGTGCCAGGTCGGAGGTCTTGAGTCGGTAGCTCTGACTGTCGGGTTCTTCACCACGACGCCCGGCGGCCGGACCGTCATGCCCGGCCGCCAGACACCGAAGGGAGAACAGGCTTCGGCGTGCGGCGGGCTGAGATTGACGCCGGATCCCCCTTCGTGGCTCGCGCGTCCAGCGCGTAGGTCAACCGGCTAGGTGCTGGTTCCTACGCGAGCCGCGTTGAGAACGCGGAGCTTCCGCGTCGTACGCGAGCCGCGTTGAGAACGCGGAGCTTCCGCGTCGCTGCCCTGTGTCGCGCGTCGCGCGAGCCGCCAATTGCCGACCCGACCCGGAGCCACTCAGCCCCGGTGTCAGGACAGCGGCTCATCGCCCGCGGCGAGACGCGACGCCCAATGCTCGGCGAGATCCTTAGCCGCCGCAGCGTCAACGCTGGCTACAGTCGAGCGTGCCTGTCCGTTCCGAGTCCAGGTGGCAGTCACGCGTACCATCAGCGGATCCTCGCCGGCGTCTACCGTCACCACGCCCTCGTAGGGACCGCCTGCGATGAGCTGCACGCTGTCGCTCATATGACACTCGATCGCAGTTCCACGGCGTTGTGTCGCCGCGGGGACGAACGTTCTAGCCCGCAACCCAGTCTTTTCGCTACGACGCCCCTCGCTCGGCGCCCGCCGCGGCACCTCTAGTCCGGTTTGGCGATCCGGGCCGCAGGGAAGATTCAGGCCGACGGGGAGGTCTGGTCTGCCGGGATTGCAACGGGGGGGCCACCGTCGGAGCAGCGACAACCGAATGGGTGACGGCAGCTGTGGATTCTTGAACCAGCCTGCCGGCGCTTCGACATTCCCGCGGAGGGAGGCTATTACGTGGTCCGGGGGCCATCGCCAGAGGAAAACGGTTCCTCTTCGTGCGCAGTCATGATCACCTGCCCGACAAGCGGCGAGGCCGTTTGGACGGGGGTCACCACAAGCGAGGCGCTCTTCTCAGCGCTCGCCACCATGGTCTTCACGCTGCAGTGTCCGGTGTGCAGACTGAGCCACCACTGGAGCGGCGAAGATGCCTGGCTCGAGGAGGATCACTAGCTCCCCTCCCACCCTGGCGCTCGCCGCTCGAGGTCGCGCGGCAAGCGCGACCGAGGCAGTCGTCTAGGAGAACGACTCGGCTCGCTCGACGCCGACGGCCGACGCGGAGCGTCGATGGATCGCGATAGCGGTCTCGATCTCCTGACCTAGCAGGCGCGGATCGATGTCCTTGTGCAGGTAACTGGTGGCGCCAGCGTCGCGAAGCGCGAGTTGCGTGCTCGCCGCGCCGTCGCCGGAAAGGATCACGATCGCCGTCTCGGGCGAACGCTCGCGTATGGTGCTGGTCGCGAACATGGCGCCCCCCTCCGGCATCTCGACGTCAAGCACCACGACATCGGGACGGTGGGCCTCAACCAATGCCACCGCGTCCATCGCGTCGCCGCCCACCCCTACACAATCGAACCACGAGGCGAGGTGAGTCGCGAGCATCGTCCGGACGAAGGTGTCGTCATCGGCGACGACCATGCGGGGCAGGGAGGCGGTCTTGGTTGGCGAGTCAGCTGTGGGATCCATGGTCGGACTCATCGGCGCGCATCGCTGAGCGCTTGATCCCCGGCTCGCGCCGCCCGAGCGCACCGGTGCTTGCTCCCGGGCGCTGCACCCGGGAGCGTGGACGGCTGAGCTACCGCCTGGACGTCCGGTCGGCACTTGGAGTCCGAATCGGGGTCTGATCCTGCACGCAACGCCTCGCGGATAAACCCCGATCTTTGCCGTGCCGATAGCTGAAGCACCAATGGGCACAAACTCTTTGCTCCGCGGATTGGCCGGCCCGCTGGCCTCGAACCGGCTGTCGCCCGACAGTGGCCGGGGCCGCACACATTCAACCGCCGCGGTCGGCCGCAGGCGCACATGACGTCCAAGCAGGAACTGGCGGTGCTCTTGGTCGAGGACTCCGAGAGCGATGCCGCCCTCGCCACCGCAGCCCTCGAACGCGCCGGCTACAGCGTGGTCGCGCATCGGGTCCAGGACGGCGACGAGATGAAGGTCGCTCTGAGCCAGGGCCACTGGGACATCGTCCTTTGTGACCACGTGCTGCCCGGATTTGACAGCCTCGCGGCGCTCGAGCTGGTCGCGGCAAGCGATTCCGATATTCCGTTGATCGTCGTCTCCGGCGCCGTCGGCGAGGAAGCTGCTGCCGCTGCGGTCAGACATGGCGCCGCTGATTTCGTCAGCAAGGACCATCTTTCGCGCCTCGCGCCTGCGGTGAGCGCGCAACTGCGTGCAGCGACAATGCGCGCTGGCCAGCGTCGTGCGGAAGCGCAGTTCCAGAGCGCCTTCGACGACGCTCCTTTCGGCACTGCTCTGATCTCGCTGGACCCGGACGCCGGCCGCATGCTTCGTGCCAACCGCGCCCTCTGCGAGGCGACCGGCTTCTCACGCGACCAACTTTTGGAGACCCACCTGCAGGAGCTCCTCCACGCCGACGAGCGCCACCGTTTCGAGCGCGGCCTCGACGCGGTGTTCCACGGTCGTAAGCACACCTATCGAGCCGAGACCCGGCTGATGAGCGCGTCCGGCTCGGAGTCGTGGTTCCTATGCAGCATCAGCTACGTGCGCGCCCCCGGCGGGTGCGACGCGATCGCCCACTTCGTCGACATCGACGCGCGCAAGCGCGTAGAGGAAACCCTCCACCTCGCTCACCAGCAGGCGCTTGAGGCGTCGCGTCTGAAGTCGGAGTTCGTCGTGAACATGAGCCACGAGCTGCGCACGCCGCTGAACGGGGTGATCGGTCTCGCCGGGCTGCTCGCGGATACGCCGTTGACGAACGCCCAGGACGCCTACGTGGCGGGAATCCGCACCTCCGGACACGCACTGATGGGCGTCATCGGGGGGATTCTCGACTTCTCCAAGATCGAGGCCGGCACCCTGACGATCGAGCCGGTCGAATTCGAACCGGC
>DASXEZ010000111.1:0-8019 GCA_036489875.1 Solirubrobacteraceae bacterium | reverse complement strand
GAGCGCTGCCCGATCGTCGACACCTGGTGGCAGACCGAGACCGGCGCGATCATGATCACGCCGCTGCCGGGGATCGTCTCCACCAAGCCGGGATCGGCGACGATCCCCTTCCCCGGGATCAAGGCCGAGGTCGTGACCGAGGCCGACGGCGAGACCCTGGAGGATGGTCAGGGTCTGCTCGTGCTCAAGCGGCCCTGGCCGTCGATGTTGCGCACGCTGTTCCGCGACGACGAGCGTTTCGTCGAGACCTACTTCTCGCGTTTCGGCAAGACGACGTATCTCGTCGGCGATGCCGCTCGCCGCGACAAGGATGGTTACTTCTGGGTCATCGGGCGCATCGACGATGTCGTCAACGTCTCCGGGCATCGTCTCTCGACCGCGGAGGTCGAGTCGGCGATCGTGGCCCATGAGGCGGTCGCTGAGGCAGCGGTGATCGGCCAGTCAGACGAGCAGACGGGCCAGGCGATCTGCGCCTTCGTGACCCTCCAGGGCACGACCGAGGGGACGGTGGAGCTCGAGGATGGGATCCGCGAGACGGTCGCCGGGCGGATCGGCAAGTTCGCCCGCCCCAAGCGCATCATCTGGGCTGATGATCTGCCCAAGACGCGCTCCGGCAAGATCATGCGACGGCTTCTGCGCGACATCGCCGAAGGCCGGGCTCTCGGCGATGTGACAACGCTCCGCGACCCAGATGTCGTGGCGCGCTTGGGCGAGGCCATCGCCGCCAACCAGGAGGACTAGACGGCCCGCGCGGCTGGGCACCGGCCCTCGTGCCTGGTGTCCAGCCGAGGCCCGCGGGCGCTCAGACCTTGTGGAAAGCCGGCTTCCAGGTGCCGTCGTCGGCGCGCTCGAAGTCCTGGAAGAGCAACGGAGCCTCGCGCTTCATCAGCTGCGCGACGTCGTCGAAGACGCTGCGCAGCTCCTCCTCGGCGCCCTCGGCGGTGCGCATCTCGATCACGTGGCGCAGCGTGCGCAGGTTCGCGCTCCAGATGATGTCGGTGGAGAGCCCGAGCGGCGCGAGCCGGCGGAGCGCCGAGGTGGCCTCCTTCTTGACGTGGAAGGGGACGCCGTCGTCGTCGAGGGAGAGCGTCTGGGCCGCCTCGCGTTGGAACTCCTCGAGCTGCTCGACGATCGCGAGCACCTGGGGGCGAAGCGGCTCGAGCGCCGGGGGCACTCGGAAGCCGATGTCGGTCAGGCGGACGTAGCGCAGGCTCTCCTGGCTGAAGGCCGAGCCGGCGCGATGCCTAACAAGTTCATGAGTTAATACGCGTGACACGTTGCGCAACGCAAACGAGAAGCTCGCGTGCTCGAGCACGCTGCCGTGGGCGCTTCGGAGGAGGTTCTCGAAGTACTCGCGGCGGTCGGTGCGAACGCGCGTGACGTTGACGTTGAGACCGGGCTCCCAACTGCGGTAGCAGGCGCGACCGCCGAACTCGACCAGCAGCTCTCCCGGGTTGGGGGCGCCGTCCTCCTCCTCGAGGCGCCGCTCCAGCCAACTCGCTCCGCCGACGTCTGTCAGGTACGCGCGCATCCCCTCGAGGTCGATCTGGGGACGGGCGATGAGGTGGACGCTCGGCGTGGTCTCGTGCACGGGGCGTTGAAGGTAGCGCCGCCTGCGGACGCCCCCGGATGCACCTGCAAGTAGCGCGATTTGGACGCGGTCGCTGACGAGACCCAGGCCTGGCGAGCACGCCTGGGCGCCCCAGCATCTAGGCTGGAGTCGCGATGGCGACCTCGATCCTTCTCGCGTTTCGCAAGCGCCCGCGCGGCGAGGCCGCCGCCGCCGTGCCGGCGTTCGAGCGCAGCGTCGAGGCTCTGCTCGAGGTCGCGGGCGTGGCCGCGGTTCGTGCTCTGGGGATAAACGTCGTGCTCGGCGAGCACCCGCCGGCGGGCTATCCGGAGCTACTGATGTGCGAGCTCGACGACAACGCCTTCGAGCCCCAGGCGGCCCTCGAGGCGCTCGGGACCTCAACCGCCGACGGCAACGCGGAGCGTCCCGACGGGCTGCGCTTCGCGGTCTGGCAGGCGGCCTCGATCGGCGTTCGCAGTGAGTTTGACCTGCCGGGGCACCTCTACCTGCAGTTCAGCGCCAACCCGCCGTCGATGTCCTTTGAGGACTACAGCGACTGGTATCAGGTCCACCAGGACGAGAACATCGCCCACACGCAGGTGCTGCGCCGCGGCTGGCGCTTCCGCCTGGAGCCGCTCGTCGAGGCGGTCGTGCCCGGGCCGACGCACCTCGCTCTCTACGAGATGGACGGCACCCTCGAGAAGCTCACCGGCGATCTCGGCGCCGCCATGCGCGCCGGCGCGATCAGCCTCCCCGACTGGTTCACCCGCTTCGCGAGCCTCGAGGGCATCGCGCTCGGCGACCGCCTCGGCTGAGCCCTCGTGGCGGCGCCGGCCGGCGTTCGCCAGTAGCCTCGCAACCCATGGCCCAGGCACCTTCGCGTCGTTTCGGTCGCTTCCGCGGTGGTGACCGCAAGCTCCCCGGCGCCCGCGACTGGGAACGCTCGGCCCTGCTCCTCCCGATCCCGGCGCAGCGGCTTCCCGAGCTGGTCAGCGACGGGACCGGGTTGCCGTTCTCGCTCGCGACGCTCGAGCAGCCGCCGGCGGCGCTTCCGCGCGAGGATCCGGCCGTGGCGGCGCTCCTGGCCCAGCTCACTGCCGAGGCAGCGCGGCGCGGCGAGTACCCCGCGAGCGGGCATGACCCAGCCACGGTGACGGGGGCCGAGCAGAGACTGGAGGGCTGGCGCGAGCTGGCGCGAAGCGACGACGAGGCGCTCTTCGCGCGCGGCCGTCCTCCGCAACTGCTGACCGTCGCCGTGCGCCGGACGGGGCGCCGCCAGCAATCGTGGGCCGCCGTCGCCTCGAGCGTCGCCCAGCCGCTGCGCGCCACCCGCGGCACGATCCGCGCTTCGACGTGGCGACTCGATCCCGCCCAGGAGCTGAGCGCCGAGGAGCGGCTGCTGCGGGTGCTGGTCACCGAGCAGGCGTTCGCCGGTGGACAGCGCGCCGACGGACGCGTGCTCGCGCCCGACCTCTTCGCCGATCAGAGCGAGATCGTCCTGACGCTGTTCATCACCCCGCGCCCGGGCTTCCAGACCGGCACACGTAATCCCGAGACTCCGGTGCGCATCGAGCTCCCCGAGGCGCTCGGCGATCGTCGCCTGATCGACGGCGCGCTCGCGCGACCCTGACACGCGGGGTTCAACGCGCGACGATCAAACGGAGCCCGACGTCGAGGCTCTCGAGCGCGCGGAGATTCCCGTGGCGCGCGTCCCAGGCTCCGCTGCGCAGGTCGGCCTCGAGCGTCGAGGCGACGCGCTCGATGACCGCCGCCGTCATGCGGGCGAAGCCCGAGGTCGCCGCGCGCGCCTGCGGATCGAGGACACGCTCGGGGTGCGCCCAGAACGCGCCGAGCATCCAGTCGGAGGTGTCGGCCGGGACCTCCACGGTCTCGATCCGGACGTCCCCGCCGAGCCACTCGGCGATCCGCTCCGGGGCGGGGAAGATGCGGCGGTCGAGCTCCGCGACCTCGGGCAGGTATTCGTCAACAAGCCACATGCGGCGGCTCACCGCCTCCTCGTAGGTCAGGATCACGACCGCGTCGCGCGCGACGCGGCGCAGCTCGCGCACGCCGCGCTCCTGCTCGGAGTCCCAGTGGTGGATCGTCAGCACGGCCATCGCCGCGTCGACGCCGCTGTCGCGCAGCGGCAGCTCACCGGCGCTCGCGCGAATCGCGGGCGCGAGGCCCGGGGGGCGCTGCGCGGCCATCACATCGCTTGGCTCGATCGCCAGCACGTATCGGTCGCGCGGCTCATACGACCCCGCGCCGGCGCCGACGTTGACCACCGAGGTGGCGTCGCCGAGCGCGCGATGGATGATCTGCGCGAAGCGAGGATCTTCGCGGCGCAGTCGCGAGTAGCCGGCACCGATCGCGTCGTAGCGCGGCTCGCTCAAGGCCGACGCCGGCGCCCTGAGCCCACGGCGCGCCTCAGCGTCCGAGCGTGCGCGTGAACTCCCGCGTCTGCCGGGCGACGTTGTCGAGGAGCTGGCGTACGCGCTCGAGCCCGGCGCGCAGCGGCGGGTCGCCGACCTCGACCGGCAGCATCGAGTCCTGCAGGCTCGCCAGCGCGAGGTCGGCTCGGGCCACCGCGTCGGCGGCGTTCTCGATGATCGCCGCCGCGTTGTGCTCGCGCGCGTGGGCGTCGGGCGCGGCGAACGACTGCGCCGGCAGCCCGTGCTCGCGGGCGAAGTCCGCATGGGTGCGCTGGGCCTGACCGTAGGCGAGCTGGAGCGGTCGGAAGAGCTCGCCCTCCAGACGATCGGCGGAGGCCTCGTCGATCTGCTCGTAGGCCACGGCGAGATTGGCGAGCGCCAAGCCGATCTCGTCGGTGGCCTCCGCGAGCTCGTCTAGCAGTTGCTGGCGTGCCTCCGCGTTGGTGTAGGCCACCCCTGCAGCTTAGGGGCGGGCGCGGCGCGGCCGGGCCGCTCGCCGTCAGTCGCCGTGCGCCTCGAGCGCCACCTGCTGCCATTCGTGCCACAGCGCAAGGCGCGAGTCGTAGTCGCGAGTCGCGATCTCAAGCGGCGCCCGACCGAAGAAGACGCGCAGCGGCGGCGGATCGGCGTCGACCACCTTGAGGATCGCCGCCCGCGTCGCGGCCGGATCGCCGGGTGTGCCGACCGGGCTGCGGTTGCGCGCCTCGCGGACCGCGGCGTAGGCGGCGATCTCCTCGCTGTGGGTGGCCGAGGGTCCGCGCCAGTCGGTCGAGTAGCCACCGGGCTCGATCAGCGTCACGTGGATCCCGAAGTCGGCGACCTCGCGCGAGAGCGACTGGGAGAAGCCCTCGAGCGCCCACTTGGAGGCGTGGTAGGCCCCGGTCATGGGGAAGGCGCTGATGCCGCCGATGCTCGAGACCTGGACGATGTGCCCGGATCCCTGGGCACGCATGATCGGCAGTGCCGCCTGGGTCACCCAGAGCGCGCCGAAGACGTTGGTCTCGAGCTGGGCACGGACCTCGGCCTCAGCGAGCTCCTCGATCATCCCGAAGTGTCCGTAGCCGGCGTTGTTGACGACGATGTCGAGGGTCTCGAAGCGCGAGGCGGCCTTTTGGACGGTGGCGAAGGACGCTTCGCGGTCGGTCACGTCGAGCTTCATCGCCAGCACCGAGTCCCCGTAGCGCTCGACGAGCTCCTCGAGCGTGTGGGGATCGCGCGCCGTCGCCGCGACGCGGTCGCCGCGCTCGAGCGCCGCCTGCGCCCACTCGCGCCCGAAACCCTTCGAAGCCCCCGTGATGAACCAAGTCCTAGGCATATCGCTCCTCGACTAGACGTTGCCCCGACGATCCGCTGAACACCACAACCCACCTGCGGGCGTGAGCCCGCCCTAGAGGAAGCTGGTCAGCGAGCCCGCGGCGTGCTGCGCGAGCTCATAGAGCGGCTGCGGCACGATCCCGAAGAAGACCGTCGCCACGCCGCAGGCCGCCGCCACCAGCGCCACCTCGAGATGGCGCCCGTCGCGCGGCGCCTCCTCCGAGCCTCCGGCGATCACCGGCCGGGCGCCGCCCGCCAGGGCCGTGGCGCCCTCGGGCGCGTCGCGCATCCAGACCGCCGCGATGACTCGCAGGTAGTAGCCGAGAGAGATCATGGAGCCCACGACGATGATCACGCCGAGCCAGGCGTAGCCGCCGTTGACCAGCGCGCCGATCAGGTAGATCTTGCCGATGAAGCCGGCCGTGGCCGGGATCCCGGCGAGCGAGAACATGGCGATGGTCAGCGGCACGGCGAGGATCGGTCGCGAGGTGCCGATGCCGGCGACGGCGTCGATGTCGTCGCCGAGGTCGGTCTCGCGCTCGCGCGCGATGACCACGGCGAAGGCCGCGATGTTCATGAGCACGTAGACGGCGAGGTAGAAGACGGTCGCGGCGGCGCCGAGCTGGCTGGAGACGACGACGCCGCCCATGATGTAGCCGGCCTGGGCGACGGAGGAGTAGGCGAGCATCCGCTTGAGCGAGGACTGGCCGAGGGCGCCGACGTTGCCGACGATGATCGTGATCGTCGCGAGCGTGGCCAGCGCGGGCCCCCAGTTGAGGTTGTCGCCGATCAGGGCGACGTCGAAGAGGCGCAGCAGGACGCCGAAGGCGGCGGCCTTGGTGGCGACCGCCATGAACGCCGTGACCGGCGTCGGCGCGCCCTCGTAGACGTCTGGGGTCCACTGGTGGAAGGGTGCGACCGAGGCCTTGAAGGCGAGGCCCGCCACCACCAGCGCGATCCCGGTCAGAAGCAGGGCGTCGGAGCTGTGACCGGCGCCGATCGAGGCGGCGATCCCCGAGTAGCTCGTCGCGCCGGTGGCCCCGTAGAGCAGGGCGAGGCCGTAGAGCAACGTCGCCGAGCCGACCGAGCCGATGATCAGGTACTTGAGGCCCGACTCGAGCGAGGAGGCCCGGTGCATCTCGGTCGCGCAGAGCACGTAGAGGGGGATCGAGAGCAGCTCGATGCCGATGAAGAGCGTGACCAGATCCTGGGCGGCGACGAGCACGACCATGCCGGCGATCGAGGACAGGAGCAGCGCGTGGTACTCGCCGTGGGCGGATTCGCGCGGCGCCCGCGCACGCCAGGACAGAAGCACCGTCGCGACGCCCGCGACGGTGAAGATCATCGTCATCACGAGCGTGAGATCGTCGATCGCCAGCGCGCCCGCGATCACCGAGACGTGGTCGTTCCACTGCCAGATCGTCACCCCCAGCGCGACGCCCAAGGTCAAGAGCGTCAGCGCCGGCACGAACACCTCGCGCGCGACGCGGGAGCGCAGGAGGCCGACCAGGAGCACGATGACGGCGCCGCCGAGCAGCGCCTCGAAGGGTGAGATCGCCGCGTAGTTGATGTGGGGGCCGTGGCTGTGCGCGCTCAGCAAAATCGCGCGCGCGTGGTGCACGACAGTCATCGGTCGGCCACCGAGGTGCTCCGGCTCGCGGCGGACTGGGCCGCGCTGATCGAGGAGGAGACCGAGTTCTGGGCTCGCGAGAGCTCGAGCTGCGGGTACAGCGCGAAGAGCAGGATCGCGGCGACGAAGGGCACGAGGACGAAGGCGTCACGCCAGCGCAGCTCGCTCGTGACGACCTCCGGGCCGGCGCGGTTGTGCATGGCGCGAATGAAGATGCGCAGCATGTAGACGGCCGCCATGAGCACGCCGCTGAAGGCGATGATCGAGAAGACCATCTTGGTCTTGAAGAGACCGAGCAGGATCAGCACCTCGCCGATGAAGTTGCCCGAGCCGGGCATCGCCAGGGTCGCGAAGGTGACGATCAGGAAGATCGTGGCCAGGATCGGCGCGCGCATCGCGATGCCGCCCATGTCGCGAATGTCCTCCGAGCCGCCGGCGCGCGCCGCCAGCAGGGCGACGATCAGAAGCAGCGGCGCCACGACGATGGCGTGGTTGACCATCTGCAGCACCGCGCCCTGGGCACCCTGCGGCGCCAGCGCGAAGATCCCGAGCGTGATGAAGCCGAGCTGCGCCATCGAGGAATAGCCGATGATCAGGCGCGCGTTGGTTTGCGTGAAGGCCATCGCCGAGCCGTAGAGGATCGAGGCCAGGCCGATCACCAGGAGCAGCGTCTGGAAGTGCACGGAGGCCTTGGGCATGATCGGCAGCACGATCGCCAGGAATCCGTAGGCGCCGACCTTGGAGAGGACGCTGGAGAAGATCGCGAGCGCGTCGATCGGCATCGCGCGATACCCGTCGGGCATCCAGCCGTGCAGGGGAAAGGCCGGCATCTTGACCAGGAAGGCGGCGGCGAAGAGCAGGAAGATCCAATCCTGGGTGCCGCTGCCGAGGCGGTTGGCCTCAAGCGCGCTGTAGGTGAAGTTGATCGCCTGGCCTGAGTCCTGCGAGGTCAGCACAGCCAGCGCGACGGCGCCCGCGAGCATCAGCAGCGAGCCGACCAGCGTGTAGATCACGAGCTTCGTCGTCGCCCGGACCCGGTCGGCACCGCCCCAGACGCCGGTCAGGAAGTAGAA
>DASXEZ010000102.1:0-43425 GCA_036489875.1 Solirubrobacteraceae bacterium | reverse complement strand
CAGCTCGCCGACGTCGCGCCGCTGGCCATCGCCGCGCTCGCGAGTACGCCGGCGATCATCGGCGGCGGTTTCGACATCTCGATCTCGCCGCTGATCTTCTGCCTCAACAGCGTCTTCATCGTGTGGCTGGCCCCCGCCGGGCTTGCCGGGGCGGTCTCGGTGCCGATTCTGCTCGGGCTCGGTTGCGCGGTGGGAGCCTTCAGCGGCCTGCTGATCGTGTTCCTGCGAGTCCAGCCCGTGGTGGTGACGCTCGCGATGTACTTCATCCTCCAAGGCGTCGATCTCGTCCTCTCGCCGCAGCCGCAGGCGCTACCGGGCCATGGCGGCTGGACCACCCACCTCGCCGGCTCGATCGCGGGGATACCGGGCGGTCTCTTCACGATCGGCGTGCCGCTGCTGATCTGGATCGCGCTTCGCTACGTCCCCTTCCGCCGATATCTCTACGCGGTCGGCAGCAACGAGACGACCGCGTTCTCCAGCGGCGTCAACGTGAACACCGTACGGATCGCCAGCTATGCGCTGGGCGGTCTGTTCGCGGGCATCGCCGCGCTCGCCCTGACGGGCCTGGTGAGCACCACTGACGCGCCGCAGTCGACGGAGTACACGCTGCCGGCGATTGCGGCCGTGGCCCTCGGCGGAACCTCGCTCGCAGGCGGTCGTGGCGGCCTGACGGGCGCGCTTTATGGAGCCTTCGCGATCTATCTGCTTCAGAACCTTCTCGCGACGCTCCAGATCGACCCGGCCTATCTCCAGATCGTCTACGGCGGCACGCTCGTCGTGGCGGTCGTGATCGGCGGCCGCCTGACCCTGGGGGCCAAGGCGCGCTCTCACCGAACGCCAAGCCGCTTCGGCCGCGAGCGCGCGGCGGTGGTCGATGAGAAACAGGAATCGCGCATCCTTGCGGTCGGCGAGGCGAGCCGACCCGAAGCCGCAGGGGCCGCGGAACGCCGGCACGTCACCATCTGGACGCGGCTGAGCGCAATCCAGGCGCGCTATCCGGTGATCCAACTCCTGGCCGTGGCTGCCGTCTACCTCTACGGCGTCGACACCCTGCCGGCTCTCGGTGACTGGAGCAGCATCAAATCGCTGCTGCTGCTCGCGGGACTCACGGGCCTCGCGTCGGTTGGTCAGACGCTGCTCATCCTGATGGGCGGGTTCGACTTGGGCGTGGCCGGTTTCATCGTGACCGGGGCGGTGAGCGTCACCGCCCTGCAGGGCATCTACCACATCCCCTTCATCGTCGCGATGTCTGGGGGCGTCGTCGGCTCGGCGATGCTCGGGGCGATCGCCGGCTACGTCTGCCACCGCTACCGGATCCAGCCGCTGATCGTGACACTCGCAATGGGAACCATTGCAGTCGGGTTAGTGGAGATCCAGAACGCCGGCACAGCGACGGGCAGCGCCCAGCCGTGGCTGTCGGGCATCACCGAGCCGATTTCGAAGACCTTCGGCGTCGGCTTGCCGCCGATCGTCGCGATCTGGATCGTCATCGCGATCATCTTCTTCTTATTCCTGCAGCGGACGGTGACCGGACGCTGGCTGTTCGCCACGGGGGCCAACGAGCGGGCCGCCGAGTACGCGCTGATCAACACCCGCAAGGTGTGGACGCTCACGTTCGCCTTCAGCGCGGGAGCCGCCGCGCTCGTCGGCGTGCTGATCTGCGGCTACGCGGGCGGCGTCACCTCCACGCTCGGCGATTCCTATCTGTTCGGCAGCGTCGTCGCCGTGATCGTCGGCGGCACCATCTTCGGCGGACCCGGCAATTACACCCGTACGTGTGTGGGCGCCCTGTTCGTCACCGTTCTCACCGAGGTCCTGATCGCACACGGCGCGAGCGCCGCGACGACCCAGATCGTCCAGGGCGCGATCATCCTGCTCGCGATCACGGCCTACGGCCGTCAGCGCCGGCTGCGCGACCGCCTATGACCCAGGCCGCCGGCGCACCCAGATCGCCGCGCCCGGCCCATCCACTTACCTGGTCCCCCGACCGGGCTGACGTACACGCTCACAGCAGAATCAAAAAACGAAGGAGAGGTGCGGATGTCCAAGGAACGTAAGAGGGTCATCGCGCGGAGAGCCCGCGTGATGATCGCGGTCGGCGCGACGGCAGCCGTTGCGGCGACCGTGGCGCTCACCGGCACCGGCAGCGCCGTGGCGCAGACCGCGAAGTTGGCCGCCACCCATGCGTGCGGGTACAGCGCGCCTGTCGGTCCGGCCAACCCGAGCGGCATCTACCAGTCGCTGACGCCGGCTCTGAAGAAGGTCTATCAGAGTGACCCCGGCGCGCTCACCGCGAGCCCGTGGGCCAACTCGAAGCCGGTCAAGGGACCGTGGAAGATCGGTTACATCGCCTTCGCGGCCACCAACCCCTACAACCTGCATGTCATCGCAGGCCTCAAGTCGCAATTCGCCGCGGCTAAGAAGAAGGGCCTGGTCACCGGCTCGCTCGACGTCAACATTCCGGCGACGATCGCCGCGTCGACACCTGAGCAGGAGATCTCGGCGGTCCAGCAGATGGTCCGCCAAGGCATCAACGCGATCATCATGGAGCCCATCGCTGGCGCGCCGCTGGTGCCCGCGATCGACGCCGCAGGCAAGGCCGGTGTTCCGGTGATCCTGACCGACATCCCGCTGCCGCAGGCCAAGTACGGCGTCGTGGTGTGGTCGCAGAACCAGATCGAGGCCGACGCCGGTGCGCTCGGGCTGATCCAGAAGGGCAACGTCATCATCGTCCGCGGACTCGCGGGCAACCCGAATGACACCGTCCTCTACCAGCAGAAGATCGACGACCTGAAGTACTGCCCGAACATCAAGCTCGCGGCAAGCATCTACGGCGACTGGGACAACGCGAGCGCCAAGACGGCGGTCGCGCAGTACATCGCAGCACATCCGGGCCAGATCGACGGCGTCCTCCAGGACGGCGGCATGGCGGCAGGCGTGATCGACGCCTTCCAGTCGGCCGGTCAGAAGGTCCCGGTTGTCTCCGACGGCGAGTGCTATGCCGGTGACCTCTCATGGTGGCTGGCGCACAAGTCGACCTACAAGACGGTCGCGGGGTGCTTCAACGGCTACCAGGGGGCGTACGTGTTCTTCAACACGGCTCTGCGCATCCTGGCGGGCGACGGTCCGAAGTACCAGACCCTCGAGATCCCGGCCGTGACGATCACGAACGCGAACCTCTCGAAGTTCGCCGTGCCGGGTCTGCCGCTGACGACTCCGGATGAGCTCGGCGGACCGATCACCGCGTGGTGCACGGACACGTGCCTCAACGCGTACTTCAACAAGCCGGGGACGCCCGGGGGCCTTTAGCCCTCAGTCGCCAACGGCTAAGTAGGTGAGAACCGGCTGCACCCGCGCTCTGCGCGGGTGCAGCCGCCTCGCTCCTGCGGCGGGGTCGGCGCCGCCGCCACCCGTCTTTGCTTCACTCGATCGGCTTGCCGATGTCCACGAAGGCCTCGCGGCGCTTGAACCTCCAGGCCCCGTTCTCGCGGACGAGGACATCCTCGTAGTGGCCGGTCACCGCGATCCCGGGCGCATCGCCGGCGTCGCGGCGAACGAGGATCCACATCACCCGTGAGGTCGCGCTATCGCCATCGACATCGATCGCGGGGTTGGCCATCACGTGCCATGTCGTGGCGCCCGGAGCCGGCGGGTTGCCGGGCAGCTCAGCCTCGAGCATCGCCTGGATCGCGTCCGGGCCGACAGCCGTGCCGGTGGCGCCGGTCCATTCGCCGTCCTCACAGAAGAGCCTCGAGTAGGCGCGCAGGTCGCGGGCGTCGAGGTGAAGCCCGTAGTCGATCAGGAGTCGCTGGATCGCCAGCGTGTCCTCGAGCCGCGCCAGCCGTTCGAGCACTGCCGTCTCCTGCGCCATGTTCAGTCGTCCTTTGTGATCGTTGGTTGAGGGGCTGCCGCGGGTCAGGCCCCGGCCGCCGCGGCGAAGTCGGTCTCGAATCCGCCGCCGGCAAGCGCGCCGAGCGCTAGCTTCGAGTCGTCCTCGACGCTCGCGCCGCTGACGCCGATCCCGCCGAGCATCAGGCCGCCGGAGCGGATCGGGAAGCCTCCGCCGGCGAACACGACTCCGGGGTTGGTCCGGCCGAGCTCCTCCTGGTCGTGTCGCGAGATCGTCTCCAGCAATTCGTGCGTGGGCGCGTCGAAGGTGGCGGCGGTGAAGGCCTTGGCGATCGCGACCGCCGCCGAGGCCATCACCGTTCCCGGCTGGCGCTGGAACGCGAGCTGGCGCCCCCAGCGATCCGACAACGCAACCGCCACGTGTGCGCCGAGCTTCTCGGCGTGCACGAGCACGTGCTCGGTCAGCCCGTGCACCGCTCGCCAGGGAATCTCCCCGACCGCCTCTGGCGGTCCATCAAGATCGACGTGGTCGCCCGCGCGACCGTCTGGCTCAGAAGAAGACACTCATTCCTCCCGTGATGTTGAAGGACGCGCCGGTGGTGAACGACGAGCGATCAGAGGCGATCCAGGCCACCATCTCGCCGAGTTCGTCCGCTGTTCCAAGCCGCCCGAGCGGCACCGCGGCGGCCTGGGACTCGAGCAGCTCGGCGGCGTCGGAGCCGCTGGCGAGCGCCTGCAGGCGGACGGTCTCGCGGGTCATCTCAGTCAGCATCGCTCCCGGGCAGACGGCGTTCACGGTGATTGCGTGCGGGGCCAGCTCGAGGGCCTGGGCCTGTGTCGCCGCGACGACCGCTGCCTTGGAGGCGCAGTACACGGCGAAGTTCGCGACGCCGCACTTTCCGGCTTGGGAGGCGATGTTGATGATGCGGCCGGAGCGCTGCTCGATCATCAGGCGCGCGGCGGCGCGAGCGCAGTGAAGGACGCCCTTGACGTTGACCGCGAGCACGCTTTCGAGCACGTCATCCGGGGTGTCCGCCAGCGCCAGCGGCGGCTGGGCCACGCCCGCGTTGTTGACCAGGATGTCCAGGCGTCCGTGGTCGCTCGCGGCGGCTGCAAACACGCGCTCGACCGCATCGGCGTCGGTGACGTCGAGCGTCACCGCGTGCCCGCGTCCGCCGGGTAGCGCCGCCGCGACGGTGGTGCAGTCGCGCGGATCGGCGCACAGGACGGTGGCGCCGTGGGCGGCGAGCGTGGAGGCGATGGTGCTACCGAGATCACCGGCGGCTCCGGTTACGAGCGCGACGCGACCGCCCAGGGCGGCCTGCGGCTCCCGCGAAGCCGGCTGCGCCAGAGTCTGAGTGCCTTCCACGGGACTCCTCTCGGGGGGAACCGAGCCGCGGGATAACGCGGCGCCGACTGGGTAGGTTTAGCGGGTCTCGACCGGGCGGCTCGCCCTCGCGGCGGCTGTCGCGAGGGTCCCGGAGCGCGCGCGACCGTATCAAACACCGTATATGATTCGTCATGACGCCAAGCCTGGAGAGAGGTCGAATTCGTGACAGTGGTTCCAGCCAAGGACAACGCTGCAGCCGCCCGATCGGCGGTTGGCCTGCAGCGTCACTACATCGACGGCGCCTTCGTCGAGAGCTTTGACGGCCGTACCTTCGAGACCCTGAACCCCGCCACCAACGAGGTCCTCGCGGAGGCCGCCGACGGCGGCGAGCGCGAGATCGACGCGGCTGTGGCGGCGGCCCGCAAGGCCTTCGACGAGGGCCCCTGGCCACGCATGTCGGCTGCCCAGCGCGCCACCGCGCTGCGCGCCGTCGCGACGCTCCTGCGCGAGCGCGCGGCCGAGTTCATCGAGGCCGAGGTGCTCGACATCGGTCTGCCGATCACGCAGATGGGAGGGCTCGCCGCCCGGGCGGCCGCCAACTTCGACTACTACGCCGGCGTCGTCAGCGAGCTACACGGGCGGGCGTTCCAGGTCGGCGACGAGTTCCTCAACTACACGATCCGCAAGCCGGTTGGCGTGGCCGCACTGATCATGCCCTGGAATGCGCCGCTCATGCTCACCACCTGGCGCCTCGCGCCGGCGCTCGCCGCTGGTAACACGATCGTGCTCAAGCCCGCCGAATGGTCGCCGCTGACGGCGACGCTGCTCGCGCGCGTGCTCGAGGACGCCGGGCTGCCGCAGGGGGTCTTCAACGTCGTCCACGGCTACGGCGAGACGGCAGGGGCGCCGCTCTCGGCGCACCCCGACGTCCAACTCGTCGCCTTCACCGGTGAGAGCGCGACCGGGCGGCTGATCCAGGCCGCCGGCGCCCCGACGCTGAAGCGGGTGTCGATGGAGCTCGGCGGCAAGTCGCCGGTGGTCGTCTTCGAGGACGCCGATCCCGACCTGGCGGTCGACGCCGCGCTCGCGCAGATCTTCACCCTCAACGGGCAGCGCTGTACCGCGGGCTCCCGCCTGCTCGTCGCGCGTCCGCTGTATGGGCGCATCGTCGAGGCGATCGCCGAGCGTGCCCGCAACGTCCGTGTCGGTGATCCCTTCGACAAGCGCACCGAACTCGGGCCGCTGATCCATCCCGAACACTACGATCGCGTGCTCGGCTACATCGAGTCCGCGCGCGAGGAGGGTGCGAGCGTGCTCGCCGGCGGGCAGCGGCCGCCCGGCCTCGAGGTCGGAAACTTCCTCCAGGCGACGGTGATCGGCGACGTCGACGAGAGCATGAAGGTCTTCCGCGAGGAGATCTTCGGGCCGGTCCTGGTCGCGACGGCGTTCGACGGCGAAGAGGAGGCGGTGCGACTCGCAAACGCCACGCCCTACGGCCTGGCGGCCTACGTCTGGACCAACGATCTGACCCGGGCGCACCGCGTCGCGGCCGCGATCGACACCGGCATGTGCTGGGTCAACTCCCAGAACGTGCGCGACCTGCGGACACCCTTCGGCGGCACCAAGCAGTCCGGTATCGGGCGCGAAGGGGGAGACTATGCATTCGACTTCTATTCGGACACCGAGGTGATCCATGTCGCGCTCGGAACACATGCAATTCCGAGATTTGGGCTCCCGGACGGTGAGTCCTGAGCGTCCGCTCGACGCCGCCTGCTGAGATGAGCTCGAGAGTCGATCATATGCTCGCTGTGGCGGACGTCACGCCGCCGTTTGACATCATGCGGGCGGCCTACGCCGAGCTGACGGTGGCCGACCTCGCGGCGTCGGAGCACTTCTACGTCGACATGCTGGGCCTCGTCGTGAGCCACCGCACCGATGATGCGCTGTATCTGCGCGGCTGGGAGGAGCGCCTGCACCACTCGCTCGTCCTGCGCCAGGCGCCGCAGGCGGCCTGTGCGCGGCTGTCGTTCCGCGTCCGCGACAACGCCGATCTCGAGGCGCTCGCCGCCGAGTTCGAGCGGCGCGAGTGCGTGGTGCGCTTCGTCGAGGCCGAGCTCGCCGGCATGGGTAGGGCGCTGCGCGTCTGGGATCCGTTCGGGTTCCCGCTCGAGTTCTTCCACGACATGACGCGCTTCCCGACGAGCCTGCAGCGCTTCGACATCCAGCGCGGAGCTCCGATCATGCGCCTGGACCACTTCAACATCCACGCTCCCCACTGCGAGGACACGGTCACCTTCTGGCGCGAGTTGGGCTTCCGCTTCACCGAGTACATCGTCACCGACGGCGAGGACGAACGGATCACGGGCGCCTGGTTGGCGCGCAAGCCCACCGTCCACGACGTTGCGCTTACGGCCGGACGCGGCCCGAGACTGCACCACATCGGGCTCTACGTCGCCGAGCCGGCGGGCGTCCTGCGCGCGTGCGACCAGCTCGCCGCCGCCTATCACTCCGACATGATCGAGCGCGGCCCCGGGCGCCATGGCGTCTCGAATGCGTTCTTCGTCTACCTGCGCGACCCCGATGGCCACCGCATCGAGCTCTACGCGTGCGACTACTACACGGGCGACCCCGACCACGAGCCGCTGCGCTGGTCGGTCAACGACCCGCGCTGCCGCTCCTTCTGGGGGACGCGGGCACCCGACAGCTGGTACGAGGAATCCTCACTTGTGCTCGGGCCCGACGGCGAGCTCGTGGAGACGATCGAGGCCAACGTCGACGAGCGCGCGGCGTGGACAGAAGTGATGTCATAGCGGCCTCGCAGGCCCCCTGAAAAGTCGCCGACTATCCTCTAGCAAATAGTATACGATCGCCGTAGGGGATCCGATGGCGTGGAGAGGGCGATCATGACTGGCGGCGACGAGATCCGGCTTTACATGTTCGAGTGCGGGGTGATTCACATCCCCCTGCGCAACATGAACCTGGGCGAGGGCGGCGGCGGCGAGATGGTGACCAACCCGACGCCCTGGTACCTCATCACGCACCCGCGCGGCCACGTCGTCATCGACGGCGGAAACGCGCCCGAGGTGGCCGGCGACTACCGCACCCACTGGGGGCCGCTGACGGAGGTCTCGACGCCGGAGATGACGCCGGAGCAGGCGGTCGTCCCGGCGATGCGAGCGGCGGGCTTCGATCCCGCCGACGTGCGCTGGATCGTGCAGACCCATCTGCACCTCGACCACACTGGCGCGCTCGCTGTGATCGAGGAGTTCCCGGGGGCCGAGGTGCTGGTGACGCGCACCGAGCACGCCTGGGCGCACGCGCCAGCCTCCTACAACGCGCCCGCCTACTGTCGGCCGGACTTCGTCAAGGAGGGCATCCCGTGGGTGCTGCTCGAGGACAGCGAGGACGGCTACGACCTCTTCGGCGACGGCTCGGTGCGCTGCTGGTGGACTCCGGGCCACTCGCCCGGGCACATGTCGATCGAGGTCACGCTGCCGAGCGGTGCCGTGTTCCTGCTCGCCGCCGACGCGGCCAACACGATCGATCACCTCCACGAGCGCAAGATGCCCGCCTTCAACGTGTCGCTCGACGACGCGATCAACTCCGTGCGCCGGCTGCGGCGGCTCGCCTGGCGATCGCAGGCGACCGTCGTCGCAGGCCACGACGGAGAGCAGTGGTCGCAGCTTCGCCACCCGCCCGAGTTCTACGACTGACGAGGAGACCAAGCCGTGATCATCGAAGCCGACGACAGTGCCTTCGAGTCGCTCGTTGACGCCGACGCCGAGCTGACACGTCTGGGCGAGGGCTACCTCTTCACCGAGGGGCCGGTCTGGAGCCCGCGTGAGGGATGTCTGTACTTCAGTGACATTCCCAGTGATGCGCGCTGGCGCTGGAGCGTGCAGGACGGCATGGTGCTCGACGCCAAGCCGACGTTCAAGGCCAACGGCCTCGTGCTCGACGCCGACGGCGCGCTGGTGGCATGCGAGCAGGTGTCGAGCTGCGTCGTGCGCGTGCGCGCCGGCAACGTGCGCGAGCTTCTCGCCGTCCATTACGAGGGCTCCTATCTCAACAGCCCCAACGACATCGTCGTGCGCGCGGCTGACGGCAGCATCTACTTCACCGATCCCGACTACGGCCGCTGGAACGACTGGATCGGCCAGGAGCGCAGTCGCGAGCTCGGCTTCCGCGGCATCTACCGCGTGCCCAGCGACGGCGATGGCGCCGCGCAGCTGCTGGTGGCGCGCGAGGAGTTCGACCAGCCCAACGGCCTCTGCTTCTCTCCCGACGAGACCCTGCTCTACGTCAACGACTCAGACCACGGCCACATCAAGGTCTTCGACGTCGCCGCCGACGGTACGCTCGGCCCGGCGCGCACATTCGCCGACGGCATCGGTCACGGCTTCACCGACGACGACAGCGATGCGATCCGCGAGGCGGCGCACCAGGAGCTCCACGACGCCGGTGCCGTCGACGGCATGAAATGCGACGAGCACGGCAACGTCTGGGTGACCGGACCCGGGGGCGTGTGGGTGCTCAACCCCGCCGGCGCACGGATCGGGAGGATTCGCGCGCCCGAGGTCGTGGGCAACCTGACCTGGGGCGGGGATGACCTGCGGACGTTGTTCCTGATGACCTCGACGAGCGTGCACAGCCTGCCGACGCAGGTCGCTCCTGCGCGTTTGGCGCACCACATCTGATGGACGCGCTCGAGGAGCTGCTCGCCCGCGAGGCGATCCGGGATCTGCTTGCGCGCTATCCGATGGCTTTCGACGACCGCGACTGGGACGCCTGGGAGGCGCTGTGGACCGAGGACCTGGTGTTCGTCGTCGACGGGGTGCCGATCGAGGGGCTCGCCGCGGTCAAGCAGTTCATGATCGATTGCCTGCCGCAGGACTACATCAGCAAGCACCTCTGCGGGCCGTCGGTGATCGAGGTCGACCCCGACGGCCACCACGCCCGCGCCAAGACCGATGTCGTCTGGATCGCCGCCAACTACGAGAACCAGATCGTCGCGCGCTACGAGGACACGCTGGTCAAGACGGCTGCCGGCTGGCGGATCTCGCGCCGCGACGAACGCGTGGTCCCCTTCCGCCCGGGTCCGCCGCCGATGTCTGAGGAGTCCGTGGCGCTTAGTGGCGCCACGATGCGAAAGGAGGAGCCGTCAGATGGCTGATCATGAGTACATCGTCCTGAGCAAGCCCCCCGAGGGCGTGAGCGCGCAGGACTTCAACGACTTCTACGACCGCCACATGCGCGAGATCCTCGAGCTGCCGGGATGGGTCAGCGCGCAGCGCTCGGCGCTGACGCTGCGCGGACATCGCGGTGAGGCCTTCGCCTACGAATACAGCGTCCGCTACGGGATCGACGGCGACCTCGACACCGCCCTGGCGGCGCTGCGCGAGGCGGTCGAGGAGCGTCGGCTCTACTTTCCCGACTGGTTCCCGGGGATCCGCACCTCCGGCTTCGCCGTCGCACCGATCACCGACACGGTCGAGGCGGTGAGCGCATGAGCGACGAGGCACTGGCCGCGCGGATCCGCCGACTCGAGGATCTGGCGGAGATCAACCAACTCTTCCTCGACTACGCTCGCCACCTCGACGCCCGCGACATGTATTCCTACTCACAGCTCTTCTGCGAGGACGGCGAATGGACCGGGCGCACCGGCAGCGCCGTTGGTCCGAAGCAGATCCAGGAGATGCTGGAGGCGAACCTGAGCCCGAACCCGCCGGCTCCCGCCGCGACCTCGTGGCATATCGTCGCCAACCCTACGGTCACCCTGGACGGCGACCGCGCCACCGCATCGGTGGCCTGGGTGCTGATGCGCCGCGGCGAGGATGACCAGCCGACGGTGGCGATGCTGGGCCACTACGACGACCTGCTCGCGCGCGAGAACGGCCGATGGCGCTTCAAGCGCCGTTTGGCGAACCCTGACATTCCGCACGCCCCGCTCTCCCGCTAGCCGGGTGAGCGGGCCGCGACCACAGCGAAGGGACTGACAGTGACGGAAGATTCGACAGATTCACTCGCGGCACGGCTCCAGCGGCTCGAGGACGTCGACGCGATCCGGCGCCTGTTCCAGGACTACCGCCGCAGTCTCGACAGCAAGGACTTCCGTGCCTACGCGGACCTCTTCGCGACCGAGGGCGAGTTCATCGCCGGCCCCGACGGCTCGATTCGCGCCAAGGGCCGAGAGGCGATCTTCGCGCTGGTCGACGGGATGCGGGGCAACCTGGTCAGCGACGCCTCCGGCGACGATCTCCACGTCGCCGTCAACGACCGCATCGACCTCGACGGCGACAGCGCCAGGGCAACCAGCACCTGGGTCTACATCGTGCGCGATGGCGGCGACATCCCCGAGGTCTCCAAGGTCGGTCGCTACAACGACCTGCTGACGCGCGAGGACGGGAGCTGGAAGTTCCTGCGCCGCGAGGCACCCTGCGACATCCCGGCGGTCTGAGCATGCCGGTCGACATCGGCTCCACCGGCATCTGGACCCGCGAGCTCCGCTTTCACGCCGACCGCGCCGAGGCCCGCGAGGCAGCGGTCGAGCTCGAGGAGCTCGGGTTCGACGCCATCTTCATCCCCGACGTGGGCGGTGACGTGCTCGCCGCCGTCACCGAACTGCTCGAGGCGACGCGCGCGATCCCGCTGGCGACCGGGATCCTCAACATCTGGATGCATCCGCCAGCGGAGGTCGCGGCCGGTGTGGCGGCGATCGAGCGCAGCCACCCCGAGCGCTTCCTGCTCGGGCTCGGGGCGAGCCACGCGGCCGTCGTCGACGCCGAGGGCCCGCCCCGCTACGAGCGCCCATACAGCGCGATGGTCGACTACCTCGACGGCCTCGATGCCCAGCCGCAGCCGGCGGCGCCGCGGATCCTCGCCGCGCTCGGCCCGCGCATGCTCGAGCTGGCGCGCGAGCGCTCGGGCGGCGCCCATCCCTACCTGGTCCCGCCGGAGCACACCCGCATCGCGCGGGAGGCGCTCGGCGAGGGACGCCTGCTCGCGCCCGAGCTCTCGGTCCTGCTCGAGGCAGACGAGGCGCATGGTCTCGAGCGCGCGCGAGCGTTCGTCAGCGACTACCTGCGTCTCCCCAACTACACCAACAATCTCCGTCGACTCGGCTTCGGCGACGACGATCTCTCAGGCGGCGGCAGCGAACGGCTGGTGCGCGCGCTGGTCGCCTTCGGGGACGAGGATGCGGTCGCTGAGAGCGTCGCCGCGCACCGTGCCGCGGGCGCCGACCACGTCGCGCTGCACGTCATCGGCGCCGGCGAGACCTTGCCGCGCGAGGACTGGCGTCGCCTGGCGGCGGCGCTGCTTCCCTGAGCGCCGTCGCCTAGCCGGTGAGATTCCAGCGGTGCGCGCGTAGCTTGGCGAGCTGCGCGGCATCCAGCGGCGGCTCTTCCGTCGCGGCGACGTTGCGGTCCACGTTGGCGAGCGCTCGCATGCCGGCGATCACCGTCGAGACCGCCTCCTGGCTGAGGCAGAAGCGCAGCGCCAAGCTCGCGATCTCATCCTCTGAGATGCCGAGGTCGGCGACGATCGCCTGCACGCGCTCGTAGGTCTCGCGCTTGCGCTCGCCGGCGAAGTAGCCGTTGCGGAAGTCGCCCTCCGGGAAGGTCGTGTCCGGACGGATCCGCCCGGTCAGCCCGCCCTCGTCGAAGGGCACGCGCACGATCACCCCGACGCCGCGCTCGAGCGCCGCCTCGAAGAGCTCGTCCTCGGGGCTCTGGTCAAAGATGTTGTAGATCACCTGGATCGTGTCGATCAGCCCGCTGCGCACGAGCTCGAGCACCGACCCCGGGTCGTGATTGCGGATCGAGACGCCGAAGAGCCGGATCTTGCCGGCCTCTTTGAGCGCGGCGACGGCGTTGGCCCAGTCGCCCTGGCGCACCCAGTCGTCGGTCCAGGTGTGCAGTTGCTGCACGTCGATCGTGTCGAGGCCCAGGTTGCGCAGGCTCGTCTCGGTGGCCTGCGTGATCCAGGCGGCCGAGAACATCTCGTCCATGTCGTCGCCGGGCTCGGCCGGCCACTTGCCGTTCTGGGGCGGGATCTTGGTGGCGACGTGGATCGTCTCCGAGGCCGCTCGCACGACCTCGCCGACAAGGCTCTCGCTATGGCCGTCGCCGTAGGCGAGCGCGGTGTCGATGAAGTTGACGCCCGACGCGATCGCGGCCCGCAGGGCGGCGCGGGAGTCGTCGTCATCGGCGCCGACCCAATGGGTCGCCCCGATTCCCCAGGCGCCGTAGCCGAGCTCCGAGACCTCCAGGCCGCTGTTGCCGAGCTTGCGATAGCGCATGGTCAGCTCGCCACGGCGTCGGCGCTGACGCGTTCACCGAGGGCGATGCAGTTCCAGCTCGCGAAGCGCACCCGATCCCACCACTCAGGCAGCGGCGGACCGCTCGAATCGACCTCCTTGCGCTCCGCATAGGTGTCGACGTTTCCGAGCTGGCGCTTGGCCATCTCCTCGAGCAACCTCTCGGTGTCGCCCTCGACCTCGTACAGCGCGAGGTAGCGATAGGTGACGGGCTCGGTGGCGTCGCTGACCACCGGCTCCAGCCGGTAGCGCTGCGCGGAGACGAAGCCCGGGATCGAGAGGATCTCCGGGAGGTGGGCGTCGTACCACGTGGAGAATTCCCCGTCGGTGACCCCCTCGGGCACGTAGCTGAAGACGATCTGCAGATTGCCTGCCATCGCGGGTCTCCTTGTCTGCGTCGGGGTGGGGTGGGGGCCTGCGGCCGCGCTAGGCGCTGACGCCGGCGACCGTCGCCGAGGCGGCCTTCGCGTCAAGCGAGGCGAAGAGGATGTCATCGAACCACTCCGGGAAGCCGACGCGCCCCGCGTCGGCGGCCTCCTTCAGCGCTGCCCGCAGCGCCGGCAGCTCGCCGTGGACCTCATAGATCGCGACGTGGATGGACTCGCCGGGAGCGAGCTCGTCGACGGTGTCGGGCTCGAGGCGGTAGCGCCAGACGTCCTCGAAGCCCTCGGCGGTGCAGTTCTCGCGGGCATGGGTGGCGTACCAGTCGATGAACTCCTCGGCCGGCATACCCTGCGGCTGGCGGCTGAAGACGAGGTAGGCGTGGTCGAGGTGATCGAGGTCGATCGGGCCCTCGAGCGGATCGCCGTAGAAGGAGGCCCAACGACCGTCGTGGAACCAGTCGGGGATCGGTACCTCGGAGGCCGCGAGGCGCTCCATCACGGCGTGCGGGTCGCCCTCGATCACATACAGTGAGAGGTGGGAGTACATCGTCGGGGAGGTGTCACCGCGGATCACGTCGAAGCCGAAGCGCCGCGCAGCGACGAAACCCTCGACGGCGAGGATGTCGCGAACGTGCTGCTCGTACCACTCGCCGAACTCCGCCAGCGACATCCCCTCCGGCGGCTTGCTGAAAACGAGGTACACGCTCTCGGCCACTGTCCCTCCCGTCCGATTTGAACCCGGCTAGTCGGGCGACTTTATCACATATGTTATAGTATACGATCGCCGTCACACCCTGCCGTGGCGGCGTTTTCACCGCGAGGAGGGTGGCACCGTGCAGAGCACACTCAAGACGAGCGACACCGTCGGTGGCGTCGAGGTTCCGACCGTGCCGACCGGCCTGTTCATCGGCGGCAGCTGGCGCGATGCCGCCGGCGGAGAGACCTTCGACGCGGTATCCCCTTCCAACGAGGAGCATCTCGCGACGATCGCCTCGGCGCAGCCGGCGGACGTCGACGCCGCGGTCGCGGCAGCCCGTGCCCAGTTCGACGGCGGTGCCTGGTCCAAGCTCACGGGCGCCGACCGCGGCAAGCTCTTGTATCGCCTCGCGGAGTTGATGGAGCGCGAGTTCGAGACCTTTGTGACACTCGAGGCGCTCGACGTCGGCAAGCCGGCGTTTGAGCCGCGCCTGGTCGACATCCCCAACGCCATCGACACGATCCGTCACTTCGCCGGCTGGGCGGACAAGATCGAGGGCCGCTGGGTTTCCCCGCTTCCCGCCTTCGGCCACCAGCGCCAGGCCTACACGATCCGCGAGCCGCTCGGCGTCGTGGCCGCGATCACCGCCTGGAACGCTCCCTCGCTGATCGCCTCGTGGAAGCTCGGGCCGGCGCTCGCGGCGGGCAACACCGTCGTGCTCAAGCCGGCCGAGGACGCGAGCCTGAGCACGCTGCTGTTGGCAAAGCTGGTCGAGGAGGCCGATTTCCCGCCGGGCGCCGTGAACGTGATTCCGGGCATCGGGGAGACCGCCGGCGCCGCGCTCGTGCGCCACCCCGGTGTCGACAAGATCAGTTTCACGGGCAGCCCGCAGGTCGGGCGCGAGATCGCCATCCACGCCGCCGGCGAGTTCCGCCGCGTGACCCTCGAGCTCGGCGGCAAGTCGCCTCAGATCATCCTCGACGACGCCGATCTCGCGGCCGTCGTGCCAGGCGTGGCGATCGGATTCTTCGCCAACCAGGGGGAGATCTGCGCGGCCGGCACGCGCGTGTTCGTGGCGCGTCGGCACTACGACGACGTCGTCGCGGGGCTGGCTGAGGCCGCCGGCAACGTCGTTCTCGGCGATCCCTTCGATGAGCGTACGACGATGGGCGCGCTGATCAACGAGCGTCAGCTCGAGCGCGTCCTCGGCTACATCGATCGCGGCCGCGACGAGGGCGCCCAGCTCGTGGCCGGCGGAACGCGCCCCGACCGTCGCGGCTACTTCGTGGAGCCGACGGTCTTCGCCGGCGGCGGCAACGACATTCAGATCGCGCGCGAGGAGATCTTCGGGCCGGTCGGGCTCGTGCTCCCCTTCGACGACGTCGAGGAGGCCGTCGCCCTCGCCAACGACACCCGCTACGGGCTCGCGGCCTACGTCTGGACCAACAACCTCTCGGCCGCGCACCAGATCGCGGCCCGGGTCCGCGCCGGCAGCGTGTGGATCAACGGCCCCGGAGCGCCCGACGCGCGGCTGCCGTGGGGCGGCGTGAAGTCGAGCGGGATCGGACGCGAACTCGGTTGGGCGGGGATCGAGGCATCCACCGAAGAGAAGACGGTGACGATCACGCTCTAGGAGTGGGGCGCACGCAGACGGTCGCCGGCGCGCAGGGCGCCGGCGCCGCCATCACGAGACGAAAGGCACAGATGGCAGAGCAGGCGTATGAGATGGGGCTGGAGATCCGCCGCGAGGGGACGCTCGGGTCAGAACGCGACAGGGCCGCGGTGGCGAGCGCCGATGGCCGCACGCGCCAGTTCGCCGGCCACCTCCTCGCCCGCCTCCCGCAGCCGGTCTCGGCATGAGCGCCGCGAGCGAGGCTCCCGTCGGCTTCATCGGGCTCGGCAACATGGGCTGGCTGATGGCGCGCAACCTGCGCCAGGCCGGTCGCGACGTCGTGGTCCACGACCTCGACACCGAGCGCAGCGCACGTTTCGTCGAGGAGTTCGGCGGCGTCGCCGCGAGCGGCCCTGAGGCCTTCGCGGCGGTGGCGGTCGTGGTGACGATGCTCCCGGACGGGCTCGCCGTGGCCCAGGCGTTGCTCGAAGGCGGCGTGGCGGCCGCGCTCCCGCAGGGCGCGGTCGTGGTCGACATGAGCTCCTCGAGCCCGCTTCACACGCGCGAGCTCGGCCCCAAGCTCGCGCAGCTCGGTGTTGCGCTCGTGGACGCGCCGGTCTCAGGCGGGATCGCCCGGGCCGACAGTGGCGAGCTGACGCTGATGGTGGGCGGCGACGATGAGGCGGCGATCGCCGCCGCCACGCCCGTGCTCGAGGTCCTGGGGGCGCGCATCTTCCGCACCGGCCCGCTCGGTTCCGGTCACGCGATGAAGGCGCTCAACAACTACTGCGGCGCCGCCGCCTATGCGGTCACCGCCGAGGCGCTGGCGATCGGTCAGCAGTTCGGCCTCAGCGGCGAGGTCATGATCGACGTCATCAACAACTCGACGGGACGCAGCTTCAACAGCGAGGTCGTCTTCAAGGGCGACGTCCTGACGGGTCGCTACGGCACCAACTTCGCGCTCGCACTGCTGACCAAGGACGTCGGCATCGCCGCCTCGCTGGCGCAGGCGTCAGAGCTCGAGACGCCGGTCGTCGCGCTCGTCAGCGAGCGCTGGGCGCAGGCGCTCGACGCGCTCGGCCAGGGGCGCGACCACTCCGAGGCGCACAAGGGATGGTGGGATGTCGCCCTCGCCGAGGACGGCGAGGCGTGAGCCAGCGACGATACGACCCCCGATGATGCGAGGATAGAGGCAGCCGTGGCCGCAACGACGATCGTCACCAAGCAGGAGCGCGTCTACCAGGCGATCCGCGAGCGCATTCTCAGCGGCGCCTACGGACCGGGCTATCGCGTCGTCATCGACGCGCTCGCCGAGGAGTTCGAGGTCTCAGGTCTGCCGGTGCGCGAGGCGATCCGCCGGCTCGAGGCCGAGGGCCTGGTCATCTACCGGCCCAACGCCGGCGCCCAGGTCGCTCCCGCCGACCCCGGGCTCTTCGACGAGGAGATGAGCGTGCTCGCCGTGCTCGAGGGCTACGGCACCGCGCTCGCCGCGCCCTGCCTCGGCGAGGCCCAGATCGCGCGCCTGACCGAGATCAACGACGAGATGGTCGCGGCCATGGGGCAGCTTGACTCGCTCAGCTTCGGCAGGCTCAACCAGGAGTTCCACGGCCTGATCTATGAGTACTGCCCGAACGCCGCTCTGGTCGGGATCCTGCGCGACGTCGCGCGCCGCCTCGACGCGATCCGCCGAACCGTCTTCGTCCAGATTCCCTACCGCGGGGCGGCCTCAGTGGCCGAGCACAAGGAGCTGATCGCGCTCCTCTCGAGCGGCGCGCCGTCGGCCAAGATCGAGAAGGTCGCGCGCGAGCACAAGCTCAGCACCGTGGCCAGCTTCCGGGCCCTGCAGGAGCGCGCACAGACGCCGCCCCCGGCGTCCGCGCGCAGCTCGCGCCAGAGCCGCTGAGCGCCTCAGGCGACGGTCGCGAAGGGCTCCGGCAGGAGCTCGCGGATCTTCGCGATCGAGGCCGGGCTGAGTTCTGCGAGGGGCTCGCGCGCGAACGCCGACGGCATGATCCCCAGCTCGCGCATGAGCCACTTGACGGGCACCGGGTTGACCTCCACGAAGGCGGCCTCGACGTAGGCGTGCAGCTCGTAGTGGAGGGTTCGGGCGCGCTCGTGGTCGCCGGCCACGAAGGCGTCGTAGAGCTCGGCGACCGGACGCGGCTTGAAGTTCGCGACGCAGCTGAGGTGCCCGCAGCCACCGAGCACGAGCATCGGGTAGCAGAGGAGTTCGATCCCCGACAGCGCGATGAAGTCGGTGCCGCAGTGTGAGAACACATGGGAGACGTGCTCGAAGTCGCGCGTGGTCTCCTTGATGCCGACGATGTTGGGGTGCGCGCGGCGCAGTCGCCCGACCGTCTCGGGCGCGATGTCCACGCCGGTGCGGATGGGGACGTTGTAGACGATGATCGGGAAGTCGGGGAACTCGCGCGCGACGCTCGCGTACCAGTTGAAGACGCCGTCCTGCTGCGGGCGCGAGTAGTAGGGGGAGACGACCAGCGCGCCGCTGGCGCCGAGGCTCTGCGCCTCCGCCGTCAGCGTGAAGGTCTCATCCAGCCGCGCGGTGCCGGTGCCGGGCAGGAAGGGCACGCGTCCGTCGACCGCCGTGGCGGCAGCGCGCATCACGGCGATGCGCTCATCCACGGTCTGGGAGATCGGCTCGCCCGTGGAGCCGCCGACGGAGATGCCGTGGGATCCATTCTCGAGTTGCCAGTCCACGAGCCGCGCGACGGTCTCGAGCTCGATCTCGCCGTCCGGTGAAAAGGGCGTGATCAGCGGCGTGATCGCGCCGCGGATCGCAGTTGGGTCAGCGGCGAAGCGGTTCATTCGCGATCTCCAATTTCTGTGTTTTGGCCCTGCCAGGCCTCGTACTCGGCGCGGCGTTCATCCGAAAGGGGGTAGACGCCGCGCACCGACTCGCCGGCCTTGACGCGCTCGAGCGCCCAGGCCTCACGAGACTCCTGCGCGAGCGCGTCGGCGGCGACCTCCTCGGCCATCGCGGCCGGGATCACGAGCACGCCGTCGCCGTCGCCGACGATCACGTCGCCGGGTATCACCAGCGCACCACCGCAGGCGACGGGGACGTTCGACTCGAGCGGGAAGTGCAGGCGACCGAGCACCGCCGGGTGCGCCGCCGCGTAGTAGGTCGGGATCTCGAGTCTGGCAACGGCGTCGACGTCGCGCAGGCCGCCATCGGTGACGATTCCGCTCGCCCCACGGGCGAGCGCGCGCGCAGCGAGGATGTCGCCGATCGTCCCGGCCTGGTGCTCGCCGCGGGCATCGATCACGAGGACCTCCTCGGGGCCGATCGACTCCACGGCCTGCTTCTGCGCGTTGAGGTCGGCGGTGGCGCCGTCGCGGATGTCCTCGCGCAGAGGCACGTAGCGCAGCGTGTAGGCGTAGCCGAGCAACCGATCGCCCGGGCGTGTCGCGCGCAGGCCGGCGATGACCGGGTTGCTGATGCCGCGGCGGCCCAGCTGGGAGGAGAGCGTCGCCGTCGAGACGCTGCGCAGCGCGTCCTTGGCGGCCTCGGAGAGGATCACGGCGCGGTGGCCGTTGAGACCCATGGCCGTAGCCCTGGTGGCGGGCGCGACGCGCGGCTGCGCGCCGAAGTCGGCGAGGTCCTGATCGGCCTCGACGATCCGGTTGCACAGCGTGCCGGCCCCGTCGAGCTCGACCTCGACCTCGTCACCGGGCTCCACCAGAGCCGCGTTGGCGGGCGTGCCGGTGAGGATCACATCGCCCGGCTCGAGCGTGATGAAGCGCGAGAGGTCGGCGACGAGCATGCCGAAGGAGAAGATGAGGTTGGCGCTCGTGTCCTCCTGGATGAGTTCGCCGTTGACGCGGGTGCGCAGCGTCAGGTTCCCCGGATCGACCTCTCCGGCCGCGACCGTCGGGCCGATCGGCGTGTAGCCGTCCTGCCCCTTGGAGAACAGGTTCGAGCCGCGGTCGGCCCAGCGCATGTCGAAGAGTCCGACGTCGTTTGCGGGCGCGAACCAGCCGACGTGTTCGAGGCCCTCCTCGGGTGCGACGTGGCGGGCGCGCGTACCGATGATCGCCGCGATCTCGCCCTCGATCCCGAGCAGCTGCGTGCCGCGCGGGCGAACCACGGGGTCGCCGCTGCGCGCCAGCGAGGAAACGGGCTTCATGAAGTAGGAGGGGACCTGCGGCGATGTGCCGCGCTGCTGCGCGCGGCTGCGGAAATTCACGTGCACCGCGATGATCTTGGTCGGGGGCGGAGCCGTCACGCTGCCCGGATCGTATACGTTTTGGTACAGAGCTCCCCATGGCACCCGCGCGTCAATTCATCAACGAGCCCGACAGCCTCGTCGCCAGCGCCCTGGCCGGGCTCGAGCGAGCGCATCCGGCACTCGTGCGCTGGAACCGTGAGCCGAGCTTCATCGTCCGCGCGGACGGGCCGGTTCAGGGGCAGGTGGCGGTGATCTCAGGCGGCGGTTCGGGCCACGAGCCGCTGCACACGGGTTTCGTCGGCGCCGGCATGCTCGACGCCGCCGTGCCGGGCGCGATCTTCGCCAGCCCCTCGATGATCCAGGTCATGGCCGCCACCAACGCGGCCGACGGTGGCGCCGGCGTCGTCCACGTGGTCAAGAACTACACGGGCGACATCATCAACTTCGGGCTCGCGCGCGATGAGGCGATCGAGGATGGCATCGCCGTCGAGACCGTTGTCGTGGACGACGACCTCGCGACCGACAACCCCGAGGGGGGTGGGCCGGGGCGGCGCGGGACCGCAGCCGTGATCGCCGTCGAGAAGATCTGCGGCGCGGCCGCCGCTCGCGGAGCCGACCTCGAGACCGTCGCCTCCCTCGGCCGCCGCGTGGCCGCGGGTTCGCGTTCGCTCGCGATCGCGCTCGAGGCCCCGACCCATCCGGGTGCCGCCGGGCCGTCGTTCGAGCTTCCCGATGATGTGATCGAGTTCGGCGTCGGCATCCACGGCGAGCGCGGAATCGATCGGCGGGCCTTCGCGCCCGCCCGCGAGCTGGCCGACATGCTCGTGGCGCCGATCACCGCCGCGCTCGGCCTGGAGCCGGGCGAGCAGGTGATCGCCATCGTCAACGGGCTGGGCTCGACCCATCCGCTGGAGCTCTCGTTGATGTTCGAGGAAACCGCGCAGCGTCTCGATCACGGCGGGGTCACCGTCGCTCGCTCGCTGGTCGGCTCCTACGTGACCTCGCTCGACATGGCGGGCTGCTCGATCACACTGGTGCGTGCGGAGGTCGACCTGCTCGAGCTCTGGGACGCGCCGGTGCTGACGCCAGCGCTGCGCTGGTAGTCGGCAATGGGGGATTCGCTCGATGGCGAGGCGGTGCGCGCCTGGGTCGCCGGCTTCGCCGCGGATTTCCGCAGCGCCAGCGGGGAGCTCGACGATCTCGACCGCCAGAGCGGTGACGGTGACTTCGGGACCAACCTGCGCAGCGCGATCGATCGCATCGACGCCGATCTTGCGAGCGCGCCCACCAGCTCACCGGCTGAGCTTTTCCGTTCGGTTTCGAAGGCCTTCATGCACGCCGGCGGCACAAGCGGGCCGCTTTTCGGGGTCTGGTTTCGCGAGTTCGCGCGCGCCAGCGGCGAGCTCGAACTCGACCGCGAGGGACTCGCCCGCGGCGCCTCCGCCGGCCTGCAGGCGGTGCTCGCGCTCGGGCAGGCACAGCCCGGAGACAAGACGATGGTCGACGCGATGTCGCCGGTGGCGGGCGTGCTCAGCACGGCCGCCGCGCAGGAGCGCGACATTCGTGAGGACATCGCCGACGCGGCCGCGGCCGCGCGTGGCGGCGCGGAGGCGACAGCCGAGCTGGTGGCGCGGCGTGGCCGCGCGAGCTATGTCGGCGAGCTCTCCCGTGGCGTGCGGGACGCCGGTGCCGAGGCGGTCGCGATGTTCTTCGAGGCGGGGCGCTCGGCGCTTTCCGCCAACGGAGATCATTTATGATCTCCTATAGGATGACGGGAGATCCTGACCTCCGCGGCCAGCGCCGGCGGGTGTCCACGGACTCATTCACGACCGCGCCGGCGGCGCGGTCAGCGGGCTTCAGAAGGCGATAGGAGGAACCAGCTTGTCCATGCGCACCACGCCGCCATTTCGGGCGGAGCACGTAGGAAGCCTGCTTCGGCCCAAGCGCCTGCTCGAGGCACGAGCCGAGCAGCAGGCCGGAACCATCACGGCGGAGCAGCTTCGCAACGAGGAGGACGCGGCGATCCGCGACGCGATCGCCCTGCAGGAGGAGGTCGGCCTCGAGTCGATCACCGACGGCGAGCTGCGCCGCGGCTCCTGGCACATGGACTTCCTCTACGAGATCGGCGGCATCGAGCGCTCGCAGGACAACCTCCTCTCGCGCTTCCACAACGACGCGGGCGACATCGAGTTCCGCCCGACCAAGCCCGAGGTCAAGAGCAAGCTGACGCTCGACCACACGATCTTCGGCGACGCCTTCGAGTTCCTCGCGGCGAACACCCCGAAGGGAACCCCGAAACTGACGGTCCCCTCGCCCAGCATGGCTCACTACCGCGGCGGACGGGCCGCGATCGACGAGTCCGTGTACCCGGAGCTCGACGCCTTCTGGGCCGACCTCGCCGAGGTCTATCGCGAGGAGATCAGCCGCCTGGCGGACATCGGCTGCACCTACCTCCAGCTCGACGACACCTGCTTCGCCTACCTCAACGACCCGACCGAGCGGGCCAATCTCAACGCTCGTGGCGAGAGTGGTGACGATCAGCACCTCGTCTACATCAACACCTTCAACGAGGCCGTCAAGGACCGTCCCGACGGCGTCACCATCGGCACCCACATGTGCCGCGGCAACTTCCGTTCCTCGTGGGTGGCGCAGGGCGGCTACGACTACGTCGCCGAGCCGCTCTTCACCCAGCTCGACGTGGACGCCTTCTTCATGGAGTACGACGACGAGCGCTCGGGCACCTTCGAGCCGCTGCGCTTCGTGCCCAAGGACAAGCTCGTCGTGTTGGGTCTGGTGACGAGCAAGAAGCCGCAGCTCGAGACCAAGGACGAGCTCAAGCGGCGGATCGAGGACGCGGCACGCTACATCGACATCGATCAGCTCTGCCTCTCGCCGCAGTGCGGCTTCTCCTCGACGTTTGAGGGCAACAGCCTGACCGTGGACGAGGAGCGCGCGAAGCTCGCGCTCGTCGTCGAGACCGCCGCGGAGGTGTGGGGCGGCTCCTGAGCGCGCCACACCTGCCGCCAGCCTGCGCGGCCCGGTGCGAGTACTCGCTTCGGGCGTCATGGCGTGCGGCGTACCGGCCGGCCGGCGCCTTTCTCCTCCTCCGCGTCGGCCGGCCGGGGTGCGCCATCCCCGCGGCCGGTCCGCCGGGGCGGGCGCCTCGCGGTGGATGGTCCGATGACGCTAGCGCCCCGTCCCCTCGGCGCGAGCCAGTTGCGCGTGTCTCCGGTTGCGCTCGGCTCCTGGCGCACCTACGAGCGCCTGCCGCGGCAGCGCAGCATCGAGACTCTCGCGCACGCGCTCGAGCGCGGCGTCAATTTCCTCGACGACGCGCGCTATGACGACGAGACCGCCACCGCCCCGATGCCCAGCGGCTACTCGGAGGTCATCTTCGGCGAGATCTTCCGTGCCTGCGGCGTCGCGCGCGAGCAGGTCGTCGTGTCGGAGAAGCTGTGGTGGGAGTTCTGGCCGCGCCAGAGCGCCGCGGCGGAGCTCGCCGCCTCGCTCGAGCGTCTGCGCTTCGACTACGTCGACCTCATCTATTGCGTGGCGCTACCGGCGGCGTTGAGCGTCGAGGCGGCCGTCGAGGAGGTCGCGACCCTGCTCGAGGCCGGCAGTGCGCGGGCATGGGGCGTCGCGATGTGGTCGGCCGCCGACATCGAGGCCGCCACCCGCGCCGCTGAGGCGGCGGGGATCGCGCCGCCGTGCGCCGCGCAGATGGCCTACAGCATCGCCAGCCGCCAAACCGCCTCGAGCGACGAGATGCTCGCCGCCCTGCGCGGCGCCGGCGCGGGACTGGTCGCCTCGGCGCCCTTGGAGGGCGGGCTGCTGAGCGGCAAGTACGCGCAGGGCGCAGGGGAGGGTCGCATGTCCGGCGCGCTCGCCGATCCCCAGAGCGCCCGGGCGCTCGCCCTCGGCGCGCAGCTGGCGGCACTGGCGAGCGAATGGGAGACCTCGGCGGCGGCGCTGGCGATCGCCTTCGTGCTCGAGCACCCGCTCATCGCGAGCGCCCTGGTCGGCGCCACCTCGCCGTCGCAGCTCGACCAGACGCTCGCCGGCGTGGAGCTCCACGCACGGCTCTCCGCGGCTGAGCGCGAGCGCCTTCAGGCGATCGGCACTGCAGCGGAGTGAAACCTTCCCGGCGCGTCTGGCGCCAGGCGCAGCCGCTGCCTACACAGCCGCCGCGGCGGCCTCGGCGTCCTCGAGCCGACGCTCCAGCAGATCCAGGCCACGCTCCCAGAAGCCCGGGTCGCTGAGGTCGATGCCGACGATCTCGCCCAGCTCCTCGGGGCTGCGTGAGCCCCCGGCCGCCAGCAGCTCCAGGTAGCGCTGCTCGAAGCCCGGTCCCTCGACGAGGTAGCGCTCATAGACCGACATCGCGAGCAGCTGGCCGTAGGCGTAGGCGTAGACGTAGCCGGGCGTGTTGATGAAGTGGGGGATGTAGGACCACCAGCTGCGGTAGCCCTCGGTGATCTCGACGGCGTCGCCGAGCAACTCCGTCTGGGTCTGTGCCCACAGCTCGCCGAAACGCTCGACCGACAGCTCGCCGCGCTCGCGGCGCTCGTTGTGGGCGAGTTGCTCGAAGCCGTTCATCGCCACCTGGCGAAAGACCGTCGCGATCGCGTCCTCGATGTTCTCGGCCAGAAGCGACAGGCGGGCCGCGGGGCTCGGCGAGGCCTCCAGCAGCCGCGCAAAGGTCAGCGCCTCACCGAACACCGAGGCCGTCTCGGCCAGGGTCAGCGGCGTGCCCTGGTGGAAGATGCCCTGGGGGGCCGCGAGCGCGGCGTGAACGCCGTGACCGAGCTCGTGCGCGAGCGTCAGCACGTCGCGGCGGCGCGAGGTGAAGTTGAGCAGGACATAGGGGTGAACCGAGGGGACGGTGTAGGCGCAGAAGGCTCCGCCGCGCTTGCCGTGGCCGGGGGGCGCGTCGATCCAGCGCTCGTCGAAGAATCGTCCCGCGAGATCGCCGAGCGTGGGCGAGAAGGCGTGGTAGGCGTCGAGCACGAGCTCACGCGCCGCCGGCCACTCGATCTCCTGCTCGTCCTGCGCGAGCGGCGCCATGCGGTCGTAGTCGGCCAGCCGCTCGATCCCGAGCAGCTTCGCCTTCAGCCGGTACCAGCGTCGGGCCAGCTCATAACGCGCACGAACCGCCGAGATCAGCGCCTGCACGGACTCGTCGCTGGCCTCGTTGGCGAGGTTGCGCGCCGCGAGCCAGTTCTCGTAGGAGCGCAGGCGGTCGTCGGTGGCCTTGTCGCTCAGCAAAGTGTTGAAGACGAAGCCGCGCGTGCGCAGTCCGGGCGCGAGCGCGGCCGTCACGGCGGCCGCGCTGTCGCGGCGGACCTCGCGCGAGGGTGAGGCGAGGCGGGAGAGCGCGACGTCGAGCGTCACGTTCTCGCCGTCGATGGCGACCTCGAGCGCCGAGGTCAGCTCCGAGAACAGCCGTGTCCAGGCGCCGGCGCCGCTGACCGACTTCTCGGTCATGATCCGCTCCTCGGGCTCGCTGAGCAGGTGCGGGCGGTAGCGGCGAACGGTTCGCAGGTGGTGGCGGCAGAAGTCGAGTCCGTCGTGCTCGAGCAGCTCCTCGACGCGCTCCTCATCGAGCGCCGCCCACTCGAGGTCGAAGAAGAGCAGTTGCGTCGCGAGCTCGGTCGATCGCTCCTGCACCTTCGCGACGAGGGCGCCGCGGGCGGGGTCGATCGTGTCGGTCGAGAAGTCAAGCGAGGCGAAGGAGTCGGCGCGCTCGACGAGGTCGTAGATCTCACCGAGCGCGGTCATCGCGTTCACCAGTCCGTCTCCGTCGATCGTCGCTACCGCGCCGCGGTAGCGCTCGGCGAATGCGCCGGCGCGCTCCAGCGCCTGATCGAGCAACGCGTCGACCTCGGCGGCGCCACCGCCGCCGACGAGATCGCCCAGTTCCCAGCGGACCGACTCCAGGGGTTCAGTGGTGCTCATCACATGAACCCTATCCGTCCGCCGCCACTGCTCTGATCCTGCCAGCTGTTGTCTCCAGGAAGGGTGGTTGCCATGTCGGGTACGCAGACCGCTACGGCCAATGAGCAGGCGCGGGCGCAGGCCTTCGTTGATCTCGGCTTCGACACGACACAGGCCTTGATGCTGGCGGCGACGAGGGTCGAGGGGGAGTGCGTCGACCTCGACCAGGTGCGCACGCTGCTCGATCGCGGCTGCCCACACGACCTCGTGCTGAGGATCGTCGTCTAGAGGGTGATCGGGCCCTCCCGGGCCTCGCTCACAGGGTCAGTCCGTTCACGGCCGGACCGCGAACGCTCTCTTTGCCGCCGGTTCGGTCGCCGCCAGGAGCGCCAGCGCCTCGGCCTCGAGCTCGGCCAGCGCCGCCTTGGGCAGCTTCGCGAACGGGGCGAGCTCGAACGTCGCCAGCTTGCTCGTACGCTTGACGCTCCAGCTCGCGCACGCCTCTCCGTCGTAGAGGGCGAGCGCATTGACGCGGAGGTTCTTGGTCGTCAGGTGTCGACGGTGCTCATCAGCGATCACGCGCGTGCGGTTTGAGTGGGCGAGCATCAGGTTGTCGAAGTCCGGGACGTACCGCACGGGCGCGGGCACCTCTGCGGGCGGGCGCGGAGCGTCGGGGAGGTCGAAGAGCTCGCGTCCACGCTCGTCGGTGAAGGTCACGAGCTGCTCGCGCAGCGCCGCGAAGACCGCGGCGAGGCCGCGAAGGCCCGACCACTCCTGGGCGTCGGCGACGCTTGAGGGACCGAAGGCCGCGAGGTAGCGCAGCACCAGATCCTCCGTGGTGCCCAAGGGCGGCTCCGGCTCGGCCAGCGCGAGCTGGGCGTCGCGCGGAAACCCCAGGGGGTCCTCGGTGGCGACCATGCGCAGCGGCACTGCGGTCCGCACCGCGTAACCGAGCGCGCGGGCGTCGTGCTCGGGATGAGCGGCATGCAGGAGCTCCCGCAGCTGCGCGCTGGTGCGCGGCGCCTGCGCCAGCAGTCCACGGGCGCTCGCGCCGACGGCCTCGACATCGATCCCGGCGCCGCGCTCGCCAAGGACGCTCAGCGCACGGTTGAGCATCGGCGCCATCGGCGGGCGGAAGGTCGCCCAGTCCTCGGCGCGGACGAGGTGAAGGGTCGCGCGAAACAGCGGCCCGCGCACAAGCGCCCCCGAGCGCAGCGGCTCGAGCAACTGCGAGGGCGTGAAATCGGCCACCCGCGACCACAGCCCGACGAAGGGCGGCCGCGGCTCCTGGGCCTGCATTCCGGCGAGCGCGCCGACAGCCTCGACGACGCCGATCGGCGCGCGCTCCAGCAGCAGCTGGCGCGCCAGCGTCGCGCGACCGAGCTCGCGACGGCTGATCCTCGCCTCAGCCGCGGTGAGCCTCCCAGGAGAAGCCCCGTACCGCCAGCACGGCGCCGACGATCGTCCAGATCGCCAGCACCAAAAGCGCCGTGCCGTGATGGGAGAGGCCGCCGTGGTGAGCGACCAGCCCGCCCGAGAGGCCGGTGATCAGGTGGTCGAGCGGGAGCGCCTGGGCGATGTCGCGCAGGAAGGTCGGGACGTGCTTGACGTCGAAGAAGACGCCCGAGATGAGGATCACCGGGACGAACACGGCGTTGACGACCGCCGGCGCGGACTCGAAGTTGGGGATCGCATGGGAGAGCGCGACGCCCAGGGAGGAGAAGCAGAGGACCCCGAGCGCGACGAACACGACGAGCTCGAGCCCGTCGGGCGGCCAGCCCAGGCCGAAGAAGATGCGCCCCGCGAAGATCACGATCGCGATCTGGATCGCGGCGTTGGTGACGGCGTTGAGCGCCAGTCCACCGAGATAGACGCCGCTCGGCAGCGGCGTCCCGCGCATCCGCTTGAGCACACCCTGCTCGCGCAGGAAGGTGAGGTTGTAGGCGAGGGCGGTGAAGGTCGTCGCCATCACGCTCATGCCGGCGATGCCGGGCACGATCACGTCGAGCTCGGAGCGCTTGCCACTGACGATCGCCCCGAACAGCGCCAGGAAGATCAGCGGCAGCAGGAAGTTGAAGAACGCCGCGCTCGGGTTGCGCCAGAAGAGGTGGCGCTCGAAACGGTACTGGCGCCACAGCAGCGTGAGCGAGTCAGCCATCCGCGGTCAGCTCCAGATAGATCTCCTCGAGGCTCGGGCGCGTCACCGACAACCCCTCCAGGCGCTCGCCACGATCGAGCGCGGCCGTCGTCAGCTCGTGCAGCAGGCTCGTCGGATCGTCGGTCTGCTGGATCACCGGCTCGCCGCCATCGAGGTAGGCGACGCGGTAGCGCGAGCCGGCGCCGACGCCGAGCTCCGCGGGCGAGCCCTCGGCGAGGATCTGGCCGCCCTTGACGATCGCGACGCGGTCCGCCAGCTCCTGCGCCTCGTCGAGATAGTGAGTCGTCAGCAGCACGGTCTTACCCAGATCCTTCAGCGAGCGGATCGTCTGCCACGCATTGCGGCGCGCGGCCGGGTCGAACCCGGTGGTGGGCTCGTCGAGGAAGATGAGCTCGGGGTCGCCGATCAGCGCCAGGGCCAGATCGAGGCGGCGGCGCTGTCCGCCCGAGAGGCGCCGCGCTCGCTCATCGCGCTTCTCGCTCAGCCCCACGAGCTCGACGACCTCATCGACGTCGCGCGGGTGGGGGTAGAAGCCGGCGAAGTGGGCGATCACCTCGCGCACGCGGACCTGGTTGTAGATGCCGCTTGACTGCAGCACGATGCCCACCCGCTGGCGCAGCGCCAGTGGGCGCGACTGCGGGTCATAGCCGAGCACGCTGACGCTTCCCGAGCTGCGCTGGCGGTAGCCCTCGAGGATCTCGACCGTGCTCGTCTTGCCGGCGCCGTTGGGGCCGAGCATCCCGTAGATCTCGCCGCGTGCGACGGTGAAGTCGATGCCACGCACCGCCTCCGTCTCGCCGTAGCTCTTGCGCAGCTGTAGTACCTCGATCGCCGGCGTGCTCGTCATCGCCGCGCATCATCCCAAGCGCGGACCCAGCGCCCGCCTGCGCGGCGCTCGCTAGGACCGAGTGGTCACTACCAGCCGCGCTGCCACTCGGAGCTCTTGGCGCGCGACTTGGCGGCCTTCTTGCGAGCGTCCTTGCGCTTCTCCAGGTGGCCCTGGAGCTTGCTCGCGAAGAAGATGAACAGCGGGAAGAAGACGATCAGGATCCCACCGACAGCCGCTGTGACCTTGTCGTTGGTCTCGCCCCAGAGGCCCTCGCCGCCGTCGTGCGCGAGCGCCGACGGTGCGAACGCCAGCAGCGCCAGAAGGACGCTTGTCGAGATCGCAAAACTCAGTCGCCGCACCGGCACGCACTCTAGCGGAGCAGGCTGCCTGAATACGATCAAGGACATGGCCGTCGCCATCGCCTCCAACCTCGGCAAGGACATCGCCGGAGCGCCGCTCCTGCGCGGCGTCTCTTTCAAGCTCGAGCGCCGCGAGCGCATGACCGTCGCCGGGCGAAACGGCGCCGGCAAGACGACGCTCCTGCGCATGCTCGCCGGCGAGGATCAGATCGACGGCGGCGAGCTCGCCCTCGCCCGAAACACCCGTATCGCGCTGCACGACCAGCGACCACCGCGCGAGCGGGGCATGACGCTGCGCGACTACCTGCTGTCGGGCTGCGCCACGGAACTCGAGCTCGAAGCGCGCTTGGCGGCGCTTGAGATCGAGATGGCCGCCGGTGCCAGCGACTCCGCGACGCTCGATCGCTACGCCCGCACGCAGGGGGAGTTCGAGAACCTCGGCGGCTACCTGTGGCGCAACCGCGCCACCGAGATGGCGCGCGGGCTGGGCTTCCACGACGAGGATCTCGATCGCGGCCTCGCCAGCTTCTCCGGCGGCGAGCTGACGCGCGCTTCGCTGGCGCGGGCGCTGGCGACCGCACCGGACCTGCTGCTGCTGGACGAGCCGACCAACCACCTCGACATCGAGTCGCTGGAGTGGCTCGAGCAGACGCTCGTGGCGCTCGACGCCGCGATCGTGCTCGTCGCCCACGACCGCTGGTTCCTCGAGACCGTCGGCACCGCGGTGCTCGAGCTCGAGGCCGGTCGCTCCCGCTTCTTCCCGGGCAGCTGGCACGCCTGGCGCGTCGAGCAGGCCCAGCGCGAACTGGCGCTCGGGCGGGCGATCGAGCGCCAGCAGGCCGAGGTCGAGCGGCTCGAGCGCTTCGTCGCGCGCTGGGGCGCCGGCACCCGCGCACGTCAGGCGCAGTCGCGCGCGAAGGCCCTGGAGAAGATCGACCGGATCGAACGCGACCCGGCCGACGGCGCGGCGCTGGCCTTCCGCTTCGACGCGCCCGAGCGCAGCGGTCGCGTCACCTTCGAGCTCGATGACGCCCGGATCCAGGTCGGCGAGCCCCCGATCGTCCTGCTCGAGGACGCGCAGCTGTGGCTCGAGCGCGGCGAGCACGTCTCCCTCGTGGGGCCCAACGGGGCCGGCAAGACGACGCTCATCGAGACCCTCACGGGGCTGCGACCACTGGCCGCCGGCAAGCTGCGCACGGGCCACAACGTGCAGGTCGGCTACCTCTCCCAGCACGCCGACGAGCTGGGCAACAGCGGCACGGTGCTGGACGCCGCCCAGCGCGCCACGGGGTTGACGCCCAACCGCGCTCGCGCGCTGCTCGGGCGCTTCCTCTTCGGAGGCGAACAGGCCGAGAAGCCGCTCGCCGGTCTCTCGGGTGGCGAGCGCAGGCGGCTCTCGCTGGCGATCCTCGTCTCGAGCGGCGCCAACGTGCTGATCCTCGACGAGCCCACCAACCATCTCGACCTGGAATCGCGCGAGGCGCTCGAGGACGCGCTCACCGCTTTCCCCGGCTCGCTGCTGCTGGTCTCCCACGATCGCGCGCTGCTGGACGCCGTCGGCACGCGCACGATCGCCGTCGAGGACGGTGAGCTGCGCAGCTACGTCGGCGGCTGGCCCGAGTACCTACGGGTCCGCGACGAGCGGCGTGCCGCCGGCGTGCAGCCGTCGCCGCGGCCGCGACGCTTGCAGGCAGCGGCCGCCGCCGAGGGCGCCGATGCCCCGCGGCAGTCAGCCACCGCTACGGCGGCGCCACCGCGGCCCCGCGAGAAGGAGCCGGCCGGCCCCAGCAAGAACCGGCTGCGCGCGCAGGAGCAGGCCGAGCGCGCGGTGGAGGCGGCAGAGGCCGCGCTGTCGGCGCTCGAGCAGGAGCTCGCCGACCCCGCGGCCTGGGCCACCAAGTACGAGGCGGCCAAGAGCGAGGCCCGCCACACCGCTGCGCGCCGCGCCGTCGACGCCGCCTACGCCGAGCTCGAGGCCCTGCAGTAACAGCGTCCGCCGCCGTGTCGACCCTCCTCGCCGGCACCGGCCAGGGCGCCGGTTCGGGGCCCGCCGGCACTGTCGGCTCGCCCTGGGGCTGAACTACACTGGGAGGGCATGAAGCACGCTCGCAACATCGCGATCATCGTGGCGCTCGCGGTCGCGGTCGTCGCCGTTCCCGGGGGCAGTGACACCGCCGGCCTGATCGGTGCGGTGTTCTCGCTGGCGATCGTCGCGCTGATCGCCTACTTCGCCGGACGGCTCTACCGCGACCACCAGGTCGACATCTACGGGCTCGGCGACCGAGACCGCGCGATCCTCTACGTCGCGATCGGCGGGATCGTGCTCCTGCTCGCCGCTTCCGGCCGGCTCACCACGACCGGCGGCGGGACGCTGGTGGAGATCGCCGGTCTCGCGATCTGCGCCGGCGGGCTGCTGCGCGTGTTCCGCAACTGGCAGCGGTATTGAGCACGGCCGAGGAAGCGGCGCGCAGCGGGCCAGACCTCGCCGAGCAGCGGCGCAACCTGCCCGACCAGCCCGGCGTCTATCTGTTCCGCAACCGCGCCGGCCGCGTGATCTACGTCGGCAAGGCGATCTCGGTCAAGAAGCGCGTCGCCTCGCACTTCGGGACCGGCGGCAACGCCGCGATGACGGCCGAGGTCGCCTCGATCGAGAGCGTCGTGGTCGGCAGCGAGACGGAGGCGCTGCTGGCCGAACAGGGCTTCATCAAGCAGTACCGCCCGCGCTTCAACATCCGCCTACGCGACGACAAGTCCTACCCGTTCATCGCGATCTCTTTGGACGAGCGTTTTCCGCGGGTGTACTTCACGCGTGAGCGCCACCGCAAGGACCGCGCCTACTTCGGTCCCTACTCCAACGCCAAGCGCGTCCGCGAGACGCTCGAGTTGCTCAGTCGCATCTTCCTGATCCGCTCCTGCACCGGCGCCGAGCCCGGGCGACGCTCCGGGTCCCCCTGCCTCGATTACCACATCAACCGCTGCGGGGCGCCCTGCGTGGGCTACGTCGGCGAGGAGGAATACCGCCTCGGCATCGACCGCGCGATCGACTTCCTCGCCGGGCACTACGTCGAGATCGAGCGCGAGCTCGAGCAGCGCATGAACGCCGCCGCGGCGGCCCAGGAGTTCGAGCAGGCGGCCGTCGAGCGCAACCGCCTGGCGGCGGTGCGCTCGTTGCGACAGCGCCAGCGCGTGGCCGGCTCCGCGGTCGGAACGCTCGACGCGATCGCGGTCGCGCTCTCCGGCGGCGACGCCAACGCCCAGGTCTTCCAGGTTCGCGACGGGGTGCTCTCGGACCGCCAGTCCTTCTACCTCGCCAACGAGGCCGAACGCCCGCGCGGCGAGGTGATCGAGGAGTTCCTGCTCCAGTACTACGAGACGGCGGCCGCCGTGCCCGCCTTGGTCGTCGTCGAGGAGCCCGTCGGCGAGGACGTGATCGAGGCGCTCAGCGCGCGCCGTGGCGGCTCGCTCGAGATTCGCGCGGCCGAGCGCGGCGAGAAGCGGCGGATCCTCGAGCTCGCGGCGCGCAACGCCGCGATGGCGCTCGAGGAGGACCAGCTCAAGGCCGCCCGCAGGCGCGAGCGCCGCGCCGAGGCGCTCGACGGGCTGCGCACCGCGCTGTCGCTGCCGGCGGTGCCGATGCGAATCGAGTGCTACGACATCTCCAACATCCAGGGCACCCACAGCGTCGCCTCGATGGTGGTGTTCGAAGCAGGCGTCCCCAAGCGCTCCGACTACCGTCGCTTTCGCATCCGCACGGTCACCGGCGCCGACGACTTCGCCTCGCTGGCGGAGGTCCTCGGTCGCCGCATGGCCAACTGGGAGCGCCAGGCCGACACCTCTCCGCACGACTCAGGCTACGACGCGAGCTTCGCGTCGCTCCCGAACCTGATCGTGATCGACGGCGGCAAGGGCCAGCTGTCAGCGACGCTCGAGCCCCTGGCCCAGGCTCGGGCTCAGGGCGTGGCGGTGATCTCCCTGGCCAAGCGCCTCGAGGAGGTCTTCGTCCCCGGACAGCGCGAGCCGATCGTGCTCTCGCACGAGAGCCCGGAGCTGCAGCTGCTGGCGCGGATCCGCGACGAGGCCCACCGCGTCGCGATCACCCACCACCGCGCTCGTCGCGACCGCGCCATGACGGCCTCGCTGCTGGATGAGCTGCCCGGCGTCGGGCCGGCGCGCAAGCGGGCGCTGATCGCCCACTTCGGCTCCCCCGACGCCGTGCTGGCGGCCAGCGGCGAGCAGCTCCAGGCGGTCCCGGGCCTGCCCGCGAAGGTCGGGCGCGAGCTCCACGCCCACCTGCACCGAGTGGGGGACTGAGCCGTGGCGCTGCCGCTCGCGGACGTGCGCGTGATCGCGCTCGAGCAGTTCGGCGCCGGGCCCTGGGGCACCATGCAGCTCGCCGACCTCGGGGCCGAGGTGATCAAGATCGAGGATCCCTCCGTCGGCGGCGACGTCGCCCGCTACGTGCCGCCGTTCGCGCAGGACCGAAGCTCACTCTTCTTCGAGAGCTTCAACCGCAACAAGCGCAGCATCTCCCTCGACCTGCGCCACCCCGACGGGCGTGCCGTGTTCGAGCGGCTCGTGGGGCAGGCCGACGCCGTCTTCTCCAACCTCCGAGGAGATCAGCCGGCCAAGCTTCGGATCCGCTACGAGGACCTCGCGGAGGTCAACCCGCGGATCGTGTGCGTCTCGCTTTCGGGCTTCGGGACGACTGGCCCGCGCGCGGGCCAGGGCGCCTACGACGCGACGATCCAGGCGCTGGCCGGCTGGATGAGCATCACCGGCGGCCCCCAGGAGCCACCGACCAAGAGCGGCCTCTCGCTGGTGGACTACTCCGCGGGCTACGTGGCGACGATCGGACTGCTCGCCGGCATCTGGCAGGCGCGTCGTGACGGCCGCGGTTGCGACGTCGACCTCTCGCTGTTCGAGACCGCGCTCGCGCTTCTCACCTACATGGGCACGTGGTCGGCGAGCGGCGACTGGGTCGCGCAGCGCCTTGCGGACTCCTCGCATCAGACCGTGGTCCCCTTCCAGACCTTCGCCACCGCCGAGGGCTGGCTGGCGGTGGCCTGCGCGAAGGAATCGCTGTGGCGGCGCCTGTGCGACGCGCTCGAGCGTCCGGATCTAGCCGTCGACCCCCGCTTTGGCGATCTCGCCGCTCGCAACGCCAACCGCGAGGAGCTCGTGCCGATCCTCGGCGAGGCCTTCCGCGCGCGCCCCGCCGGGGAGTGGGTCACCCTGCTCTCCGTCCACGGCGTGCCGTGCTCGACGGTCAACGACATCGAAGGCGCGCTCGCCGATGAGCAGACGACCGCGCGCGAGGCGGTGGCCGAGTACGAGCACCCGGTGCTCGGGACGGTGCGCACGGTGTCCAGCGCCTTGGGCAGTCAGCTCACGGCGGCCGCGCAGCGCGGCCCCCTCCTCGGCGAGCACACGCGCGAGGTGCTCGCGCAGGCCGGCTACAGCGGCCCCGAGATCGACGAGCTCGAGCGCTCAGGCGCCTTCGGAGCGCCGGCGTGAGGCTGCGCTCGCTGCTCTTCGCGCCCGGCGACGACGAGCACAAGCTGCGTAAGGCGCTCGGCGTGGGCGCCGACGCCGTGGTGTTCGATCTGGAGGACGCCGTCGCCATCCCGGCCAAGGCACAGGCCCGCGCGGTCACGCGCGCCTTCCTGACGGAGCCGCGCGGCCCCAGCGCGCGGCTGGTTCGCATCAATGCCCACGGCAGCGCCTGGTTCGAGGACGACGTGGCCTTCCTGGCCTCCGTGGGCGCCGACGCCGTCGTGCTGCCGAAGGCGACGCCGCCGGCGGCGGCGGCACTGGCCGCCGCCAGCCAGCTGCCGGTGATCGCGATCGTCGAGACCGCGATCGGGCTGCGACAGGCGTTCGAGACGGCCTGCGCCGCCAACGTCATCGCACTGCTGCTCGGCGCCGTCGACCTCGGCGCGCAGCTGCGCCTGGAGACCCGCGCCGACGGCCTTGAGATCCACTACGCGCGCTCGAAGCTCGTCGTCGACTCCGCGGCCGCGGGCATCCGCGCCCCGATCGACGTCGTGCACACGGTGATCGCCGACCTCGAGGGCCTCGAGCGGGCGGCTGCGCTGGCCCGCTCGCTCGGTCTGCGCGGCAAGGCCGCGATCCACCCCGCGCACGTCGCCACCATCAACGAAATCTTCGCCCCGTCGGCCCAGGAGCTCGATTGGGCGCGGCGCGTGCTCGCCGCCGCCGCTGCGGCGGCCAGCGAGGGGAGGGGCGCGATCAGCCTTGACGGCGCGATGGTCGACGCGGCAGTCGTCGCGGCGGCCGAGCGGATAGTCGGCGACAGCGAGGGAGGGAACCGATGACGCAGGAGGACGAGCAGAAGGGCTTGCGGGCGCGCTTGTTCGAGGACTTCGAGGTCGGCGACGTCTACCGCAGCCGCCTCGGACGGACGATCACCGAGACCGACAACATCTGGTTCACCGCGTTGACGATGAACACCAACCAGATGCACTTCAACACTCCCTACTCGGAGCGCACGCGCTTCAAGCAGCAGCTCGTCAACAGCACCTTCACGCTCGCTCTGGTGATGGGGCTGACCGTCCCCGACACCTCCGAGAACGCCACCGCCAACCTCGAGTGGCAGGAGATCAAGCTGCCCAACCCGGTCTACAACGGCGACACGCTGTGGGCGGAGACCGAGGTACTCGAGTTGCGCGAGTCACGCAGCAACCCCGACGTCGGCATCGTCAAGGTCCGCAGCCGGGGCATCAATCAGCGTCGCGAGGTCGTGATCGAGTTCACGCGCGCGTTCATGATCTACAAGCGCGCCGCGCCGCAGGCGCAGGACGCCTTCCCCGGGACCGACACCGCCTGGACGCTGTAGCACCGCCTCTCGAAACCCGCCCCGCTCCCTCGACGTCTCGCGAGAGCGCGCCAGCCGGCGCCGCGCGTCCGGGCGGTGCGCGACGATTGCGACGATGGCCGACGCCCCCGGAGCGCTGCAGGAGCTGATGATCATCACTGGCTTCTCGGGCGCCGGGAAGTCGACCGCGATGAACGTCTTCGAGGACGCCGGCTACTTCTGCGTCGACAACCTGCCGCCCGGGATGATCGGCAGCCTGATCGAGCTCTTCGTCCACGAGGGCTCCAAGGTCGAGCGCGCCGCCGTCGTCTGCGACGTGCGCGGCGGCGAGTACTTCGAGGCGCTCGCGGCGGTCCTCGACGACCTCGACCGGCTCGGGCTGCGCCACCGCATGCTGTTCCTGGACGCCGAGGACGAGACCCTGCTCAACCGCTACAAGGAGACCCGCCGGCGCCACCCGCTGGCATCGGGCGGCTCGATCGCCGCGGGCATCGCCGCCGAGCGCGCTCAGCTCGACGGCCTCAAGGCCCGCGCCGACGTCGTCATCGACACCACCGGGCTCAGCGTGGCGATGCTGCGAAGCGAGATCGTCGAGGCCTTCCTCGCCTCGGCGGCGGCCAGCCGCCTCGCGATCACCTTCCTCAGCTTCGGCTTCAAGCACGGCCCGCCGCGCGACGCCGACCTGCTCTTCGACGTGCGCTTCCTGCCCAACCCCCACTACGAGACCGAACTGCGGGATCTGACCGGCCTGGACGCCCGGGTCGTCGAGTTCATCGATCGCGACGGCAAGCTTGCCGAGTTCTACGCGCTGCTCGAGCCGCTGCTGGATTACCTGTTCAGCCAGTACGTGGCGGAGGGCAAGTCGCACCTGCTGGTCGCGATCGGCTGCACCGGCGGACGCCATCGCTCGGTGGCGATCGCCGAGCACCTCGCCGAGCGCTACGGTCGTCGCGCCGACGCGCTGGTCGCGGTCAACCACCGCGACGCCGGAACGGCCGCCGACCCGCGTTGATCGATCACGTCGGCTTCGAAGTCGCCAACCTGGCTGACTCGGCGGTCTTCTACGACGCCGTCTTCCACGCGCTCGGCGGTCGCCGCCAGCACGAGGGCGAGCACGCGATCGCCTACGGCATGTACGAGCCGACGCTGTGGATCGTCACTCGGGGACGCGCGCCCGCACACGGGTACGGGCACGTGGCGCTGCGGGCGCGCGGGCGCGCCGCCGTCGACGCCGCGTACGCAGCGGCACTGCGCCACGGCGGCCGCGACGACGGCGAGCCGGGACCGCGACCCCAGTACGGCCCGCTCTACTACGCCGCCTACGTGCGCGACCCCGACGGGCTGCGCGTCGAGTTCGTCAGCGGATCGCGCTGAGACGGCCTCGGCGGCGGGGGCGCCGTTGATAGCCTGCGGAGGCCCCGACAGGGGCGCCCGTCCTGGGCCGCGGGGCCGCTCGCCGCGAACCGCGGCGGACAGCACACGCTCACTGCTAGGAAGGATGCTCTGATGCCGGTACGGGTGGGAATCAACGGCTTCGGCCGGATCGGTCGCAACGTGTTCCGTGCCGCCAGCGCGGCCGGTGCCGATATCGAGTGGGTGGCGGTCAATGACCTCACCGACGCGACCACGCTCGCGCAGCTGCTGCGCTACGACTCAACGCTGGGTCGCTATCCGGGCACGGTCGAGGTCGACGGCTCGAACCTCGTCGTCGACGGCCGCAAGCTCGCCGTGCTCGCCGAGCGCGATCCCGCCGCGCTGCCCTGGGGCGAGCTCGGCGCCGACGTCGTGATCGAGTCCACAGGCTTCTTCACCGCGCGCGAGAAGGCCGCCGCGCACCTCGACGGCGGCGCGAGCAAGGTCGTGATCTCCGCGCCGGCGACGGGCGAGGACATCACCGTCGTGCTCGGGGTCAACTTCGACCGCTACGACCCGGCGGTTCACCACGTGATCTCCAACGCCTCCTGCACGACCAACTGCCTCGCGCCGATGGCCAAGGTCCTCAACGACACGGTCGGGATCCGTCACGGCCTGATGACCACGATCCACGCCTACACCGGCGATCAGAACCTGCTCGACGCGCCCCACAAGGACCTGCGTCGCGCGCGCTCGGCGGCGATCAACCTGGTGCCGACCTCGACCGGCGCCGCCAAGGCCGTCGGTCTGGTCCTGCCCGAGCTCCAGGGCAAGCTCCACGGCTTTGCGGTGCGCGCCCCCGTCCCGACGGGATCGCTGGTCGACCTGACCTTCGAGGCCGCGCGGGAGACCAGCGTCGAGGAGGTCAATGACGCGCTTCGTAGCCGCGCGGACACCGGCGATCTGGCCGGCATCATGCGCTACACCGAGGATCCGATCGTCTCGACCGACGTCATCACCGACCCCTTCTCCTCGATCGTCGACGGCGGCCTGACTGCGGTCATCGACGGCACGCTCGTGAAGACGGTGGCCTGGTACGACAACGAGTGGGGCTACTCCAACCGCGTCGTAGAGCTCGTCCAGCGCCTGCAGTGATGAAGCAGCTCGGGGAGATCGAAGTCGAGGGCAGGCGCGTGTTGGTCCGCGTCGACTTCAACGTGCCGCTGCGCGACGGCGTGATCACCGACGACACGCGGATCCGCGCGGCGTTGCCGACGATCGAGCACCTCAGAGGCCGCGGCGCGCGGTTGATCCTCGCCAGCCACCTCGGCCGGCCCAAGGGCGCCGGGGATCCGGCGTTCTCACTGCGTCCGGTGGCGGCGCGGCTCGGCGAGCTCCTCGGCGCGCCGGTCGCCTTCGCCACGGATGTCGTCGGGCCGAGCGCCCACGCCGAGGAGGAGAAGCTCGCCCCCGGCGATGTCCTGCTGCTCGAGAACGTGCGCTTCGAGCCGGGGGAGACCGCCAACGACGAGCAGTTCGCCGCCGCGCTCGGCGCGCTGGCCGACGTCTACGTCGACGACGCCTTCGGCTCCGCGCACCGCGCCCACGCCTCGACCGAGGGCATCACCCATCACGTCGCCGACGCCGCCGCGGGCCTGCTGCTGGAGCGCGAGGTGAGCGCGCTGGGCGCGATCCTCGAGGCGCCGACGCGCCCGCTGGTCGCTGTCCTCGGCGGCTCCAAGGTGACCGACAAGATCGCGGTGATCCGCCGCTTCCTGGAGCTCGCCGACACGGTGCTCATCGGCGGTGCGATGTGCTTCCCGTTCTTCAAGGTGCAGGGCCACGCCGTCGGCGCCTCGATGTGTGAGCAGGAGGGCCTCGAGCCTGCGCGCGAGGCGCTCGCGCTCGCAGCCGACGCGCGCGCGACGCTGCGCCTACCCCTCGACCTCGGCCTCGGCGAGCGCGTCGAGGCCTCGGCCGCGCGCCGCGACGTCGACGACGTGGAGGTGCCCGAGGGCTGGATGGGGCTCGACATCGGTCCGCGCACCGCCGCGGCCTATGCGCAGGAGATCGCCGCGGCCGGCACCGTCTTCTGGAACGGGCCGATGGGCGTGTTCGAGCTCGACGCCTTCGCGGCCGGCACCCGCGCCGTCGCCGAGGCCGTCGCTTCCGCGCCCGGGACCACCGTGGTCGGCGGCGGCGATTCCGTTGCCGCGCTGACGATGATGGGCCTCGAGCGCTCCGTCAGCCACCTCTCGACGGGAGGCGGCGCCACGCTCGAGCTCGTCGAGGGTCGCACGCTCCCGGGGGTCGCGGCGCTCGAACGCGTGGCGGTGAGCCGGTGAGCGCCACCACGCTGATCGCCGGCAACTGGAAGATGCACAAGACCGTGGGGGAGGCGGAGCTCTTCATCCAGGGGCTGCTGCCGCGAGTCGCCAGCCTGCCCGACAGCGTGGAGCTCGCGATCTGCCCGCCGTTCACCGCGCTCGGCGCGATGGTCGACAGCGCGCGTGGCTCGCGCGTCGCGGTCTTCGCGCAGAACATGCACGAGGCGCTCGAGGGCGCCTTCACCGGCGAGGTCTCGGCGGCGATGCTGACCGACATCGACGTCGCCGGCGTGATCATCGGCCACAGCGAGCGCCGCCAGTACTTCGGCGAGACCGACCGCGCCGTGGCGCTCAAGGTCGCGGCCGCGCTGAGCGCGGGCCTTCGCCCGATCGTCTGCGTCGGCGAGACCGAGGAGGAGCGCCTCGCCGGCGAGACCGAGCGCAAGCTCCGCCACCAGGTCCAGGAGGGGCTCGAGCACGTCCCGCCGGGACGCCTGGGGGAGGTCGCGATAGCCTACGAGCCGATCTGGGCGATCGGCACCGGCCAGGTCGCGACCGCCGAGCAGGCGCAGGAGGCGGCGAGCTTCATCCGGGCCCTCGTCGCGGCCGAGCCGGCCGGCGCCGACCAGTCGGTGCTCGTCCTCTACGGCGGTTCGGTCAGCCCGGCCAACGCCGCCGAGCTCCTGGCCCTCCCCGACGTCAACGGCGCCCTCGTCGGCGGCGCCTCGCTCGAGCCGGAGTCCTTCGCGGCGATCGCCGCCGCCGCAAGGCCATGACGCTGCCGCCGGGCCCCGACGCGCTGCCGGTGCCGTCGCTGTGCCTGGTCATCCTCGACGGCTGGGGGATCGCCCCGGACGGCCCCGGTAACGCGATCTCACTAGCGCGCACACCGGTCTTCGACGAGCTCTTCGCGAGCTACCCCAACACGACGCTCGAGGCCTGCGGGCGTGCGGTGGGGCTCCCTGACGGCCAGATGGGCAACTCCGAGGTCGGCCACCTCAACCTCGGCGCCGGCGCCGTCATCCGCCAGGACCTCACGCGCATCGACGACGCGATGCGCGACGGCACGATGGCCGACAACGACGTCATCCGCGCGGCCCTCGCCGGGCCCGGCCGCGTGCACCTGCTCGGCCTCGTCTCCGACGGTGGCGTTCATTCCTCGCAGGAGCACCTGCTCAAGCTGATCGATGTGGCCGGCGAGCTCGGAGCGGGTGAGGTGATCGTCCACGCCTTCACCGACGGGCGCGACACCGGACCGCACGAGGGCCGTGACGCGCTCGCCCGTCTCGAGGCCCACGGCGGCGCGCGCGTGGCCTCGGTCATCGGCCGCTACTACGCGATGGACCGCGACCGCCGCTGGGAGCGCGTCCAGCTCGCCTACGACCTGCTCGTGCACGCCCGCGCGCCGCATCACGCACAGAGCGGCGTCGAGGCGGTGAGCGCCGCCTACGAGCGCGGCGAGACCGACGAGTTCATCGCGCCCACGATCGTCGGCGAGGGCGCTCGGATCGGCCCCGGCGACCGCGTCTTCTGCTTCAACTTCCGCCCCGATCGCATGCGCGAGCTCGTGCGCGCGCTCGCCGATCCCGGCCTGAGCGAGATCGACCGCGGCGGCGCCGCGCCGTTGCGCTCGCTCGCGACGATGACGGAGTATGAGGAGGGCTGGCCCTACCCGGTCGCCTTCCGCCCGGAGCATCCCCAGACGACGATCTCGAAGGTCATCGCCGCGGCCGGCGGCCGCCAGCTGCACGTCGCCGAGACCGAGAAGTACCCGCACGTGACCTACTTCTTCGGCGGCGGGGAGGAGGACCCCCAGACCGGCGAGCGACGCGAGATGGTCGCCTCGAACCGCGAGGTGGCGACCTACGACCTCGCGCCGGAGATGAGCGCGGAGCCGATCACCGAGGCCTTCGTCTTCGCCTGGGAGCAGGACCGACCCCGCTTCGCGATCATCAACTTCGCCAACCCCGACATGGTCGGGCACACGGGGGTGATCCCGGCGGCGGTGCGGGCCGTGGAGGTCGTTGACGCCTGCCTCGGAGAGGTCGTCAGCGCCGTCCACCGCGGCGGCGGCGTCTGCATGGTCACCGCCGACCATGGCAACAGCGACGAGATGCTCACCCCCGAGGGACAGCCGCAGACCGCGCACTCACTCAACCGCGTGCCGCTGATCGTCACCTCCCACGCCGTCTCCCTCGAGCGCGAGGGCATCCTCGCCGATGTCGCCCCCACGGCGCTCGAGCTGCTGGGGATCCCACAGCCGGCGCCGATGACCGGCCGCTCGCTGCTGGCGCCCTGATCAACCCCGACGGCCGGGCCGTGGCGCCGGCGCGGCGCGAGCGTCTCCCGGCTGCGCCGCCAAACCTGCTCCACCGCGCAGCGCGGCGAGCGCTCGGCGCCCGCCGCAGCTCACTCGTCGGCGTCGGGCGGCCCAGCCGGCGTCGCAGCAGCCGGCGCCGCAGCAGCCGCCGCGGCGCGACGACGGCGACGCCACCACCACCAGCCGCCGACGGCCAGCAGCAGCACGAAAACGATCGGCAGGGCATAGATGCCGATCGAGCTGAACACCTTCTCGACGCCGGTGCCGCCGTAGTAGGCGGCGAGGGCGACGCTCGTCGACCAGGCGATCCCGCCGAGCGCGTTCCACAGCGCGAACGTGCGCCAGTGCATGTTGCTGGCGCCCGCCAGCCAGGACGCCCAGACGCGAAGGCCCGCGATCCAGCGGCCGAGGAAGACCGCCTTGCCGCCGTGGCGCTCGAAGAACGGGTCGCCGATCTCGAGCACCCGGCGGCGCTCCTTCTCGAAGCGCCCGGGACGCTCGAGCAGCGTGCGCCCGCCGCGGCGCCCGATCAGAAAGCCGATGTTGTCGCCGATGATCGCCCCCGCCGAGGCGACGATGATCACCTCCACGATCTCCAGGCGCCCGGAGGCGGCTGCCAGCCCGGCGAAGATCACCGCGGTCTCGCCGGGCACCGGGATCCCGAGCGCCTCGATCCCGACGAACACGGCGAGAGCCGGGTAGCCGAGGTCCTTGGCGACGCTGAAGATGCTCGCGAGCACGATGAACGCGTAAGGGTAGGCGACCGTGGCCGGGGCACCGCGAGCCCTACGCTTGGGGGGTGCCTCGACAAGCGACAGCGCTGATCGGAGCTCTGGCCGCGCTCGCCGCGCTGGTGGCGGCGGCGAGCTCGCCCGCACTCGCGCCGTCCGGCGTGCACGCCGTCGGTGTCCCGCCCGCCGGCCGTCCCGTCG
>DASXEZ010000087.1:0-7443 GCA_036489875.1 Solirubrobacteraceae bacterium | reverse complement strand
CGAGCTTTCCGAGCGTGGGCGCTCGCTCTCTGCCGGACAGCGCCAACTGATCGCGCTGGCGCGCGCCGAGCTGGTCGACCCCGTCATCCTGCTCCTCGACGAGGCGACCTCGAACCTCGATCTCGCCACCGAGGCGCGCGTCGCCGCAGCGATGCGCGAGGTCTCGCGGGGGCGGACGACGGTTGTCATCGCTCACCGTCTGCCGACAGCGCAAGCGGCTGACCGCATCGTCGTGCTCGGCGGCGGGCGGGTTCTGGAGGTCGGCTCACACGCCGAACTGCTTGGCCGCGGCGGCCGCTACGCGGCGATGTGGCGGGCGTTCGATCTCGCCGCCTGAGCCGACGCCTCTCCGTGCCGAGGCGTCGAGGCTGCTCGTGGATTGCGGCGCGCCCTGCGTCCGCACATGAGCGCTCGGGCGTCCCCCCGCCACGGGGTGATGCCCCTGGCATCACCCGGCTCGGCTCGCGTTGCAAAGGCGTTATATCGCCTCCCGATATTGTTCCGGTCGTGCGCGCACCGAACCTTCCTCCCGAAGACGCCGTGGTCATTCCCGACCGCCGTCCCGCCCGTGGTCCCGAGCGCAGCCTCGGCGACTTCACGGCCACTGCTGCGCTCATGCGCTTGGCACTCGTCGCGGCGATCGTGGGGGCGGTCGTGTCGGGGCTCGCGCTCGGCCTGCTCGATCTGATCGGGCTCATCACGCACTTGGCCTACACCGGGCGTGTCAGCGTCGCCCTGAGCCCTCCCAATACGCGAGTGCTCGGAGACGCAAGCGTGCTCGTGCCGATAGTGGGTGGCCTGATCGTCGGGCTGATGGCGCGCTTTGGCTCCGAACGCATCCGCGGTCACGGCATCCCCGAGGCGATGGAGACGATCCTCCTGCGGGGAAGTCGTATGGAGCCACGGTTGGCAGTCCTCAAACCGATCTCGAGCGCGGTGAGCATCGGCTCCGGCGGGCCCTTCGGCGCCGAGGGACCGATCATCGTCACCGGGGGCGCGGTTGGGAGCATCACCGGCCAGCTGTTGCACCTGACCGGCGCGCAACGACGCAGCCTGCTCGTCGCGGGCGCAGCGGCGGGCATGACCGCGGTCTTTGGCACGCCAGTCGCGGCCGTGCTCTTGGCCGTCGAGCTGCTGCTCTTTGAGTGGCGCCCGCGTTCACTGGTCCCCGTAGCCCTCGCCGCGTGTACGGCGGAGATCGTTCGCGACGCACTCGCGCGCGCCGGCTTGATCCACGCGACGCCGCTGTTCGCGATGCACGCCACCGCCGCACTTCCAGCCTCGGTTGCCGGTGACGCCGTGCTCATCGGAATCGCCTGTGGCGGCCTGGCCTGGATCATGACGCGGGCGGTTTACGCGGCGGAGGACCTGTTCCTGCGTCTCCCGCTGCACTGGTCCTGGTGGCCGGCGCTCGGGGGAGCTGTGGTCGGCGTCGGCGGCCTGATCGACCCACGGGTGCTGGGCGCCGGGTACGGAACGATCCGCTTCGAGCTGGCCGGGAAGCTCGCGCTTGGGGCGCTCGCCGTGCTCCTTATCTGCAAACTCGTGGTGTGGGCGACCGCCCTGGGCTCCAACACCAGCGGTGGCATACTCGCTCCGCTGTTGATGCTCGGCGCCGCCCTGGGCGGACTGTGCGGTGCGATCCTGCCCGGAGCCCACAGCGGAACCTTCGCGCTGCTGGGGATGGCCGCCGCGATGGCAGGCGTGATGCGCTCCCCGCTCACGAGCGTGGTCTTCGCCGTGGAGGTGACACACGACTACGGCGCATTGCTGGCCCTACTGATTGCATGCACGATCGCGCACCTCGTGAGCGTCCTCACCCTGAAGCGCTCGATACTCACAGAGAAGATCGCGCGGCGCGGCTTTCACGTGAATCGGGAGTACGAAGTTGACCCCCTGCAGGCATTGTTCGTTCGCGACGTCATGGCCACGGACGTGGTCACGCTCTCAGCCGACGCGAACCCGATCGACCTCTACGCGCGCCTCCCGGAAGGCTCGCCCGAGCGCCGTCAACGCCTCTATCCCATAATCGACGGCGGTGAGAGGCTCGCCGGCGTGATCGCCTGGTCAGACATCCTTGCAGCGCGCGAGAGCGAGGCACCCGTCGCGGCAGTCGACCTCGCGCGTACACCGATCGTCGCTTACGCCGACGAGACTCTGAGGGCTGCGGCCGACCGAATGGCGGCCGCCAATCACGGCGTCCTCCCCGTGGTCGATCGTGATCAGCCGGCGCGCCTGGTCGGCATGATCAACCACTTCGACCTGCTTGCCGCGCACGCGCGACTGCTGATCGAGGAACGTCATCGCGAACGACCACTGTCACTGCGGCGACCCACAAGCCCGACCCCGGAACCGATTCTTCAGGCAGAAGCATGAGTTCGCGATCGCTGACTGACGCCGACTACCGCCGCCTGCTCGCCTTTCGCATCGAGCTGCGACGCTTTCTCCGCCACAGCGAGGTCGTCGCGACAGGGACCGGCCTGACGCCGGCCCTACACCAACTCCTCCTCGCTATCCGCGGCAGCACGCAACCCGGTGGCTCCAATATCGCCGCCATCGCGGAGGCGCTCGATGTCCGCCACCACACGGCGGTGGAGATCGCTCAACGCGCCGAGCACCTCGGCCTGATCACTCGCACGCGAGATGAGCGCGACCACCGCCAAATCCACCTCCAGCTCACCGACAGTGGCGCCACCAGCCTCGAAACGCTGAGCCGCCGCCACCTTCCCGCCATCGCCCAACTCGCCGAGCGCCTCGCCCACGTCATCGCGGCGAATGCCGGACCGGCGCCGGGCGATCAGAGCGGTCAGCAGGGCTTGGGCATCGTTCCCGAGAACGCCTTTTCCGTGGCACCGAGCCATCTCGACAACCTCAAGGGCGAGGGGCCCCTGTGGGGCATTGCCAGCAACGATCTCAACGCAACGCTTCTCTCCTGGGCTGCGGGCGACGGCGTTGCCGAACACACCAACGACGAGCTGGACGTGCTGCTCGTCGTCACCGCTGGAGGCGGCACGGTGACGGTCGATGGTCGGGCGCACCGGGTGCGACCACAGGATGCGCTGCTGATCAAGCGAGGAGCGCGCCGGGGCATCCGGGCCGCCCGCGGGGGGATGCGCTACCTCTCGATCCATAGACGCCGCGCGGGACTCCAAATCGAAACCCGCCAGCCACGCCGCGCGTCGCAAAGCAAACCGAACTCAGCCCCTCCCCAGACTCAGCGCTGATCGCTGTCGCCGGGTCGCCAGAGCCGGTGTTGGCTGGGTCTGAATCTGCCCCGAGGCATTGCGGCGCGTGTCCCTGGCGACAGGCCGCCGCCGTGACGCCAAACGACGCCCTGGTGGGGCCGGCGCCGCGGCTGAAAGCCAGTATCTGCCTGCGAAGCAGCGACGTCAGCCGCGAAGAGCGATCCTGGTGCGATCGTGCACTACGATCCGTGGATGAGCGCTCCGGCGACGCTGATCATCTGGTTTCAGCTGCGCTCGCCGAATCTCGCCGAGGACTTTGAGCGTCTGATGGCCGGGGATCGGGATCTCGTTCGCGGGTCGCTGGACACCGTGTCGGACTGGCGTCTTACGCGGCCAACGGACACTCCAGGACAGGCGATCGGGCAAGCTGATTACGTGCTCATCGCGGAGATCGTCGAAGTCGAGCGCTTCGAGCAACAGGCAAGCGAGCACATCCAGCGCTTGGCGGACGACCTCGAGCATCTCGTGTCGAACCGCGGGATGCTGGTGCTACGTCCCGTCCTTTGAATTCCGCCGCCGGTGGGCGGCGATCAGCCGCGGCATAAGGTCTTCGCCGAGCTCGACATCACCTCGCGCACCCAGGCTCACCGAGTTCCGCCAAGCCATCTCGGGACGTGGGGTCGGCAATTCAGGCGTTGGTGGGCGGCGGTTGTGCCGGCACCGGAACCCTGGCATCCTCGACAAATGCGCCAGACGAGCTTGCGAGGAGGCGTTGCGGGCGCGATCGCGACGGTCGTGATGACGCTCGAGCAACCCCTGGACAAACGCCTCTTCGACTCCAAGTACGACGACATCGAGATCCTGGGGAAGCTTGTGACGCGCGGCGACGACTGGTACCCCATCGGCTTTGCCCTCCACGTGCAGAACGGCGCGGTCTTGGGCGCCGCATACGCGCGGCTCAAGCCGTCCCTGCGGGGGCCGGCCGTCCTCCGCGGCCTGTCGCTGGGTCTCATCGAGCACGTCGCGATTTGGCCAATGGTCGCGCTCGTCGACCGCTACCACCCCGCCCGCAAACAGCTCCCAAAGCTCGCTTCCAACCGCCGCGCCTTCGGCCAGGCGACAATTCGCCATGCAGTGTTCGGCACCGTTCTCGGGCTGCTCGAGGACGCGCTGAACGGTCGCAGCGCATAAGCTGCCCCACAGGCTCAGACAGACCGAAGGCAGGGTCGGGCTGCGAGGTGTGACTGGTCTCGCACATCGCGAGACGGGGCCTGGAACCCAACAGTGCGCGACCTGGCTGCGACCAGGCCGCGGCGTCATCACTCACGTGCTCCGCGAGAGCCTTGACCGCCAGCGCGTCCACCGTCGCCCTCCGCTCTGAGTCGAGCGCACCGGGGCAGAAATTTCACCTGGGGAGAAATCCGCCCACCGAAAGCGGTCGCTCGGCCCGTTAGTCCGGCAGATGCAGAGTGCGCGGGGGCCTCTGCGTGCGAATGGACAACGAAAGGAATCACTTGAGACGTAAACCCTCAATCACGGGTGTCGTTGCTTCGACCGCCCTGTTCCTCGCTGTTGCGGGCGGCGGCGCGTATGCGGCTGACAGCTACATCATCACCTCGACTCACCAGATCAAGCCCAGCGTGCTGAGGAAGCTCGCTCGCGACGTTCGCGGACCCCGCGGCACGCGCGGACTGGCGGGGCCCCAGGGGATCCAGGGACTCACGGGCGCCGCTGGACAGCAGGGGCCGCAGGGCCCGGCGGGCAAGCAGGGCATCACCGGTTCCCAGGGCGTCATCGGCGCCACCGGGTTGACCGGCCCCCGCGGCTGGAAGGGCGCTCAAGGCGATCCCGGCTCGCAGGGCACCCAGGGGCCGCAGGGCTCGCAGGGCTCGCAGGGCCCGCAGGGCGATCAGGGTCCGCAGGGCGCAACCGGACCCGAGGGTCCGGCGGAGCTCGAGAGCACCCGGTTCTGCGCACCCGACCTCTGCATCGACGCCGATCCCAACTCGGGCGGCTCGGGCGGCTGGGGCTGGGACAACGTCGCCAACGCAGCTGTGACCGACCTGAGCGTCGGGCAGTCGTATCCGTTTACCGTCACTGTGGTCCAGGACAACGTCGAGCAGACGCATGGCTCGATCACGTTGACGTGGAATCCGAGCGACTTCACCGGACCGACGGCCGACGCCTCCGGCGAGGGGACCTGCGCGACGGCATCGACGGGCAATGCCCTGACGTGCACCTACACGCACCTGTCAAACCAGTACAAGAGCGTGCCGTTCAACTTCACGCCGCTCGCAGACAACCCGGATGCACAGGTTGTCGCAACCGTGAATGTGAACGGGGAAACCGCCTCAGCGGTCTTCCCGGTCGCCATCACCGGCTAGGCAAGTATGCGGCCCGGGCGCCTCGGCGCTCGGGCCGCGCTTTCCTCGGTGGACGTGGCCGGAATCCGTGCCTCGACACCTTGCTACCCCGGGGTCGCCGGCGCTACAAGACGGCTCGCTATGGAGCCGCCGGCGGATCGAGAGTCCGCGCGACGGCGGCGCCACCTCGGCTAAGGCGCACCAAACGCCGCAGTAATGCGGGTGCGGCGGGCGTAGGGTCACCGCGCCGCGCGTCAGAGAATGGCGGGCTGTATCCCCAGGCCGAAGTTCCGCTCGCATCGGGCAAGCGTCTCGCTGTTGTCGACGTAGGCTGGCAAACCGTCGTACGACGCAGCCGTCGAGAGGCAGGCGGCCGCCGCAGCGCTCTCCCCGCGGGTGTCGACTGGGGCAATGAGGCCGACCAGGACAGCTCCGACCACAGCGATCGCGACCAGGTTGGCCAACCGCAGCGTGACCACCCCGCCTCGTAGCGGCAATGGAACGAGGCGTCTGAGGTCGGCGACGGTGGTGCCGTGTGTTGCAGGGGGAGCGGGCGGCGCTGCGCGGGCCATCAGGCGGACCGCGCACCAGCTTGCGAGGACGAGCGAGTGGCGGGCGAGATCGAGTAGCGCACCGTCTCCACGGGCGAGGTCGACCAACTCGGTGCCAATGAGGAGGAGGGCCGCTGCACCGAGGAAGGTCTGAAAACCGGCGGCTCGCCATGGGCATGCCGCCACGACGAACAGCCCGAATGCGGCCGCCACACCCACCGCACCCTGGTCGCGGACCGCATCGGTTCGCCCCGACACCAGGAGGGGGAGCGTCACCGCCAGCTGCAGCGTCGCGATCGCAACCAGCGCCACCTGGAGGCTCCGTGACGAAACGCGACGACGCGGTGCGGCCGCCACCACGCTGCGTTTCCAGGCTTGATTCGGACCCGGCACTTCCTCTGCCGGTCCGAGTCGAGTGAGGCGAGCCAGGGCCTGAGCGCGCAGCTGCCAATCCCGGCACGGCTCGCAGTCCTCCAGGTGCTCGCTCAACGCGGCGAGATCCGCCGCGGGCAGCTCGCCGTCCAGTGCGGCAGAGATCAGTGGGTGCATCTCGTCGCAATTCATGTCTGTGTGTCGCTTGAGCCAGGCGAAGAGTTCCCAATGCGCCGGAAAACGCGACCCAGGGACTCGGCTGTTCGCCCGCTCGGCGGTGGGTAGCGTTCGCCCACAATGGGTGAGGCGACGAGGGTCGCATTCGCTGGTGCGCGAGGCGATCACGTCGCGACCGAGGCTCTGGTCGAGCGCTGCTCCCCTCGGGCTGGCGCTACAGCGCCGCGAGTAGAAGCGGTACGAACGCCGCAGGGGGGTAGAACCACCGCACGTCCGGGAGTCCCTCGAACGGGAGCGACGGGACTCGAACCCGCGACCTCCGGCGTGACAGGCCGGCGCTCTAACCGACTGAGCTACGCCCCCAATACTGGGACTGGGGAGTATGACAAGCTGGGGACCGTTGGGGTCTGGCCGCTGCGTGAGAGGTGGCCCGCCGGCGCCGTCCGCAACCGGCGGGCCGTTCCCCCTTCGTGTGCGCCCGCGTGCGGCCGGGCGGGGTGGAGGAGCTGTCGATGGCGCGAACCTAGTGGCCTAGCGGGCACGCTCCTATACACCCAAGGTGTTGCTCAGCCCACCCCCCGTGGTGCTCGACACCCCCAACCCCGGGTCGGCCGGCTAGGACTAGATCGTCAGTCCAACAGCGAGCCGGCGCGGACGCGCGCGGCCATCTCGTCGGACTCGGCGCGATAGGCGCTTCCGTCCGCGAACTCGATCACCGGCAGCAGCTTCTGCCCGCTCAGCCTCGTGACTTCCGGGCGGGCGCCCTTGGCGAATCCGTGCTTGACGACCTCATAG
>DASXEZ010000105.1:0-42987 GCA_036489875.1 Solirubrobacteraceae bacterium | reverse complement strand
AACCGAATGGGGTGGAGAAAGCTTCAGCGCGGTTCAGGCATCCAATTCCGCGGACTGGGTTCATGAATGCGAAGCGTGACCATTTTCGCCCGATCTACAAAGATTGCGCACAGACGGTAGTCGATAAATCGTTGACTGTCGACTATTCTTCTGCGCGTTCCCGGGCGGTCATGAAAACATCATCCAGCATCGCTGGCGTGACCCGCCCGGTGAACGTGTTCTGCTGGCTCGGGTGGTAGCAGCCGAGCAGCAGCCACCGCCCGCCGCCGTAGCCGGGCGGCACCGCCAGGGTGACCTCAGCGCCGTGACCGAACTTCGGCTTGGGGCGCGGCAGCGTGAACCCGGCCGCCCGCATCGCCGCCCACGCCGCGTCCCACGCGAACCCGCCGAGGCACACGATCACCCGCAGCGAGCCGGCCACGAACGCGAGCTCGGCGTGCAGCCACGGCGCGCAGGCGTCCCGCTCGCTGACCTCCGGCTTGTTGACCGGCGGCGCGCACCGGACCGCGGCGGCCATCCTGGCACCGGTCAGCCGCTGGCCGTCGTCCGCCGTGACCGACGTCGGGATCGCCGCGAACCCGCAGCGGTGCAGCGAGGCGAACAGGACGTCGCCGCTGCGGTCGCCGGTGAAGACGCGGCCGGTGCGGTTGCCGCCGTGCGCGGCCGGGGCCAGACCGAGGACGGCGATCCTGGCGGCGGGATCGCCGAAGCCGGGCAGCGGCCGGCCCCAGTAGGTCTGATCGGCGAACGCCGCGCGCTTCTCGCGCGCCACCTGCTCGCGCCAGCGGACCAGGCGCTCGCAGCGCCGGCAGACCTCGATCTCGCCGGCGAGCGTCGCCAGGTCGCTCTCGCGTAGGCTCTGGTCGGTGTTCTCTCGCGCAGCCATCGTCGGTGGGGTCGCTCTAACGGTCGCGCTCGGCGGCTGCTCGCTGACGCCCACCAGCAGCTCGAGCGCCGGCGGCTTCACGGGCACCAAGGCGCTGGTGGCCTCGGCGCTCAATCTGCTCGCCAGCGACGCGAGCTCTACCAACGGCGCCGACATCTGCAAGAGCGTGCTCGCGCCGTCGGTACGGAGCCAGCTCAACAAGGTCGGTAACTGCACGACGATCATCGACGACCAGCTCAAGACGACCGACGACTCGACGCTCACGATCGAGAAGATCAACGTCTCCGGCACGACCGCGACGGCTTCCGTGCAGACGGTTCACGACCGCAAGAAGGTCCTCTCGACGGTCACGCTGGTCCGCCAGAGCGGCAGCTGGCGCGTCGCGTCGATCTGATCAGCCCTCGAGCGCGCGTCCGTACTGGCGCTCGTAGTACTCGCGGTAGGAGCCACTGCGGATCGGCTCCCACCACCAGGAGTTGTCGCGGTACCAGGCGACGGTGCGCTCGATGCCCTCGTCGAAGTGGGTCCCGGCTGACCAGCCCAGCGCCGCCACCTTGTCGGACCCCAGCGAGTAGCGGCGGTCGTGGCCGGGCCGGTCGGCGACGTAGTCGATCAGGGTCTCATCGCGCCCACACAGCTCGAGCACGCGCCGGACGACCTCGATGTTGGTGCACTCGTCGGGACCGCCGACGTTGTAGGCCTCGCCGGGGCTGCCGTCCTCAAGCACCCGCGAGATGGCGGCGGCGAAGTCCTCCACGTAGAGCCAGTTGCGCACGTTGAGCCCATCGCCATAGACCGGCAGGCGGTCGCCGGCGAGCGCGTTGAGCACCATCAGCGGGATCAGCTTCTCCGGGTACTGGTACGGGCCGTAGTTGTTGGAGCCGCGGCAGATCAGCGTCTCCAGGCCGAAGGTCTCGTGGTAGGAGAAGACGAGCAGGTCGGCGCCGGCCTTGGTCGCGCTGTAGGGCGAGGAGGGATTCAGCGGAGAGCACTCGCTGAAGGAGCCCTCGGCGATCGAGCCGTAGACCTCGTCGGTTGAGACCTGCAGGTAGCGCAGCCCGCGCTCGCGAGCCGCCTCGAGCAGCACGAAGGTGCCGAGCGCGTGCGTGCGCACGAAGGCGTCGGGCTCGGCGATCGAGCGGTCGACGTGGGTCTCGGCGGCGAAGTTGACGATCGCGTCGACGCCCTCGAGCGCCGCCGCGACGGCCTCGGGATCCTCGATCGCGCCCTGCACGAATGCGAAGCGCGGGTCCTCGTCGAAGTCGCGCAGGTTCTCGCGCCGCCCGGCGTAGGTGAGCTTGTCGAGCACCACCACCTCGCCATCGTGGTCGCGCAGGCGCGTGCGGACGAAGTTGGAGCCGATGAAGCCGGCCCCCCCGCAGACCGCCAGTTTCATCGCGTGGAGCCGTTGCGGGCGAGCGCCATGTAGGCCGCGAGCCCGTCGCGCCAGGACGGAAGGAACTCCCCGCTGCGCTCGGTCCCGAGCACGCTCCAGGCGGGGCGCTGCGCCGGGCGCGCCAGCTCGGCGCTGGTCGTCTCGGTGACCGCGACGTCGACCCCGGCGGCGGCGAAGATCTCGCGCGCGAACTCGTTCCACGAGCACCATCCCGCGGCGGCGGCGTGGAAGACCCCGCCGCGTCCGGACTGGGCGAGATCGAGCACCCTGATCGCCAGGTGGCCGGTGAAGGTCGGACACCCGACCTGATCGGTGACGACGGCGATCTCGCGCCGGCCGGCGTCGGCCTGCTCGAGCATCGTGGCGACGAAGTTGCGCCCGTTGACGCCGAAGAGCCAGGAACCGCGGACCACCGCGTGCACGGTCGAGGTCGCGAGCACGGCGTGCTCACCGGCCAGCTTCGTGCGCCCGTACGCGGTCTGGGGCGCGGTGCGATCGGACTCCAGGTAGGGCACGGTCGCGGTGCCATCGAAGACGTAGTCGGAGGAGATCTGAACCACGCGCGCTCCGGCTGAGACGGCGGCCCGTGCGACGTTGCCGGCGCCGTGGGCGTTGACCGCGAAGGCGGCCACCTCGTCCTGTTCGGCCCCGTCGACTGCGGTCCAGGCGGCGCAGTTGATGATCACCTCCGGCCCGATCTCCTTGACCGTCGCCGCAACCGCGGCACCGTCGGTGACGTCGAGCTCCGCGCGGGTCAGGCCGAAGCACTCGTCGTCGCGCGCCGCCGCCGCCGCGACGATGTCGCTGCCGAGCATCCCGCCGGCTCCGGTCACCATCACTCGCATCAGGGCATCCTCACTTCCGAATTGTCTCCGAGCATGAAACGGTAGGCGCGCGGCTGGCGCACGTCGCGGCTGATGCGCACGTTGCGGCCCAGCAGCGAGGACTCGACGCGCCCGTCGAGGCGGCGCAGCTCTGAGCCCGCGAGCAGGATCGAGTGCTCGACCTCCGCCGACTCGATCAGGCAATCCTCGCCGATCGCCGTGTAGGGGCCGACGTAGGCGTCGACCAGACGGGCGCCTGAGCCGATGATCGCGGGCCCGCGGACCGTCGAGCGCTCGAGCCTGGCGCCGGCCTCGACGACGACGCGCCCGTCGAGCTGCGAATCGACGATCTCACCGTCGCAGCGCGCCACGAGGGTGTCGAGGATCAGGCGGTTGGCCTCGAGCATGTCGGCGAGCTGGCCGGTGTCCTTCCACCAGCCCTTGACGATGTGGGGCTCGACGCGCAGGCCGCTGTCGAGCAGGCGCTGGATCGCGTCGGTGATCTCGAGCTCGCCTCGCAGGCTCGGGTCGATCGCGCGCGCGGCCTCGTGGATCGCCTTCGTGAACATGTAGACGCCGACCAGCGCCAGATCGCTGAGCGGGGACTTGGGCTTCTCGGTCAGGCGCACGACGTGGTCGCCCTCGAGCTCGGCGACGCCGTAGTTCTCGGGGTCGCTGACGGCGGTGAGCAGGATCAGCGCATCGCAGCCGCCACCGCGAAAGCGCTCGACGAGATCGACAATGCCGCCCTGCAGCAGGTTGTCTCCGAGGTACATCACGAACGGGTCCTCGCCCAGGAACGGCTCGGCGGTGAGGACGGCGTGCGCGAGCCCGCGCGGCTCCTCCTGGCGGATGTAGGTGATCTGGACGCCGAAGCGCGAGCCGTCACCGGCGGCCGCGCGGACCTCCTCGCCGGTCTCCGGCGCGACGATGATCCCGACCTCCTCGATCCCCGCCGCGGCGATCGCCTCGAGCCCGTAGAAGAGGACCGGCTTGTTCGCCACCGGGATCAGCTGCTTGGCACTGGTGTGGGTGATCGGGCGAAGCCGGGTCCCCTTGCCGCCCGAGAGGATCAGCCCCTTCACGCGGCCTCCAGCTTGCGGTGATCCCAGCTCGCACGGGAGCGCTCGATGAAGCGGACCGCGACGCGCTTGGGCGCCTGGCGCGCGATCGTCGCCTCCACCTGCGGCTCGAGGCCCGCGCCGAGGTAGCGCTCGTAGAGCGCCATGCCCAGCGCCGTGACCAGATCGGTGCTGCGCTCGATCACGGCCTCCACGCGCAGCATCGCCCCGCGCAGCTCCTCGTAGCGCTCGCCGGTCTCGAGCATCAGCGTCGCGCGCGGGTCACGCTCGAGATTTCGCACCTTCTGCGAGGCGGCGTAGGTCCAGATCCAGACCTCGCCGTCGCGGACGAGATACCAGAGCGGCATCACGTGAGGAAGGCCGTCGCGGTCGATCGTCGCGCAGGCCACGACGCGCTGCTCCTCCAGGAAAGCGCCGAACTCGGCGTCGTCCATCCGGATCTGCTCGCGGCGGCTCACCCGATCCGCGCGGCGGCCGCCAGCACGGCAGCCCGTGCGTCGGGCGGGTCGAGCACGGCGGCGTCCCCGGCTTCCTTGAGGACCTCTCGCACGAGCCACTCGACGCCCGCGAAGCTGAGCTCGACGGCGATCGAGCCGTCGTCCCAGCTGCCCACGACCCGGCGTTGCTCGCGCGCCCAGCGCGCGCGATCGGCCGAGATCCAGACCCGCGCGACACGCGAAGCGCTGACCTCGCCGGTTCGCGGCCAGCCGTCGACGTCCGCGGAGGGGTTTACCTCGGGCCGTGGCGTGAAGCGCTCGCTGGTGAGCTCGGCGCGGCGGATGCGGTCGAGGCGGAAGTGGCGGACGTCGTCCTTGGCCGGGTCGAAGGTCGCAACGTACCAGCCCTCGCGCCCGTTCATCAGCGCGTAGGGCTCGACGAGGCGCACCGAGTACTCGTCCTCGTTCTCCTTGTAGTAGTCGAGCTCGAGCAGGGTGTGGCCCTTGATCGCCTTGGAGATCACGCGCGAGACTCCGGAGTCATCAGCGCCGGCGTGGGCGACCTGGAGTCCCTGCTCCATCGGGTCCTCGCCGAGCGCGTGCACGATCTTCGTGCGGGCCGAGCTCAGCGAGCCCTGCGGCAGGTGCTCGCCGATCAGATCGATCGCCGCCACGAGCGCTTTCGCCTCGACCGGGAGCAGGCGCGCGGGGCGCGCGAAGTTGTCGCTGTAGGGCTCCGGGTCGACGTCGATGGTGCCCGCGTCCTCGTCGATCTCGGCGTAGAGGACGTAGGAGCCGCCGCCGAAGTTGACGACGTTGAGCACGCCGATGTCCTCGCGCAGCTCGCCGTCGGAGATCTGCAGGCGCGTGCAGACGTCCTCCATCTCGAGGCGCTTGCCGGCGCGGCCGGCCTCGATCAGGATCGACGCGAGCGTGACCAGGCGAGCGAAGCGCTCCGGGCGGATCGCTGTATCGGCACGCCCCGACCCGTCGCCGTTGGCGCTCCCGTTGCCGTTGCCGTTGAGCGGCACGAAGGCGCTGTCGTGCTCGTCGTGCTCGAGGCCGCGCGGCAGCTTGGTGTGGCGCTCGACGAGGAGCGCGAGGCGTCGCTGGAGCTCGGCCGCGAGCTCGGGCGGACCGACGATGTCGGCGTTCTCGCCGAGACCGAGCACCCAGGAAACGAGCTGGCGGGCACTGGCGTAGTCGGTGACGAAGAGGCGATCGCCGCTGCCCTCGATCTCGCGGATCTCGCCGTGGCGACCGAAGTGACGCTCGACGAGCCAGGTGATGCGCTCGGCGATGCGGATCTCGGCCGTGCCGGCGATGTCGCCGAACTGCCAGGCGGCGAGGTTGGCATAGGCGCGCGGATCGAAGTCGGCGGGGCGGCGGAAGTCGTGCTCGGCCTTGGTCGCGTAGGCGACCTTGCCGCGGATCCGCGAGAGGCGGAAGACGCGCAGCGCCTCGCGCTCGTGGGCGTAGCCGAGTAGATAGAACTGGCCGCCGCGAAACAGCAGGTGGTAGGGATCGACGGTCCGGGGCCCAGTCTCGTCGCGCTCCATCGTGTAGTACTCGAAGGTGATCGTCTTGTGGCGGAAGATCGCGGTCTCGATCTTCGCCAGCGACTGCGAGAGCTCGTGGCTGCCGGCGGAGGCGGTGATGCCGAGCGCGACGCCGCTCTGGTCGGGCGCGCTCAGCGGACTCGGGCGCCCCCAGGTGATCTGCTGCAGGGCGAGCCGCAGCGGCTCGGCGTAGGCGAACTCGCCATCCAGCAGCGAGAGCGCCGTGGCGAGCGCCGCGAGCTCGGAATCGCTGAACTCGATCGCGGGCAGATGGAAGTTCTCGGGGCGCAGCGAGTAGTTCTCCTGCTCGGCGACCCCGTCCAGCGGCTTCTCGACCGTGAGCGGAATCCGCAGCGATTCGAGCTCCGCGCGGTCGGCGTAGAAACGGCGCGCGAAAGCGTCCTCGTTCATGCCGCTGTAGCCCTCGACGTCCCGCTTGATATCGAGCGCCGTCACGGGTCGGCGCTCAGCCATCAGGTACGAGATCAGTGAGAGCTGGCGGATCAGCTTCTCGGTGTCCTTCGCCATCGGCCCTGAACCATAGAGCGCCACTGCGCTGCGCCGGCGTGAGCGCCTCGGTTTTTGCGCGTTTTGGCCCTGCCTATACTGGCCTGCGCAACGACCTCCCCGACCGACGAGGTGCTCCACCGATGCTCGCGCTCGACGACAAGGCCCAGGACCTCCTCTTTCGCGAGGCCCACACGACCTCCACCTTCACCGCCGATCCCGTCAGCGATGAGCAGATCAAGGAGATCTGGGATCTCATCAAGTGGGCCCCGACCGGGGGCAACGCGAGCCCTGGCCGGCTGCTGCTGGTCAGGTCGCCAGAGGCTCGCGAGCGCCTCGTCGCGCACATGAGCGAGAGCAACCGTCCCAAGACGCTGGCGGCGCCGTTGACGGTCGTCGTTGCCGCCGACACCCGTTATCACGAGCTGTGGCCGACGATCTCGCCGGGACGCAGTGAGTCCGCAGCGCGGCTCGAGAACGATCCCGAGGCGCGCGAGCGCCTCGCGCTGCTGAGCGCGACGCTCGTGACCGCGTATTTCCTGATCGGCGTGCGCGCCGCCGGCCTGACGGCGAGCCCGATGGGCGGCTTCAACCGCGCCGGTGTCGATGGCGAGTTCTTCGCTGACGGGCGTTGGCGCTCGATCCTGATCGTCAACATCGGCGTCGGCACCCACGAAGGCGAGTCCGAGCGCCAGGGACGCCTGGCCTTCGAGGACATCGCTGTCGTCGTCTAGAAACGCTCCTCGCGTCCTGCGAGGTCCGCGGCGCCCTCAGGGGCGCAGGGCCACGCCGAACGGAGTTCCCTCGGAGTCGCGGCAGATCGACCAACGCTCACCCGGGTGCACCAGGCTGCCCCCGAGCACCTCGACTCGCTGCAGCGCCGCGCTCATGTCGTCCACTTCGAAGTAGGGCAGCGAGAAGGTGTCGCCGGGACCTGAACCGCGCTCGTGAATGCCGAGCTGGGGCCCCGTGGCGGAGTGGGTCTGCCAGCCGCTCCCCTCACCGTGCGCGCGGTCCTCGAGCTGCAGGCCGAGCAGGCCCGACCAGAATCGACGCGCCCGCTCGGGGTCATCGGCGGGGAACTCGAGCAGCCACAATGGCGGGGCGTCCACCGCGCAGACGATAACGCCGAGCGCTCGGGCCGGGAGCATTACGGCGGACGCCGGCGCCGCGCGGCTGTAATGAACTGTTAAGCACTTGACCGCTCTTCGCGTGAACAATGAAGTCGTGAGCACCGTGCTCGTCGTCGACGACGAACCCTCCGTTCGTGACGTCGTCGTGCGCTACCTCAAGCAGGAGGGCTACACCACGCTCGAGGCCGGCGACGGCGATGCGGCGCGCGCGATGCTGGAGACGCAGACGCCGAGCCTGATCATCCTCGACCTGATGCTCCCCGGCATGGACGGCCTCTCGCTGTGTCGCTGGATCCGCGAGCGCTCCGAGCTTCCGGTGATCATGATCACGGCGCTCGGCGAGGAGAGCGACCGCCTGACCGGGCTCGAGCTCGGCGCCGACGACTACCTGACCAAGCCGTTCTCCCCGCGCGAGCTGATGGCACGCGTGAAGGCCGTGCTGAGGCGATCCTCGCCGCCGACTTCGCTCGAGCGGATCGAGTTCGGCGACCTGGTGATCGATCCCGATCGCCGCGAGGCGCTCAAGGGCGGCTCGCCGCTGCGCCTGACCACGCTCGAGTTCGACCTGCTCTGGTTCCTCGCCAGCAACCCCAACCGCGTCTTCGAACGCGGCGAGCTGATGCGCAACGTCTGGGGCTACACCTCGGAGCTCGACACCGGCACCGTCACCGTCCACATGCGCCGCCTGCGCGCGAAGATCGAGGACGACCCGTCGCGACCGCGCCACCTCGAGACGGTCTGGGGCAGCGGCTACCGGTTGACGCCATGATCGAGCTCGCCGTCCTGCTCGCGCTCGGGACGATCGCCGTGGGGGTGCTCGCGGCGATGGCTATCCGGCTGCTGCCGGCGCTGGGGCTGCAGCTCGCAGCTCTCGCGCTGCTGGCCGTGATCCTGCCCCTCGCCGGAGTGCTCGCCTCGGGATGGGTGATGTTCCGGATGCACGCCGATACGAAGGTGCTGGCGGTGTCCTCGGCGGCCGCCTTCTCCTCCGTGCTCGCCGCGCTCCTGCTCGCGCGCTGGATCCGCGCGCCGCTCGAGCAGTTGCGGCTGGCCTCGGGACGGTTCGCCGCCGGCGATCTCTCGACGCGGGCCTCCGAGCAGGGACCGGCCGAACTGGCCGAGGTCGCGCACGCGTTCAACGCCATGGCCGACTCGATCGAGCGCCTGTTCGACGCGCGCCGCGAACTGGTCACCTGGGCCAGTCACGACCTGCGCACGCCGCTGGCGTCGATGCAGGCGATGATCGAGGCGATCGACGACGGGCTCGCCGAGCCGGCCGAGTACCTGCCGACCATCGCCGACCAGGTCGCCACGCTCTCGGGGCTCGTGGACGGGCTCTTCGAGCTCGCGCGGATCGACGCCGGCGTGCTCTCGCAGCAGCTCCAGCTCGCCGACATCGAGGCGGTCGTCGACACCTGCGTGCGCGGGTTCGAGGCCGAGGCGCGGGCCAAGGGCATCAGCCTCGAAGGCCGCAGCGCGCCCGACGTGCCGGCCGTGATGTGCGCGCCCGACCAGGTGCAGCGCGTGCTCTACAACCTGCTCGCCAACGCGATCCGCCACACGCCGCCCGACGGCGCGATCGCGGTCGTCGTCAGCCCGCGCGCAAGCGATGTCACGATCGCCGTCGAGGACACCGGCACCGGTGTCAGCGACGAGACCGCCGAGCGCATGTTCGACCGCTTCTGGCGCGGGGACCTCGCGCGTACCTCATCGGGCTCGGGCCTCGGGCTCGCGATCGCGCGCGCGCTGGTGGAAGCTCACGGAGGGCGCATCTGGGCCGAGAACCGCCCCGGTGGGGGCGCCCGCATCGCCTTCACGCTGCCGACGGCCACTTCCTAGAGCCAGGCGCCGAGCCCGCGGGGGGACGAGCGCCGGCGTATTCCAGATCGCGACCCCCGCGGGGTGGCGTCGAGCCGCGGTTGGCCCCGTGGGGGCGCGGCTGGGTGCGTCGCTAGGCGGCGTCGAGCTCGGCCACGGGTTCCGGCGGGGCGAAGTAGGCGCCGCCGCCGATCGCGCGGTCGAAGGCCGACCACTGCTCGCCGTCGCGGAGCTCCTTCTCGAGACGGTCGAAGCTGCCGAGGCGCCCGCCGAGGTTGTCGACCATGTGCACGAGCGTCGCCTCGCGCGTGGCCGGGAGCACCGGGCTGCCGTGCTCGTGGCTGCCGTGGTGGGAGAGGATGATGTGCAGGAGGGCCTTGGCCAGTGCCGGCGGGAAACCGTCGATCTCCTCGATCTCGCGCCGCACGCGGTAGTAGCCGAGCGCGATCTCGCCCTGTAGACGGCCGTCGTCGGTGAGGTCGATGTTGGCGGGATCGTCGGTGTAGGCGTCGAGCTTGCCGATGTCGTGGAGCAGCGCCCCGGTCACGGCGATGTCGCGGTCGATGCCCGGGAAGGTGGCCGAGATCGCGCTGACCGCCTGGCCGACGGTGAGCGAATGCTCGAGCAGTCCGTGGCGGTAGGCCTGGTGGTAGAACTTCGCCGCCGGCGCGTCGCGGTAGGCCGGCCAGCGCTCGGCGCGGCCGCCGATCAGGCGCTCGAGCAGGGCGCGCAGGGCGGGCCGCTGGACGGTGGCGATGAGCTGGCGCAGGTCGCCCTCGAGCTGCTCGGGCGCGCGCACCGGTCCGTCGAAGAGCTCGCCGGGGTCGTAGCTTTCGGGGTCGGGGGCCCGCAGAGCGCGCAGGTTGACCTGGGCGCCGTAGCGGGGATGCACGACGTAGCGGCCGACGACGTGGACCGGCACTCCGGCGGCGATCGAGGCGATCACCTCGCCGACGTCCTCCCAGACCATCGCCACGACGTGGGCCGAGCGGTCGGCGAGGGTGAGCCGCAGGAACTCGCCGCCGTCGCGGCGCGAGCGCCGTTCGACCTCGCGCACGAGCAGCACCTGGTCGAGATCCGTCCCGTCCACAGCGTCGCGCAGAAGCATGAGTTGAAGGTAGCCCGGCCTGCGGACGGGTACGGTGTAGCCGCAATGCAGGCAAGTCTTGTCATCAGCGGCGGCACCGGCGGGCTGGGCTCGGTGGTCACGCGGGTCATGCTCGAGGCCGGCTGGCACGTGGTCGTGCCCTACGTGGACGAGCGCGAGCTCGAACGGGTCGCGGCGCACCCCCAGCTCGAGCTCGTCAAGGCCGACCTCTTCGACCCCGTCGCGGCGACCGCGGTGATCGAGCAGACGCCCGGTCCGTTCGGGGGACTGATCAACCTCGTCGGCGGATTCGCCTCCGGCGGCCGCGTGCACGAGACGCCGATCGCCGATTTCGAGCGCCAGTTCGAGCTCAACCTGCGCCCGGCCTACCTGCTCTGCCACGCGGCGCTGCCGCGTTTGATCGACGCCGGTGGAGGCGCCATCGTCTGCGTCTCCACGCGCGCCGCGGTGCGGCCCTTCTCGGGCGCCGCCGGCTACATCTCCTCCAAGGCCGCGGTGCTCGCCTTCATCGACGCGCTCGCGGTCGAATACACCAAGGACGGCGTGCGCGCCAACGCCATCCTTCCGAGCGTCATCGACACCCCCGCCAATCGCGCCTCCGAGCCCGACGCGGACCACTCGCGCTGGGTCACCCCCGAGCAGATCGCCCGCGTGATCCGTTTCCTGTGCTCGCAGGACTCCGAGCCGATCAGCGGCGCCCACATCCCCGTCTACGGGCGGGCGTGAACGGCCCGCCGCTCGCCGCCGACGTCGTCGCGCTGGCGGGCGAGCCGCCGCGGAGCGTGCTCCTGATCCAGCGTGGCGGCCCGCCGTTTGAGGGCTCGTGGGCTCTTCCCGGAGGTTTCGTCGAGGCGGGCGAGCGGATGGCGCAGGCGGCCGCCCGGGAGCTTCGCGAGGAGACCGGGATCGAGGCCGGCGAGCTCAGCTTCCTCGGCGTCTACGACGACCCCGAGCGCGATCCGCGGGGACCGACAGTCTCGGTCGTGCAGCTGATGCGCAGCGAGCAGGAGCTGGACGCGCGCGGTGGGGACGACGCCGCCGACGCGCGCTGGTTCGCACTCGATGAGCTGCCGTCGCTGGCCTTCGATCACGCGCAGGTGATCGCCGACGCGCTCAGCTTCGCAGCGCGCGAGCGACGAAGCTGAGCATCGCCGAGAGGTGCGCCTCGATCGGCGCGAAGGCGTGCGTGCCGGGGTAGACCGCACTCTGAGCATCGGCGCCGGCAGCGCGCATCGCGGCCGCCCAAGGAGCGTTGAGCGCGCTGTCGACGACGGTGTCCTGTGCTCCGCCCCATACGAACGCATGCAGAGGCAGCTGCTTCAGAAGCTGACGGTCCGCGCCCAGCTCAGCTTGCAGATTGGTGAAGTCGCCCTCCCAGCTCTCGACCACCGAGTAGCGGTGGAGTTGGGTCAGGGCGATGTTCATGGCGCCGTAGCCACCCATCGAGTAGCCGGCGATCGCGCGGGCGGAGCGCCTGGGGACCGTCCGCAGGGTGCGGTCGACGAGGTGCTGGACCTGGCCGACGTAGTTGTAGTAGCCGGCGCCGTGGATGTTGCGCCAGCCCACCGGGGCGGGCGCGCCCTGGAGCATGACGACGATCATCGGCGCGACCCTGTGCGAGTCGATCAACCCATCGAGCGTCGCCGGCACCCCAAGGCGCAGGAACGAGCTGTCCTGCTCCTGGTCGCCGTGGAGCAGGTAGAGGACCGGGTAGCGGTGGGTCGTGGCGGTCGAGTAGTGCGGCGGCAGGTAGACGAGGAAGCGGTCGTTGCGGCGCAGCGCCGTCGAGTAGAAGCTGATCGAGGCGATCCGCGAGCCGGCGGCGTCGGTGGTGAGCGTGACCGGGAGGGGCGGCGGCGGCGCCGGGAGGCCGAGGGCGCCCAAGCGCGCCTGCGCGGTCTGGGGGCGCGCGAAGGGATCGCGTAGGCGGGCGGAGAAGCGCGGCGGCGCCACCGTCACGTCCACGCGCGGCAGCTGGTGCGCGAGCACGGTGCGGCTGAGGAAGAAGGTCGCGCCGGCGACGGCGAGCAGCAGCACCAGGCGCGCAAGGCGGAGCGGCCGCGGGAGCGTGCTGCGCCGCGGCAGCGTGCTCGCACGGGGCAGGGCGACGGCGGCCGGGACGCCGGAGGCCTCGAGCGCCATCCGGGGCATCGCCGGCACCCACGCCGCGGGCGAGTGCTCGACCGCCGGCCGCATGCTGGGCCAGCTCCACTCCCCAAAGCCATCAAGCCACTCCGATGCCATGGGCGTCATTCAAACTGCGTCGGCGCAAACCACCAACCACTGCATGCGCAGTCCCATCAGGCAACTTCTGTTGCGTGACGCAAAGCGTCGGTTGAGGCCCAGGAGACGCCGTCTCGACATCGACGCGGCGGCGCCGCCCGCGCCGCCCCCAAACCCCCGAACAGCCGCGCTACTCGGTAGCCAGCGCCGCCAGGATGTCGACGTTCGCCGCCCGGCGCGCCGGCCACGCGGCGGCCAGCAGGCCGGCGATCCCGGCGAGGACGAAGAGAATGATCATCGTCCCCACGGGCACGATGAAGACGAAGCCGGAGCCCGAGAGCGCGGTGGCGGCGAGGATGGCGGCGAGCCCGATGCCGAGGACGATGCCGAGGATGCCGCCGACGAGGGCGGTGATGATCGACTCGTAGCGGATCATCTGGCGCACCTGGCGGCGGGTCGTGCCGATCGCGCGCAGCATGCCGAGCTCGCGCGTGCGCTCGTAGATCGAGAGCACGAGCGTGTTGACGATGCCGAAGAGCGACACGATCACCGAGAGCGCGAGCAGCACGTAGATCAGCGCGAGCAGGGCGTTGACCTGGCTCGCGAGTGAGTCCTTGAACTGCTTGGCGGTCTGTGACTGCGTCTGCGGGAAGCGCGCCGAGAGCAGGTGGTTGACCTTGGGTTGGACCTGGGAGTCGGTGACGCCCGGCTTGTAGCTGACGAAGTCGATCGCGTCGGTGCGCTGGGAGAAGGCGGTGCGGGCGAGGGGGAGGGTGATCGTGAGGTCGGCGAGGAGGCCGGCGTTGTCGGTGGCGATGCCGCGCACGGTCAGGGGGATGACCCGGCCGGAGGGGGTCTGCACCGACAGCGTCGTGCCGATGTGGAAGTGGTGGGAGTCGGCGAAGCTCTTGGTGAGCACGGTGCCGGTGTTGCCGAGCTGCTCGAGCACGGCGTTTGAGCCCTGGTCCCAGTCGATCTTGTAGACGCGGGCGAAGCTGGTCGGCTCAAGGGCGGTGATCGACTGGTTGCCCTTGAGCCCCTTGACGCCGTGGATCTTGCCCTCGGTGAAGGCGACGGCGGTGACCTGCTGCACGCCGGGGAGCGCGCCGACCGCGGCCGGGATCTCGGTCGGGATGCCCTGGTTGCCGGTCTGGGAGGTGTTGGAGAGGATCAGCTGCCCGGCGAAGGAGGCGTCGATCGCGTTGTTGATCGAGGCCTTGGTGCCGGCGGCGAGAACGGAGATCAGGGCCACCAGGGCGAGGCCGATCATCAGCGCGGCCGCGGTGACGGCGGTACGGCCGGGGTGGCGGATCGTGTTGTCGCGCGCGAGGCGCCCGGTGATCCCGCGCCAGGCGAGCAGGCCGCCGAGGCCGTGGGCCAGCACGACGATCAGCTTGGAGAAGCCGCGCCCGATGCGCCGGCGGACCCGCGGCACGCGCAGTCCGATGATGATCGCGGCGAGGATCAGGATCGTCACGACGCCGGCGCCGCTTGAGGCCAGGAGGACGAGGCGGATCACGACGATGACCGCGACGACGGCGATGATGATCCGCCGCCGCCGCTGGCTGCGGCTCGCCTTCTCGTGCAGCGAGACCCCTTCGCGAAGCGCCGCGATCGGCGTCACGCGAGAGGCGCGGATCGCCGGCAAGAGACCGGCGACCACGGTCACGAGCGTCCCCGCCAGCAGCGAGACCCAGACCGTGCGGAACTCGAGCACGGTGCCGTTGTCGGGCAGCTGGGCGCCGAAGATCACCCTGAAGAGCCCTTCGAGTGCGGGCGCGAGGCCGAAGCCGGCGAGCACCCCGAGTCCCGAGCCGAGCAACCCGAGCATCACGCCCTCGAGGACGACCGAGCGCAGGATCTGTCCGCGTGTGGCGCCAAGCATGCGCAGCAGCCCGAACTCGCGCGTGCGCTGCGCGACCGTGATCGAGAAGGTGTTGAAGATGATGAAGGCGCCGACGAACAGCGCGACGTAGGCGAAGATGAGCAGGAAGGTGCGCAGGAAGCCGAGCTGGTCCACGAGGTCGGAGGTCTGCTGGGCGGCCTCCTGGATGCCGGTGCGCACGTCGAGGGTGGCCGGCAGCACCTTGCGGATGCGCGCCCGCAGCTCCTTGTCGCTGACCGACGGCGCCGCCGCGACGATGACCTCGTCGAAGGAGTCGGGCTCATCGGCGACGCGGCGGGCCTGGTCGAGCGTGAGCACGGCGATGCCGGCGCCGCCGAAGGAGGCGCTCCCGGCGAACTTGATGATGCCGCCGATGCGGTAGGTGACGGCCGTGCTGGCGCCGGCGACGCGCAGCGACTGCCCGACCTTCACGTTGTAGCGCTGGGCGGTGCCCTGGTCGATCGAGACCTCGCCCGGGCTCGTGGGCAGCTTTCCCGAGATGGCGGAGAAATTCTCAAAGCGCGCCGGCAGGGTCGAGCCGACGAAGTTCGCCGAGCGCTTGTTGAGGTGCTTGCCGTCGGAGAAGAGCGCGGCGCTGGTGAAGACCTCGCCCGCCGCCTCCGCCACGCCCGGAACCTTCTGGACGCGCTCGAGCACCGACTGGCTGACCGTCGCGGTCTGCACGGCCGCGTTGGCGCCGAGGCCCTGGTGGGGCACGACGACGACCGAGCGCCCCTGCGCCGCGGTGTCGAAGATGTTCGCGAAGGAGTGATCGATCGTGTCGGTGAGGATGTAGGTGCCGGCCATCAGCGCCACGCCGAGCGCGATCGCGATGCCGGTCAGGATCGCCCTCAGCCGGCGCGCGAAGAACCCCCGCACGACGACGCTTCGCATCAGCTCAGCGACTTCATGAGGTCGAGGATGTCGTCGCTGGCGAGCGCCCCGCCGTCGTGGACGATGCGCCCGTCGGCGAGCACGACGAGGCGATCGGCGTGCGCGGCGGCGTGCGCGTCGTGGGTGACCATGACGACGGTCTGGTGGAAATCGTCGACCGCGCGGCGCAGCAGGTCGAGCACCTCGGTCGAGGCGGAGGAGTCGAGGTTGCCGGTCGGCTCGTCGGCGAAGACGACCGCCGGGCGCGAGACCAGGGCGCGCGCCACCGCGACGCGCTGCTGCTGACCGCCCGAGAGCTGGGCCGGGCGGTGGTGGAGGCGGTCGCGGATCCCGACCGTGTCGACGAGGCGGTCGAACCACTCCTGGTCGGCTTGCTCCCCGGCGATCGAGAGCGGCAGCAGGATGTTCTCGCGCGCGTCGAGGATCGGCAGCAGGTTGAAGGTCTGGAAGATGAAGCCGACCTTCTGGCGGCGCAGGATCGTCAGCGCGGCGTCGTCGAGGGAGGCGAGGTCGGTGCCGTCGATGGTGACGGTGCCGCTGGTCGGGCGGTCGAGACCGGCGAGCAGGTGCATCAGCGTCGACTTGCCGGACCCGGAAGGACCCATGATCGCCGCCAAGCGGCCCGACTCGAACTCGACGTCGATGCCGCGGAGCGCGTCGACTGCGACGTCCCCCTCGCCGTAGCGGCGTGTCAGCTGGGAGGCGGCGACGATCGCGCTCATACGGACTCCGTCAGTTCGGGGCGGTGCGCCGCGGCGAGCTCGTGGGCGCGGTCGACGGCGGTGACGACCTGCTTGGGGCTCGGCACGCCGACGAAGGAGAACTGCGACTGGTCGGTGGCGGAGGTGTCGAAGTCGACGGTGCCGATGCGCAGGACGCGCTCCCACAGCGACTGGCGCGTCTCGACGTTCTGCACGCGCTCGATCGTCGTCTGCTGCTCGATGCGCGAGAGGATGCCGCGCTTGATGTGCAGGCGGCGGTCGGTGACCTCGTAGTGGGTCGAGATCCGGCGCACGTAGCCGACGAGCAGCGTCAGGGCCAGGATCGCGGCGAAGATCGCGATCGCGTCGCCCCAGCTCGAAGTCGCCAGCCGGGCGATCGCCCCACCCGCCGCGGCGGCGAAAAGGCCGGCGATGTGGAGGTCGAGCATCGACTTCCAGGATGGATGACCCGAGTAGATGACGGCCTCGCCGTCGCTCGTCTTCATCGCGTCGCACATTACTAATCACCGCTCGGTAGGGTCCGAGCGCATGAGAGCGATCGTGGCGCGCGAGGCGGGAGCCCCCGCCGAGTTCGCCGAGATCTCGGCGGAGGAGCTGCCGGAGGGCGACGTAACGGTCGCGGTCTCGCACTCCTCGCTCAACTACAAGGACGCGCTCGCGGTGAGCGGGGCCGGGCGCATCGTGCGGCGCTTTCCGATGGTGTGCGGCATCGACCTCGCGGGCGTCGTCGAGGCCTCGGACTCGCCGTATTTCGCGCCTGGTGACGAGGTGCTCGTCAACGGCTGGGGCCTGTCTGAGACCCATCCCGGTGGCTTCACGCAGCGCCAGCGGCTGCGCTCGGAGTGGCTGACGCCGCGCCCGCGGACGCTCACGCTCGCCCAGACGATGGCGATCGGCACGGCGGGGCTCGCGGCGATGCTGTGCGTCCTGGCGCTCGAGCGGGCGGGGGTCGAGCCCGGCGAGGATCCGGTGCTGGTGACCGGTGCCGGCGGCGGTGTCGGCTCCTTTGCGGTGGCGCTGCTCGGGGCGCTCGGCTTTCGCGTCGCCGCGGCGACGGGGCGCGAAGAGCTCGGCGAGCAGCTGCGGGCGCTGGGCGCCAGTGAGATCGTGGCGCGCAGCGAGCTCGAGGAGCCCGGGCGGCCGCTCGGCAGCGAGCGCTGGGCGGGCGCGATCGACAGTGTCGGCGGTCAGGTCCTCGTCAACGTGCTGGCGCAGACGCGCTACCGCGGTGCGGTCGCGGCGTGCGGGCTGGCCGGTGGCGCCGAACTGCCGGGCACGGTGCTGCCCTTCATCCTGCGCAACGTCAGCCTGCTCGGCGTGGACTCGGTGATGTGCCCGAGTGGCGATCGCGAGCTGGCGTGGTCGCGGCTCGAGCGCGACCTGCTGCCGGGCGCGATCGAGGCGATCGCGACGCACGAGCCGCTGGGGCGCGTGCCGGAGCTCGCGGCGTTGATGCTCGAGGGGCGGGTCCGCGGCCGGGTCGTGATCGAGACCGCTTCGGTCTGAGGCGGCGGCGGGGTCGAGACGGTGGTGCGGGCGGAGATCGCCCGGCCTGCGTGCGTAGGCGGCAGGCGGGGCGATGACCGCGTGGGCGCGCTCTGTGCCGTGACGGCTCCCCGCCTGGGGGGCGGGGAGCCGGGAAGCGCCTTCTAGATGTGCACGATGTGCACGGCCGTTGCCGGCATCAGCACCTGGTTACCTTCGAAGCGCACGCTGACGCTCAGGCGTGAGGCCGAATGCAGGCGCGCCCGCGAGATGACCGAGTGCGCTGAGAAGCGGCAGCCGGAGCGGACGAAAACACGTTTGAGTGAGATCGTCTGATGGCCTGCCTTGATCTGCACGGCGACCGCGCCCCTGCAGGCGCTCGAGCGTGTCATCGACGACGGCAGGCTGAGGTAGCCGCTGGTCGTAACGGTGACTCCGGTGTGGCTGCGGTGCGCATAGACGCTGGTCGAAAAGCGTCGGGCGTAGGAGCGCCCGACCGTCTTGGTCGTGAACGTGTGGTCGGGTCCGACGTAGAGGCCGTTGGCGCTGAAGGCCACGAGACGGTAGTGGTAGGTGGCCGAGCTCTGGAGGCCGGAGAGGTGAGAGGACACCGGACGCGCGCCGAAGCCGGAGAGCTTCTGGGGCGAGGTCTCGAGTCCGTAGTAGCCGCTGAGGCCGTACTGGAAGTACCACGTCGTCGTGGGCCCCTCGGGATTGACGGCGCCGTTGAGCTGGACGCTGTTGGCGCCGATGGCGACGGCGGCGGACTGGGAGATCGCGGGCAGGGTCCCGCCCGGGTTCGCCTGATCGCCGGTCGTGGTCAGCGTGCCATCGGGGCTCGAGCTCGTGCCGTCGCTGCTGATGGCGACGATCCGGTAGTGATAGGTCGTTCCCGCCAGCAGACCACCGATGGATGCGTGCACGTGCGTCGTGCTCGTCCCGCTGCCGGCCGAAGTCACCGGGCTCTGGAGCCCGTAGGCGGTGGTGGGGCCGTACTGGAACGAATAGGTCGTGGCCTTACCGCGCGGATTGACCGAGCCGGCGAGATTGGCCGAGCTGCTGGTGACGACCGACGGTGACGAGAGCGTCACGGTCGGCGGCGTGGCCAGGGTCGTGAAGGTGCCGTCCGAGCCGGTGGCGTTACCGGCGCTGCTGGCTGCCGACACCGTGTAGTGATAGGTGGTGTTCGAGCTCAGGCCCGAGATCGTGGCGTGGACGGGTGTATCGGACGTGCCCGAGCCGACCGACGCGGTGGGCGTCTGCGATCCGTAGCTCGCCGTGGCGCCGTATTTGAATGTGTAGGTCGTCGCCTCGCCATTTGGGTTCACGGTGGCGCCGACCTGAGCGCTGGTGGCGCTCAGTTGCGACGCGGTGCCTGTGGTGACTGTGGGGACTCCTGCCGCGAGCGCGATCGAAGCGGCACTGACGGCAACCCCCACGCTGAAAAGCGCGGCCAAGCTGCGGTATCGACAATTCACCTTTTTCCTCCTTCACGTAGTTCCGGTTGATGGAACACACGTGAGTCGCAGAGGTCGCGGCCGGTTAGCGAAAATAATGGCGATACCTGTGTCGATACCGGGCCGTTTCACTGATCGTGAGAACTTCGCGTTGTACCGGTAAATGGTGCGCACAACCGCACGCGCGACGCGGATCCATGGTGATATTGCCCACTAAACCGTGCGGCTAATCAGCAAATTCGTCGAGGCCGGCTTTGCCTGGCCGCGGTCGGCGAATGTGGGTGGAGAGTTCGGTCGGAGCTCTCAGGCGCGCTTGAAGCGGTATTCGCGCCAGTCCGCGAAGCGCTCGTAGCCGACCGCGGCGTAGATCCGGTTGGAGGTCGGGTTGGAGAGGTCGGTGAAGAGCATGCAGGCGCGGGCGCCGCGCTGCAGCGCCGCCTCGCTGGCGGCCGCGACGGCGCTGGTCGCGTAGCCGTGGCGGCGGTGACGCGGGGGTGTGTAGACGGGACCGATGCGGACGACGCCCGCCACCTCGATGTTGACGCCGAGCATGCAGCGGGGCTCGCCGGCGTCCTCCCAGATGAACAGCCCGCCGGTCTGCAGGCGCCGGTTGATCACGCTGTCGGCGTCGCCGTGGTCGTTGCCCGACTCGCGCCCGAACTCCTTCGTCCAGCGCACGAGCAGCACCCGGTCACTGTCGCGCGCCGCACGCAAGGTCCCGGGGGCGGGGCGCTCCGGCGCGCTCACACGCTCGAGGCTGTGCGCCGCCTCCTCCACCGCGAGGATCGCGTGGCCGCCGCGTGCGCGCTCCCAGGCGGCGGCCAGATGCGCGGCGGCCTGCGCCGGGGCCACGAGGGCGTCGACGTCTGGGTCCTCGCGCAGCCATGCCTCGATCAGGAGCTCCGCCGCCTGCGCCCCCATCTCGCTGGCCAGCAGCGGCCACGGTGGCGTGCGCAGCGCAAGGGCGACGGCCTCGCCGTCCTCCTCCACTGTGCGAACAGCGGATCGCGGTAGGCGCCGGGGCTGGCCAGGATCGACGCGAGCACGGTCGCGTGGAGGTTCGTCTGGGGACCTGCGGCGAGCAGCCCTGCCGCGCGCGCCGCGAACTCCTCGGGCGAGCGCGTGGCTGCGATCAGCACGGCTAGGGCGTGCCCTCTTCCGGGCGCGTCGAAAAGGGCAGACGCCAGTCCTCGTCGCTCTCCTCGTCGACGGTCAGGCGCCACTCGTAGCGCCCACCCGGAGCCAGCGGCTGGGGGCCCATGTTGATGGCCAGCGGGAACGGCAGCGGAGTGCCGCGCTTGACGCCGGGCGGGCGGCCCACCTCGAACTGTCCCTCGAGCACCAGCGGGGCTTCGCCGTCGGGCGTCGGCACGAGCACGGGATCGCCGTCCGAGTCCACCAGCTCGAGCCTGAAGTCGTGCTCCTCATTGGCACGGTCCCAGGGCACCTCGAAGAGGATCGCTATCGCAAAGGGCGCCGGCGCCGGACCGACCATGGTCCAGCCGGCGCCGATGATGTTGAGCTTCCCCTCGGCCGCCTGAGCGTGGTCGGCCAAGAGCATCGTCACCTTCATGGCGGCGACTGTAGCGTCGCGGGCAACGCCGCGGCCCTCAGGTCCAGCTCGGGGGACGATCCTCCTGCCCGGCGCGGTAGCCCTCGATCGCGTCGGAGCCGGGCTCACGCAGATAGCGCAGGAACTCGCTGCGCTCGTGTTCGACGCCACTCGGCGTGTCGAGCCCGAGCGCGCCATTGACCTGGCGCTTGATCGTCGCCAGCGCGCCCCGCGACTTGTTCGCGAAGCTGGCGGTGATCGCGGCGACGGTGGCGTCGAGCTCGGCCGCCGGCACGCTGCGCAGCGCCAGGCCGATCGCCGCCGCCTCGGTGCCGGGCAGCAGCCGGGCGGAATAGAGGATCTCGCGCGCGTGCTGGGCGCCGACCGCGCGTGGCAGGCGCACGGTGGCGCCGCCGCCGGGCACGCGCCCGTGCTGACCGCGGCCGTCGCCGATCTCGGCCTCGTCGGCGATGACGATCATGTCGCAGGCCAGCGCGAGCTCGAAGCCCACCTCGCTGGCGGTGCCATTGACCGCGGCGATGACCGGCACCTCGAGCGCCTCAAGGGACAGGCAGGTCGCAGCGACGCGGGTGAGGACGTGCTCGTAGTACTCGAGGTCTGCGAAGGCGGTGGCGAGCAGGTCCGCCTCGAGGCCGACGCAGAAGGCCTCGCCCTGCCCGCGCAGCACGAGGGCGCGCAAATAGGGGTCCAGCTGGACGCGCGCGACGACGTCGTTGAGGTCGTCCAGCGACTGCTCCGAAAGGCTGTTCTGGACCTCCGGGCGAGCGAACGTCGAGTAGGCGACACGGTCATCGACGCTGAAATCGAGCGTCGCGTGGCTGGCCGGGTTTGCCATGCGGCAGCACTTCCTTTCCCTGGATGGCAGGCGCGGCTGATGTTACCCACGCCGCCCGCCGTCACCTAAGCAAGAAGACGAACATGGGAGGCGCCGCCGATCCGCCGCTACGATCGGCTTCGTGTCCGACTGGCTGGCGGAGGCGACAACCAATCACGCGATCATCGACGCCGCCCGCGCGCGCCTTGAGTCAGACGTCTGGGACTACATCGCCGGCGCCGCCGAGACCGAGACCACGGCGAGGCGAAATCGCCTCGCGATCGACTCCCTCGCGCTGTGCCCGCGCGTCGGCCGCGACGTCGAGAACGTCGACACGTCGGGGCATCTGCTCGGTCAGCGCCTGCGGATCCCGGTGCTGCTCGCGCCGATCGGCGCCTGCGAGGCCATCACGACCGACGGCGGCATCGCGCAGGCGCGGGCGGCCGGGCGCTTCGGGATCGCGGCGACGATCAGCTCGGTGACCGAGCCGAGCTTCGAAGCCGTGGGCGCCGCAAGCGCGGGTCCGAAGATCAGCCAGCTCTACATCCGTGGCGACGAGGACTGGGCAAACGCCCTCATCGACCGTGTCCGCGACGCCGGCTATCTGGCGACGGCGATCACGGTCGACTCCGCCTACTACAGCCGCCGCGAGCGCCAGCTGCGAAGCGGCTGGCGTCCGCCGACCCACATCGCGGGCCAACCCGAGCCGGGGATCGTCTGGCAGTCGCGGCTGACCTGGGACTGGATCGAGCAGATGCGCGAGCACTCCGGCCTGCCGATGGTGGTCAAGGGGATCCAGACCGCCTCCGACGCCGAGATCGCGGTCGAGCACGGCTTCGAGGTCGTATGGGTGTCAAACCACGGGGGCCGCGAGATCGATCACGGCGAGGGGACGATCGACATCCTGCGCGAGGTCTCCGATGCCGTCGCCGGCCGCGCCGAGATCGTCGTCGACGGCGGCTTCATGCGCGGCACCGACATCATCAAGGCGATCGCGCTCGGCGCCGACGCCGTCGCCATCGGCCGCTTGCAGGCGCTCGCCCTGGCCGCCGGCGGCGAGGAGGCGCTGGTTCGCGTCCTCGAACTGCTCGAGGAGGAGATCCGCGTCTCGATGGGGCTCCTCGGCGTCGTCAACCTGGGCGAGCTCGATCGCGGCTACGTCAAGGCGGCGCAGGCGCTGCCGGCCACGAGCTCGCTACTGGCGGCGTTCCCGGAGCATCCGCTCGACTGGCCCTCCGCGCCCTGAAGGCGCGGGGCGCTCAACGCACGACGCGCAGCGTCCCGTGCATGCCGAGCTTCCAGTGCCCGGGCAGCGCGCACCACAGGTGATAGAGCCCGGGCTGGAGCTTGACGACGGCGTCGTAGCGCTGCCCCGACTGCAGCAGCGGCTCGGCGATGTAGGAGGGTGAGCGCCCGGGACGCAGGCGCAGGTCGTGGGCATCCATGCCGGCGTCGATCATCTCGAGGTCGACCGGCCCGGCCTTGACCGTCGCCTCCGAGAGCATCAGGCGGTACTCGACGAGCGTCACCTGCAGGTTGCTGCCGGCGCTGGCGGCGCGAGCGCGGCCTGAGTCTCCGAGCGAGTCAGCCGCGCCAGCGCCCGCGACCAGAGCCACTGACGCGAGCGCCACGCCGAGCAGGTGCGTGCGTCTCACTTGACGACGGTGACGCGGGGGAAGGAGGCCGCCCCGGGGATGATCGGCGTCGCCTCGTGCCCGAGCCATTGCTCGAGCAGCGAGCAGTACAGCGAGCGGAAGTCGGCGGTCTCATTGAGGTTCCCGAGCGCATCGAGCCCGGTCTGAAGCCCCGCCCACTCGCCGATCATCGTGCCGGCGGCGCGCGTGCCGATCACGAACGCGCAGCCGGCCGCGCCGTGGTCGGTCCCGGCGGAGCCGTTCTCCAGCGGACGGCGCCCGAACTCCGACCAGACGACGGTCAGCACGCGGTTGTCGAGGCCGCGCGCCTCGAGGTCGCGCTGGAAGGCGTACAGCGTTTGGGCCGCCTCGCCGAGGCCGGCCGAGAAGGGTGCGGCCTGGCTCTCGTGGGTGTCGAAGACCGAGTCGGTGGAGACGCTGGCGCAGTTGATCGGCAGACCGGCGCCGAGGAGCTCGGCGACGGCGGCCATCCGCGCCGGGAACGCGTCGGCGGAGGCCGGGTAGTTGCTGGGCAGTGGCGGCGTGGTGGAGCCGTCGGCGGGCTGGAAGGGCAGCAGCTGGCGGCGCAGCGTGCTCGACATCAGCGCGGCCTGCCCGGACTGGACCATGCCGTGGTCGCGCGAGCGCACGCCGACGTTGCCGAGCGCGTCGAAGGCGTCGTACATGATCGTCTGCGGCGGCCCCCACACGCCCTGCGTCCAGACCGAGTAGTCCGAGGGCAGGTCGATCGTGGCGACCGGAAGCTTGGCGGTCGCGAGCGCCGGGTTCAGCGAGTCATCGAGGCAGAGGCCCTGGAGCGGGTTGTCGGCGGTGCCGACGAGGTCGATGTAGCGACCCATCCAACCCGTCAGCAGGTCGGCCTGGGTGGCGCCGACCTCCCAGAAGTGGCGGCTGGTGAAGTGCGACTGGTTGGGGTCGGTGTAGCCGATCGTCGGCATCACGCTGACCTTGCCCTCGCCGTGCAGCTGCGCCAGCGGCGCGGCGAGCGGATGCCAGAACAGGCGCGGGTCCTCGGTGAAGACGGGCCCGGCGCCGGGCGCCAGCGCGAGGCTCGTTCGGTACTTCGTGTAGAGCGGATCCCCGGCCGGGTAAAGGACGGACATCGAGTCGATGCCACCCTGCAGATAGACGCTGACGAGGACCGGGGTGCTCGCCGAGGTCGCGGCCGCGGCGGCGACGCCGGCCTCGAATCCGGGCGCGTCGAGCAGACGCCCGGCGCTGTAGACCGAGAGCGCGAGTCCGGCTGAGGAGAGCAGGAAGCCGCGGCGAGAGAGCCCCGTCCCGGCCGGGGTCGGCATGCCCGGCTCGATCGAGGGCAGCCCGGCGCCGGCCTGGGCGACGCCGCGTCGCAGCAGCGCCGAGCGGGTGAAGTCGTGGCAGCTGCAGCCGCTGTGGTCGGTGCGTGCCATCAGCAGGCGTGGTAGTCGGGGCTCGCGACGACGAGCGCGCGCAGGGCGTTGGCGACGAGGGCCGGGTACTGCTGGCGCTCCCAGTCGGCGGTGGCGGAGGCGATCGCGTCGTGCGCGTAGGAATAGAGCGCCTCCTGGGTGGCCTTGGTCAGCAGCGGACCGCCCCAGAAGGCGATCGCATCGCGCGTCATCGCGCGCGGATCGGGCTTGACCTTGGCCTTCGCGGGGTTCAGCACCCGCGGCGCCTTGATCGCCTGGTTGCTGAGGTTGAAGCGGGCCAGCCAGGTATCGGTGTTGAGCCAGCGTGTGGCGTCCCAGCCGGCGACGTTGGGCGGATAGAAGGGCATCTGGCCGGCCTGGCTGGATTCCCACGCCCAGGCGTCGGTGTCGATGTAGCGGCCGACCCCGCGCAGCATCCCGGCGATCTGGACGATCGGGGGCTTGACCATCCGCGGTCCTTCGTAGAGCAGGGGATGCATCAGGTAGGCCTCGACCATCGGGCGGATCTGTTTGCCCGAGGCGAGATAGAGCGCAGCGGCGGCGCGGGCGTCGGCCTTGGGCAGCGGCGCCGGCGAGAAGTAGGACCACAGCTTGGAGACGAAGTAGGCGGGGTGGTCGGGGTGGTGGATGACCAGGCGCAGGCTGTCGCGCCAGTCGAAGCGGCCGCGGTGGTGGTAGATCACCTTGATGGAGTCGTCGTGGAGCGTCGGGTCGTAGCGGAAGCGGTCAGGCACGCCGGTGGCGGAGTTCCAGCTGTTGGTCCAGCCGGTCAGGGCGAGTGAGTGCTGGCGCACGTCCTCCTCGGTGTAGCCGTTGCCGACGCCGAGCGCGAAGAGCTCCTGCATCTCGCGTGCGTAGTTCTCGTTGGGGGCGTCCTTGGTCGATCCCGACAGCGACAGCCACATGAGCATCGCCGGGTCGACCGTCATCGCCTCGAACATCTGCGGGAAGCTGGCCAGGCACAGGCGCCGCTGGGTGCGGTTCTGGTTGATCATCAGGCGCTGTGAGTTGACGCCCTCGTTGCTGGTCGCGAACCAGTCGTGCCAGGTCAGGGTCATCCGCTCGATCAGTTGCGCACGCGAGCGCACCATGCGGTCGAGCCACCAGAGCACGTCGTTGCCCCACACGTCGTAGGGCGCGATCGGCTTGCCGGTCTCAAGCCGCGGCGGCGGGCCCACGAGCGCCCGGCTGGCGGGGCGCGTCAGCGACAACACCGCGGCGCGCAGGCCGCGGCGCGCGAGCTGGGCGGCCTCGCCCGGCAGTGGGCCGAATCCCGCGCGCCAGAGCAGGCGCTCGGCCTGGGCGGGACCGAAGCGGCCCCGGTACACCGGCAGCGTCGAAGTGGCCGGCGCCCGCCGGCGACTGCGACTGAGGCTCTGGCGAAGGCCGGTCTCGCTCGACACCTCTCCGTAGTCTCGGCATCACCGGGCGGCCCCATGAGGGCCATACGAGAGCCGGCCAGCCGCGTTGCAGCCGCCTCGACGCTCGTCCAGTCGGCGTCAGTCGCGCTCGGCGACGCGAGTGAGCACGCGGACGAGGAGCACGCGCTCGGCGCCGCGCACGCGCTCGCCGAGTGAGGCGACATCGTCGTCGGGCAGCACCGGCACCTCGACGCTCGCGACGATCGGACCCTCGTCGTAGGCGTCGTCAACGAGGTGGACCGTGGCGCCGCTGCGGCTCTCGCCGCTGGCGAGCACCGCGGCGTGGACGTGATCTCCGTACATGCCCTGGCCGCCGTGGGCGGGAAGCAGCGCCGGGTGGGTGTTGTAGACGCGGCCCGGATAGGCCGCGAGCACGGGTTTGCCGACCCGCTTGAGGTAGCCCGCGAGCAGGATGTGTGTCGCCTCGACCTCGCGCAGCGCGCCCAGCAGCGCGACGTCGAGGGCGCCCTCGCGGGGGTGCGTGGTGGTCGAGATGTGCCGCCAGGGGATCTCGGCGGCAGCCGCGCGGGCGAGCACCCGGGCGTGGGAGTTGTTGCTGACGATGAGCACGACGGAGCCGTCGATGCGTCCCTCGGCGCAGGCGTCGATGACCGCCTGCGCTGTCGTGCCCGTGCCCGAGGCGAGGATCGCGAGGCGGATCGACATGGGCTCAGCTTCGCAGAGCGATCGGCGAGTCCTGACGCATTCGGCGACTATCTTCTGGCCGATGGGAGAGGACCGCAGCACACGGCGTTCGTTTCTCGCCGCGACAGCGCGTGGAGCCGGGGCGCTCGCCGCCGCGGGCCCCGCCGCCGCAGTGCTCCGTGCCGCCACGGCGATGGCCGCCGGCAGCTCGCCGAGCCCCGCGCAGTGGGCCGCGCTTCGGCACGCCCTGTCGGGGACGCTGGTGCTGCCGAGCGAGGCGGCCTACTCGCAGGCCAAGCTCGTCTACGACCTGCGCTTCGAGAGCGCGCGGCCGGCGGCAGTCGCCTACCCCCGAACCAACGGCGACGTCCAGCGCCTGGTCGACTTCGCGCGCGCCCACGCGCTGGCGCCGATACCGCGCTGCGGCGGCCACAGCTATGCGGGCTACTCGACCGGCGGCGGTCTGGTGATCGACGTCGCCAACCTCGGCGGCGTGAGCGTGTCGGGCTCGCGGGCGAGCGTCGGCGCGGGCACGAGACTGATCGACATGTACTCGGCGCTCGCCGGGCACGGTGTCCTCGTGCCGGGCGGCTCCTGCCCCACCGTGGGGATCTCCGGCCTCGCGCTCGGCGGCGGCATCGGCGTGGTCGGGCGCAAGTACGGGCTGACGGCGGACGCGCTGCGCCAGGCGACCGTGGTCAGCGCCGACTCGAGCGTGCTGACGGCGAGCGCCGGCAGCCATTCGGACCTCTACTGGGCCAGCCGCGGCGGCGGCGGGCGCAACTTCGGGATCGTGACCTCGCTTGAGTTCAACGCCCGGCCGCTGCCGGCGCTCGCGATGTTCACGCTGAACTTCCCCTGGGGCGCCGCCGGTGATCTGCTCGGTTCGTGGATGCACTGGATCCGCGAGAGCCCTGACGAGCTGTGGTCCAACTGCCTGCTCCTGAGCGCGGGCTCGAGCGGCCTGATCGCGCGCACCACCGGTGTCTACGTCGGCACGACGAGCTCGCTCGCGACGCTGCTCGCCCGCCTGCGCACGGCGGTCGGCACGGCACCGACCTCGAGCTCGCTCACGAGCGCCACGTATCTGCAGGCGATGCTGATCGAGGCCGGCTGCGCGGACATCACGCTGGCCCAGTGTCACCTGCAGACGCCGGGGTCCCCGGGCACGCTGCCGCGCACCGCCTTCCTCGCGAAGTCGGCGTACTTCGCCAAGGCGCCTCCGAGCGCGGGGATCGCCGCCGCCGTCGACGCGGTCGGCGACTTCGCGCACGAGCTGCCCTCGCTGGGCGGCGGCCTCGCCTTCGACAGCTACGGCGGCGCCATCAACGCCGTGGCGCCCGGGGCGACCGCCTTCGTCCACCGCGACGCCCTCTGCCAGCTACAGATGAGCGCCTCGCTCGGCCCGGCCACGCCGCAGGCCACCATGAAAAGCGCGCAGGCATGGCTCGAGCACTCGGCCGCGGGCCTGGAGCGCTACACCAACGGTCAGGCCTACCAGAACTACATCGACCCGACGCTCAAGGACTGGCCCGCCGCCTACTACGGCTCCAACCTGCCGCGCCTGCGCCAGGTCAAGGCGCGCTATGACCCCGACGACGTCTTCAGCTTCAAGCAGTCGATCCCGCTGCCCAGCTGAGGCGGCTGCCTCGAACAGCCGATCCCGGTAACGAATTGAGGGGCTGACGGCGAGCGGCGGGAGCAGGCCAAGGCGCTACGCGGAGGTCGTCTCGGTCCTGCTCGCGGCGGGCGTCAACTTGCTAGCGCAAGCATCTCTTGCTATGCTTGCTCTAGCAAGTTTGCCCGCACCTTTCAGGAGGCTCCGATGAGCACAGCAACCACCACCATCCCCGCCGGCACCTATGCCACGGACCCGGCTCACACCAGCTTCGGCTTTTCCGTCAAGCACCTCGGCATCGCCACCGTGCGCGGGAAGTTCAACGAGTTCGAGGGCATGCTCGAGATCGGCGAGGACCTCTCGAGTGCCCGCGTCGCCGGCACCGCGAAGGCCGCTTCGATCGACACCGGCGAGCCCCAGCGCGACGAGCACCTGCGCTCGGCTGACTTCTTCGACGCCGCCACCTACCCGGAGCTGAGCTTCGAGTCGACGTCGGTGAGTGCGATCGACGAGGAGAACTACGCGATCGCCGGCAACCTGACGATGCATGGCGTCAGCGCTCCCGTCACCCTCAACGCCGAGTTTCTCGGCTCCGAGGTCGACCCCTACGGCAACGACCGCGTCGCCTTCGAGATCACCGGCAAGCTCGAGCGCTCGGAGTGGGGCATGAAGTTCAACGCCGCACTCGGCAGCGGCAACCTGATGGTCTCAGACACCGTCAAGCTCGCGATCGACGTCTCGGCGATCCGGCAGGCCGACTGAGGACGCGACCCCACCGCGGCGCCGCTGCCACACTGGGCAGGCGCCGCAAGTGCGGGCCACGCGAAGACACGATGACCCAGGCCATCTCAGAAACCACTCCCACGCGGCTCGCCGACGCGACGCGGCTGGGCGCGATCGAGCTCCAGGTCTCTGACCTCGATCGCTCGATCGACTTCTACACGCGGATCGTCGGGATGACGGTGCACGCGCGCGAGGGCGCGAGCGCAGCGCTCGGCGCCGGCGGCGAGACGATCGTCGCCCTGCACCAGGAGCCGGGCGCGCGGCCACCGCGCCGCGAGGCCGGCCTCTATCACTTCGCACTGCTGTTCGGCGGCCGCGAGGAGCTGGCGCGCGTCGCCCGCCGGGTGGCCGAAACGCGCACCCGCATCGACGGCGCCTCCGACCACCGCACGCACGAGGCGATCTATCTGCCCGACCCCGACGGCATCGGCGTCGAGCTCGCGGCCGACCGCCCGCGCGAGCTCTGGCCGAGCCTCGATGACGGCAGCTTCTTCGGTCACGGGCCCCAGCCGCTCGATGTGCGCGCGCTGTTTGCGACGATCGATCACGAGGGGCCGAGCGAGCGCGCCGATCAGAGCCTGCGGGTCGGGCACGTGCACCTGCACGTCGGCGATCTCGAGCCGGCGACGCGCTTCTACCACGAGGGTCTGGGCTTCGCGGTGATGGCGCAGATGCCCCACGCGGTGTTCGTGTCGGCGGGCGGTTACCACCATCACGTGGCCTACAACCTCTGGCGCGGCGAGCGCGTGCCGTCCTATTCGCCCGACACCCTGGGGCTCTTGAATTGGACGCTCCAGACCACCGACGCCGCCGAGCGCGACGCCGTGGCGGAGCGACTGCGCGCGATCGGGGCGGGCATCGAGGAGCGCGAAGACGGCTCCCTGCTCGCGCGCGACCCCGCGGGGATCGCGGTACTCGTCAAATAGCGCAGCGGGGCGCGGGCGGCGCCCGGCCGCTGCTAGCTGGTGCAGGCGCCGACCGCTTCGGGCGAGAAGCGCATGAAGATCGTCGCCAGGGTCGAGACCTCGGCCTCGCTCAGGCGGTCGAAGAAGCGCTCGCGCACGGCGGCGAGGTGAGTGGCCTGGGCGGCAGCCGCGAGCTCGAGGCCGGCGGGGGTGAGAACCGCGTTGATGGCGCGGGCGTCGGCGTCGCAGGGGCGGCGCTTGAGCAGGCCGCGCACCTCGAGCACATCGACGATCCGCGAGACGCGGCTGAGGCTGAGGCCCGCGCCGTGGGCGAGGGCCGAGAGGCGCAGCCAGTGGTCGGGAGTGTTGGCCAAGCGGACCAGCAGCTCGAGGCCGCTGAGAGTGAGCCCGTGACTGGCCTCGAGCTCCGCGTCGAGCTCGCGGGTGAGGCTGCGGTGGGTGGCAAGAAGACCGATCCAGGCAGCCGCATAGTCAGGGCTCCACTGCGGGAGACCGGCGCTGCTGCTGACGATCGCGTCATGCGATCGATGGGGGCTGGTCTGTGCCATTTGTTGCTCTAGCAAATTTTACCGGTTAATGCATTGTGACGCCACAGCGTGACGTGCGTATTGCTGGTGTGAGGATGATCTGGCGATGACGGCGCTGATGGTGCTCGGCGACAGCGGGACCGGGAACGCCTCGGGTGAGGACTTCGAGGCGCTCTACCGCTCCTGCGCCGCCGACCTCTTCGGCTATGTCGCCTCGATCCTGCGCGACCGCGCGGCGGCCGAGGATGTCACCGCGGCCGCGTTCGAGCGCGCCTACCGGCGGCGCGCGCTGTTCGACATCCGCCGCGGCACGCCGCGCTCGTGGCTGTTCGCGATCGCGCGCAACGCCGCCCTCGATGAGCTGCGCCGGCGCCAGCGCAGCGGCACGCTGGTCGGTGAGATCGCCGACGCGCACTCCGAGGAGGCCTTCGAGGATCTCGACGCCGGCCTCGCCGAGCGGCGGCTGCTGGTGCGCGAAGGGCTCGCGGCGCTTGACCCCCGTGACCGCGAGGTGATTCTGCTCAAGTTTCTCGGGCGACTCTCGAATGCCGAGCTCGCCCGTGTCCTGCGCTGCAGCGAGTCCAATGCCGGGACCCGCCTGCACCGTGCGATCGAACGTCTCAGGGAGGTGTGCGGTGTCACACGATGAGTTGAGCGCGCGAGCGCTCGCGGAACTCGGGGCGCTCGATGCGATCCTGGCGCGCGAGCCGGTCGCCGAAGAGCACCTGGAGCTGGCGGCGCTGGTGGACTCGGTCCGAGGCGGCGCGCCCAAGCCGAGCCCGGAGTTCTCGGCGGAGCTGGCCGCGCGCTTCTCGGGTCGCGCTCGACGGCGGCGTGAGGCTCGCCGGCGGGCCACACTCGCGCACCACGGCAGTGCCTGGGCGCTCGCGAGCGGCGGATTCGTGGCGGCGGCGGTCGCCCTGACGATCCTCCTCTCGGGCAGTGTGCGCCATGACATCTTCGGCGGCGGCGGGACGACGCGGGTCCCGATCCGGAACCTTGGGCCCGCCAGCGGCCTCGTGCGCCGGCCGAGCGTTCACAGCGAGATCCGTGGCAGCGCGACGAGCGGTGGCGCGGGCGCCACCACATCCCCGCCGCAGGCGGCGACGCCGCTTCACGCCGGCTCGTTCGCCACGAGCTCGGGACGCCTGGTCGCGCGCGGGTCCTCGCTGGCTCTCGCGACGCCGCCGGCGCAGATCTCCGCACTGGCGAGTGAGATCGTCTCGGCAACGGAGGCCCAGGGCGGGGTCGTCGAGCACTCAAGCGTCAACGTCGACGGCGGCGCCTCGAGCAGTGCGGCGTTCACCCTCTCGGTACCGAGTGGGCGGCTGGGGCACCTGATCGCGGCGCTCTCTGCGCTCGCCGGCGTGCGCTCGCTACGCCAGAGCACGCAGGACATCACCAGCCCCTACCACAGCGAGACCGCGCTGCTGGGGAGGCGCGAGGCCCGGCTTCGCTCGCTGCGTGCACAACTCGCGGTGGCTCCGACCGCCACGGCGGCTGCGGGCCTGCGTCGCCAGATTCATGACGTCACCCACCGGATCTCGGTCGAGCGCGCGACGATCGCGCGCCTGTCCCATGAGGCAAGCAACGCGACGCTGTCGGTCAGCGTCGTGGCGGGCGCGGCGAAGAAGCACCACGCGGTGGCGCCGGGTGCGCTGACGCGCGGCTTCCACGACGCGCTCCGCGCGCTCCAGGACATCCTCGCGATCGCGCTGATCGTGCTGGCGATCGTGCTTCCGTTCGCACTCTGCGGGCTGGCGCTGTGGTGGGCGGCGTGGGCTGTGCGCCAACGCGCGCGCGAGCGCGCGATCAGGGCTGCGTAGCTCGGGGGCAGGCCGTTTGGATATTGGAGCGGTTGCGCACCGAGTGCGGCCGCGATCCGCGCCGTTTCAGGACGGCGGGGGTAGCGCTAGGCTCGCGACTCTGGCCGCGACCGAAATCAGAGATGGCCTGTGGCGCTGGAGCGCGCCCCACCCCGACTGGGCGCCGGCCCCACCGGGCTCCAGCGGAGACTGGCCGCGCGATGTGGGCTGCGTGCTCTATGAGATCGGCGGCTCGGCGGTGTGGATCGACCCGCTGGCCGACGAGGGCGACGCGCGGTTCTGGGACTGGGCAGACGGGCGCTGCGCCGGGCGCGAGGTCGTCGTGCTTCTGACGCTGCGCTTCCACGTACGCAGCACCGCGACGTTTCGGGCGCGCTACGGCGCCGGCGCGAGCGCTCCGGCGGGTGTGCAGCCGCTGCCGTTCCCGGCGCTCGACGAGACGATGTACTGGCTGCCACAGGCGCGAGCGCTCGTCCCGGGCGACCGCCTGCTCGGCGGCGATGGAGGCTCCCTGGCGTTGTGCCCGCAGTCCTGGCTTCGCTACCTCGAGCCGTCGCCGACGCGCGCGCAGATGCGCGAGCAGCTCGGCGTCCTGACCAACCTCGACGTCGAGGCGGTGCTGGTCTCCCACGGCGAGCCGGTGCTGGCGGGCGGACGCGAGGCGATCGCGCGAGCGCTCGCGGCCGAGGCGGATGCGCAGTGATCGATTGGCCGCTCGAGCGGGAGCTCGAGCGCTCGTATGCGGCGGCGGTCGCGGCGCGGGAGCGGATCGCGGACTTCGTGCGGGTGACGCCAACGCTTGGCCTCGAGGAGGGCGCGGACGGGGTCGCGCGCACGCTCAAGCTCGAGCTGCTGCAGCGGACCGGGTCCTTCAAGGTCCGCGGCGCCGCGGCGGCACTGAGCGCCGGCGAGCGCCCGCGGGCGGTGGTGGCGGCCTCGACGGGAAATCACGGCCTCGCCGTCGTTGCGGTCGCGGCGGCGCTGGAGCTGCCGTGTCGCGTGTTCGTCCCGGCCGCCGCGGCGCCGGCCAAGCTGGCAAGGCTGCGCGCGGCCGCCGGCGTGGAGGTCGTCGAGGTCGAGGGCGACCCGCTGCTGGCCGAGCTCGCCGCGCGTGAAGTCGCCGAGGGCGAGCCGAGGACGCTGCTGGTACCGCCCTACAACGATGCCAACGTGGTGCTCGGCCAGGCGACGCTCGGCCTCGAGCTGCTCGAGCAACTCACCGCGGCGCCGGATGCGCTCTTCGTCGCGGTGGGCGGCGGCGGGCTGATCAGCGGCATCGCGCTGGCGGTGCGCGAACGCTGGCCGCAGTGCCGCATCGTCGGCTGCGTGCCCGCGGCCTCGCCGGCGATGGCGGCGGCGGTCGCGGCCGGCGCCGTCGTGGCGGCGCCGCTTGAGCCGACGCTCTCGGATGCGACCGCGGGCGGGATCGAGGACGGGGCGATCACGGTCGCCATCTGCGCCGCGCTGGTGGATGAGTTCGTGTTGGTGTCGGAGGAGGAGATCGCCTCCGCGATGGGCGTCGCGCTGCTCGAGCATTCGCTCGGACTCGAGGGCGCCTCGGCGCTCGCCCTCGCCGCCTCGCTACGCGATCATTCCGGCGGCAAGCACGTGGTGGTGCTCGGGGGCGGCAACGTCGGCGCCGAGACTCTTCGTAGAGTTCTCTCATAGAGTGAGAGTCCTCGGGGTAGCTTGCGGCCGAGGTGGTCGATGGTCGATGATTGTGGGATGGGATCGGTTGAGGGAGGGGTCACGCGTTCCCGAACGCTCCTGAGCAGAGTGTGGCGGCGGATCGGTCACCGCCGCGACGGCCGCGCGCCGCTGTGGATCGAGCTCGCCGTGGTGGCCTGGCTGTTCTACCTCTACGACGTGGTCAACAGCTTCGCGCCGATCCGCCAGCATCTCGCGATCCACAACGCGCTCGGAGTGTTGGCCTTTGAGCACTCACTGAGCCTCAGTCCCGAGCGCGCGATCAACACCTGGCTGTCGCAGCACGCCACGCTCGGCTCGATCGCGGCCTACTACTACTTCTTCGCCCACGGGGTGATCACGTTCACGGTGCTCGCGGTGCTGTGGTGGAAGCGCCCCGACCTCTATCGCCGCCAGCGCACGCTGCTGGTGATCATCAACCTGATCGCGTTCGTCGCCTTCTGGCGCTACCCGCTCGCGCCGCCGCGGATGTTCCCCGACTTCGGCTATGTCGATGTCATCGCCGCCTCGCACGCGCTCGTGTCGTGGAGCAGCGGAGCGCTCGTGCACGACGCCGACCAGCTCGCCGCGATGCCGTCGTTGCACATCGCCTGGGCGATCTGGAGCGGGCTCTCGCTGTGGCTCTTGCTACGACGGCGCGTGGTCGCGTTGCTCGCCGTCGCCTACCCCCTGATGACGGCGCTCGTCGTGATGGGGACCGGCAACCACTACCTCCTCGATGTCCTCGCCGGAGCTGCCACGGTGCCAATCGCGTTCGTCTTCCAGCGCGTCGCCGACCGCCTCGCGACGCGCGTGACGAGGTCACTGCGAGCGCCGAGGGCGCTGCCCGGTGTGGCGATCTTCGAACCGAGCAGCGCCTCGCCGCTGGCGGCGAGCGCGAACGTCGCCGGTGACAGCGGCGTGGCCATGGCCGGCTGCGAGGGCTTCACCGGCGCTACCGCCGCCGAGGACGCCCACCCGTCGGGTCGTCGTGGCGTGCGCTGGGCCGAACGCCGCGGCGTGCGCGAGAGCGCGTAGCTCGCGGCGTCGGCTTCTGCTCGAGGCGACGGGTTCTGATCAGAGCCCGGGGCCGACGAAGCGCGAGGCGACGTCGGCGATGATCTGGCGCATCGCGGTCGCCGCCGCCGTCAGGCGCGTCCCCGCGGGGGTCGCGACGACCACGTCGCGGACCGGGTTTCGCGGCGAGAGGGCGCGGATCGCGATGTCATCGCGACTGCCCGAGAGCGCGAGCTTGGGAATCAGCGCCACGCCCACGCCGGCGGCGACGAGGCCCTGGACCGTCTGGTAGTCGTCGCTCTCGAAGGAGACGACCGGTTCGAACCCGGCCGCGTGGCACGAGCGCACGACGTGACGGGCGCAGGCACTCGCCGCGGAGGTCTGGATCCAGGCCTCGGCCCGCAGGTTCTCGAGCCGCAGCGTGCGGCGCTGGGCGAGCGCGTGATCGGCCGGGACGGCGAGGAACATCGGGTCCTCGAAGAGCTCCATGCGCTCGATGTCGGACCCCATTGACTCGCTGGTCCCCTCGAACTCGAAGAGCAGCGCGAGGTCGAACTCCCCGGCCGATAGCCGCGGCGCGATGTCCTCGGGCTCGCCCTCCGCGAGCGTCAACTCGACCTCGGGGTGCTGCGCGCGGAAGATCGCGATCGCCAGCGGCATCAGGGTCGCGCCGGCGGTCGGGAAGGAGGCCATCCGCAGCTGCCCGCCGCGGAGGCCCGCGATGGCCGCCATCTCGGCCTCGGCCGCATGCAGGCGCGCGAGGATCCCGTCGGCGAACTCGACCAGGACCTCGCCGGCGGGCGTCAGCCGGACCCCGCGGGGCAGGCGTTCGAGCAGCGTGACCCCGGTCTCGTGTTCGAGGGACGCGATCTGCTGCGAGACGCTCGCCTGTGTGTAGGAGAGCGCCTCTGCCGCCGCCGAGAACGAGCCGCGGCTTGCGACCTCGACGAGGATCCTCAGACGGTTGACATTAAGCATAAGCTGACCTTATACCAGCCATAACTAACGTTAGTTGAAGTTATGGCAGGAGAATGCCAACATGGCGAAAAGAAACACACTAAAGAGAACGGCGGCGCGCCGCGAGCGCCCGCCCGAACAACTTTGAGCGAGGAAACCAAGGCCATGCAGACCCACGTGATCATCTCTTATGACGGTACGGACAACGACACCGACGCGCTCGCCTTCGGCCGCGTGCTCGGCAACGCGGGTGCGCGGGTGTCGCTGGCCTACGTCCGCCACAACACCGAGGCCGACCCGGCCGCCGAGCAGGCGGCGCAGAATCAGGCCGACGAGCTGCTCGAGCGCGGCGCTCATTGGCTCGGCCACCCGGAGGTCTCACGCCACGTCGTCGTCAGCGCCTCCACCGCCGACGGGCTCTGGGCCCTCGCCGAGCAGGAGCGCGCAGACCTGATCGTCTTCGGCTCGGACTGGCACACGGCCCCCGGCCATGTGCAGCCCGGCCGCTCGGCATTGCGCCTGATGGAGGGTGGCCCGGTCTCGATCGCAGTCGCCGCGGCCAACCTGCGCGACCGCCCCAACTCGGGCCTGAACACGATCGCCCTCGCCGGTGGCGAGGTCGATGAGGCCGCCCGTGCCACTGCGGAGGGTCTGGCCGCTCGCGCCGGCACCCCACTCGCGCTGCCCTCGAAGGAGGGCGTCGATCTGCTCGTCGTCGGCTCGCGCCCGGGCACCCCGGAGGGTCGCGTCGGTCTCACGGCCGCCAACGAGTACGTCGTCGAGACGGCCACCACGAGCGTCCTCATTCTCGCCCGCGGCGTCGTCTTCGACCTCGAGCAGGCGAGGGCCCGCGAGGGCGCGCAGCCGGTCCACGCCGAGCAGTAGAACCACGAAGCCCCGGCGCCGGGCGGCGCCGGCGGTCCACAGCGGGAGGCGCTCGAAGCCAGCGACTCCCTTGCAAGTCGGCCGGGGAGCGTGCGCTTCCCGGCCTTCTTCATGCCCGTTGCGATAATCGCCACCGCCCCGGCGCCGCGCGGGCGCGACGGGCCGAGCAGCCGGCCGGCGAGTCCCACCGCGGCGCCAGGCCGCCGACATTCCGACCACGAACGGAGCATCCGAATGGAGACCTGGGACGCGATCCGCGCACGCCGCAACGTGCGCTCGTTCACCGACAAGCCGATCGAGCCCTCGCAGCTCGATCAGATCCTCGAGGCGGCGCGGCGCACACCGTCCTCACGCAACTGGCAGCCGTGGGACTTCGTCGTCGTGACCGACCGCGCGCAGCTGCAGGAGCTGGCAACCGTCTGGGTCGGAGCCGGCCACGTCGCCGGATCCGCGGCGACGATCGCGCTCGTCATTCCCGACTTCGAGGACCCGCGAGAAGCTTCGATCGCGCAGTACGACATCGGCCAGGCGACGATGTCGATCATGCTCGCCGCCGCCGACCTGGGCATCGGCTCGGGACACTCGGCGGTCGGGGACCAGGAGCTCTCCCGGCGCTTGCTGGGCCTGCCCGAGGACCGCATCTGCGCCTACCTGATCGCGCTCGGCCATCCCGCCGAGCGCCCCCTACAGCCGCTGACCAAGATCAATCGCCGGCCGTTCGAGGAGGTCGTCCACCGCGACCGCTTCTGAGGGCATCGGCGGCGGTAGAGTGCGCGCGCAAACGCGACGCCCGTCGCGGCGACCACGAGCAGGAGCGAGCGAGACGATGCAACTAGATCCGAAGGCGCTCGAGTTCTTCGAGGCGGGCCGGGCGCTGGGGCTGCCGCGCATGGACGAGATGACCCCGCAGGAGGCGCGCGCCACAGCCGTGCACCTGATCGCGGAGATCGGCCCCGGGCCGGACGTCGACCACATCGAGGACGTGTCGATCCCCGTCGCGGGCGCCGAGATCCCGGCGCGACGCTACCGGCCGGACGGCGCGCACGGCACGATCGTCTGGCTGCACGGAGGCGGCTGGGTGCTCGGAGAGATCGATGTCTCGGATGCGATGTGCCGGATCCTCGCCAACAGCGCCCGGTCGACGGTCCTCAGCGTCGGCTACCGACTCGCCCCCGAGCATCCCTTCCCGGTGCCGCTCGACGACTGCTTCGCGGCGCTTGAGTGGGCCTCTGAGAACGAGCCGGGGCCGCTCGTCGTCGGCGGCGACAGCGCCGGCGGCAACCTCACGGCGGTGTGCGCCATCCGCGCTCGCGACCGCGGCGGGCCGGCGCTTGCGGCGCAGCTCCTGATCTATCCAGCCACCGACACCGACCTCGCCACGCCCTCCTACCGTGAGCACGGCAGCGACGTCCTGCCGCTGCTGCTCGGCACGCGCGAGATGGCCTGGTTCTACGGCCACTACCTCCCCAACGAGCCCGACTGGTCAAACCCCGAGGCGGCGCCGCTGCGGACCGAGGACCTCTCCGGGCTGCCGCCAGCGGTGGTCGTCGTCGCCGAGTACGACCCTCTGCGCGACGACGGCACGCGCTATGCCGAGCGGCTCGCGCAGGCCGGAGTCGACGTCACGGTCCTCACCTACGACGATCAGCCCCACGGCTTCTTTTCCTTCGTCAATGCCTTCCCGACCGGCAACAAGGCCGTCGCTGCCGTCGGCGCCGCGGCGCGTGATCTGATCGCAGGCTGAGCTGAGCGCATGAAGGAGCTGAGGCCCGGCCTGTGGCACTGGCGCGCGCTGCGCGAGACGATCGGCATGGTCGTCAGCTCCTACTACCTCGAGCGCGACCGCGTGGCGATCGACGTCCTGATCCCGCCCGAGGGCCTCGAATGGCTCGAGCGTCACGGGCCGCCAGAGCACGTGCTGCTCAGCAACCGCCATCACGACCGTGACGCCTGGCGACTACAAGAGGAGTTCGGCGCGACCGTCCACTGTCCGCGCAGCGGACTGCGCGAGCTCGAGCGGCGCGGCCCGGTGGAGGCCTACGAGGCCGGAGCGGAGCTGCCGGGTGGGATCGTTGCGCACGAGGTCGGCTCGCTGTGCCCGGACGAAAGCGCGCTTCACATCCCGGCCCAGCGGGCGCTGGCGTGCGCCGATGGCGTCGTACGCTGGGAGCCGGAGGAACCGCTGGGCTTCGTGCCCGACAGCCTGATGGACGATCCCGAGGAGACGAAGGCGGGACTCTGCGCCGCCTACCGCCGCCTGCTCGCGCTCGACTTCGACACCCTGCTGCTGGCCCACGGCGATCCGATCGTGGGCACCGGCAAGGCGGCGCTCGAGGACTTCGTCGCGTCGGCGGCGGCGGGCTAGAGGCTCAGCTCTGCGCCGGCGCGAGGATCTCCTCCGCCAGGAACGCTCCGACGACCCAGTTGGGGGCGTCGACGACCTCGTGGATGCGCAGATCGACAGCGGCGCTGGCGAGCGCGTAGGCCTCCGTGCGCTCGAATCCGTGGCGGCGCTCGAGATGGTCGATCGTGGCGCGGATCGCGTCGCGCACGGCTTCGAGCAGGTCGGGGCCGACACCGGTGCAGACGTGGTAGCCACCGGGCGGCGTGGGCGCCAGCGCCGCCGCGGGCAGCGTGAACTGAGGGGCGTGGATCGTGAGGTCGCGGCGGACGCTGAGGCGGACGAGGACGTCCATGGCGGTCTCGATCGCGGTGCCGCAGACCTCACCGTCCCCCTGCGCGGCATGGGTGTCGCCGAGGGAGAACAGCGCCCCCTCGACGCCGACCGGCAGCAGCAGCGTGGCGCCGGGGCCGAGGTGCTTGATGTCGAGGTTGCCGCCCCAGCGGCGCGGCGGGATCACCGAGTGGGCGCCCGGCTCCGCCGGCGCCACGCCGAGGTTGCCCGAGAAGGGTCGCAGCGGCAGCGTCACACGGTCGCCGAAGCGGACGACGCCGGCCTCCACGTCCACGGCGGAGATGCGAAGCCACGGATCCGGGAACTCCTCCGACAGCAGCCCGAAGCCGGGGATGATCGCCGTCCAGGCCCAGTCGCGCGGGCGGAACTCGAGGAGCTCGACGGCGAGCGTGTCGCCGGGACGGGCGCCCTTGACGTAGATCGGGCCGCTGACGGGGTTGACGCGGTCGAAGTCGAGCTCGGGCACGTCCCCGGCAACCGAGGAGCGCGTGAGCTGGTCGTCAGAGGCGTCGCGTGCGTGCAGCTCGACGACGTCGCCGGGCTCGACCTCGAGCGCCGGCTCGAGCGTGTTGTCCCAGACCGCGTTGTAGGCGTCTGGTCGCAGCTCATGAATCGAGTGGGCGGCCACGGGCGCAGACTAGCGCCAGGCGCCCGAGGCGCCGAGTGCCGGCAATGGCAGCGAAAGGCTCACGTCGCCCAGTCGAGCGAGCGCTCGACAGCGAGCTTCCAGCGCGCGTGCTGCGCCTCGCGTTCGGGCTCGTCGAGCTGCGGCTCCCAGCGGCGCTCGAGACTCCAGCGCTCGCTCAGCTCCTCGAGCCCGCTCCAGAAGCCCACCGCGAGGCCGGCGGCGAAGGCGGCGCCGAGGGCCGTCGTCTCGGTCACCGACGGCCGCAGGACAGGCACTCCGAGTACGTCCGCCTGGCGCTGCATCAAAAGCCCGTTGGCGGTCATGCCGCCGTCGACGCGCAGCTCCCGAAGCGGCGCGAGCGTCGCTTCGTTGATCGCGTCGACGACGTCGCGGGTCTGCCAGGCAGTCGCCTCGAGCGCAGCCCGGGCGATGTGGCCGCGGTTGCTGTGGGCGGTGAGGCCGACGATGACACCGCGTGCGTCAGTCCGCCAGTAGGGAGCGAAGAGACCGGAGAACGCCGGCACGATGTGGACGCCGCCGTTGTCCGGCACGCTGCGCGCCAGCTCCTCGACCTCAGCGGCGGACTCGATCAGGTGCAGCCCGTCGCGGAGCCACTGGATGAGACCGCCGGTCACGGCCACGGCGCCCTCGAGCACGTAGGCCGGCGCGGCCTCGCCAAGGCGGTGCGCGACACTCGTCAGCAGCGTCTTGGAGCGAACGATCTCGGCGCCCGTGTTGACGAGCAGGAACGACCCGGTGCCGTAGGTGTTCTTGGCGGCGCCGCGCTCGAAGCAGGTCTGCCCGAACAGCGCGGCCTGCTGATCGCCGAGGATCGCTGCCACGGGCCGCCCCGCGACCGCGGTCGCCGTGGCCTCGCCGTACATTTCCGAGGAGGAGCGGATCGCGGGCAGCAGGGCGCGTGGGACTCCCATCAGCTCGAGGCTCGGCTCGTGCCAGTCGAGTGTCTCCAGATCCATCAGCAGCGTGCGACTGGCGTTGGTGGCGTCGGTCGCGTGCAGACCGCCGCGCGGACCGCCGGTGAGGTTCCACAGCAGCCAGCTGTCGATCGTGCCGAAGGCGAGCTCGCCGGCTTGGGCGCGGGCGCGAGCGCCCGGGACGCGGTCGAGGATCCAGGAAATCTTGGGGCCTGAGAAGTAGGTCGACAGCGGCAACCCGACCTGCTCGCGCAGACGGTCGGGACCTTCGGAGCCCTCGAGCTCGCGGACGAGCTCGGCGGTGCGGGTGTCCTGCCAGACGACGGCGTTGTGGATCGGCTCGCCGCTCTCGCGATCCCAGATCACCGTGGTCTCGCGCTGGTTGGTGATCCCGATCGCGACGACGTCGGAGGGCTTCGCCTGCGCCGCGGCGAGCGCGCCCTCCACCACCTCGCCGGTGCACCGCCAGATCTCGCGGGCGTCGTGTTCGACCCAGCCCGGCTGCGGCGTCAGCTGGGCGTGCTCGCGTTGGTCGATTGCCGCGATCCGCCCGTCACGGTCGACGAGGACGAAGCGCGTGCTCGCCGTGCCCTGGTCGATCGCCCCGACGTAGCTCGCCATCCGCTCCTCGCGGCGGCGAGTCTAGAGCGTGGGGGCGGCCGAAGCCACCCCCACGCACCTAGGCGGGTGCGAGAGACGCAGCCGTGTCGCCACGACCGGGGTCGGGATCCTAAGTCGAGATCTGGATATTGTCAACACACTTGATGAACTTCCATACGCTGTGGGAGCATCCACGCGTGCGCCTCCGCGACGTCCTCACCTTGGCGCGCCGTGGCGGCTCGGTCGCGCTCATCTGCGTCGTCGTGGCCGCGGCCGTGTTGGTTGCCAGCGTGGCGGCGGCAGCCTCTGGCGGCCAGGCGAAGGTCAACGTGCTCGCCGCCCTGTCGGCGCGGACGGTGGCGGTCAAGAAGGCCGACGGCGGCGTGGCCGTGTTGCTGCCGACGACGATGCCGCTGCAGCGGCCCTACTTCACGGCCAGCGGCGCAAGCGACGGTCGCTACCGGCTCGAGATCGACGGCGCCGAGCCCTGCGACGGGGCCAACGTCTGCCTATTCGCGCTCTTCACGGGCGTGCGCGGCGGGCATCCCTATGGCAAGCCGGTCACGCTGGACCACGGCGTCGCCGGCCGCTACGCGCCGATCCAGTGCGGCGCCGCCTGCTCGCCCGCGTCGATCGACTGGATCGAGCGTGGGGTCCTCTACACGATCGAGGCCAACCCGTCTGTGGAGGACCATCCGAAGTTGGCCAGCGGCGCCGTGCGGGCGGCCTTCGTGGCCGCTGCCGACCAGGCGATCGACGCCGGACCGCGCTGAGCCTCGGTCAGCCGCCGACGCTGCTCGCCGACTCGGCGAGCGCGAACATCTGCTCGTTGCTGAGGCTCTGGAAGATCGTGTTGCTGACCCAGTAGAGCGCGTTGCCGACGATCCAGCCGACGTCCTGGACCTTGCCGCCGGTGTTGACGTAGAGGTAGGTGCGGCCGTAGCGATCGACCTTGTCGGCGTTGGCGAACA
>DASXEZ010000031.1:0-1591 GCA_036489875.1 Solirubrobacteraceae bacterium | reverse complement strand
GATAGGATGTCGCCCGTGCGCTGGCCGCCGTCGTCGAGCCATGTGAAGAGCCAATTCTTACGACCGAGGACTAAACGCCTTAGCTCGCGCTCACGTCGATTGTTGGGTAATCCGTCCACCAGCGACGTAGTCGACAAGGTTGCGCGGGAGGGCGGGCTGTGATCGTCACCCCCGGCGCGATGCCGCTGATTGAGCGAGGCGCTCAGATCTCGAGCAGACGCGCGTCGTACCAGATGTCCACGTACTCACCGTCCGTCAGGAATCGCCAGCCCGCCGGTAGCCCGAGAAAGCGCAGGATCGACGGACAGGTCTCCGCGAGGTGTAGGACATGGACGGGCTCGAAAAAGTCCGGCGCGTGGGACAGCTCTTTGCCGGCCCAGACGTACCAGCCCGTGGTGTTCCCTTCAGGCGGGTGCCTTAGCCCGTTCAAAGGCTGCAGGCCCGCGCGCACGTTCGGGGCGAGCCCGAGCTTCAGGTGTTCGGGAGCCTCGATCCACGGCACGCCGTAGATCCTGCACATCTCCTGCTGCTGCTGGACGGTATTCACCTGCGGGACCCACTCAGCATACGGGTTGTGGTCGCCACTGGCGAGCGACTCTCAGCGCGGTAGCGCGCGCGAGGGTGACGGCAGTGGCAACGCGTCGGGGTCGCCGACGTAGATCTCCGGGTGAGAGACCAGCATGCGGTCGGGCAGCAACTCGCGAAGCTTGTCCTGCGGCCATCCGTGCACGATGCAGTGAACGACCTGGTGTAGGTAGGCGCGCGGATTGACGTCGTGAGCGATGCACGTTGCGACGATCGACAGAACGTTCCCGGTCCGCTCGCCGCCGTCGTCGAGCCACGTGAAAAGCCAGTTGCGTCTTCCGAGGACAAGACGCCTGAGCTCGCGCTCGCGTCGGTTGTTGGTGGCCTCGATGTTTCCGTCATCGAGAAAGAGCAGCAGTCGCTTCCACTGCCGATCGAGGTAGCCGAGGGCCTTTCCGAGGGGCGTTTTCGGAGGCGTGAGCGCGGCCTGACGGTCGACCCATGCCCGAACCTCATCGAGGATCGGACGAGAGTCTCGTTGGCGGCGCTGGCAGCGCTGCTGGGCGTTGTCGCCGGCGCACGTCGATTCGCGCTCGACGGCGAACAGCTTGGCGATCAGGCGCACGCCCTCGAGCGCGAGGCGGTCGCCGCTGCGGGCAGCTTCGACGAACCGACGGCGAGCGTGGGCCTTATCCCGCGTCCCGGATAAGGCCCATTATCCCGCACCGATCGTCATCCAGCGAGAACAGGCAGATCGGGCAGGTCTGTCGGGCGGAGGAGCTCGTAAGACGCTGGATAAAGCCGAAATCATACGGACGCGAGGAACTGAAGCAGGCTCGCTGGAAGCGATCCCTCAGAAGCGCGGCGCTTCGATCGCGCGTCCGCGCGGCGATCCGCGGCTCGCGTCCCCTCCGCCGGATTGTTGGTGAGCGTCGTCACGAAGGTTGAGGGGACGAGGATCGAGACGAGTGCGGGCCGCGTTGCGTCAGAACGGCCAATCGTTGTGGACGGCGTGAATATGGCGGTCGAGGGCGCGTCGGTAGGCACGAAGCGAGCGGCGGAGTCG
>DASXEZ010000029.1:0-8183 GCA_036489875.1 Solirubrobacteraceae bacterium | reverse complement strand
CTTGGGGGGTGCCTCGACAAGCGACAGCGCTGATCGGAGCTCTGGCCGCGCTCGCCGCGCTGGTGGCGGCGGCGAGCTCGCCCGCACTCGCGCCGTCCGGCGTGCACGCCGTCGGTGTCCCGCCCGCCGGCCGTCCCGTCGCCAGCTCGCATCCGACCCGCGTGATCGGGAACGGCAGCGCGGTCAGCTGCACCTCGGCCGCCGTGCTCGCCGCGGTGCGTGCCGGCGGCGTGATCCGCTTCTCCTGTGGCCGCAGGCCGGTCACGATCCGGATGGACGCGACGGCCAAGATCGTCAACACCAGCGCGCGCGTGATCCTCGACGGAGGCGGCCTGGTCACGCTCAGCGGCGAGGGTCAGCGGCGGATCCTCTACATGGACACCTGCGACCAGACGCAGACGTGGACGACGTCGCACTGCCAGGACCAGGCGACGCCGCGCCTCGTCGTCGAGAACCTCGCCTTCACCGACGGCAACTCGACCGGCGAGGACTTCGACGGAGGCGGCGGCGGCGCGATCTTCGACCGCGGCGGCCGGCTCGAGCTCGTCGACGACAGCTTCCGCGACAACCGCTGCGAGCCCGACGGGCCCGACATCGGCGGTGGCGCCGTACGGGCGCTCTCGCAGTACGACAACCGCCCCGTCTACGTGGTGCACAGCCGCTTCGAAGCCAACGTCTGCTCCAACGGTGGCGCGCTCAGCAGCATCGGCGTCTCCTGGACGGTCCTCAACAGCCGCTTTCGCGCCAACCGCGCGATCGGCACGGGCGCCAATCCCGCCCAGGCGGGAACCCCGGGCGGCGGCAGCGGCGGCGCGATCTACAACGACGGTGACGCGATGACGCTGACGATCGCCGGCAGCCTCTTCAGCGCCAATCACGCCACTGAGGGCGGCGGCGCGGTCTTCTTCGTCAGCGACGACCGCAGCGGCACGATGGCGATCCGCCACAGCACGCTCGAGCGCAATCCGAACCTCGGCTTCCAGACCGCTGGGCTGCCAGGGATCTTCTTCCTCGGGGCATCCGGGCCCGCGATCACCGACTCGGTCCTGCACTGAGCTGCCACCCTGCGGCGGCGGCCACGAGTCCTCACCGACTCTAGGATGCCGCGATGCCCGCGCTCGCCATCATCGCCACCGACCCCGGCAGCCGTGCCCGCGCCGGCGTGCTCCAGACCGCCCACGGCGAGCTCGCGACCCCTGCCTTCGTGCCGCTCGCCACGCGCGGCAGCGTGCGCACCCTGACCGCGCCGGAGGTCTCCGCCCTCGGCTACGAGCTGATTCTCGGCAACACCTTCCATCTCTTCCTGGCCCCCGGCGGCGAGCGCATCGAGCGCCTCGGCGGCCTGCACCGCTTCATGGGCTGGGAGGGCGCGATCATCACCGACTCGGGCGGCTTCCAGGTCTTCTCGATGGGGCACGGCACCGTCGCCGATGAGATCAAGGGCCGCCGTGGCATCGCCGGCGAGGGCGCGATCCTCTCGATCGAGGAGGAGGGCGTGCGCTTCCGCTCCTACATCGAGGGCTCCGAGCGCTTCCTCTCGCCGGAGACCTCGATGGCGGTCCAGGCGCAGCTGCACTCAGACATCGTGCTCGCCTTCGACGAGTGCACGCCCTTTCACGTCACCCGCGATTACACCGCACGCTCGACCGAGCGCACTCACCGCTGGCTCGCGCGCTGCCTCGATTGGCGCGCGGCAAACCCCGGCCCGCCCTCGCTCTTCTACGGAATCGTGCAGGGCGGCGTCTACGAGGACCTGCGCATCTCCTCGACCGAGGCGATCTGCGCAAGCGGCTGCGAAGGGGTGGCGATCGGCGGCTCGCTCGGACAGGAGAAGGCGCAGATGCACGAGGTCGTCGACTGGAGCACCCGCGAGCTTGCGCGAGTCGCCCCGGAGCGCCCGCGCCATCTGCTCGGCATCGGCGAGATCGACGACCTGATCCGCGGCGTCGAGCTCGGCATCGACAGCTTCGACTGCGCGATGCCGACGCGCCTGGCCCGCCACGGCACGGCGCTCGTGCCCGACCCGCCCAACCGCTGGCGCCTCGCGCTCGACCGCCCGGCGAGCCGCGACGACGAGCGGCCGCTGATCGAGGACTGCACCTGCCCGGCCTGCGCGGGCGGCCTTTCGCGCGCCTACTTCCATCACCTGATCCGGGCCGGCGAGCAGACCGCCGGGCACCTGCTCACGCTGCACAACCTGACCTTCGTCGCCGCGCTGATGAAGCGGTTGCGCGCGGCGATCATCGACGGGCGCCTCGCGCAGGAGGCGACGGCCCTGCGAGCCGGCCGCTGAGGTCGGGCAGGGGCTCGCTTTGGTGCCCGGCGGCGCATGCGCCGCCGGCGCTCGGGTGCATGCACCCGAGCGAACAACCGCTCAGGGGGTGTTGTTCTCGATCAGTGTCGTGAGCTGGCTGTAGACGCCGTTGAAGCTCGTCAGGAAGCGCCCGTGCTGGAGCTGGACGCCGCTTGAGCCCTGGCTCGAGAGGAGGATCACGACGATCACGATCACCACCAGCGCGACGGCCCCCAGCGCCCCCGCGATGCGACCGGTGCGGGGCTTGGGCCGCGGGCGCTCCTCGAGCTGCTCGTGGCGAGGCTGGCCGGGGCGTGGCTGGCGCGCCGCCACCGCCTGGCCGGCGCGGGGGCTTGAGACGCGGGTCCGCTGCTGCTCGGGCGCGAGCACCGTGGTCGCCGCGGATCCGATCGGCGGCACCACCGCGGTGCCCGAGCCGGGGGCGATCCCGCGCGCGCCCTCCTCGAGCCCGCGTGCCATCTCCGCGGCCGTCGGGTAGCGGTGGCGGGGATCGATGCGCAGGGCGATGTCGACGGCGCGGGCGAGCTCCGGGGTGACCGCGGCGACCAGGGTGTCGAGCGCCGGCGGCGGCTCGCGCTGCTGCTTGATCGCGAGCTCGGTCAGCGACGCGCCCTCGAAGGGCAGGCGCCCCGAGATCAGCTGATAGGCGCAGACGCCGAGCGCGTAGATGTCGGCGGGCGGGCCGGCCTCCTCGCCGCGGCCCTGCTCGGGCGCCAGGTAGGCGGCGGTGCCGAGGACCGAGCCGATCTGGGTGATGCTCGACTGCTCGGTCGCCTTGGCGATGCCGAAGTCGGCGAGCTTGACCGTGTGGTCGGTCGCCACCAGCAGGTTGCCGGGCTTGACGTCGCGGTGCACGACGCCCTTGCGATGGGCGTAGTCGAGTCCCGCGCAGGAGCCGAGGATGATCGGCAGCGCCTCCTCGACCGGCAGCCACCCCCGCTCGCGCAAAAGCTCCGCGCAGGAGGAGCCGTCGATGTACTCCATGACGATGTAGTGCTGATCGCGGCGCTCGTCGAGGCCGGAGTCGAAGACCTGGACGATGTTGGGGTGGATCAGGCGCGCCGCCGCGAGCGCCTCGCGCTGGAAGCGGTTGACGAAGGCGGGGTCGGAGGCGAGGTGCTCGGCGAGCAGCTTGACGGCCACGTAGCGCTCGAGGCGCTCGTCGAAGGCGAGGTGCACGGTCGACATGCCGCCCGATCCGAGCCGGCTCTCGATCCGGTAGCGCCCCGCGACCTTGTCCTCGCGCGCCATCGTCAGTTCCCCGGTACGCCGACGCCGCCGCCACCGTCGACGCCACCGCCGCCCCCGCCGATGCCGCCCCCGCCGATGCCGTTGGTCGAGGTCGGCCCGGTCGCGCCCTCGCAGAAGGTGCCTCCGTTGGGGGTCGTGACCTGCGTACAGGTGGGCCCGGTCGTCGAGGCTGAGGTGGTCGCGGCGGAGGTGCTGCTCGCGGTCGTGGCGGCGGAGCTGGTGGTCGTGGTCGTCGTGGTCGAGGTCGTGGTCGTCGAACTGGTGCTCGTGGAGGAGCTCGTGCTGCTGCTCGGCCCGGTCGGGCCGCTCGGGTTGGACTGCTGGCACTTGAGCTCGGCGCTGACGACGAGGGTGTTGAAGCCCTGCGTGAGCTGGTTTCGCAGCTTGGCGCTGATACCCGAGGGCAGGTTCTCGAAGTCGATCCGCGCGGTCTCGATCGCCTGCGCGGTGACGCTGCAGTTGCTGGCCTCGACGCCGGCCTGGATGTTCGTCAGGTCGGTGCTCAGGGAGTCGGCGGTCTCGGCGGGGATCAGGCCGCCGTTGCTGGAACCGCAGGCCGAGGCAAGCGCCACGGTCGCGAGCGTCGCGACGGCCAGGACGGGCAGCCTCACTGTCCGTACTCCAGGCGCTCGGCTAGTGAGTCCGGCAGGCGCGCCGCGCGGATCGCGCCCGCCGCCTTGGGGATGTCGTACTCGCAGCGGCGGAAGCTCGCGCGCTCGCGGTCGGTGTCGATCAAAAGCCACGCTGCCCGCGGGTCGCCGTCGCGCGGCTGCCCGACGCTGCCCGGGTTCAGCAGCCACTCGCCGCTTCGCAGGTCGAGCTCACTGCCTTCGCGGCGCGTCTCGCCGGTGGCCGGCCGGCCCTCGGCGCGCTCGAAGGAGAGGGCCACGTGGGAGTGGCCGAGAAGGTTGACGCGATGGCGGGCGGTGTCGAAGCAGAGCTCGGCGAGCAGCGCCGAGAGCACGTACTCCCAGACCTCATCGCGCGGGCTGGCGTGGTAGAGACCGATCTCCGCGCGCGCCCCCGACGGGCTCAGCGACGCCAGGAACTCACGGTTGACCGGCGCGATCACCTCCTGCGTCCAGCGCACGGCCAGCTCGGCGCCACGGGAGAAGTCATCGAGGGGGAGCTTCCCGGCCACGGCCAGGTCGTGGTTGCCGGCCAGGCAGATGTCGGTGTTGTCGCGGGCGAGGTCGACACAGGCATCCGGGTCGGCGCCATAGCCGACGAGGTCCCCGAGGCACCAGACCTCCGCGACCGACTCCTCGACGATGTCCGCCAGCACTGCTTCGAACGCCTGGCGGTTGCCATGTATGTCGGAGATGATTGCGACCTTCATCGATGCTGTGACCGGCCCGGCCCTCACCGCGGCCCGCAAAACGGCAGTCTTGCAGGCTGGAAGCGTCGGGCGGGCCGCTGGTGGTGATCGTGCGCGGTCGGTACGACCCAGCGGATAGCCTGCTTGCGGTGTCTGTGGCGGATCGCCGGCAAGCGCTCTGTGGCCTCGCGCGCGGGCGCGCGAGTGCGTTGGTGGCGGGGCGCGCGGCCAGGGCCGCCGAGCGCGAGCCCGGTCGCGGCTGGGCCGCCGCGCTGCTCGGGGCCGTGGCGGCGGCGGAGGCCGCCGTCGTGGCGCTGCGGCCGCGCGATGGGCTGATCGCCGCCCAGGCGGTCGATGCCGACTCGCTCTTCGACGGCGCCGAGGTCGCTCGCGCGCGGCGCTACGGGCGCGGGCAACTGGCGCTCGGCGCGCTGGGTGGGGTCTCCGAGACCGCGCTGATGGTGTGGCTCGTGCGCCGCGGGCGCGTTCGCGGCCGCGGGTCGCTGGCGACCGCCGCCGCCGACGGCGCGGCGCTGTCGCTCGCGCTGGTGCTCGTGCCGCTGCCCTTCGGGGCGCTGATGCGCACGCGCGCGCTGCGCGTCGGCCTCGCCACGCAGTCCTGGCCCGGCTGGGCGCTCGACGTCGCGCGCAGCGGCGCGCTCGGCGCCGGCTTCAGCGCCGCGGGGTCGGTGATCGCGGCGGAGCTCATGCGCCATCGCGGCGAGGAATGGTGGAAGGCCGGCGCCGCCGGGGCCGTCACGGTTGCGGTGGCGATCACGCTCGCCGGCCCGGTGCTGCTTGACCCGATCTTCAACGACTTCGAGCCGCTCGAGGAGGGCGAGCTGCGGAGTGAGGTGCTGGCACTCGCGCGGGCCGCCGGTGTGCAGGTGCGCGAGGTCTTCGCCGTCGATGCCAGCCGCCGCACGAGCGCCGCCAACGCCTACGTCAACGGCCTCGGCGCGAGCCGGCGGATCGTGCTCTACGACACCCTGCTCGAGGCCTTCACGCTCGAGCAGGCCCGCTCCGTCGTCGCCCACGAGCTGGCCCACGTGCGCTATCGCGATGTGCCTCGCCAGCTCGTCTTCCTCGGGCTGATCGCGCCGGCGGCGATGCGGGCGATCGCCCGCCTGGGCGCGGCGCTCGATCACTCCTCGACGCCGGGCCTGCCGGCGCTGGCGCTCGCCGGCGCCGTCGTCTCGGCGCCGATCGGGATCGTCTCGCGTCAGCTCTCGCGCGCGGTCGAGCGGCGCGCCGACGCCTTCGCGCTCGCTCTGACCGGCGAGGCCGACGCCTTCATCGCCTTCGAGCAGCGGCTGACGCGCCAGAACCTGGCCGACCCGGACCCTCCGCGCTGGCTCGCGGCGCTGCTGGGGACCCATCCGCCGATCGTCGAGCGGATCGGGATCGCCGAGGCCTACCGCGCCGGCGGGCGGCCTACTCCGCGTCGCCGGAGGTGGGTCCCTCGAACTCCGGCAGGCTCTTGATCCCCTCGCGCGCCTCCCAGCGGGAGTAGTTGTCCTCGAGCGCGGTCATGAGCTCGCGCATGAAGCGGGGGGAGAGGCTGACGCGGGACACGATGATTCCCGGGATCTCGCCCGTCTCGACCTCGTGGTCGACGCGCGCGAAGGTGATCGTGAACTCGTAGTCGGAGTGGCTGACGTTCGCGAAGTTCGCGTAGACGCCCGCCATCATCTCCGGCGATACCTGGATGTTGATGTGGCGGTCGGGACCAACCGACTCGGAGGCCATGCGCTACCTCGGATCCTGTTGTGAGCGAGCGGTGCAGGGGCGCGAACTAGTATCGCAGGGGTGCGCGTCGTCGTGATCTCGGTCGGGCGGCTGCGCGCCCCCTACCTCGACGATGTCGCGCACTACGCCAAGCTGCTCGGTCGCTACGTGCGGCTCGAGCAGGTCGAGGTGCGTGAGCGGGCAACGCCGGAGGAGACCGCCGCGAGCCTCGCCGGGCGGTTGCCGCGCGAGGCGTTCGTCTCGATGCTCGCCGCCGAGGGCGAGAGCCACGACAGCCACGCCTTCGCCCGCTTCATCGAGGAGCGCCGCGGCTCGGGGCGCGATCTCGCGTTCGTGATCGGCGGCGCCCACGGGCTCTCGCTGCCCCAGGCCGATCACAGGCTGTCTCTGGGGGAGATGACGCTGCCGCACCAGCTCGCGAGGGTCGTGCTGCTGGAGGCGCTCTACCGGGCGCACAAGATCATCGCCAAGGAGCCGTATCACTACTGAGAGCGACTGCGGCGCTCGCAAGGGTGGTGCGCGGGCCTGAGTGTGGGGTGGCGTGGTGCCGGCTCGGCGGGGGCGCCGGGGCGGGGTGGCGGCGCTACGGCGCGCGCCTACTGCGGGAGCGGGGTGGGACCGGCCGCGCCCTGGCGCCGCGGGGGCCTGAGGCGAGCGCGCATGGGGGGTGAGGTCAGCGTCGCCACGAGCGCCGCGCTGGTGAGTAATTCGAGCCACATGCCTGCCGACCATGCCCACGGAGCGGTCGTGGCGGCGAGTGTCGCTGTCGCCAGGAGGGGGAAAGCGTTCAGGAGGAGGAGCAGGCCCCAGGCGAGGCGTGAGCCGGAGGCGAGGCCGAGAAGGAGTGGGAGGACGATCACGACGCCGCTCGCCCGGAAGTCGAGGTAGCCGTCGAGTACGAGCACGACCGGCTGCAGCACCGTCAGCAACACGTACACCAAGTACACGCTCGGTCGAAGTCGGCGCGCCACGCGCCGAGCTTACGCCGGGCGTCAACTCCGCGCAATCCGCGGTGTCCCGGGTCGAGCACGTAGGCTGCGTGGGGTGACGCCATATGAGTCCCTGCACGAGGAGGTTCGCGCCGGCGCGAGCGCGCTCGGCGGCGACGACGTGGCGGCGGTCAAGCTCGAGATCCCCCCGCGGGCGGACATGGGCGACTACTCGACCAACGCCGCGCTCGTGCTGGCGAAGGTGATGGGGCTCGCCCCTCGCGAGGTCGCCGAGCGTTTGGCACAGGAGCTCGGGGCGCGGTTGGGCGGGGCGCTCGAGCGCACGGAGGTGGCCGGCCCGGGATTCGTGAACCTCCACCTGAGCGACCGCTGGTATGTCGGCGCGCTCGGCGATCTGCTCGCGAGCGGGGAGGACTTCGGCTCAGCGAGCCTGCCGGCGCCGCTGCGCATCAACCTCGAGTACGTCTCCGCCAACCCGACCGGGCCGCTGCACATCGGCCACGCCCGCTACGCCGCCTACGGCGACTCGCTGGCGCGGATCCTCGGCTTTCGCGGCTACGAGGTGACGCGCGAGTTCTACATCAACGACTTCGGCAGCCAG
>DASXEZ010000133.1:0-7011 GCA_036489875.1 Solirubrobacteraceae bacterium | reverse complement strand
GAAATCTCCGGCGACCAGCCGAGCAGCTCGCGGGCGAGCGTGATGTCGGGCTTGCGCTGCTTGGGATCGTCCACCGGCAGTGCCTCGTAGACCATCTCGGAGCTCGATCCGGTGAGCTCGCGCACCAGTTCCGCGAGCTCGCGCAGCGTGAACTCATCGGGATTGCCGATGTTGACCGGCTCGTGATAGCCGGACTCGGCCAGCGCGATGATCCCCCCGATCAGGTCGCTGACATAACAGAAGGAGCGCGTCTGCGAGCCATCGCCGAAGATCGTGATTGGCCGGCCAGCCATTGCTTGGCGCAGAAAGGTCGGGATCGCGCGCCCGTCGTGCGGGCGCATACGGCTGCCGTAGGTGTTGAAGATCCGCACGATCGCCGTGTCGACGCCCTGCTGGCGGTGGTAGGCCATCGTCAGCGCCTCGGCGTAGCGCTTGGCCTCGTCGTAGACGCCGCGCGGCCCGATCGGGTTGACGTGGCCCCAGTAGCTCTCGGTCTGTGGGTGCTCGAGCGGATCGCCGTAGACCTCACTGGTGGAGGCCAGCAAAAAACGCGCGCGGTGGACCTTGGCGAGGCCGAGCGTGTGGTGAGTGCCGTAGGAGCCGACCTTGAGCGTGTGCAGGGGCAGTCGCAGGTAATCGATCGGTGATGCGGGCGACGCGAGGTGGTAGACGTAGTCGATCGCCTCATCGACAAAATAGGGGTCGGTGATGTCGATGTTGAGCGCGACGAAGTCGTCATCCCGGATGTGGGCGATGTTCTCGAGCGACCCTGTCTCGAGGTTGTCGACGCAGATCACGCGGTTACCCCGCGAAAGCAACTCCTCGCAGAGATGCGAGCCCAGGAAGCCCGCACCGCCGGTGACCAGACAGGTTCCCATCGCGGCTCAGCCTACCCGCCAGGGCGGCTAAGCACCGTGCACGACGAGCCAGACGCCGGCGCCGATCGCGAGCTCCACGCGAGCAACCCTGCGCTCGGCGTCGATCAACGCGCCAACCTCGACGACCTCGCCGGCATGGGAGAGGACGTTGTCGATCACGAGCAGCCCGCCGTCGCGGCGCAGCACGCGCAGCAGGTCGGGCCAGTAGCCGGCGTATGCGGGTCGCTCGGCGTCCAGGAACACGAGGTCGTAGTGGCCGTCCGGCGCCTGCGCGAGCGTCGCCGCGGCGTCCTGCGTCAGCAGCTCCGCCTGCAGCCCCGCGCGCTCGAGGCGCTCGCGCGCGAGCGCCGTCCGCGAGGCCTCGATCTCGACGCTCGTGACCGTGCCGCCGGTCGCCTCCGCGGCGTCGGCGAGCCAGATCGTCGAGTAGCCGTTGGAGGTCCCGAGCTCGAGGATCCGCCGAGCGCGCGTGGAGCGCACGAGCAGCGAGAGCAGCTCCGCGGTCTCCGGCTCGACGTTCCGAAAGCGCGCGACGCGGTCGCTCTGGAGCTCATCGTGTGCCCGCGCCTGACCGAGTATCTGCGCGGCCAGAGCGCGGCGAGAAGCGTCCACGCGCTGATCATGACAGCGCTCCACGGGGCAGGAATTTGCCGCCGCGACCACAAATAGGTATCGGTCATGGGAGATGTCGCCGCCCAGCGCACGCTCGTCAAGTCCGTGCCCGAATTGTGGGCCGAGCTCAGCGAGCCGGCATTGCTGGGGCGCATGCTCAACGAGCCTTTCGGCGAGATCCGTATCACCCGCCTGACGCCCGAGACGCGCATCGGTTGGGAGAGCGAACTGGCCGCCGGGTGGGTCGAGCTCGAACCGAGCGGATTCGGGACGCGGGTGCGCCTGACGGCGCGGCTGCCCACGGAGCCAGAGGGCGATGAGACGCCAGGGCCGGGCCGGCTCGCGCGCCTGGTGGCATGGCTTCGCCGGAGCGGCCCCGAGGCGCCGGCACCCGAGCTGCCACCCACGATCGGGTACGAGGCCGCGGAGGGCGCCCTCACCGGCGTGCTCGACCAGATCGGCACGGCTCGCCACCGGCCGTTCTCGCGCCGCCCGACGCCCTAGCCGCCGCTCACGGCCGACTAGGATCAGGCGCCATGACTCAGCACGCGCCGCATAGCTACGCGGAGAAGCTCGAGCAGCTCGAGGAGCTGCGTCGTGAGGCTGCCCATGCGGAGGGCCCGGCCGTGGCCAAGCAGCATGCGAAGGGCAAGTACACGGCGCGCGAGCGGATCGAGAAGCTGCTCGATCCGGGTTCCTTCGAGGAGCTCGACGGGTTCGTCCGCCATCGCACGACGGAGTTCGAGATGGACAAAACGCGTCCGCTGGCGGATGCCGTGATCACCGGGCACGGCACGATCGACGGGCGTCAGGTGTGCGTGTTCAGCCAGGACTTCACTGTCTTCGGCGGCTCGCTGGGCGAGGTCATGGGCGAGAAGATCTGCAAGCTGATGGACCTGGCCGCTCGCGTCGGTTGCCCGGTGATCGGCATCAACGACTCCGGCGGCGCGCGGATCCAGGAGGGCGTGGTCTCCCTCGGCGCCTACGGCGAGGTCTTCTACCGCAACGTGAGCTGCTCGGGAGTGATCCCCCAGATCTCGCTGATCATGGGCCCGTGCGCCGGCGGCGCGGTGTATTCACCCGCGATCACCGACTTCATCCTGATGGTGAAGGAGACCTCGCACATGTTCATCACGGGGCCCGATGTGATCCGCACGGTCACCGGCGAGGAGGTCGGCTTCGAGGAGCTCGGAGGAGCCCAGACCCACAACACCAAGTCGGGGGTCGCCCATTTCGCGACCGAGGACGAGGACCACTGCCTGGCCGAGGCGCGTTATCTCCTTTCGTTCCTGCCCCAGAACAACCTCGAATCGACGCCGCGGGTGACGCCGGAGGATGACCCTGAGCGGATGGACCCCCAGCTCGACGCGGTCGTGCCCGATAGCCCCAGCAAGGCCTACGACATGCGCGATGTGATCGGCCTGATCGTCGACGACTCAGACTTTCTCGAGGTCCACGAGCACCACGCCCGCAACATCGTCTGTGGCTTCGCGCGCCTGGACGGCGTCGCCGTCGGCATCGTCGGCAACCAGCCGGCGGCCCTGGCCGGCGTGCTCGACATCGATGCCTCGGCGAAGGCCGCCAGGTTCGTGCGCACCTGCGACGCCTTCAACGTGCCGCTGATCACCTTCGTGGACGTGCCCGGCTTCCTGCCGGGTACCGAGCAGGAATGGGGCGGGATCATCCGCCATGGCGCGAAGCTCCTCTACGCCTACGCCGAGGCGACGGTGCCCAAGATCACCGTGATCACGCGCAAGGCCTACGGCGGCGCCTACGACGTCATGTCCTCAAAGCACCTGCGCGCCGACTTCAACTTCGCCTGGCCGACCGCTGAGATCGCCGTGATGGGCCCGGAAGGGGCGGTCAACATCATCTACCGCCGCCAGCTCGCCGCCAGCAAGGCACCCGAGAAACGCCGCGAGCAACTCATGGACGACTACCGCGCCCGCTTCGCCAACCCCTACTCAGCCGCCGAACGCGGCTACATCGACGACGTCTTCGAGCCCCACCAGACCCGGCCACGCCTGATCACCGCCCTGCACCTGCTCGCCACCAAGCGCGAGCCGGGCCCCCGTCGCAAGCACGGCAACATCCCGCTGTAGGGACATGGGTACGCCGCAACCGAGCTCGATCACGCCGGCTCCCTCGCAGGCGGAGGCGGCCGCGATCGTCGCCGCGCTCGAGCGTTTCCGGGCCGACACAGCGCCCACCGAGGCGCCTGCGACGGCCGCCGAGAGCGGGTGGCTACGAGCTGCGCGGCTCGAGGCCGTGGCGCGCGATCCCCGCTCGCTTTCAAATCCCTAGAAACGCACCTGCCTTTCAGTAGTATTCAGCCCTCCCACTACGGAGAGGCAGTTGCATGGCTTCCAGCGCTACCGGCGGACGCGGTTCACTCGCCGACCCAGAGGTCTACGAGAACGTCCCGGGACACGTGATCCCGATCATCGAACGAGAGTTCGATGACTTCGATTCCGAGGCCGGCAAGTTCATCGAGGGCGAGACGCCCGAGGACCAGTTCATCGGCTTCCGTCTCAAGCAGGGCGTCTACGGGCAGCGCCAGATGGAGCGACAGATGATCCGCGTGAAGCTGCCCTTCGGCGGCATCAACCCGGAGCAGCTCGACTGCTTCGCCGACGTGGTGGAGCGGTGGGTGCCGCTGCGCAAGGCGCACATCACGACGCGTCAGAACATCCAGCTGCACCACGTGCCGCTGCCCGACGCCGCCAAGCTGATCCGCGAGATCTCGCGCACCGGCCTGTCCTCGCGCGAGGGCTGCGGCAACACGATCCGCAACGTCACCGGTGATCCATGGGCGGGCGTCAGCGAGGGCGAGCTCTTCGACCCGACGCCCTACGTCGGCGCTTACGTGCGCTACTTCGTGCGTAACGACGTCTGTCAGCTGATGCCGCGCAAGTTCAAGACGGCCTTCAGCGCCACTGACGAGGACGTCGCCATCACCGGGATCCACGACGGCGGCTTCATCCCGCGGATCAAGGACGGCCGTCGCGGCTTCGAGATCCGGATCGGCGGCGGCACCTCGATCATGCCGCGGGTCGCGCCGACCCTCTACGAGTTCGTCGGCGCCGACGACGGCGAGTACCTGAAGGTGACCGAGGCGGTGCTGCGCATCTTCAACCGCCAGGACGAGCTGCGCGTCAACCGCGCTCGCGCCCGGATCAAGGTGCTGATCGACCGCATCGGCATGGACGCCTTCCGCGAGCAGGTCGAGGAGGAGCTCCGCGGCGACTGGGTCGCCGAGCGCGACTTCGATCCCACGCCCCTGCTCTACGACTACGACGAGGAGGCCGGCGCACCCGCGCTGCGCGACGACTACATCACCGCGCCCGCCGGGTCCAAGGATTTCGAACGGTTCCTCGAGCTCAACACCCGCGCCCAGCGCCAGGAGGGCTTCGTGACGGTCGAGATCAGGATCACCCGTGGCGACCTCACGCCCGAGCAGCTGCGCGGCCTCGCACAGATCACGCGCGAGCACTCAGGAGGCTTCGCGCGCACGACGGTGCAGCAGAACATCGTGCTGCGCTGGGTGCGAACCGAGGCGCTCTTTGAGGTCTGGCGGGCACTGCGCGAAATCGACCTGGCCGGAGCCGGGCCACGCACCGTCGTCGATACCGTCAGCTGCCCAGGCACCGACAGCTGCAAGCTCGGCATCACCAGCTCGATGGGTCTCAACGCCGCGGTCCAGGAGCGCGTGGAGGCGATGGGCATCGAGGACCCGCTGACGCGCCAGATCAACATCAAGATGAGCGGCTGCCCGAACGGCTGCGGCCAGCACCACATCGCCAACATCGGCTTCACCGGCGCCTCGATCAAGGTCGGCGAGCGCACCGTCCCCGCCTACATCCCGCTGATCGCCGGCAACTTCGCCGATGGCAGCGTCGCCATGGGGCAGCGACTGAAGTCCCGCTTGCCCGCAAAGCGCGTGCCGGAGGCGGTCGAGCGCTGGCTGACCCACTACCAGGACGAGCGACTCGAAGGCGAGGCCTTCAACGACTTCGTCGGGCGGATCGGCACCACCCGCTTCGAGGAGCTCGTGAAGGACCTGGCACTGCCGCCGGAGTTCTCGCTCGAGACGATGACCAATTTCATCGACTGGAACCGCAACGAGCCGTTCGTGGTGATCCGCGGGGAGGGCGAATGCGCGGTCTAGCGACACGCCCGACCGTGGTTCCGGACCTGGAGAGCGCGAGCGCAGAGCAGGTGCTCGCCTACATGCTCGAGAACCATCAGCCGCGGCTCGCGCTCGCCTGCTCCTTCCAGAAGGAGGAGGCGGTGCTGATCGACATGCTGATGCGCCTTGACCCGACGGCCCGCGTCTTCACGATCGACACCGGCGTGCTCTTCCCCGAGACCTACGAGAGCTGGCGCGAGATCGAGCAGCGCTACGGCCTGCGGGTCGAGATCCACGACGCCTCGCGCGCCAGCGGCGAGTGGAGCGCCCTGGAGTGCTGCTCGGTAGCGAAGGTAGACGCGCTCGAGCGAGCCCTCGGCGAGCTCGATGGCTGGATCACGGGCTTGCGGCGCGAGCAGGCCCCGACGCGCGCCGGTACGCCGAAGCTCACCTTCGATGTGCGCCGCGGCATCTGGAAGGCCAACCCGATCGCCGACTGGGACGACAAGGCGGTGTGGGACTACATCTTCCGCCACGACGTCCCCTACAACCCCCTGCACGACCGCGGCTACGAATCGATCGGATGCATGCCCTGTACCCTTCCCGGGTCCGGGCGCGAAGGGCGCTGGGCTGGTAGCGAAAAGACCGAGTGCGGCATCCACGTCTGAGGCATCGATGAGTTCCAACGGCACGGCGGCCGCGACCCGCCTCACCCATTTGCGTGCGCTTGAGTCTGAGGGTGTGCATGTGTTGCGGGAGGTGGCGGCTGAGTTTGAGCGGCCGGTGTTGTTGTTCAGTGGGGGTAAGGATTCGATTGTGTTGTTGCGGTTGGCGGAGAAGGCGTTTCGTCCGGCTCGGTTTCCGTTTCCGTTGATGCACGTCGATACCGGCGAGAACTTTCCCGAGGCGATCGCGTTTCGCGATCACCGGGTTGAGGAGCTTGGTGAGCGGTTGATCGTCGCGAGCGTGCAGGACTCGATCGATCGCGGCCGCGTCGTCGAGGAAACCGGCCCGCGGGCGTCAAGGAATCGTTTGCAGACGACGACGCTTCTGGATGCGATCGCTGAGCACCGCTTTGATTGCGCGATCGGGGGCGCGCGCCGTGATGAGGAGCGCGCGCGGGCGAAGGAGCGGATCTTCAGCTTCCGCGACGACTTCGGCCAATGGGACCCCAAAAACCAGCGCCCCGAACTCTGGAACGTCTACAACACGAGAATCCAGGCCGGTGAGCACGTAAGGGTGTTCCCGCTCTCGAACTGGACCGAGCTTGACGTCTGGGAATACATCCAAACCGAACAGCTCGAGATCCCCTCGCTTTACTTCTCCCACACCCGCCCCACCTTCCAACGCGACGGCATGCTCTACGCCTACCGCGAAGGCCAAACCCTCCTC
>DASXEZ010000099.1:0-28073 GCA_036489875.1 Solirubrobacteraceae bacterium | reverse complement strand
GCGACCCCACCGACGATGGCTGCGCGAGAGAACACCGACCAGAGCCTACGCGAGAGCGACCTGGCGACGCTCGCCGGCGAGATCGAGGTCTGCCGGCGCTGCGAGCGGCTGGTCCGCTGGCGCGAGCAGGTGGCGCGCGAGAAGCGCGCCGCGTTCGCCAATCAGACCTACTGGGGCCGACCGCTGCCCGGCTTCGGCGATCCCGCCGCAAGGATCGCCGTCCTCGGCCTGGCCCCGGCCGCGCACGGCGGCAACCGCACCGGCCGGGTGTTCACCGGCGACCGCTCCGGCGACTTCCTGTTCGCGGCGCTCTGGCGCGCCGGGCTCGCCAACCAGCCCCAGTCGCTGGCGCGCGGGGACGGGCTGCGTCTGAGCAACGCCTGGATCTCCGCGGCCGTGCGCTGCGCCCCGCCGGCCAACCGTCCGACGCCGCAGGAGCGCGACAACTGCCTCCCCTACGCGGTGCGCGAGCTGGCGCTGCTTCCGCAGCTGCGCGTGATCGTCTGCCTCGGGGCCTTCGCCTGGGACGCCGCGCTGCGGTTGCTCGCGCTCGCCGGCCTGCCGCCTTCGCGTCCGCGCCCGCGCTTCGCCCATGGCGCGCAGGCCGGACCGCTGCTCGGCTGCTTCCACCCCAGCCAGCAGAACACCTTCACCGGCCGACTGACCGAGCCGATGATCGACGAGGTGTTCGCGCGCGCGACCGCGCTCGCGAAGAGTGCGCCCACGATCGCGTCGCTGTGACGAACCGGCCGCCCGCACGTATCACGAGCATGCGCGCGCTACGCCGACGAGCGGCAGCGGGGCTGTGCGCCGCCCTGGCGGTGGCGGTGGCGGTGGCGGTTGCTGGCGCCGTGGCGGCCGGCGCGGACGCGCGTGGTGGCGCTCGAGGCCCGGTAGCGCCCAAACGCGCGAGTGCGGCCTCATTGGCGGACAATCGCGCGAGCGCGGACTCCGACGTTCGCACGCTGCTCGCTCTGAGGCGCCTACCCGCCGGCGCCGTGCGCTTGACGGGCGTTCCCAAGGGCGCGGCGGCGATCGACAACGAACAGCCGAGCCAGGCGACGCCGAACCTCGCAGACGCCCATTCCTGGTGGCGCGTCCCGGGCAAGCTGGGTGCCGTGCTCGCCTACCTCAAGGCCCATCCCCCGCGCGGTTCGACCTCGAGCGCGATTGGAACCTTTTCCTCGACCGTGCCGGGGCATACGAGGACGACGACCGAAGTCGATGTGACCTTCGGCTTTCCCGCCCGCGTCGGTGTGCTCGACTCGCGCACGCTGATCGTGAAGGCCGTCGCCGTTCGCGTCGATGCCGAGGACGACTGGGAGATCCCGCGCTCAGCCAGCGAGCGGATCCCGGGGGGCGTGCACGAGATCGACGTCGTGCGCGCCGTGTTCGGCAGCGCGCCCACCGTGTCGGCGCACGTCCTCGACGCCGGCAAGGTGGCGGCGATCGTCAAGCTCATCGACGCCCTCCCGACCGTCCAGCCGGGCTTTATCGGGTGTCCGATGATCCCGGGGAGCGCTCCCCGGGTGACGCTCAGCTTCCGTGCCAAGCGCGGCGGGGCGGTGCTCGCCCGGGCGAGCCAGCTGGCACTGGCGCCCCAGACGCCCACGGCGTGCAACTCCCTCAGCCTGAGCATCGGCGGCCACACACAGACCCGGCTGCTGGCGGGGAGCGGCTTCCTGATGGCAGTGGGGAAGGTGCTCGGCCTGCCGCTGGCCGCCGCCACCTGACGCGCAAGCCGTCCAGCACACGTCCCGGCGCCTAAAGGCCCGGCCGCTCGCGGCCGATTGAACCTCGAATGGCTCCCGAAGCCGACCCGCAGCTCCCGTTCGAATGGGAGGGCAGCTCCGCGTCCGATCCCGCGTTCGTGCTGGAGCCGCTCGCCCAGACGCCGCGACGCAATGCGCCGCGGCTACTTGCCCTCGCGGTCGTGGCGGCTCTGGTCGGCGGAGTCCTTGCCGTGGGGCTCTCGAGCGTCGGTGGCGGTCACGGCGGCGGCGCGGGCGGTCCCGTGGCGCTGGCGGCTTCGGTCACCAACCGCGAGCCCGGCTTCAAGTTCGATATGACGGTCAGCGCCACCGTGGCCGGCCAGACAACCAGCGTCGCGGGCTCGGGCGCGTTCAGTACCGGCCCCCCGCTCTCGGGATCCTTTGACGCGACCGTCGGCGCCACCACCGTCAGCGAGCTGATCGTCGGCGACGACATCTACATCCAGGCCCCGCAGAGTGACGGCAAGTGGGTGGAGACCGCCATTCCCGGCGCCTTCGGCGCGGACAGCTCGGGCAGCGGCGGCGCCACGGAGCTCACCAGCAGCGCCGACCCGGGCCAGACGCTCCAATACCTCCAGGCTGCCGGCACGGTCACCGATCTCGGGCCGGCCACGATCAGCGGGGTGGCGACGACCCACTACCACGCCGACATCGACCTCTCCCACTACGCCTCGACGCTGCCGGCTGCCCAGCAGTCCGCCGGCGCGAAGGCGATCCAGAGCTACGAGCAGCTGACGGGCTCGAGCACGCTACCGATGGACGTGTGGATCGACTCCTCGAACCTCGTGCGCGAGGTCCAGTTCGAGATCTCACTCGCCGGCGGCTCGAGCGCGGCCTTCACGATGACCTTCTCCGACTACGGGCCCCAGCCCGCCGTCTCCGCTCCTCCGGCGGCTGACATCATTGCCGGCGCGCAGACGCCGAGCGTACCGCCCGCGAGCACGCCGACCGCGCCGCCCGCGAGCACGCCGACCTCGCCGCCCGCAGGCACGCCCAGCTCCGGTTCGGCCAGCCCGCCGTCCTCCGCGGACTGACCGGACGCCGGCGCGCCTGCCGCGCGCGGGCCAAGCACTGAAGCGCTCGACTGCCCCGCTTCGGGTGGTGAGGAGCGACGACGACCTGGGGCTCCGAGCGCCCGCGCGGTGATGAATGACCCCGCGCCGCGGCGTCCGTCGGCCGCCCTGACGCCTGATTCGCAAGCTCGCGTGCAGCCGGACCTGCCGGCGCTGTAACGTCGGTTACCTCGTGCCGCCGAGTACCTTCACCCCTCTGGTCCGCGACTGGTTCGCGCGCGCCTTCGAGGCGCCCACACCCGCGCAGGAGCAGGCGTGGCCGGCGATCGCCACCGGTGAGAACGTGCTGATCAGCGCGCCGACGGGCTCGGGCAAGACGCTGGCCGCGTTCCTGTGGGCGCTCGATCGCTTCGTCGCCACGCCCTCAGGCGACGGCGCCGAGCGAGAGCATCGCACCCGCCTGGTGTACGTCTCGCCGCTGAAGGCGCTCTCCTACGACGTCGAGCGCAACCTGCGGGCGCCGCTGCGGGGACTCGGCCTCGCCGACGACGTCCGGGTCGCGATCAGGACCGGCGACACCCCGGCCCGCGAGCGCGCGGCGATGCTGCGCCACGCGCCCGACATCCTGATCACGACGCCTGAGTCGCTCTATCTGATGCTGACCTCCCAGGCGCGCGAGATCCTGCGCGACGTCGAGGCGGTCATCTTGGACGAGATCCACGCCGTCGCCGCCACCAAGCGCGGCTCGCACCTGGCGCTGACGCTCGAGCGACTGGAGGCCCAGCTCGACGGTCGCCCGCTGCAGCGGATCGGGCTCTCGGCGACGCAGCGGCCGCTCGAGGAGGTGGCGCTCTTCATGGTCGGGCCGAGCCGGCAGGCGACGATCATCGACGTCGGCTCCTCGCGCCCGCTGGACCTCGAGATCCGCGTACCGGTGGAGTCGATGGTGGAGCCCGACCGCGGCGTCGAGGTCGACCCGCTCGAGCCGCTGGTCGGCGGCGAGGCGACGCGCCGCTCGATCTGGCCGGCGATCTATCCGCAGCTGCTGGCGCTGGTGCGCGAGCACCGCTCGACGATCATCTTCGTCAACAGCCGCCGCGCCGCCGAGCGACTGGCACTTCGGCTCAACGAGCTGGCAGCCGAGGGGGAGACCGAGCCCGGCGAGGCCGCGCCGCTCGAGATCGCGCGCGCCCATCACGGCTCGCTCGCGCGCGAGGAGCGCACCACGATCGAGGAGCTGCTCAAGGCCGGCGAGCTGCCGTGCCTGGTCGCCACCTCATCGCTCGAGCTCGGCATCGACATGGGCGCCGTCGACCTCGTGATCCAGGTCGAGTCGCCGAAGTCCGTCGCCCGTGGCCTGCAGCGGATCGGGCGCTCCGGCCACGGCGTCGGCGACACCAGCAAGGGGCGCATCTTCCCCAAGTTCCGCGCCGATCTGCTCGAGTGCGCGGTCGTCGTGCACCAGATGCGCGCGGGCGCGATCGAGCCGACCGTCGTGCCGCGCAACGCGCTCGACGTGCTCGCCCAGCAGATCGTCGCGATCGCCGCGAGCGCCGAGTCGGTCTCCGTCGATGACCTCTACGCGCTCGTCACCCGCACCTACTCCTACGGCGAGCTGCGGCGCGAGCTGCTCGAGCACGTGCTCGACATGCTCGACGGCCGCTACCCCTCGAGTGAGTTCGGCGAACTGCGCCCGCGGATCAGCTGGGATCGCATCGCCGGGACGATCCGCCCTCGCAAGGGGGCGCAGAAGCTCGCGATCGTCAACGCCGGCACGATCCCCGACCGCGGGCTGTTCCTGGTCACGCTGCCCGACGGACGCCGCGTCGGCGAGCTCGACGAGGAGATGGTGTACGAGGCGCGGCCGGGCCAGACCTTCCTGCTCGGCGCGACCGCCTGGCGGATCGAGGAGATCGGCCGCGACCGCGTGATCGTGACGCCGGCTCCCGGCGCGCCCGGGGCGGTGCCGTTCTGGAAGGGCGACTCGGTCGGGCGACCCAAGGAGCTCGGCGAGGCGATCGGCGCGTTCTCGCGCTGGGCGCTTGACCAGCCGGCCGAGGTGCTCGAGCGCGACTACGACCTCGACCCGCTCGCCGCCACGAACCTGCTCGAGTACCTGCGCGAGCAGCAGGACGCGACGGGCGTCGTCCCGTCGGACCGCACGATCGTCGTCGAGCGCTTCCGCGACGAGATCGGCGACTGGCGGCTGTGCGTGCTGACCCCGTTCGGCGGTCGCATCCACGCCGGCTGGGGCCTCGCGCTCTCGGCCCGGATCCGCGAGCGCTACGGCCTCGAGTCCGATGCGATCTGGTCTGACGACGGCATCATCGTCCACCTCCCCGACACCGACGAGCCGCCGGCGGCGGAGCTGGTGCTTCCCGAGCCCGAGGAGCTCGAGGAGTTGATCGTCGCCGAGCTCGCCTCCTCGGCGCTCTTCGGCGCGCGTTTCCGCGAGAACGCGGCCCGGGCGCTGCTGATCCCGCGGGCCTATCCCGGTCGGCGCACGCCGCTGTGGCAGCAGCGGCTGAAGTCGCAGACGCTGCTCGAGGTCGCCCGCCGCTACCCGGACTTCCCGCTGATCCTCGAGACCTACCGCGAGTGTCTGCGCGACGTGCTCGACCTGCCCGGCCTCGAGTCGCTGCTGCGTGCGATCGCGCGGCGGGAGATCTCGCTGGTCGAGGTCGAGACCCCGACCGCTTCGCCGTTTGCCTCCTCGCTGCTCTTCGACTACGTCGCCACCTACATGTACGAGGGCGACGCCCCCAACGCCGAGCGCCGCGCCGCCGCGCTGTCGCTGGACCGCGAACTGCTGCGCGAGCTGCTCGGGCAGGAGGAGCTGCGCGAGCTGATCGACCCGGGCGCGCTCGAGGCTCTCGAGGAGGATCTCGCGCGACGCTCGCCGGCCCTGCGCGCGACCTCGCGCGACGAGCTCCTGGACGTTCTGCGCACGCTCGGCGATCTGAGCGCCGCGGGGGTCCGCGAGCGGGTCCTGGCTGAGCTCGACTCGGAGGCGATGATCGCCGAGCTGGTGCGCGAGCGCCGCGCGGTGTCGGTTCGCGTCGCGCGCGAGCAGCGCTACATCGCAGCCCAGGACGCGGGCCTCTACCGCGACGCGCTCGGCGTCGTGCCCCCGTCCGGCCTGCCCGACGCCTTCCTGCAGGACGTGCCCGAGGCGCTGCGCGAGCTGGCTCGCCGCCACGCCCGCACCCACGGGCCGTTCACGACCGCCGAGCTGCACGAGCGCTACGGCGTCGACATGGCCAGCGTGCTGCGCGAGCTCGAAGCCGCCGGTGCGCTCGTTCGCGGCGAGCTTCGGCCGCTCTCGGACCCCCGCGCGCGAGCGGGCGAGCGTGAATGGTGTGACCCCGAGGTGCTGAGGCGCCTGCGCCGAGCGTCGCTCGCCGTGCTCAGGCGCGAGATCGAGCCGGCCGAGCGGCGGGCCCTGGCCTCGTTCTTGCCCTCGTGGCAGGGGATCGATCGCCACGCCGCGGCCGGCGCGGGGATCGAGCGGCTGCGAGAGGTGCTGGTGCCGCTGCAGGGGCTCGCACTTCCGGCCGAGCTGTGGGAGCGCGCGGTGCTGCCGCGGCGCGTGGGTGCCTACTCGACGAGCTGGCTTGATCAGCTCTGCGCGGCGGGGGAGATCGTGTGGGTCGGCGCCGGCGCGATCGCGCGCCGCTCCGGCCGCGTCGCGCTCTACTTCCGAGACGACGCGGCGGCGATCGGACCGCCCGCCGCCGCCGCCAAGCTCGAGGCGCCCGCAGAGCCCGAGCACGAGCTGATCCGCGAGCGTCTGCGCGCGGGGGCGTGCTTCTTTGGCGATCTCGTCGCCGAGCTCGGGATCGAGACGATGATGCTCCAGGAGGCGCTGTGGGATCTCGTCTGGGCCGGCGAGGCGACCAACGACGCGTGGGCGCCGCTGCGGGCGCCGCGACTAGCGCTCGCGCGTGGGGGCTCCGCCGCGGCGCGCTCGGGGCGTCGCTTCTCTCCGGCGCTTCGCTCCTCGCGCGCGCAGACGCGGGCCGGGGTCCAGGGCCGTTGGTCGCTCGTGGCGCCGCTCTTTGAGCCGGTGGCGGATCCCGTCGCGCGGCGGCGCACGCTGGCCGAGCTCCTCCTCGAGCGTCACGGAATCCTCACCCGGGAGCTCGTGCTCGCAGAAGGTGTCCTGGGCGGCTTTGCCGCCCTCTATGACTCCCTGGCGCAGCTCGAGACGCTTGGCGTCTGCCGTCGGGGCTACTTCATCGAGGGGCTCGGGGGCGCCCAGTTCGCGCTGCCCGGGGCGGTCGAGCGGTTGCGCGCGCAGCGTGACCTCGACGGCGCCGCGCCGCTGGTGCTCGCCGCCGCCGACCCCGCGCAGCCGTTCGGGACGGCGCTGCCGTGGCCCGAGGCCGAGGGCCGGCGGCCCTCGCGCGTCGCCGGCGCCCACGTCGTTCTCGTCGGCTCGGATCTGGCCTGCTACGTCGAGGCGGGCGGGCGCGGGCTGCTCACCTTCGTGACCGGCGAGCCGCTTCGGATCGCGCTGAGCGCGCTCGCCGACGCGGTACGCGGCGGTCGGATTCGTAAGCTCGAGCTTGAGCGGGTAGACGGTGAGCCGGTGCTCGGCGGAGCGAGCGAGGCGCTGCTGGTGGAGCTTGGCTTCCGCAGCGGCCCGCGGCGGCTGACGCTGAGCGCATAAAGTCGCAGAAACGTTCAACGCAAGGAGATCTCCCAATGGGTTTCGATCAGTACCACGAGCCGCCGGAGGAGCTTCCCGCCGCGACGCGGACCTTCGCGCGGCTGTGTGCCTCGCTGACCGAGGAGGCGGAGGCGATCGGGTGGTACGAGCAGCGGATCGCCGTCGAGACCGACCCCGCGGCGGTGGCGATCATGCGTGACGCCGTCGGCGAGGAGTACAAGCACTTCAGCATGGATCTCGAGTTCCTATTGCGGCGCACGCCGCGCTGGCGCGAGATCGCGAAGGGGGTCCTGTTCAAGCCCGGCGACATCGTCGAGCACGGTGAGGAGGCCGAGGCCGGCTCCGAGGATTCGGGCTCCTCGGGCGCGAGCGAGGACTCCTCGCTTGGCATCGGCAGCCTGAGGGAGGTCGCGCGATGAACCATCTACTACGTGCCATCGCGCCGATCAGCGACGGCGGCTGGAAGATGCTCGACGACGAGGCGCGCGAGCGCCTGACGCCGGCGCTCGCCGCCCGCAAGCTCGTGGACTTCGCCGGACCGCGCGGCTGGCAGCACTCGGCGACGAATCTGGGGCGTGTCGAGGCGCTCGAGTCAGCGCCGTCTGAGGGCGTCACGGGGCTGCGCCGGCGGGTGTTGCCGCTGGTCGAGCTGCGGGCCGACTTCGAGCTCTCGCGCGCGGAGCTGCGCGACGGCGATCGCGGCGCCGACGACGTCGATTTGGCGCCGCTGGATGCGGCGGCGCACCAGATCGCGGTCGCGGAGAACGTCGCTGTCTTCCACGGCTGGCAGGAGGCGATCCAGGGCATCTCGGAGGTCAGCACGCAGAAGGCGGGCAAGCTCGGCGTGACCACTGACAAGTACCCCAGCGCGGTCGCCCAGGCCGTCGAGCAACTGCTGCGCAGCGGCATCGAGGGTCCCTACGGCCTGGCGCTCGGGCGCGAGCAGTATCGGCGCGTCGTCGAGAGCGCCGAGCACGGCGGATACCCGCTGCTGGACCACCTGCACAAGATTCTCGAGGGCCCGATCGTGTGGGCTCCCGGGGTCGAAGGTGCGATCGTGCTCAGCCTGCGCGGCGGCGACTTCCTGTTCGAGTCGGGGCAGGATCTCTCGCTCGGCTACGTGGCCCACAACAGCGAGGTCGTGTCGCTGTACCTGGAGGAGAGCTTCAGCTTCCACGTCGCGACGGCGGAGGCTGCGGTGGCGCTCGCGCCGTAACGAGCGCTGTGCCTGAGGGCGACACGATCCACCACGCCGCCAACCGGATCCGGCCTGTGCTCGAGGGCCGGGTGCCGGAGCAGATCCGCACGCCCCAGCGCCGTCACGACGCCGATCGCTGGCCGCAGCGGCTGGGCGGGCGCGCGGTGGCGTCGGTCGAGGCGCGCGGCAAGCATCTGCTGCTGCACTTCGACGGCGACCTCGTGCTGCACTCGCACCTGCGTATGAGCGGCTCGTGGGCGGTGTATCAGCGGGGCGAGCGCTGGCGGCGGGCGCCGCGGCGCGCGTGGCTGGTGCTCGAGGCCGACGGCCGCGAGGTCGTGCAGTTCGACGGGCCGCTGCTCGAGCTCATGACGGAGGCGCGCACGCGCAGCGACCCCCAGCTGGCTGCGCTCGGACAGGACGTCCTCGGCGAGCGCTTCGACGAGTCGCTGCTGATTCGCCGGATCCGCGAGGACGACCCCACGCGCTGCTTCGGCGACGCCCTGATCGACCAGCGCACGATCGCCGGGATCGGCAACATCTGGAAGTCGGAGTCCTGCCACGCCGCGGCCGCTGACCCGTGGAAGCCGGTCGGCATGACCGCGGATGAGACGGTGCTCGCCGCGGTTGCCTTCGCCCGCCGCGAGATGGCGGTGTCGGCCCGCGAGGGCTTCATCGCGCGGCCGCGAGCCGTCTACCGACGAGCGGGCGAGCCCTGCCCGCGCTGCGGCGAGCCGATCAAAAGCGCCGGCCAGGGCGATGGCAACCGCACCACCTACTGGTGTCCGGCATGCCAGCGCTGATCCGCGTCGGGCACCGCGGCGCGCCGGCGGTGGCCGCCGACAACACGCTCGAGAGCTTCGACGCGGCGCTGGCGATCGGCGTCGACATGATCGAGTTCGACGTCCTGGCAGGGCGCCGGCAGCGGGGAGCGCTGTTCGTCGCCCACGACTACGGAGCGCTGACGCGGCATCCGCCGCTGACGCTCGAAACGGCACTGGCCCACTTCGCGACGCCGGCGTTCGACGGTATCCGGCTGCAGCTGGACATCAAGCGGCGAGGCTACGAGGGCGCGGTCGTGGACGCGCTCGACGCCGCCGGCCTGCGTGAGCGGGCGTTCATCAGCACGGGGGTACGCGGTGTGCTCGCGCAGTTCCGCTCGCTCGCGCCGGGCCTGCCGCTGGGCTGGACGGTCCCCGATCTTCCGTTGATCAACGAGGTGCCGACGGTCGGGCATCTATATCGCCGGCGCATTCCGCAGCGGGCCGCGGCGCGAATCCGCTCGGGGGCGATCGACGCGCTGGTGCCGCATTGGAGCATGGTCACGGCCGAGCTCGTGGAGGCCGTGCGGGGTGCGGGGGGCGAGATCTACACCTGGACCGTGAACGACGCGACGCAGATTCAGCGCCTGGCGGCGCTCGGGGTGACCGGGGTGATCTCCAACGATCCGCGGCTGTTCGGAGCGATCGTGCAGTAGGCGGCGCTGAAGCCGGGCGGGTCGGCTCCGGCGGCCGGGTCGTGTCCGGTGCTCGTGGCCCGCACCGTGCTCGTGATGACCTTGCCGTTCAGGCGCCACTGGTAGAGGACCACTCCGCGCAGCTTCTGCCTCGAGGAGAAGTTCGGCTTGAGTTCGAAGTTCTGCCCGGACTGGCGTGTTCCGGCGCTCGCATTGCCGATCGCCGTGTAGCTGGCCTGCCCGCCGGAGCCGAAGTAGTGCCAGTGGCCGGTCGAGCTCTGGTACTCGACGATGAAGGACATGTACATCATCTCGTGCTTGTCGCCGTCGCCCGGCATCGAGGCGCGAATGCCGATCGTGTCGGGGTGGGAGGCCGTGTTGCAGACGTCGACGGTCGCCCAGAGGTGATTGGAATCGAGCTTCGGCACCGGCGTCTTGGCCGCGCTGGCGCTCAGCGGAGCGATGGAAAGCGCCGCTACGAAGACGGCGATCACGACACGATCGCGGGTGCGCACGCCTCGCAACGATAGCGTCGCTACCGGCATCGTCCGACACACGCTTGCGCGATGCGATGGAATACTTAGCCATGGTCGCTTTTGGGTGCATTTTCGAGGCTTCGCGAATCCGCAATTTGCGGGCCTGGTGGTTGGCGTGAGCGAGCCCCGCGAATCAGCCCAGCGCACCGCGCGCGAGGGCGCGCGCCGGCGCCGGGGCCGCGCCGTCGAGGAGCGCTCGGCCGGCGGTGTCGTGGTCAAGGACGGCCAGGTCCTGGTGGTCGTGCCGACGCGCCGTGCCGCTGACGGCTCGCGGGTGCTGGCGCTGCCCAAGGGGCACCTCGACGGCAACGAGACCGACGAGCAGGCCGCGGCGCGCGAGGTGCGCGAGGAGGGCGGCGTCGACGCCGAGCTGGTCGACTCACTCGGCGATGTGAGCTACCACTACCGCCGCGAAGGCCGCCTGATCTCAAAGCGGGTGCGCTTCTTCCTGTTTCGCTTCCGCGCCGGCTCGCCGTCCGATCACGATCACGAGATCGAGGACGCCCGCTGGCTGCCGATGGAGCAGGCGATCGCGGAGCTGACCTACCCGGGTGAGCGCGAGATGGTCCAGAGCGCCCTATCCAAATCGGGCCTGGATCGTTAGCCTCCCCGGACGTGCAGGTACTCAACTTCTACTCGACGATCTTCGCCGATCAACTCAAGCGGGGGCGCAAGACGGCGACGATCCGCCTCGGCGACAAGTCCCACAAGTACCGCAAGAACCAGGCGGTGCTGGTCACCATCGGCTACCAGTTCTCGCCGCGGGAGAAGATCTTCGAGGCCGTGATCGACGATGTCGCGGTGATGCGACTGCAGGAGCTCTCGCCGCGTGACATCGAGCACGACAACCCCGAGTTCCGCCGCCACGAGGAGCTCGTCAACTTCCTCGAGCAGATCTATGGTCGGTCCGTGTCGGTCGAGGACACGGTCACCGTGGTCCGCTTCTCGGCGATCCTCGAGAAGCCGGCCGGAATGACCGAAGCCATCAAGGGCTTCGGCGGCGCCCAGAACTAACGCTTCAGGCCGATCGCGCGGGCGATCGCGCCGAGCGCCGGCTCGTGCTCGCGCTGCGTGACCGAGATCGAAAGCCGCCGCGTGGCGGGATCCCAGGCGAACTCGTAGAACGGGCAGCACTCGCGCTCGATGGCGATCGCCTGCTCGACGAGGGCGGAGTCGGTGCCGGCTGCGAGCTCCACCATCAGCGCGCGAGGGGAGCGCTCGAGCAGGCGGCCGCCGGCGCCGGCGCGCCGGTAGCGCTCCAGTTGGGCGGCGACGGCGGCGCGGTCGAGGCTGCAGCTCGGTGGCTGTTGGGGCTCGGGCATCGCTGTGCGAGCCTAGCGCGTGGTGGCGCTGTTGCAGAACGTCGGAGGGGCTCGGCGGATAAATCTGCTTCGAAAGCGTTGATTAGCAGGCAAATCCGCCTCGAAACGGGGTCTGAAATCGTTGGCACTCTCGCCCTAAGAGTGCCAATTCTCCTTGACAAACCTTACGTTCGCCTAGTATTCTCGGGGACGACTGGCACTCGTAGGGAGAGAGTGCCAAACGACAGGGTGGCAGCCTCCTCGCGGAGCGCGCGCCGGTAGAAGCACACACTCAACGGAGGTTTTCGAGATGAAGCTCAAGCCCCTGGGCGATCGGCTCATCGTGCGGGCGATCGAGGAAGAGGAGACGACCGCTAGCGGCATCGTCCTTCCCGACACCGCCAAGGAGAAGCCGCAGAAGGGCAAGGTTCTCGCCGTCGGCGACGGCAAGATCGACGACGACGGCAAGCGCATTCCGCTTGACGTCTCCGAGGGCGACGAGGTCCTCTACAGCAAGTACGGCGGGACCGAGATCAAGATCGATGGTGAGGAGTTGCTCGTGCTTCGCGAGTCCGACGTCCTCGCACGCATCGAAGCTTAAGGAGACTGAACAAGCATGGCTCACAAGGAACTGAAGTACAGCTCCGACGCGCGCAAGGCCCTCGAGGCCGGCGTCGACGCCGTTGCTAACGCAGTAAAGGTGACGCTCGGTCCCAAGGGCCGCTACGTCGTCCTCGACAAGAAGTTCGGCGCCCCGACGATCACCAACGATGGTGTGACCATCGCTCGTGAGATCGAGGTCTCCGACCCGTTCGAGAACCAGGGCGCTCAGCTCGTCCGCGAGGTCGCCACGGCGACCAACGACGTCGCCGGTGACGGCACGACGACCGCGACCGTGCTCGCTCAGGCGATCGTGCGCCAGGGCCTGAAGAACGTCACGGCCGGCGCCAACCCGCTCGCGCTCAAGCGCGGCATCGAGAAGGCCGTCGACCAGGTCGTCGCCCACATCGGCACGCAGTCCAAGGAGGTCTCCGGCAAGGACCAGATCGCTCGCGTCGCGACGATCTCGGCCGGCGACGAGGAGATCGGCGACGTCATCGCTGACGCCATTGAGCGCGTCGGCAAGGACGGCGTGGTCAACGTCGAGGAGGGTCAGACCTTCGGCATGGACCTCGAGTTCACCGAGGGCATGCAGTTCGACAAGGGCTACATCTCGCCCTACATGGTCACCGACCAGGACCGCATGGAGGCAGTGCTCGAGGATCCCTACATCCTCATCGCCAACCAGAAGATCGGCTCGGTCCGCGACGTGCTGCCGGTGCTCGAGGCCGTGATCCAGTCGGGCAAGCCGCTGCTGATCATCGCTGAGGACGTCGAGGGCGAGTCGCTCGCGACGCTGGTTGTGAACAAGCTCCGCGGCACCTTCACCGGTGTGGCGGTCAAGGCCCCCGGGTTCGGCGACCGCCGCAAGCGGATGCTCGAGGACATCGCGATCCTCACGAACGCCGAGGTGATCACCGAGGAGATGGGCCTGAAGCTCGAGAACACGCAGGTCTCGCAGCTCGGGCGCGCCCGCCGTGTGGTCGTCGCCAAGGACAACACGACGATCGTCGACGGCGCCGGTGAGGCCGCTGCGATCAAGGGCCGCATCAACCAGATCAAGACCGAGATCGAGAACACCGACTCGGACTTCGACCGCGAGAAGCTCCAGGAGCGCCTCGCGAAGCTGTCTGGTGGCGTTGCCGTCGTCAAGGTCGGTGCCGCGACCGAGACGGAGATGAAGGAGAAGAAGCACCGCGTCGAGGACGCACTGCAGGCCACCCGCGCCGCCCTCGAGGAGGGCATCGTGCCGGGCGGCGGAGTCGCGCTGCTCGAGGCGACCGCTGCGGTGAAGCTCGACGACATCAGCGAGGAGGACGAGAAGACCGGCGCGAAGATCGTGCTGCGCGCGCTCGAGGAGCCGCTCCGTCAAATCGCCGAGAACGCTGGGCTCGAGGGCTCGGTCGTCGTCAACGACGTGCGCAAGGCCAAGAAGGGCTGGGGCCTGAACGCCGCCTCCAACGAGGTCGTCGACCTCGTCGCGGCCGGTGTCATCGACCCGGCAATGGTGACGCGCTCGGCGCTTCAGAACGCCGCATCGATCGCCAAGAACATCCTGACCACCGAGGCGATCGTCGCCGAGCTGCCGGAGGAGAACCACGGCGGCGGCGGCGGTGGCATGCCGGACATGAGCGGGATGATGTAAGAAAACGCTCCGGCGACTGGGGCCCCACGGCCTCGTCACCTCCGCGTTTTAGCGTCTGCAGTGAACCGAGGGCCCCGGCTAGCGCCGGGGCCCTTCGTGTTGAAAAAGCGACGGGCGAGGAAGCTCCGAGTCGAGCGCTCAAGCTCGACAGTGACTCGTATCGGTAGCCCGGCGTCGGCCGGTGCAGACACATCTCATCGCTCCGATAACCAGTTGCTAGGCTCCAGCGGACTTTGGCGCCGAAGTGACGCCGCTCGCGGCGATGCTCGCCGAAATGACCGTTGATTGGAGGGACGTGAAGATGCGCGTTTCGCTCGTGCGGCGCGGTGTCCTGGCCGCCATTCTCGTTTTGACCGCCGGCGCGTGTGCGCTCACCGCCGCGGCGGCCTACGCTGGACCGACGTTCCGACCTGGGCCGCCGTTCCCGCCCTCACGGTCGTCGACCCTGTACGTCAACAACGGTCCGACGTCGCCGAGCCCTGGGGCGACTTTTTGGGGCGGGCAGTGGGGCGCTTGGTGGCACGGTGAGTGGTATCGACGGCCCGGCAGCTCGTGCGCTACGGCGACCTTTACGACCATCAGTGCCGCGGTGGCTGCCGCCGCTCCGGGAAGCCAGATCATCGTCTGCCCCGGCCTCTATCACGAGGGGGTCTCGATCGACAAGCCGCTCGTGCTGAACGGTGAAGGCAACGCGGAGATCGATGCCAGCTCCTCGACCTCCGGCAACGGCGTGCAGATCGTCGGCCCTGGCGGCTCGGGCTCGACCGTCGAGGGCTTCAGGATCGAGAACTCCGAGTTCGAGGGGATTCTGGTCGGCACGGCACCGGTCGCGACCACTTCGACCGATGGCAGCGCCGTGACGAGCGGTGCGCCGGTCACCGATGTGACGATCGCTGACAACACGCTCATCAACAACGGCACCGGCTTCGGCACCGGCGCCGGGCAGTGCTTCTCCACACAGAATGCACCAGGAGACTGCGGCGAAACCGTCCACCTCGTATCAGTGACCAACTCGCTCGTCGCTGGTAACTACATCGCGAACAACGTCGGCGGGATCCTCTTGACTGACGAGTTCGGTCCCACCTCCGGCAACATCATCCGCAACAACGAAACGCTGGACAACAGCGATGACTGCGGGATCACGCTTGCCGGGCACAACCCAGCGGCGGTCAATCCGGGGACCGGGGCGCCCACCGGCGCGGCCGGCGTGTTCGATAACACGGTGGCGAACAACGTCTCCAACGACAATGGCGTCGCCGGACAGGGCGCGGGCATCCTCCTCGGAGGGGGAGCGCCGTTCGCGGGCGTCTACAACAACACGATCGTCGGCAATCAGGCGATCGGCAACGGCCTCGCCGGGATCACGATCCACCAGCACTTCGCCGGTGACCTCAACGGCAACGTGATTGTGGGCAACTTCCTGAGCAACGACAACCTCGATGGCGACTTCGACTTCGCCACCGCTGACAGCGCGACGACAGGGATCCTCGTCGCCTCCGGCCCGACACCGGCGCCGCTGCCGCCCCCTGCTCCGATCACGGGAACCGTCATACGCGGCAACGTGATCGTCAATGTCACGGTCGGCATCTGGACGTTGAACGCGTCGGCGACCACCAACACCATCACCGGGAACCTGTTCGGACCCGGCGTGACAACTCAGCTCAGTACGAACTAGAACGAGGCCAGCGTGTTGCCGAGACGCCTCGCGTCTCGGCAACATCGGCCCCACACCGCACCCCGGCGAGCCCCCCGGTCGTCGAGTGCTCGACGGCGCCGTGCGGGGGCGCACGGAACCTACGACAATCTGGCCGGATGACGAACCCGCTGGGGAGCGATCAACCGCCGGTGGAGGCGGCCGACATGTGTGTTCGCGAGCTGCTGCTGTCTGAGGTGCAGATTCGCATCGACTACTTCCACTCATCCTCGGACGAGCACCTCGCGATGCTCGGCGTCGACCGTCGGCTTCTCCCCTCCCGCCAGGCATGGCAGGAGATCTACGAAGTGGACTCCGCACGACCGATCCGCGAGCGCCAGCACTACACGCTGGCCTGGGAGTTCGACGAGCGCATCGTCGGGTTCAGCTCACTCGACCGGATCACCTACGGCGAGCAGGCTTTCATGCACCTCCACATTCTCGTGGCGCCCGATCGTCGCGTGGGCATGGGAGCCGCGTTCGTGAAGCTCTCCGCAGCCGAATACTTTCGGACGTTCGAGCTCCGACGCCTCTACTGCCAGCCCAATGCCTTCAACGTCGCTCCCAACAGAACGCTCCAGCGCGCCGGCTTCCGCTACGAGTTCACCAAACAACTGCAGCCCAGCGCTATCAACCCCCACCAGCCCGTCACCCGCTGGGTTCTGGACCGGCCGCCAGGATGAAGCCGGTTTCACGCCGCTCGCCGGCGCTCCCAAGAGCTATCCGATCGGCGGATAGACGTCGGCGTTGGCCACTGCTATACAAGCAACACGCCGGTCGGCCGGCCGGCACACGAAAAGCCTTGGGAGGCAGTATGCGACGGTGGATGGCATGGATCGCGGGTGGTGTCGTGCTGGCGGGCGGAACGTTCGGAACCTTTGCAATGGTCGAGGCCGGAATGGCGTCCGCCGCCCCGAGCCGCGCCTGCACCGTGGCGCAGCAGAGCCTCAGCAACGCGCAGACGAACCTGCTGTTCATCGAGGAGTTCGGCTCCATCCTCTCGCTGGAGGGTCCCTATGCCCGCGCCCAGGTCGCCCACCTGATCTCAAACGCCGAGCAGCAGGTGAGCGCCGCCGAGCAGGCTGTATCGCGCGCCTGCACCGTGATCACGCCGACGATGTCCATGACGCCCACCTTCACCCAGACCCAGACCCAGACGATCACGATCACAAGAACGACCGCTCCGTGAGCACGCCCGCGAACGCCGTGTCGGCCCGCGCCGCGGCATTCGCCGTTGATTTGCTCGACTCGCGGTCAGTCCGTCTTCCGAGATCCGCGCGCTGACTGGCGCTTCGCGCCTACGGAGTTGGGCGCTCGCGCCTGGCTTCGTGGCACTGTGCGCCGTCGCGATGGTGCTGGGGTCCTTCGCGCAGCGCCTACCCTGCCTGCAGAGCGCCCGCGGACCGGGCGGGGCGTTGGAGCTCAACTGGAGTAACGAGCGGCCCTACGCCGACTATTGCTACTCCGATGTGATCGCTCTTTACACCGTCGATCGCCTCGATCAGCCGGGCGAGATCCCCTACCGGACGTCATGGGTCTCGGGCGCCGGGCCGGCACGGCAGGTCCAATACGTCGAATACCCGGTGCTGACCGGGCTCTTGATGTGGGCGGGCGCGCGCGCCGCCCAGGGCCTGGCCGGGGGCAGTGCCTTCGCGAACCTTCCGGCCGTCGTCATCTACTTCGACCTCATCGCGATCGTGCTCGCCGCGTCGTGGCTCTTCGTCGTCGGCGCGGTGAGCGCGCTGCTCGGACGAGCGCGCCGATACGCGCTGGCCGTCGCGCTCTCGCCGCTGGTGATCGCGCAGCTGTTCACGAACTTCGACGCGGTCGCGGTGGCGCTTGCGACCGGAGGGCTGCTCGCCTGGTCGCGACGGCGGCCCGTTCTCGCCGGCGTGCTGCTCGGGCTGGGTGGCGCCGCCAAGCTCTATCCGCTGTTCTTCCTGATCCCGCTGCTCGTTCTCTGCCTGCGGGCGGGACGACTGCGAGCCGGCTCGGCGGCGCTGGCCGGAGCGGCAGCGAGCTGGGCGATCGTGAACGCGCCGATCGCGCTGGCGTACCCGAGCGGCTGGTCCTACTTCTGGCGCTTCAGCGTCATGCGCAACGCAGGCCTCGAATCGATCTACAGCATGTTCCCCTACCTGACCGGGCTCGGCCTCGATCGACACCTGCCGGCATACGGCACGCCGGTGGGCCTCAACGACCTCAGCGGCTCGCTGTTCGTGCTGGCATGCTTGGCGATCTGCGGGGTCGCGCTCTCTGCCCCGCGGCGGCCGCGGCTGGCACCGCTTTGCCTGCTCGTGGTGGCCGCGTTTCTGCTCACAAACAAGGTCTACAGCCCGCAGTACTCGCTGTGGCTGGTCCCGCTCGCCGCCTTGGCGCTGCCGCGCTGGCGGCTGCTGGCGGGGTGGATGATCGTCGACGCGCTGGTGTGGCTGCCGACGCTCGCCTACCAGCGGCCGCTTTCACAGGGCGGGGTCAGCCAGGGCTACCTCGTAGCCTCGGTGCTCGTGCGCGACGCCGCCCTCCTGGCGATCTGCGGCGTGGTCATCGCTGAGATCTATCGGCCCGCGCGCGATCGGCTGCGAGGTGACGGGGAGGACGACGGTTGCGGCGGCGTCCTCGACGGCGCGCTCGACCGGGTCACACTCGGGCGCCGCGGCGTGATCGTCGCGAGCTGAGACGGCCGGCGGCGGGCGCGAGCCGCGGTGGAGGGCATAGGCTGCGTGGCGGTGAGGCTCTTTCATCCGACACGCCGGCTCTGCCGCGAGCTCGAGCGGGTGCTGCCCGAGCGACCCTTCTCGATCGAATTCTGGGATGGCGGGCGCGTGCCCGCAACCTCACCCCAGACGCCGACCTTCTTCGTTCGCCGCGCGTCGGCGATCGCCCATGCGCTGCGCGCCCCGGGACCACTGGGGCTCGGCCGCGCCTACGTCGAGGGGTCACTGGAGACCGACGACATCGACGGCGCCTTCCTGGTGGTCGACGACTGGGTACCGCCGCCGATCTCCGCGCGCGACAAGGGCCGGCTGCTGGGCGCCCTCGCGCTCGCCGCGCTGCCGGCCGGGATCCCGCGCCGGCCCGCGACCGAGCTCCTCTTGGCCGGCGAGCTGCACACCCCGGAGCGCGACGCGGAAGCGATCCGCTACCACTACGACGTCGGCAACGAGTTCTTCGCGCTGTTCCTGGACGAGTCGATGACCTACAGCTGCGCGCTCTTCTCGCGCGGCGCGCAGACACTCGCCGAAGCCCAGCGAGCAAAGCTCGACCTGATCGCGCAGAAGCTCGAGCTCAAGCCCGGCCAGCGCGTTCTCGACGTCGGCTGCGGCTGGGGGAGCTTCGCGATCCACGCGGCGCGCGAATACGGGGCCACCGTCACGGGGATCACGCTGTCGCCCTCGCAGGCGCAGCTGGCGCGCGAGCTGGTCGAAGCGGCCGGCGTCGCCGATCGCGTCGAGATCCGGATCGCCGACTACCGCGAGCTGGCCGATGAGCCCTACGACGCGATTGCGAGCATCGGCATGGCCGAGCACGTCGGTCAGGCCCAGATCGACATCTACGCGCGCTCGCTCTTTCGCGTGCTGAAGCCCGGGGGCCTTGTGCTCAACCACGCGATCAGCCTGATGCGCCCGGAGGAGGATCCGCTCGCGGACAAGTTCACGATGCGCTACGTGTTCCCCGACGGCGAGCCGCTGCTGCTCTCGCGCGTGCAGCTCGCTTTCGAGCGCGCACGCTTCTACACCGAGCACGTCGAGGGCTTCATGACCGACTACGCCGTCACGCTGCGCCACTGGCATGACCGCCTCGACGAGCACCCGGTCGAGGCCGAGCGGCTCGCCGGGCCCGAGCGGCTTCGCGTCTGGCGCCTGTATCTGCGCGCCGCGCGGCACGGGTTCGACGTCGGCTACACCGCCGTCTACCAGCTCAAGGCGCGCAAGCCGGCCTGAGGGCAGCGTGCGCGGCGGGGGCCGACGCCCTCCGCGCACGCGAGGTAGGGTTGACCGCAGTGGGTGGTGGATCGACGTCGCGTCGCGTGCCCGGGTGGGCGCCGCTCGCTGCGACGTGTTTGGGCCAGTTCATGGTCGTGCTCGACGCGACGATCGTGAACGTGGCGCTGCCGGCGATGCGGCGTGGGCTGCACCTCAGTGGCAGCGAGCTGCAGTGGGTCGTCAACGCCTACCTGCTCGCGCTGGGCGGCCTGATCCTGCTCGGCGGCCGCCTCGGAGACCACTTCGGCCGCAAGCGCGTGTATCTGATCGGTGGCGCGGTCTTCTCGGCCGCGAGCCTGGCGGGCGGGATCGCGCCGACCGGGGCCGTCCTGCTCGCGGCCCGCGGGGTCCAGGGGATCGGCGCCGCGCTCTTGGCGCCGGGCACGCTCAGCCTGCTGACCGCCGCCTACACCGAGCGGCGGGCGCGAACCCGAGCGCTGGCGGTCTGGAGCACGACCTCGGCCAGCGGCGGTGCCCTGGGGGTGTTCCTGGGCGGCGCGCTGACCGATGTCCTCGGCTGGCGTTCGGTCCTCTTCGTGAACGTGCCGCTGGGGGTGCTGGTGCTGGTACTCGGCGGCATGGCGCTCCCCAACGCCCCGCGCCGCGACGGTCCCGCCAAACGACTCGACGTCCCTGGCGCTCTCACCGTCACCGCCGCACTGACGGCGCTGGTCTACGGAGTCGTCGAGACCGAGCGCCATTCGTGGGGCTCGCCGCAGACCCTGATCGTGTTGGCGGTGGCGGCCGTGCTCTTCGCGCTCGCGGGCGTGATCGAGTCACGGGCGTCCAACGCGCTGATCCCCTTCGCGATCCTGCGCCGGCGCACGGTGGCCACGGCCACCGCGATGATGGTCATCCACGGCGCCGTGATGACGGCGATGATCTATTTCCAGTCGCTCTTCCTGCAGCAGGTGCGCGGCTTCAGCCCCTTCGACGCCGGCCTCCTGCTGATGCCCTTCGCGCTGCTGGGGATCGCGACGCCGCTGTTTGCCTCGCCGATCACCACGCGCTACGGGCCGCGCCGGGTCGCCATCGCCAGCATCGTGGTCGAGACCACGGGGATCGTGTGGCTGTCGCGCTGGGCCGCGCACGGGAGCATCCTCACGCAGGTGGTGCTGCCCTCGATGGTGATCGGCTTCGGCGCCTCGATCTGCTTCTTCTGCATGAGCGTCCTGCTGACCTCAGACCTCGAGCGCGAGCACTCGGGTCTCGGGTCGGGACTCTTCAACGCGGGCCGCCAGGTCGGCGGCTCGATCGGTCTGGCCGCGCTGACGGTGCTTGCGGCAGCCCACACACGGTCGCTGATCGGCGCTGCCCACCCTTCAGCGACCGCGCAGGCGACCGCCAGCGGCTACGGCCTATCGCTGCTCGTCGGCGCAGGACTGCTGGTGGCGGGGATCGTCCTGATCGCGCTCCCGAATGAGCGCCCGCGCCGGCGAGTGCTCGTCTCCCTCGACGCCGAGCCGCGCCCGGCCGAGCTCGCTCAGCGCTGAGGGCGCCGTCGGGCGCCCGCCGCCCGCGTGAGTCGAGCGGCGGCCTACGCCAGTGCGTCGATGCTGCGCGCGGCCTCGCCGACGTACTTCGCGCTCGGGCGGATCAGCCGCCCCTCGCGCTTCTGCTCGAGCACGTGCGCCGACCAGCCCGCGGTCCGCGCGCAGGCGAACATCGGCGTGAACAGCTCCGGCGGGATCTGGGCGAAGTCGAGCAGCACCGCCGACCAGAACTCGACGTTGGTCGCCAGCACACGATCGGGCCGACGCGCCTTGAGCTCTGCGAGCGCCGCCTCCTCGAGCGCCTCCGCGACCGCCAGCCGCGGCGCCTGCAGCTCGCGCGCGGTCCTGCGCAGCACCCGCGCACGAGGATCCTCAGCGCGATAGACGCGATGTCCGAAGCCCATCAGGCGCTCGCCTCGATCGAGCGCGTCGAGCACCCACTGCTTGGCGTCGCCCTTGGCCTGCACCTCATCGAGCATCTTCAGCACCCGCGAGGGCGCGCCCCCATGGAGCGGGCCCGAGAGCGCACCGACACCGGCCGACAGGGCGGCGGCCACGTCGGCGCCGGTAGAGGCCACCACGCGCGCGGTGAAGGTCGAGGCGTTCATGCCGTGCTCGGCGGCGGAGACCCAGTAGGCGTCGATCGCACGGGCGTGTCCGGGATCGGCCTCACCGCGCCACTCGAGCAGGAAGCGCTCGGCGGCACCGGACGCCGCCGCGACCTCGCCCGCGGAGACGCGCTCGCGCTCGCCGCCGCGCGCTGACTGTGCGGCGAAGGAGATGGTCGCGGCGGACACGCGTGCGAGATCCTCACGCGCCTGCGCATCGTCGATGTCGATCAGCTCGCGAAACTTCAAGCTCGCGGCGAGCGTGGCGAGCGAGGACTGGAGATCGACGCGCACATCGCCCGTGCGCAACGGCAGCTCGGGTGGGCTCTCGAAGGTCAATCCAGGTTCGAGCGTGCCGTCGACCAGCAGCCCCCACACCTGCTCGAAGGGCACCTTGCCGACGAGCTCCTCGATGTCGACGCCGCGGTAGCGCAGCGCGCCCCCGTCGCGATCTGGCTCGGCGATCTCGGTGGCGAAGGCGACGACGCCCTCGAGCCCCGATCTGACCTCGGTATCCGCGTTCACCGCTTGCACTCTACGACTTGCGCTCGCCCCTGTAGCCTGCCCCGGGCATGCCCGAGGAACTGATGTTCAAGCCCGTCGCGGAGCTGGCCAGCCTGGTCCGCGAGGGTCAGCTCTCCGCCCGCGAGCTCGTCGAGCACTCACTCGAGCGCATCGAGGAGCTGGACGGCGAGCTCGGCGCCTTCATGCAGGTCGATCGCGAGGGGGCGCTGGCGGTCGCCGATGAGATCGGCTCCGGCGATCAGCGCCCCTTCGCCGGTGTGCCGATCGCGATCAAGAACAACCGCGCCGTCGAGGGTCTGCGGCTGACGCACGGCTGCAAGTTGCTGCGCGACTATGTCGCTCCCTACGACCACAGCGTCGTGCGGCGCCTGCGAGGCGCCGGCTTCGTGATCGTGGGCACCACCAAGACCCCCGAATACGGGATCCTCCCGGTCACCGAGCCGCTCGAGTACGGGCCGGCCCGCAATCCCTGGGATCCGACGCGTACCCCCGGGGGCTCCTCCGGAGGCTCGGCGGCCGCGGTCGCCAGCGGCATGGTGCCGATCGCCCACGGCAACGACGGCGGCGGCTCGCTGCGGATCCCCGCCGCGTGCACGGGCCTCGTCGGCCTGAAGGCCGCGCGCCATCGCGTCTCCACCTCCCCCGAACTGGGCGCCTCCTCGCTCGTGATCGACGGCGTGCTGACGCGCACGGTGGCCGAGAGCGCCTCGCTACTCGACCTCCTCGCCGGCTACGAGGTCGGCGACGCGGCCTGGCTCTCCCTGCCCGCCGAGTCCTTCGCCGCGACAGCGGCGAAAACGCCCGCGGGCCTGCGAATCGCCTACACGACGTCGCCGCCGATCGCCTCCGCGCCGATCGACCCGCTCTGCGCCGACGCCGTCGCCCGTGCCTGTGCGCTCGCGCAGGCGCTCGGGCACACGGTCGAGCGCTTCGACCCGCCCTGGCAAGACGAGGAGCTGGTCTCGATGTTCCTCGATTACTTCGCCGTCGGCGTCGCCCTCGGCATGCGCTACTCGGCGCTCAACACCGGGCGGGTGGCGCCCACTCGCGCCGACGTGGAGCAGATGAGCTGGGCGATCTGGCTGCGCGCCAATCAGGTCGACGCCGTCTCCTACCAGCTGATCGAGACGCGCCTGCAGGCCCGCATGCGCGAGCTGATCGCCGTCCTCTCGGGCTACGACGCCCTGATCACGCCCACGCTGGCGCAGCGCCCACTCCCGCTCGGGTCCCTCGACACCTCCGCCGGTGACGGCTGGAGCACCTTCAGCCGCTCGGCGCTGTTCACGCCCTTCACGGCCCTCTTCAACCTCTCGGGCCTACCGGCGCTGTCGTTGCCGCTCTTTGACGGCGAGGACGGCCTGCCGCTCGCCGTCCAGCTCGTCGGGCGCCCCGCGGCGGAGGGTGACCTGCTCGCGCTCGCCGCCGCGCTCGAGGCGGCCGCCCCGGCGCGCACGGCGCGGCCGCTGATCAGCTGAGGCCGAACACCGAGGCCATCGAGCGCGGGTTGACCCCGAGGCCCTCGATGTCGTTCATGCCCGCGCTCGGCAGCATCGGCACCTCCATCAGCTCGGCCTCGTCCCAGGTCGCGAACGCGTTCGATCCCATCACCCGCTCGAGCGCTCGCAGGACCGACGCCACGACCGGCGTCGGGATGTGGAGGAGTCGGCGCTGGCGGCCGAGCGCGGCGATCACCAGCCGCACGATCTGCTCGTGGGTGAGGACGTCCGGCCCGACGAGCTCGTAGCGGCCGCCGTCGCCGTGCTGGCGCGCGAGCACGCTCATCACCGCGTCGGCGACGTCTGCGACCCAGACCGGTTGGAACTGGGCGCGACCGCGCCCGGAGAAGGGCATCAGCCCCGGCAGCAGCGACATGCGCGCGAGCAGGGACACGTAACGGTCCTCGGGGGCGAAGATGATCGAGGGCGCGAAGACGATCGCGTCGAGGTCGCTCTCGCGCACCGCCTCCTCCGCCAGCGCCTTGGCGCGCAGCAGCCGGGCGCGGCTCTGCGTGCTCGCCCCGAGCGCGCTGAAGAAGACGAACCGCTCGGCGCCCGCGCGCCGTGCGGCGTCGACCAGCCGCCAGGTCGCGATCCCGTTGAGCTCCTCGATCGATCCCTGCGGCTGATCGCGGATCGTCGCCGCGAGGTGAACGACGGTGTCGACACCGCGCAGCGCGTTGCGAAAGGAGGGCGGATCAGCGAGGTCGCCGAGCGCGATCTGGACGCGCACGCGGTCGTCGCCGAGCCGGCGCGGGTCCCGCACCAGGCAGCGCATCGGCACGCCGGCGGCGAGCAGGCGGCGACGCACGGCGGTTCCGACGAGGCCGCTGGCACCGGTCAAGAGCAGCATCAACCCAGCCTACCCGGCGCTGCGACGGGGTCGGCACATAGAATTGCGAGCGCACCTGACCCCGACGGAGGACCGAAGAGCCCATGGCCTATGTGATCGCCGAGCCCTGTATCGACACCAAGGACAACTCGTGTGTCGAGGTGTGCCCGGTCGACTGCATTCATCCGACTCCCGAGGAGCCGGGTTACGCCGACGTCAACATGCTCTTCATCGATCCCGATGAGTGCATCGACTGCGACGCGTGCGTGGAGGCGTGCCCCGTCGATGCCTGCTTCGCCGAGGACCAGCTGCCGCAGGAGTGGGCGCACTTCGCGCCGCTCAACGCGGACTACTACAAGAACCGCTAGTCGCCCGGACACCTCGCCGCGCGGCTCCGCTTGCCGCCATCTCTAGGATCGGTGTACGTCTGTTGATACGCCGGAGGAGCTCGAGGCACTGAAGGCCGCGGGGCGTGTGGTGGCCGAGGCCATCCGCGCGATGGCGGGCGCCGTCGCGCCCGGCGTCAGCACTGCCGGGCTCGACGCGGTGGGCGCTGCGGTGTTCGCGGCCGCCGGAGCGCGCTCGGGGCCGCAGCTGGACTACGACTTTCCGGGCGTCAACTGCATCAGCGTCAACGACGAGGCGGTGCATGGGATCCCGGGTCCGCGCAAGCTCCGCGACGGCGACCTCGTCAAGCTCGACGTGACCGCGGAGCTCAACGGCTTCTACGCCGACTCCTGCGTGTCGGTGGCGGTCGGCCGGGTCGATCCCGAGGCTGAACGCCTGGCCCAGACCGCGCGGATCGCCCTGGCCGACGGGATGCGGGCGGCGCGCGCCGGCGCTCCGCTCAACGCGATCGGCGCCGCCGTCGACGCGGCGGTCCGCGCGCGCGGGGACTCGGTCTGCGCGAATCTCATGGGGCACGGCATCGGCCGGCGCATCCACGAGCCCCCCGACGTGCCCAACCATTACGTCAAGCGACTCACGCAGCCACTCACCGACGGCATGGTGCTGACGATCGAGCCAATCATCTCCGCCGGTAGCGGCGCCGTCCGCGCCACCGGCGACGGTTGGACGATCCGCACCGCCGACGGCGCGCTCTCGGCGCACTTCGAGCACACGGTCGTGATCACCGCCGGCGAGCCGCTGATCCTGACCGCCTGAGGCGGCGGGGCGTCGCTCAGGCCGACGCCGGAGCGACCGGGTCGCTCATCGGCTGCTGCTCGGCCGTGCAGAAGGCGCAGCGGCGGGCGGCCTTCGGAATCTCCGAGAGGCACTCGGTACAGGCGCGGCTGTCTGACTCCGGGTCCGGGCGGCCGGCGGCGCGCCGCGCCGCCATCATGTTGAGCGGCTTGACGACGAAGAAGAAGAGGGCGGCGGCGACGCTGACGAAGGTGATGACGTTGTTGATGAAGTCGCCGTAGAGGAAGTGGCTGCCGTTGATCGTGAAGCTCAGGGTGGCGAAGTTCGAGCTGCCGAAGATCATCGCGACGATCGGTGTCAGCAGGTCGGCGACGAGCGCCTTGATCACCGCCGCGAAAGCGGTCCCGAGCACGAACGCCACCGCGAGGTCGACGATGTTGCCGCGAGAGATGAAGTTCTTGAACTCGGTCAGCGTGGAGCGCATCCGGGCAAAGATAGCCCTCGGCGCGAGGGCCGTGGACATTTATTGCGTCGAGGAGAGGATGAAGAGACCGAGGCAGGTGAAGGCCACCATCACGGTCAGCATCCAGTACTGCGAGCGCGTCGCGTCGCGGCCGTCGCGGTAGATCGTGAGCGCCCGGTCGTGGGCGAGCGTGAGGCCGGCGACATGGCCGACGAGCAGCGCCGCCACCTGGACGTACCAGATCAGGTTGCCGCTCACGACCGCGTAGTCGAGCTGGAAGTTCGCGGTCCCGAAGAGGTTGGCGCCCGTGCCGAGGGGGTCGGAGGCGAGCGGGATCAACAGCTGGCCGGTGAACACGAGCAGCGAGAAGTAGTGGGCCACGACGTAGCCGATCGCGATCGGCAGCAGCGTGTGGGCGAAGAGGCGGGCGAGGTCCTCGGCGCTGTAGCCGGCGCCGATCGAGCGCATGCCGATCGCGGCGAGCCGGTAGAGGCCGGCGATGATCGCGATCATCACGAGCAGCCCGAGCGTGTTCGGCACCACGTAGATCGCCGACCCCGATGAGGAGAAGCCGAGGCTGTGCAAGAGGCTGAAGAGGTGCGGGTAGAGCTGCAGCCAGACGGTCCCGTTGGAGACCCCGTCGAAGCTCGTAGAGCCGATCATCACCGCGATCAGCGCGACCGTGCCCGGCACGACCTCGAGCTCGAGCAGCCCCACGAAGGGCTTGCGGCGGTGGATCCGTCCGTCGGCCCAGCGCAGCGGCGCCATCATCGCGAACAGCCCGAAGTAGACGCTGAAGCCGTCGGCGCGGTCGCTCCAGACCTCGATCCCATAGAGGCTCATGCCGACCAGCTGCACGGCCGCGTAGGCGAGCGCGAGATAGGCCAGCGCGCTTGGCGCCTGGCGGATGCTCAGCGACGAGGCGAGCTCCAGCCAGGCGAAGCAGAGGATCCCGAAGGCGGCCGGCCAGCGGCCAAGCCAGGCCGGGTAGGGGAGCGGCTGCGGCCCCGTGTTCCCGCTGCGCAGGCGCTGCGCGACCCACGCCACCGCGCGGGCGAGCGCGCGCCATGGGTTGAAGGGCCGGAAGACGTCGCCGAAGAGCACCGACAGGAAGACCAGGCCGACCCAGAAGGCGACGTAGATGAAGGACGGCGCGAGATCGGAGTAAGGCAGCTGGGCGCCGACGAGGCCCGCGTAGACGACGATGACAAACAGCCCCACGCCGATCAGCCCGCAGATCGGCTCGAGCCAGCGGGGGTAGCGCCACCAGTCGTGCTCGCGCAGGGAGGCCAGGCGCGGCTGCGGCCACAGCGTCGCCAGGGCGACGAAGGAGGCGACGAGGACCACCGCGGCCGCCCACGCGAAGAGCCACTCCGGGATCGGGAGGTCCGTGGTGAGCTGGATCCCGTGCGCGGATGCGGCGGCCGGGAGGAGCAGTGCGGCGAGGACGCCGCCGAGCGTGCCGAAGGCGAGCCGGCGGCCCACGCCTCAGCGCTCCACGCGGACGCCGTCCGCCAGCGTCGTCGGTCGCGGCAAGCCCCCGGGCTTGCTCGCTCCCTGCGTCCTTACCGGCCGACCCCAGCCACTCGCCATTTCCCGGTCAACGCTTCGAGAAGGCCCACTAGCCTGCCATCGGCAGCG
>DASXEZ010000088.1:0-23262 GCA_036489875.1 Solirubrobacteraceae bacterium | reverse complement strand
CCTACCCGGCCATGGGGAGCCGGGAGCAACTCGCGCATGAGGTTGTTCCCGGTGACGTCGATTGACGGCCCGCTTAGCATCGTTCAGGCTGTGTGTGGAGCGTGCGCTTCCGATCGCCCGGCGGCGCGGGCGCCAGCGGTCGGGCGGTGGGTGCGCGCCAGCAGGATCAGCACGGTCGCCGACAACGCCGCGACCAGGGCGGCGAACGTCAGTCCGGCGGCGCGCAGGCCGACTGCTTGGGCGAGAACGCCTTCGCCGATGACGGGCACCGAGATCGCGATGTACATCACGACGAAGAAGCTCGACGCCACCGCGCCGCGCTCGGCGGCCGGGGAGCGTTCGTTGACGGCGGTCAGCCCGCCGCGCAAGGTCAGTCCTTGCCCGAAGCCGGCGATCATGCCTCCGAGCACGAGCAACGCCAGCGACGGGGCGGCCAAGCCGAGCGCCAGCGCTCCCATCCCCACGATCAGCGCACCGGCCCCGCCGGGGATCGCCGAGCGTTCGGGGATGAACTGAAGAGCCAGTTGCCCGGCGAGCGAGGCGGCGAACACCGCAAAGACAACGAGACCCACGATGGCGCGGCTCGTTACTCCGAGTTCCTGCCCGAGGAAGTCAGGAGTCACGGCGGTCAACAGGCCGAGTACCGCGAAGCCGGCGGATCCTGCGAGGGTCGCTTCGATGAAGGTTGAGCGCATCTCCTTCGGGATCTTCAGGGCCTGGGGCGCCAGCTGGAGGTGGCTTGCGCGGGTGACGGGCTCGGGCATCGCCCAGATGCCGATCGCCGCGGGCAGCAGCAGCGCAAGGTCGACCCAGAACACCAGCCGCAGCGGTGAGCCTGCCCACTGCGAGAGAAGTCCGGCAAGCAACGGCCCGGATCCGAGCGCGCCCATGTTCGCCATCGACGCCACCAGTGTGGCCCGGCCACGGCGGCCTCCGGGGGCGAGGTCGATCAGGGTGGCGGTCGCGGTGCCCGTGAAGATGCCCGCCGACAGTCCCGACAGGACACGACCTGCCAGCAGCAGCGGCAGCCCGCTGGCGGTCAGGAAGCACACGGCGCTGAGCGCGGAGAGCATGAGTCCGGGCAGCAACAGTCGTCGGCGGCCGATCTGATCGGAGAGCGTGCCGAAGAGAAGCAGCGACGCGATAACACCAGCGGCATACGTCGCAAAGATCACCGTGATCATCAGCTCTGAGAACCCGAAGTGCTGGCGGTACAGCCCATACAGCGGCGTCGGCAGCGTCGTCCCCAGCATCGCCACCGCCAGCCCGAAGGCGGCGGCGGCGAAGCCAAACCTACGCCCGAAGCGCTTGCCGGGCCTAGCACCGGGGGGGAACGTGGTAATCGAAGGGCGCATCATGTCTCCTGTTCAGGTTCGAAGCTCCGCGGGGTGCAGGCTCGAGAGTCCGCAGACGGAATCGAATCCAGGTTCTCAGCCACCGTCGGATCCGTACATAGGGATCCGCCGGACATCTGTCCCTCTTCGCGCCGAAGGGGTGGGTAGGGCAATCCCTACCGAGGCTCTCGCATGCTGCACGGCGGGTAGGGATTGCCCTACCCCACTCTCCGCCGAACCGGAGGCTCGCTCTCTAGCGGGTTCGCATGTACCCGTTCCGAGGCCGTGAGAAGCTGTTCCTCGTTCCGTTACGAGTGGCTGGAAATGAGCCACACCACCACGTTGCTTGATCTATCGAGTTGGCAGTAGGCCCTGACCGCGACGGCCCGCCGACGAAGTCGGTGCCGTGGACGGCGAAGCCAGCGACAGCGCCGAACGGGACGCCTTGGATGGTTACGACCTTGAGATCGGCGTGTTGACGCTGCGCGCTGGCGTTGAGGAGTGGCTGGAGCGCGTCGATCGCGGCGAGTGCATCGGCGCGTTCGTGGTAAGGCGGCGGCGAGGGTCGGTGTCCCGTCGAGCAACCGGCGGCGCGGCTCTCTCGGGCGGTCAGCGCCGGCGCCCGAGCGTTGCGCAAGGCGTGCTGCGGCACCCCGACGTACTGCTCCTCGACGAGCCCACCGAAGGTCTCGACGCGCCGACCCCTGTTCGCCTGCTCGCCGGCGTCAGGGACGCCGATCCGAATTCCGTCCTCGTGATCGCCCTGCACGACCGCCAATCCCTGATCCTCCCCTGGACACCGACCGCTCGGGTCGAGCTACCTGGATGAGAGCCGCGGGAGCGACGTAGGCGGCATCGGTGGGGAGGCAGGGATACGCTTGCCAAGCCATGCGCAATCGTGCCCCCGCTGCGAGTCGGCTTGACGGCGACGATCATCGCGCGATGGACCGAGGCCGCGGTGAGTGGTGATGAGCCGCATCCGCTGGTCGAGGAGCAGGCGGCCTTACGGCGAGTGGCGACGCTGATCGCGGGCGGGACGCCGCCGAACGAGGTGTTCGCGGCGGTCACCGAGCAGGTCGGACGGGTACTCCCAGTGGATTTCGCGATCATGGCCCGCTATGAGGGCGACGGGGCGCTCACGGTCCTCGCGGCCTCTGGCACCCCGGTTGGCTCGGGCAGCCGGTGGACCCTCGGTGGAAACAACGTCAGCACGCTCGTATTCGAGACGGGTCTCCCAGCCCGCATCGACGACTATCCCGAGAGCTCCTCCGGCGCGGTTGGGGCCGCCGGCAGCGAGCGGGGGATCCGCTCCTCGATCGCGACGCCGGTCAGCGTCGAGGGCCGCCTCTGGGGAGCGATGATCGTCGGTTCGGTCGTGGAGTCGCAACTGCCGGCAGATACTGAGGAGCGACTGGTGCAGTTTACGGAGCTTCTCGCGACGGCCATCGCGAACACTGAGAGTCGTGCCGGGCTTGGCCGGCTGGCTGAGGAGCAGGCGGCGTTGCGGCGTGTTGCGACCCTGGTGGCGCGCGGCACGCCGCCGGAAGCGGTGTTCGCAGCGGTTGTGGACGAGGTCGGTCATCTGCTTCCAGTCCAGTCGTCGTCAATGTGCCGCTACGAGCCAGATGAGTCGCTGACCTTCATCGCCACCTGGGGGGTCGTCAAGCACCCCTTCGAGGCGGGTAGTCGCTACATGCTGGGCGGAAACAATCTCGGCACGATCGTGTACACGACCGGACGTCCCGCCCGCATCGACTGCTATGCGGATACGTCCTCCGGGCCGCTCGGTATCCACATTCGCGAGGCGGGCATCCGATCCTCGGTGGCGACGCCGATCAACGTCGAGGGGCGGCTCTGGGGATTGATCGCGGCCGCCTCCTTTCAGGAACCGCTGCCAGGAGACACCGAAGCGCGCCTTGCCGGTTTCACGGAACTGGTGGCGACCGCGATCGCCAACGCCGAGAGCCGCGCCGGACTCGCCAGGCTCGTCGAAGAGCAGGCGGCACTGCGCCGGATCGCGACGCTCGTGGCACGGGGTGTGGCACCGGAGCAGGTGTTCGCGGCGGTCGCTGACGAGGTCGTGCGGCTGCTTCCGGTCGATTTCGCGCATATGGAGCGCTACGAGTCCGACGATACATTCACGGTTCTCGCCGTCGCTGGCAGCACGATCGAGCGCTTTCCCGCCGGCAGCCGGCTGAGGATTGGTGGATGGAACCTCGCCACGGTCGTATTGGAAACCGGCCGTCCAGCGCGGATCGACAACTATGCCGACTCCTCCTCCGGACCGCTTGGCGCCGTCGCGCGGGAGGCGGGTATCTGCTCGGCAGTTGGCGCGCCCATCACGGTCGAGGGCAATCTTTGGGGTTTGATCGTCGTCGGCTCGACACTCGAGCCGTCGTTGACGGGAGACATTGAGGCGCGTCTGGGCTCGTTTACCGAACTGGTGGCGACGGCAATCGCCAACGCCGAGAGCCGTGCGGCTCTGACCGCCTCGAGGGCGCGAATCATCGCGGCCTCAGATGAGAGCCGCCGGCGGATCGAGCGCGATCTCCACGACGGGGCCCAGCAGCGGCTCGTGCACGGGGTGATCGTGTTGCGGCTCGCGCTGCGGGCGCTCTCGAACGCCGACGCCAACGCGGAGGAGCTCGTGGCCGAGGCGCTGCGACACACCGAGCAGGCGAATGCCGAGCTGCGCGAGCTGGCGCACGGCATTCTGCCCGGCGCGCTCAGGCGCGGCGGGTTGCGCGCGGGGGTCGAGGCGCTGGTGTCGCGTGTGTCGCTGCCGGTGAGCGTGGACATGTCCGTCGAGCGACTGCCGGCCAGCGTGGAGGCGACGGCCTACTTTGTCATCAGCGAGGCGCTGACAAATGTCGTCAAGCACGCTCAGGCCGCTCGCGCCGAAGTCACGGCCCGAGTTGAGGACGGGGAGCTCCGGATAGAGATTTGGGACGACGGCGTCGGCGGCGCACGCGGCGACCACACCACCGGCCTGGGAGGACTCGAAGATCGGGTGTCAGCACTGGAGGGACGCCTCGCGGTGGAAAGTCCCTCGGGCGAGGGCACTCGCGTCTGTGCGCAATTGCCGGCGGCGACGTTGCCTGCTGGCTAATCGGCGCCGAGCAGTCGCGACCAGGGCGCGTCGGGGAGATCCGACTTACCCACAAACGCGTGAGCGCCGGCGTTCCTGGCTTCCTCGAAGGTGGTGATGTCGGCGTTGATCGAGGTGAGCACGACGCGCGGGTGCCACCGGAGTGCGGCGAGCTTCCGCGCGAGAGCGACCCCATCTCCATCTGTCAGATCGACGTCGATCAGGATCGCTGCGGGCTTCAATCGACAGGCGGCCGCCAGTGCCGCCACGACGTCGGCTGCCTCTCCGATGACGGTGAGCCGCCTGTCGGCGAGGACCCGCCGCGCCAGTCGGCGAAACTCCGCGTCGTCGTCGACCACCAGAACTGATCGCGGGCCGATCACACCTCACATGATCACCGTCTCGCTCGTACCGCGAGGTAGGGAAACCCGGAAATGCGGCGCGTCACACGTCCGGGTCGGTTCCCGGCGCCTCGGTGACCGGTAGGGCTTCCCCTACCCCGCCCTCCAGACCTCTGGGCCGACGTCTCCGGCGGAGCCGCATGTACGCATGCCCGAGCGAATGGGAATCTGAACCGACTGAGAACCCTTGCACAGGAACGGAGCGGCAAAGATGAACACCGAACTTGACGGTTTCATTCAGACGCCGGATGTCGAGTCTGCGGTTGACCGTCGCGAGCGATACCGTCTCGAACGCCAGGTGCGTCGGATGACAGTCACCCTCGAGTGGCTGCATCAGTACGCGAACGACCGCAGGACAGAGCCGATCGTGCACACGAGGTACATACGACAGGCGATCGCGGATTTCGAAAGTCAGATCGAAGCGATGAACGTGTGCCTGCGCGATCTCGCATTGGGTCGTGTGTCGACAGGTGTGTAGGTGACACCTGATCCCAGGTGCGTATTTGCGATCCTACAGTTGGCCGCGGAGACCCGTCGGCGTCGTGACCGGATTCAGGCGGAGCGTGACGCGCAAAGCGTGGCCACGAGGAGGGCGATCCACGAGGCGCCTACGCCGAGTGCGATCCCGATAGCGGTGTCGACGCCACGTAGGAAGGGCTGCTGCCAGGCGTCGTGGGGATTGACGGCTGCGACGACCATCACGACCACAGTCGTGACCCCGGCTGTGACGACCAGCTCGTCGCGCCCAACCGCCATCAGCATGCGATTCTCGGGGTGTAACCGAGGCGGGGCCCCGCGGCTGATCGCATGCGGAGAAACCCCACCGGCGGATTCAGCTTGCGGCGACGACCCCCAAAGCTGCGCTCAGGCTGGCGATGATCGCACCACCGACGGTGACGGATACGAACGAGCGAAGGAAGCTCGTGTCGAAGAACTTGTGGCGTAGCCAGCCGAGGAGCAGGAGCTCGGCCGCGACAATCGCCACCGCGGCAACGATCGCGGTTTGGTAGCCGGGGATCAGGAATGGCAGCGTGTGGAAGACGCCGCCAAGGAATGTCCCGCCGCCGGTGATCGCGCCGCGGATCAACGGGCTGCCGCGGCCGGTGATCTCGCCGGTGTCGGAGAGACCTTCGGAGAAGGCCATGCTGACTCCGGCGCCGAGGGCAGCCGCGAACCCGGTGTAGAAGGCCGTCAGTGGCCGGTGGGTCGCGAGCACGACCGCGAAGATCGGCGCGAGCGTTGACAGCGCTCCGTCCATGAGGCCACTCAGGCCAGGCTGGACGCGCTGCAGCAAGAACGATTCATCCCCGAAATCGGGAGCGGGATGCAGGTTCGGATGCCTGGTGCGGCGCTTGAATGTAGTCATTGGGCCGATGCTTTCGCTAGGACTCTGAGGCTGGTCGTCGGGATCGTAAGACCGGACTGGAGCCTGGTTGTGTGTCGGTTGGGGTGCCACGCGGGAGGGTTTCACAGCCATTGATTTCCTCGGGGAGTCGCTACAGGTGATTGGATGCGAGGGCAGGTTCTCATCGGATTAGGCGTGCGTATATACGGCCGTTCCCGAGACATCCCAGACGAGTCTCGGAGCGGCGAGTAGGGGAAGCCCTACCCGACCAGCCGTCGCCGGCTTTCCCTACCTAGCAGCCGGTTAGTCACTTCCCGATAGCGGCAGCAGCGCGCGTACGCGGGTGCCGACGCCATGCGGGCTCTCGAGCACGAGGCGTCCGCCCAGTGCCGACACCCGATCCTCCAAGCCGCCCAGTCCGGTGGTCTGATCGCTCCGCGCCCCGCCGATGCCGTCATCGCGTACCTCGACTCTCAGGTCCCCGCCTTCGAGTCGGGCAGTGACCCCGGCGCCGTCTGCGCGAGCGTGCTTGACGACGTTGGTGAGTGCTTCGCTGACCACGAAATATGCGGTGGCCTCGACACCAGCAGATAGGCGACCGACGGATACATCGACGATGACCGGCAGCGAGACCCGGGACACCAGCGCCTCGACCCCCGCTTGCAGTCCGCCGCGGGTGAGCGCGGCGGGCAGAATCCCGTGTGCGAGCTCGCGTAGTTCGAAGTTGGCCTGCTCGGCGTGCTGAAGTGCCTCGGCCACGAGCGCCTTCGCGTTTGCCTCGCCGCCCGACAGCGCCCGCAGCGCGAGCTTCAGCACGATCACCGCATGCACCAGCCGCTGCTGCGCCCCGTCGTGGAGATCGCGCTCGATCCGCCGCCGGCTCGCATCTGAGGCGGCGACGATCCGTGCACGTGATCCGGCCAGTGCGGCCCGGCTCTCGGCGTTGGCGATCGCCGTCGCGACCAGCTCGGTAAACGACCCCAAGCGCGCCTCGGTGTCCGGCGGCAGTGGTCGCTCCAGAACCGAGCCGGCCGCGATCACGCCCCAGAGCCGACCCTCGACCGTGATCGGCGTCGCAACCGACGAGCGTATGCCCGCCTTCGTGACGCCCGCACCGAGCGGGCCGGAGGCGGTATCGGCATAGCGATCGAGCCGCGCCGGACGGCCGGTCTCGAACACGATCGTCCCGAGGTTCTTCCCCCCGATCCTCTGGCGACTTCCCACCGCAAACGGCTCGACTTCCTGACCCCAAGTGGCGACGAAGGTCAGCAAATCGTCTGGGTCGTAGCGGCTCATGCTGGCCGACTCAATGGGAAGCAGCTCCCCGACCTCGTCGACGACCGCGGCGAACAGCTCCTCTTGGGGCGTCCCACGCGCGACCAGGGTGGCGACGCGCCGCAGGGCTGCCTGCTCCTCCCCAAGCCGTGCCAGCTCGGCTCGACTCTCGGTGTTCGCGATCGCGGTCACGACTAACTCCGTGAACGAGGCGAGGCGAGCCTCGGTATCCGGCGGCAGCGGCTGGTCTCCGCGCGAGCCGACCGCGATCGCGCCCCAGAGGTGACCCTCGACGATGATCGGCGCTCCGACTGCCGAGCGGAGGTCCGTCTCGCGAGCGACCAGACTGACTGGGCCGGAGGCGTCGGAGTAGTCCTCGATCCGGGTTGGACGGCGGGTCTCAAACACGATTGTCGCGACATTCTTTCCCCCGAGTGGCCACCGCTCGCCCGGCGGGAAGCGCACCCCGGTCCGCCCCCAGGTCGCAACGAATGTCTGTGTACGGTCGGCGCCGTACCGGAACATGTTCGCCAGATCGACGGGAAGCAGCTGCCCGACCTCCTCGACCACGGAGGCGAAGACGTCCTGCGGCGACGCGCCCGCCGCCACCAATGTCGCGACGCGTCGCAACGCCGCCTGCTCCTCCGCAAGCCGGGCGAGCGCGGTGCGGCTTTCGGTGTTCGCGAGGGCGGTTGCCAGTAGCTCCGTGAACTGCCCCAGGCGCGCTTCGATATCCGCCGGCAGCGGCAGCTCCTCAACAGTGGAACCGACCGTCATGACTCCCCACAACTGTCCCTCGACGGTGATCGGGGTCGCCACCGCCGAGCGAACACCCTGCTCACGGCCGGAGACCCCGATGGGTCCGGAAGAGCGATTGGGATAGTCGTCGATCCGGACCGGAAGACTTGTTTCGAAGACGAGCGTGCTGACGTTCTTTCCCCCGAGACTCCAGCGGCTGCCAGCGGGAAAGTTCGCTACTGAGGTGCCTGAGCCGGCGAGAATCGTGAGTGAGCCGTCGGCTTCGTAGCGGCTCAGGATCGCGAACTCGACCGGGAGGACCCGCCCAACCTCCTCGGCGACCGCGGCGAACACCTGCTCCTGGGGCGCCGCACGGGCAACGAGCGTCGCGACCCGTCGCAGCGCCACCTGCTCCTCGGCCAGTCCCTGCAGCTCGTCCCGTCCCGCCCGGAGCGCGCTGCTCTTCGCCTCACGCTCGCGTTCGCGCGCCGCGCGCCGCGGCGCCTCGAACGAGGGCACTACCCGCCCCCATAAGCGCGTTTTCGTTCCCAGCGCAGGCTTGCCCGGAACCAGATGCGTCTCGAGTGGTCCAGGAAAGCAGGGTCGGCGTGACGTACGCGAGGGCGGTGCTGGACACCGTCACGGCGCCGCGCGCCAACCCCCATACCCTCGAGATAACGGGCACACCACTCACGTAGGCCATCCGCAGCGAGATCTGCGGCGCGACCTGACGCGCGGGGTACAACATCAGATCTATCTCGGCGATGAACCCAGCGTCGACCACAATCCGCACCACCAGGGGAGGGAATGCCGGGCGCATCAGCAGCGACGGCACGTGCGCGCATCGATGGCAAGAGCATATCCCTGCCTCACCACCCGGATGGCCGCACAGAGGACATTGCTCACCGGTGAGGGTCCTCTCGGGCGGGATGCCGGTCGCGGAGTGATCGTGCTCCAGGATGCAGATCGAGGGCCAGCGGATACATCGGGGTCGGCGACCATCAAGGAGCATCATCCATCAGGTACGAGAAGGGCACGGCCACGGCGACGAAGAGCACTGTCACCAAAGGCGCGGCCGTCCTCGTGCTGGGCACGGATGACAGCACCACGATCACGGCAACTGAGGTCATGGGGAGTCCCCCCAAAGCCGAACTCCAAGACCGCGTCGCAGGTCATTGCCTTCAACGGCACGGGCGACAAGTCAAAAACCGTCGGTCAGATCCCATCCAGCTACAAGCAAGGAAGCGGCACCATCCTCAGCGGAAGCGCCGCCAACAAAGCTATCGAACCCGCCTTGCTGACTCATCCGGGCGGTGTCATCGATCGAGTTGTGCAGCTCCGCAACGGCGACCACGAGGTCCACAACATCGGCGTCAGCTGGCCCCCCATCACATCTCTGTCAACAGCGACTTCAAAGTAATCGGCGCCGGCGACTGACCGGGCGACCGTGGGGCGCTGGCCGCGACCTGTCTGCGGCCAGCGCCTCGCGCTTGATTGTGCCCCGATCGAAGTTCCGGGCGGAGCCAGCTCACAGAACATGAGCAGGCGCACCACCAGGCGATGCACAGTTAGCAAGGCTCCTGAGATCACGCACCAGCTCGGGGCGACGAAGATCCCCGTAACGCAACCGGCGAGGCACGCTCCGGCCGGCATGCTCCGGCCGGTCAACCAGCCGCTGTCGTCAAGAACGATCGGCGCTGGGGCTGGTCCCTGTACATGTCGAACCGCCGAATCGCGTGCCGGCCCCACTCGGACCATGGTCTGTCGAATGCTGTGGACGCGCGGTTCGGGGCAGTCACCGAAGAGGTCAAAAGGGCCGTTGACTTGGATCGCTGCGAATCAGAGGCGCTGTGGTCACGTTCGCCGCACCCCGCCTAGGCCCGGTGCGGCCCCTTCATGAGGGTTGCTCTGGGCGATGGGTTGGCTGGCCGTCGCGGCTGCTCGGGCGCCAGGGGCGGGATGGGGATCGGCGAGCGAAGGTTCGCGGGCAGCCTTCGGCGGCGTCGTCAGCGAGGCTGAGCTCGGCGGCGAGCGCGAGCGCGTCGAGACACGCATCGAGCGCGGACCTGCGGTCCCCGGCCGCAGCGTAGTCAATCTCCCATTACGTGTGGCGATCGAGCGCGCGCAGATGGATGTCGGGCTCGAAGATCATGCGATCACCTTGGTCTGGATGTGGGTTTGCGCGTTCCTCAAAGCAGCACAAGGGATCAGCGTGACGCGACCTTCACCAGCGCGGCCATCACTGTGACCTTCGTGCCGCTGGACCTGCAGGACGCTGCGGCCCCAGGTGCTGACCTCGATGTCACGCGTTGGCAGCCTGTCCGTTATGGAAGAGCCAACCAGACCCGCGGCTATCGAGGCACCGCAAGGCTTCTCTTGCCGAGCATCGAGCCGGATCCGAGATGATCCAGCGCGGTCAAACCCTGGCGTGGTCATTGAACCTCCAGGTTGAAGCGATGCGTGTTGGTGAGCAGGCTGGAAGCAGCGGGACGCGCCAGCCCGGTTGGGACATCGGGAGCGGTCATAGACACCACGCTCCCACGCGTTACGGTTGGCGTACATGCCGGCGCGCCAGAGAACACCCTCGCGAGTTCCGGACGCGACGATTCGGGGTGTCCCTACCCCAGGACCTTCCGCGCTCGGATTGTCTGAAGGTCATGCGGTGCCCGGCGACGGCTCGCCGGACGGCGCACCGGGCGGTCGGAGCGTCTCCCTGCCCGTCACCCATCGTCTCAGCTGGTCCTCGGACATCGGGCGCGCTAGGTGGAAGCCCTGTACGACTTCGCAGCCGATTGACCTGAGGATGCGAAGGGTTCGCTCGTCCTCGACTCCCTCAGCCACGACCCGGAGGCCCAGTTCAAGTCCGAGATGGACGATGTGCCGGATGATGCCGAGAGCGCGCTCGTCGGTGGTGATGTCCGCGATGAACGAGCGATGCACTTTGAGCTCGTCAAGGGGAAGAGAGCGTAGCCGCGACAGCGAGGAGTTCCCGGTGCCGAAGTCGTCGATCGAGATCGATATACCGAGCTCGCGAAGCGCCGTCAGGTGGCCGGTCACTCCCTCTTCAGCCGCCATCAGCGCGCTCTCGGTGAGCTCGAGGGTCAACATTCGCGAGTCCAGGTGATTTCGGGTCAATGCTTCCGTCACCAGTCCGACCAACGATCCATCGAGTAAGACCGCCGGCGCGACGTTGACCGCGACCGGGAGTTCACACCCCTGACGTAGCCAACCGGCGCAATCACGAATCGCATCGTTCAGAACCTCGCGCGTCAAAGCGGCAAGCAGATCGAGGCTCGACTCGGCGACCGGCAGGAACTCGCCGGGCCGAGACGACCACGGTGTGGGTGGTTCCAGCGAACGAGCGCCTCCACGCCCGCAATCCTGCCGCTCCCGCGCTCCACCTTCGGCTGATACTCCACAACCAGCTCCCGCCTGACCACGGCCATCCTGAGCTCGGCCAGAGCGGCGCGGCGAAATAGGTCGACCGGTAGGGGCACGCGGCTCGCCAGGCGTGCGGTGAGGGCAGGACGGCGAGCAACATAATCAGGACGCCGATGCCGGTGAGCAGGTAAAGCCAGCGTTCGGCCTGGCTGAGGTTGCGTTGGATGCCGCCCCGGGCGAAGTAGAACTCGGCCACCGCACCGACAGCCGGTTGCCCGAGCGGGACCGCGGCCTCCACCGTCGCCCCACTGTTCGGGTTGGCGGCATCCGCCACTCGTGTCGTGTCGGTTGTTCGCGCGACGGTCGCGATCTTGGATTCGGTCGGACCGGCAGCCTTGACTCGACCGCTACCGCGGGCAAAGATCGCCTTGCCGGACGGCAGCCATATCACGACTCCGGTCAGGGGCAGGTCCCGCCGAGCCACCGCGTATTGCGAGGCGGCGATCTGCAGGTCACCTGCCGTCAGACGGCCGTGAGAGAGGGCAGCGTCGAGGCCGAGGTCGGCGACGACGCGAGCCTCCTGGCCCGCGGCCTGCTCGACCGAGCGATAGAGGCTCGCCTTCAGCAGCGTGATCGACGCCAGCGCGCCGCCGATCATCAGGACGAGAGTCGCCGTGGCGAAGATCGAGAGAAGCGCATGCCGCGGAGTGAATCGTGAACGGGTCACTCCCCCAGTGTCGGCAGCGCTGAGCGACTCTCAGCCGATCTACGAGGGTTCGTGCACGAAACCTACCTCAGCGGTACGAGCACCTCGAGCGGCAATACCTCAGCGGGACGATGGCAACGGCTTGAGGCTCCATGGCGGGACGTCGAGCATCCCGTCGCGCATCGCCTGCGCACGATTGTGAGCGTCCAGCTTGCTCAGAGCGTTCCGGGTATGGGTGCGCGCCGTGGCGCTCGAGATCGTCAGCTCATCGGCGATCTGCTCGGTTCTGGCGCCCGCGGCGATCAGAGACAGAACCTCCCGCTCCCGCGGCGAGAGCCTTCCTCGCGGCGTCTGCGCTTCCGGTCCCTCTGCTCCGCTCAGCTCGTCGTCGGGCCACTCAGCCGGAAGGAAGACGATCAGATGCTGGGCCGGCAACACGTTTGCGAGCGCGCAATACACAATCTGAAGCTCGCTTCCATCCGGAAAGCTGACGTCGTACCGTCCGGATACCGTGCCCTCGCGGATCAGGCGCGTCCACCTCTCCTGCAACCTCCAGAACATATGCGGCGGCGTGAGATCGTCAATCCGCCGGGTCAGGAACTCGCCCAACCTCAGCCTGAACAGCAACCGCGCTGCAACGTTGGCCGCCACGTAGCGCCGATCGTTGTTGACGATGACCATCGGGACCGAGCTGGCGTCGAACACGCGCCAGAACTGACGCGCCCGTCCCCGAGCAGCGCGGATCGTCTCCATCGCAGACCTGATACCCGCGGGGCTCGAGCCTCGCTTTGAAGCACTACTCATGGCGCACAACGCTCGCGCCGGCGTTCTCTGTCGCTTGCGGCAGTCCCCTGAGGACAGCATCGACGACCTGCTCGATGTAGCGGTCGTTCAGGGGCGCGTGGACGTGCAGGAGCCGGTGATAGATCGGGCCGAATACGAGGTCGAGCGCGAAGTCGACATCGATCGGAGGGATCTCTCCCCGTTCCAGAGCCCGCTCAAAGCAAATCCTCGCCGGCGCTCTCCGGGGCTCGACAAAGCGCGCCTGATATTGCTCGCGGAACTCGGGACTCGCATGAACCGCCGCGACCAGTTCGGCCACGATTCGGCCAAATGGCCTGCTTCTGGCACGGCGCACCCACGGCCGTAGGAAGCTGAGAAGGTCGCCTCGCAGGGCTCCCGTGTTGTCTGGCGTCAACGGCCGCGCGGTGTCCCACTCGTGGTAGAGCGTGTCGAGGGCCAGCGCCTCCTTTGTGCGCCACCACCGATAGATGGTCGCCTTGCTCACCCCAGCGCGCGCGGCGACCTCGTCCATGCTCACCTCGCTGAGCCCGTGGCCGAGCAGCAGGTCGCCCGCCGCATCGAGAATCGCCTCTCGCGCCTTCTCGCTGCGAGGTCTCCCCCGCCGCGGTTCAGGTTGGCTTGGCGCGCTCATGACTAGATCAGCCTTGCGGCACAGCGGCGAGCCCACGGCCAGGGAGGAACACGTCCACCGGCGTCGTGTGAAGTCGAGTGATCCTGGGTGAAGTCCGCGGCATTTGCGTTCCTTTCCGGATGGGTAGAGCTTTGAGCTGACCATGACCATAACAAAACGAGACGCCTCGTTTCGTTACTAAGCGGTTCCACTCGTCAGTCGCCAGTGCGTCGGAGAAGCTGTGGCGCCGCGAGGGCGATCCCGAGGGGCTAAAGCGCCCGCGAAGATGAGCAGGCTGAGCTTCGGGCTCAGCGATTGGGTCATGATGCCCAGGGCGACGACGGGGAGGGTGAGCCCGACGTATCCGGCAAGGAACATTCCGGCCAGCGCCTCGGCGCGGCGCTGTGGATCCGAGACAGCGACGATCGTCGCGACCACGCCCTTGAACAGCGAGCCGGCACCGGCGCCGGTGATCACGCCACCGAGGAGGAACAGACCGAGGCTCGGGGCGCTCAGCCAGACCGAGATCACCAGGACCGCCATCCCGGCGATCAGCACCACGATTCCGCCGGCCATCACTCTCGCAGCCTGGCGAGTGATCAGGGTCTGGCTGACCACGGCCGCCGCGAACACGGCAAAGGCGGTTGCTCCGGCAAGGGCGTGTGAGGGATGATGAAGCGGACCGGCAAGGGACGCAGGGGCCAGCGAAGTGAACAGACCGAAGATCGCAAACGCCATCGCCGCACCAACGGCCGCGGCGAGGTAGCGGCTAAGCGCGTGGGCCGGGACTGACACACGCTGCGGCCGATAAGCGGGCCGCGGCACAACAGGCAGGCGAGTCTCAGGCGAGAACAAGACTCCGGCGAGACCAGCGAGCAAGGCACCGATGGCAACCAGGTATGGGATTGTGAGCGGGTCGGCGACCCACTCAGCAAGGCCACCGGCGAGGAGCGGGCCGACGCCGATGCCGCCCAGGTTTGCAGCCGTCGAGACAAGATGGACGCGGCGAGGCGACGCATCGGGACGAGCACCGGCGTGCAGTTCGCCCAGCCACGCGTCGCAGTCGCGGTGACGGCGCCGACGCCGACGCCGACGCCGCCGACAAACCGGCCGACGAGCAACCCGGGGCAGGTCGCGCCACAGGAGGAACACCAGAGCACTGGCGATACAGAGGACGAGGGAGACGGCAAACGGGCGGCGTCGACCGTGCCAATCCGACAGGTGACCGGCGGCGAAGAGCGTCAGGACGACCCCAACGGCGTAGACGGAAAAGATGACCGTCAGGATCAGCGACGAGAAGCCGTCGCCCAGAAGCCCGATTCGTGACCGATTGGCTGGCCCGCGCGAAGACGGATCGCTCGCTCCTCCTCGCCAGAGGCAGGCAGTGGCGTTCGCTTCAGACTTCAGCGTGTTCCCTCAGCTCGTAGATCGCGGCCAGGTCCTGGTCGGCGAAGTTCGCGCTTGCGGCAGTGAAGCGCTCCAGGACGACGTCCAGCAGCGGCATGTTCGCGTTCGAGCTCTGCTCAACCTCGCGAACCAGCTGCAGGTCTTTCAGAGCGAGCCTGACCGGGAAGCCGGCCGGGTACTCGTGGCGACGCATCTCCTCGAGCTTCTGCACGCCATAGGCGGAGCCCAGCGGCCCACCATCCAGGAGGCTGACGAAGTGCTGCTGATCCAGCCCCATGGCCTCGCACAGGTGCATGGACTCCGCCAGCGCCCCGGTCATGGTGATCATCCAGTGGTTGGTCACCAGCTTCAGGCGCGATCCCATTCCGGCCTCTCCGACCCAGACGACCCGCGACGCGAGCGCGGCGAATACCGGCTCGACGGCCGGGCGCGCGGAATCAGGTCCAGAGGCGAGGATCGTCAACTGGCCCTGCTCGGCGGGATGCGTGCTGCCTGAGACCGGCGCGTCAACGAGCGTGATCCCGTGTGCCACGGCTGTCTGCGTGAGTTGGTCTGCCTCGAGCGCCCCGACGCTGCTCATCTGCAACCAGATGGTGCCTTCGGGCCAGTCGTCGAGCAGAGGCTGCACCACATCGAGGACGATGTCGGCGGTCGGCAGCATCGTGATCACGATCGGTGCGCCGCTCACCACCTCGTTGGGCTGTTGCGCCGGCTCGGCGCCACTCGCTTCGAGGGCGTGAACATGTGCCGGGTCGAGGTCCCAGGCGATGACCTCGATGCCCTGATTAAGAAGTCGACGGGCCATGGCGCTACCCATCAGGCCGACACCGAGTAGACCGACTCGCGCGCCTTTCTCACTGGGTCGGGCAGCCGATGCCGCGGTGGTTCGTGTTTCGTTGCTCATCATGTCTCCCTGTGGGTTCGGCGAAGTCTTTGGTTGTTGCGTCGGAGGGTGAGGCGCGGCCTATGAAGCCCGCGTGTCGCGTCCGACGACGTGGCCGAGGGGCCGGTTCCCACGCGGCGGCGGGGGAGGCTCCCCGATGGCATGTCCCACGACATGCCCGACTGGCCGGTCTCGGCGAGGCGGTAGTGGCGTATCTACGGCCGGGTCGACGGCGTCCTGTGCGGTACTGGGCTCCGTGCGGTTCATCGTTGGTCCTCTCGAGTGACAACTGGTGCGCTCATCGGTCAGAGCCAGGTTCTCACCGACCCGGGCGTCGATCCATACGGCTCTGCCAGACTGGACGCCCCCTGCGATCCATAGGACCGGGTAGGGAAAGCCCTACCGGCCGCTCGCCGTGCAAACCGATCTCCGGCTGCCAGGGGGTCGCACAGCTGATCCACAGGGTCTGATGGCAAGCTGTGTGGCGTGAGTCTGAGAGGAGCGAGCGTGACCGAGGCTCCCACGCGCGTGCTGGTGGTCGATGACGAGCTGAACATCACCGAGCTGGTGTCGCTCGGCCTGCGTTACGAGGGGTTCGACGTGAGCAGTGCACGCGACGGCCGCGGGGCGCTGCAAGCGATCCGGGAGTTCAAGCCCGAGCTGGTGATCCTCGATATCACGATGCCGGACATCGACGGCTTCGAGGTCGTGAGACGAATGCGCGCGGAGGGCCTCTGGATGCCGGTGATCTTCCTCACCGCGAGGGATGCGACCGAGGACAAGATCGCAGGACTGACGGTTGGCGGCGATGACTACCTGGCCAAGCCGTTCAGTCTGGACGAGCTGATCGCCCGGGTCCGGGCGATGGTCCGGCGCAACACCCTTTCGGCGCGCCAAGCGTCGTCCGGAGTGCTTCGGTACGCCGACCTGGTGCTCGACGAGGATCGGCTCGAGGTCTCACGCGGCACGCGGCCGATCGCGCTGACCCCGACCGAGTTTCGGCTGCTGCGGTTTCTGATGCTCAACGCAGGCCGGGTGCTGTCCAAGAGCCAGATCCTCGATCGTGTGTGGGAGTACGACTTCGGTGGGGGCGGCAACGTGGTCGAGACGTTCATCAGCTATCTGCGCAAAAAGGTCGACGTTGAGGAGCCTCCGCTGATCCAGACGGTGCGGGGGTTCGGGTACACGTTGCGCTCGCCGCAGGACTGATGTCGCTTCGAGCCCGGCTGCTGGCGGGCGTGTTGGTGATGACCGCCGTTGGCCTGCTGGCCGCCACTGGCGGAACCTATCTGGCGCTGCGCGCTTTCTTGCTTGACCGAGTCGACCAGCAGCTCATTGCGGCACGCGCATCGGTTGGTCGGGGTCTGCGGCAGTCGAGCACGCGCACGATCGACACGGCAACGCTTGACCGAGTCGCCCCGCCGATCGCGTTCGTCGAGGTTCGTGACCCCGCCGGGCGAGTCGTCGCTCTGCACGCGCCGAGCTCACTCGGAGGACCGAGCCCAGCGCCGCGCCTACCCGCGACGCTGCATCCGCCACCGTCCTCCGAGGCCAGCGTGCCCTCGCGCGAGCGGGCGCTGCGGTTCGACGTCGGCGCGGTGAGCGGAGCAGGGCGCTACCGCGTGCTGGTGAGCTCGCTGCCGGCGTCTGGCGGTGTCCTGGTCGTAGCGGTCTCCCTGGATGACGTCAACGCGACGCTCCGACGTCTCTTGCACGTCGAACTGCTGATCGCGGCGGGGCTGCTGGCCTCGCTCGCGGTCACGGCGTTCGGGTTGTTGCGCAGGGGACTGCGGCCGTTGGAACGGATCTCCGAGGTGGCCGGCGGGATCGCGCAGGGCGACCTCGACGTGCGGGTCTCGCCGGCGGAGGACCGCACCGAGATCGGACGGCTCGGTCTGGCACTGAACGGAATGCTTGAGAGGCTCGAGGACGCCTTCGCTCGCCGGGATCGCTCCGAGGAGCAATTGCGACGGTTCGTCTCAAGCGCGTCGCACGAACTGCGCACCCCGCTGACGTCGATCCGCGGCTACGCGGCACTGTTGCGCCGCGGCGCCAAACACAATCCCGAAGACCTGGACACTTCGATCTCACGGATCGAGTCAGAGGCGACCAGGATGGCGGCCCTGATCGACGACTTGCTCTTGCTCGCCCGGCTCGATGAGCAACGCCCGCTGTCGCGTGCGCGCACAGACCTGGCAATCATCGCGCGTGAAGCGGCCGCGGATGCGCTGGCGCGGGAGCCCGAGCGATCGATCACCGTCGACGGAAACGGCCCGGTGATGATGATCGGCGATCAGCGTCGCCTGCGACAGATCATCGACAATCTGCTCGAGAACGCGCAGGTCCACACGCCGGCGGCGGCGACGGTTGCGATCGAGGTCGGCGTTCACGATGGCATGGCCGTCCTGGCGGTGACCGACACCGGCCCGGGCATCGACCCCGAGCACGCGCGACACATCTTTGAGCGCTTCTACCGTGGCACTCCGCCCGACAACGACGACACGGCCCCTCGCACAGAGGGAAGCGGTCTCGGGTTGGCGATCGTCAAGACGGTGGCCGAGGCCCACGGCGGGGCCGCGACGGTCAGGTCGCGACCCGGCCAGGGCGCACGCTTTGAGATCACGCTGCCGCTCGGATAACGCCGCGGCTTCAGTTGGCGCCGACCACTTTGAAGTCGCGACTGACGAAGATGTGATGAGGCCAGTTGGCGCCGATGTAGTGGACCTCGTACTCGCCGTCGCTCAGGCGCACAACACGATCGACGACGCCACCGGCGTAATCCGTCAACGCCGCTTCCGTGGCTTTGGTCGCCGTGGTCCCGCTGACGATCGTGCCGGACCCCTCCTTGTAGCTCGTCGGGATCTGACCGACGCTCTTCGACGCGCCCTGCGTCCCGCGCTTGAACGAGCTGACCTTCGATGCCGCCTTCGACAGGTCGATCGCCGGTCCCACGATGACGTCGGATGCGGTGATCGTCGTACCGTCGACCTTGCCGAGCACGAGGACGGTCTTGCCCGAGGCGACGGCACTCGCCGCCGAGGTCTTCGTGCCCTTGTCGTAGACCGTCAACGAGGTGTCCTTGACGGTCACCTTCCCACCCGTCGGGGTCTTCAGCGTGAAGCTCGAGGAGGACACGCCACTGACCTTGCCGACCGACCCGCCCGCAGCGTTCGTCGAGCGAGCGTTCGAACCTCCGCCCGCGCCCTTATATGAGGCAAAGCCACTCGAGCCTGCGGCCTGGGCTGACTTGGTGGTCGTCGCGGCGGTCGAGCTCGACGTACCACCGCACGCGGCGAGCCCGAGCCCGACCACCGGGATACTCAGCCCCACCGCGACGCCCAAGCTGCGCTGGCTCACCAGTCGCCGCCGTCGGCCGGGGCGCTGCGGAGATGTCCCGTGTGGCTCGCAGCTGCTGATCTTGCTCTGACTCTTCATTTCTGCGGTGCTCCAATCGGTTTGCCGGTGTGCATCGCCCCCCGGGCCGAGCGTGGCCCTCGGGGCTTGCTCTTCACCTTGCTGAGCGGCGCTGGCAGCCGGCTGGACACGAGCTGTGAATCACCTGTGCGCCGGAGGAAGCGACGACAGGTTGACCATTGACGCGGCGGCGGGTGCCTTCAACGATGGTTTGAAGCGGAGGCTCGTGCGAAGACCTCGGCCGCGGCCTCATGAAATCCGCCCGGTTGCCCGGCGGCGAGGAACGTCGCCGCGATCTGTCGCATCTCGCCTTCCCATCGCCAACCCTTGGCATCCGCTTCCCGGTGGGCGGCCGGCAAGCGGTCACGCAAGCCGGCCTGAGAGATGTCCCATTCGTCCTTTAGCACGTCCGCGACACGGTCGGCCGAGGCGGTCTGCTCGATCGCGAGCAGAAGCGCTGCCGCGCCTTTCGTCCACGCCCCGTAGACCATCTTCTAGGCCGACGCCGCGGTCGGGCCGGCCCCGGTAATCACCCGTGGTTCAATCCGCGCGCCGGAAAAGTGATCGGCTACCCGGCCTGCGCCGGCTCCCGAGAGGTACAGGCGCGTCGTTCCGTCGCGCAGGGGCGGGGGGCCGATGATGCCGCCATCCACGTACGCGCCACCAATGAGGGCACCGATGCGAGCCGAGGTGTCCGGAGAGATTGCGTTGGCGTCGACAAATATCCCGCTTATGCCAATCGCCCTTCGGGCCACCTGCAGGGCGGCATGCGGAGGGCAGATCGAGAGCACCATCTCACTCTCCGCGATAAGTGCATCGACACGCACGACGTCGCGTAAACCCGCCTCCCGCGCCCGCTGATGGCTCTGCTCCGATCGCCCCGCAGAGGCCCAGAAGACGTCATGGCCACTCGACACCAGCGCAGCCCCGACGGCGGCACCCATCGCGCCCGGATGCAGAACGCCGATCGTCGTCATCTTTGCCATCCGGTCGGATGAACGTCGCTGAGCCAGTGAGGCTGCTGATTCCTGGTGGTGATATTCCGATAAGCCGGCGCGGTTGATACATCGGTGGAAGTCATGGAGAGCACGGTCTTACAAGCCCTCGCGGACGTACATACCGGCGCGCCCGAGAACCCGCCCACCAGTCCCAGAGAGGGCGGGTAGGGAAAGCCCTACCGGCCCCGGCCATCTACCTACCTCGCCGAACTCCATCACCGCCCACAGCTGCGGTGACCCATTCCTCGCCCTCGCCGCCTGAGCCCCCGTGCCGAGCCGCGATTAGAGACTTTTAGAGTCTTTAGATATCCCTAGACATCAAGCAGCCCCACGCCCCGCCCTCGACAGCCCCACGGCTCAAACGGACGACAACATCGGAGTTAGCCCGAGGTCTCGTGATGTCGTTACTTCGAACCGCAAATGCGCAAATGCGCAAATGGCCGATTTGCAGGCATTTCATGGCGAGACCCGGACTCGAACCGGGGACACCACAATTTTCAGTCGTGTGATCACGCGAGCCGAACCCCCCTATCTGCAGGCAAAAACCCGTAGCCGGCGGGTATCTCTGGCCTAACCATGGCCGGAAATTCCAGGACTGTTCAGCTCTTTTGGGCCAGCAAATCGGGCTACTGGCCCAAACACCGACGACCGCAGGCGAGACGGCCAGGATCCGCGAGAACGCAGTGAGACCTGGTGCGTAAGCAGGTAGACGGAGTTCGGGACCCTCCCGGCGCGCATGACATCGAACTTTACGACTGGGACAGGACGTCGCTCAGCAGCCGAGAAACCCGCTGGCGCCGCCAAGCGCGGGCCACTGCCTCAATCTGGCGATCGCCTTCCTTACGGTGATTGTCTGGGCGCGGGTAATCACGGCAGGCGCCTCCCCCACCCGTCGGTTCGTGGGACGGCCCCTAAGGGCCGTGTGTCTGTTCCAGATCTACCAGCAGTGCGCGGACGCCGAACTCGAACGCAGATTCCGTGTCGGTGGTCGGCAGATCATCCTTCAGGATGCGGGCGCGAACAAGCTCAGCTCGGTTCTGCTCGACAGCGACGAACCCAAGCACGAAGCGGATCAGCGACTCGCCGACGATCCGTGCGCGGGCTGGGGGCAGCCGCTGCACCAGAGCAAGTTGCAGGCTGCGCAGCGGTCCCAGGGCGTCCGGTTTGTAAGCGTGGACGAATGAGATCACTTCGGCGCCGTCGCGTATCGGCAAGAGTGCGGCGCGGAGGTCTGCCGCGGTCTGCGCCGGATCGGCCGTTGAGACCACCGGAACGCTCTCGGACAGGATCTGCTCTCCGACCGCCGCGAGAAGCTCCTGCTTGGAGGCGACGTAGTGGTAGAGCGCTCCCGGCTGCACGCCGAGATCTCGTGCAAGCCGTCGCATCGACAGCCCCGCTAATCCCTGCTCGCGCAACCTGGATGCAGCGGTTTCGACGATCCGGACCCGGCTGAGCGGCACAATTGCAGGCTACTGGTGTATGGTTTGAACGGTGTTCAATCGCTGGTCTGATCTCGCCGAACAGCAATTGCGCGGCGGCACCCTCAGCCGAGAGGACGCCCAAGCGATTCTCGCTGTAGCGGACCCGGAAGTCATGGAGCTGGTGGCTGCCGGTGCCCGGCTACGCAGGGCGCATTTCGGCAACTGGGTGAAGGTCAATTACCTAGTCAGCCTGAAGTCTGGGCTCTGCCCAGAGGACTGCCACTACTGTTCTCAGCGGCTCGGTTCTGAGGCCGACACGCTGCGCTACCGGTGGTTGCCTCAGGACGACGCGCTGAATCAGGCCCGAGCCGGCATTGCCGGCGGCGCTCGGCGCATCTGCCTAGTCGCCTCTGGCCGCGGGCCAGCCGCGGGTGACATAGATCGGGTGGCGATGCTGGTCGACGAGCTGAAGGCGGAAAACCCGGAGGTGCAGGTGTGCGCCTGCCTCGGGATTCTGCGCGGCGGGCAGGCCGAGCAACTCAGGGCGGCCGGCGTCGACGCTTACAACCACAATCTCAACACCAGCCGAGACCGCTACTCGGAGATCTGCTCAACGCACGCCTACGAGGACCGAGTTGCCACGGTCAAGCAGGTCAAATCGGCAGGCCTTTCACCTTGCTCGGGACTGATCGCCGGGATGGGAGAAAGCGATGACGAGCTGATCGACACGATCTTCGCGCTGCACGAGCTGGGGAGCGAGTCGATACCTGTCAACTTCCTGATGCCGTTCGACGGCACCCCGCTCGCTGAGACGAACCACCTGACACCGCTGAAGTGCCTGAGGATCCTGGCTCTTGCCCGCTTCGCTTGCCCCGAGCGCGAAGTGCGGATCGCCGGCGGACGCGAGATGCACCTGCGGTCGTTGCAGGCAACGGCGTTGTACCTAGCCAATTCACTGTTCCTCGGCGATTATCTGACCTCCGAAGGACAGGCAGCACGAGCTGACCTGGAAATGATCGTCGACGCCGGCTTCCGGGTCTTAGGCACGGACGATGATGCCGCGACAGCAATCGCCCGCCAACCCGCCGTGGCGATTCGCCGCCGAGGAGCCGGCACCGAGGCAGCGCCGAACACATGAACACGTTGGTCTGCCGCCACGTCACCCCCGTAGCCGAGCGCGATGCAACCTTGAGCGGCCGGGAGTGAGCCCTCCCCGAGTCCTGTTCGTGACCGGAACCGACACGGGGGTCGGCAAAACCGTCGTCGCCGCGGCACTGGCCGCCAGGCTGTCGGAGACAGGACGCTCGGTCGCTGTCTACAAACCGATCCAGGCAGGCTTAGAGAACGGCCTCGGGGATGCCGACGTAGTACGACAGCTGACCGGCGTCACGTCAGTCTTCGAGGGGATCCGGTTGCGGCACGGAATGGCGCCGGTGGCGGCCGCTGCTCGCGAGGAC
>DASXEZ010000040.1:0-2802 GCA_036489875.1 Solirubrobacteraceae bacterium | reverse complement strand
TCCGATCTACCTCGACTTCCGCGCCCACCATTGGCCGCCACCGGGGCTCAAGCTGCCGGAAACGCTCGATCCCTCGATCCTCACGGCGGTGCTGGTGGCGACCAGCGTCCCGATGTGGCTCGCCGTCCGTCACGCCAAGCGCGGACAATCACGCCAGACGGTCTCCATGATCGCGCTCGCGGCATTCGTGCAAGCGGGATATCTCGCTTTCCAGCTGCACCAGCTGCTCGCCGAACTGCACACCGTAGATCCGCAGCAAAGCGCCTACGCCTCCGCGTACATCGCGCTGCTCGGCCTGCACCACGCCCACGTGCTGCTTGGCGTGCTCCTCGACCTCGGCCTGCTGTTCTGGCTCGCCAGATCGCGCCTTACCGCCTACCGCGCCACCGGTGTGCGGGCGCTCGCGCTGTACTGGCACGTCGTCAACGCGCTTGCCGTCGCCGTCCTGCTCACGACGCTCTCACCAGCCCTGTGAGCGTACGCGCTACACATCTGCGCGATGCGAGCCCGGCACGGCTGGGAAAGCTCGTGTGGTTCGCGGTGCTCGGCGGTCCGATCGCCTGGGCCTTGCAGTTTCTCTTCGCCGTGCAGTTCGGGCTTGCTCGCTGCGAATCGCCAAACGGTCGTTTCCAGTTCCCCGTGCACACGATCTCCATCACGCTCGGAGCGATCGGTTTCCTAGTGTGCGTGCTCGCCGAGCTCACGGCGATCGCGGTGTTTCGTGCCACCCGCGAGGACGAGCACACCCAAGAGGCGTCGCGGATCGCGGGCGGGCGCGTTCACTTCCTCGCGACCGTGGGCATCACCGTCAACCCACTAGCCGCCGCTATCTGTGCGATGGTCGCGATCGGCGTCCCGCTCCTCGGCCTCTGCCAGCAATCGTGATGAGTCGAAAGCGCGACAGAGCGGCTGATCGACGTCTCTGTCTGACCGACGCGGGCCGGCTGCTCGCCGTGGTGACGGCGGCGGCCCTCGTGCTGCTCGGCGCGGGCGTCACCCTCGCCGCCTCTCAGAACGGGATCGTTCGCCCCACATACGAGCCACCGAAAGCCACCGTCAAGCTTGGCGAAGAGCTGTTCAGCGCTAACTGTGCCAGTTGCCACGGAATCGGAGGGGAAGGCATCGTCAAGCCGAGGCCGGGAGCCGGCGATCTCACGGGCATGGGACCCTCGTTGAGGGGCGTTGGCGCGATGGCCGCGGACTTCTACCTGCGCACGGGGTTCATGCCGCTGGCCAACATCCACGACCAACCTTCGCAGCAGCGCGTCCTGTTCACGTCGAAGGAGATCACGGCGATCACAGCGTTTGTCGCCGCGCTTGGAAAGGGGCCTGGGGTGCCGCACCCCCAGCCTGCGCGGGCCGACCTGGCCCAGGGGTTCGAGCTGTTCACCGAAGACTGCGCCGGCTGTCACCAGAGCCTCGCCCGCGGCGGGTTCGTCACCGGCGCACGCGTGCCGCCCCTGCAAAAAGTCAGCGCCACCGAGATCGCCGAGGCGGTCCGCATCGGTCCGTACGTGATGCCGCGCTTCGGCCCACGCCGGCTCAGCGATCGCCAGCTCGACTCGATCGTCCTCTACGTGCGCTCGACCAACGCGCCCGACAACCGTGGTGGCTTCTCGATCGGCAATCTCGGCCCGATCCCGGAGGGTCTCGTCGCGTGGCTGGCGGCCCTGATACTCGCCGTGCTGTGCCTGACGGTCGGACGGAGGCTGAAGGCATGAAGCTCAAGCAGATCGCGATCGCGCTCAGCACGCTCGCCTACGGTCGTCGCCAGCGCAAGGCGGACACGGATCAGCCCACCCGCATGATCCCGGCCGCCAGACCCGATTCTCGCGCCGAGTACCTCGTCACCGGACTGCTCCTACTTGCGGCGTTGTTCGCGGCCGCCTTCATCGTCAGCTACGCGGAGCTGCACGCCACCAAGACGCTCAACCTGTTGCTCGGCGTCTGCCTTGCCGGTGCGCTCGCGAGTATCGCCGCTGCGTTGATCGTCGTCTCGCGGCGCTTGATCGTCACCGAGGAGCTCGAGGATGACTACCCGCAGGAGCATCCGCGTGAGCAGCGGGAGGTCACGCAGCTCGTGCACGAGAGCGCCAGCGCAATCACCCGCCGCAAACTGATCGTCGGGGCTGCCGCCACCGCCGGCGGGGTGCTCGGCCTCGCCGGCCTCACCCCGGTGCTCTCGCTCGGGCCACTGTGGGACACCGCGCCGCTGGACGCGAGCCCCTGGCATCGCGGACGACGTCTCGTCGACGCCGACGGCAACCCCATGCTCGCGTCGGACATCGAAGAGGAAACGTTCTATTCGGCCTTCCCCGAGCGCGCCGACCCCGAGACCATCGGCTCGCCGCTGGTGCTCGTCCGCATGAAGCTCTCAGAACTGAAATTGCCCGCCGGAAGAACGGGCTGGGCGCCCGACGGGATTCTCGCCTACTCGAGGATCTGCACCCATGCGGGCTGCGCGATCGAGCTCTACAGCAAGCCGCGCTTCCCTGCGCTCGAGCCCAAACCGGCGCTCGTCTGTCCCTGCCACTACTCGACCTTCGATCCCGCCACGGGCGCCACCGTCATCTTCGGGCCCGCCGGCAGGCCGCTACCGCAGCTGCCGCTGATGATCGACGGCACGGGCCACCTCGCCGCCGCCGGCGACTTCTCCGGCCGCGTCGGACCGGCCTGGTGGGGGGTGAGGGAGAAGCCGTCATGAGCGATTCCAGCCTCGACCCCGTCCGCTTCGTCGACGAACGCACCGCCGCCGCGCCTTTGCTCAAAAAGGCGGTGCGTTATTTGTTCCCCGAACACTGG
>DASXEZ010000178.1:0-61284 GCA_036489875.1 Solirubrobacteraceae bacterium | reverse complement strand
AGCGCGGCGAGCCAGTTCTGGTTGACGTGCTGGGAGCGGAAGTAGGCGAGCGTCGGATAGGAGAGGTGGGTCTCCATCAGCTCCGCCGACCACACCTCCCAGTCGTGGAGGTAGTCGTTGACCGCCGGCCAGCCGCCCCGCTGCGCGGCGCGGCGCGCACTACGAGTCTGCCCGCCGAGGGCGGTGAGCCGGCGCGCGCGTCCAGTTGCGAGACCGTCGTCTCGCGCCGTGAGAACGCCTGGTAGAGCGAGGGCAGGTAGCTGATCACGATCGTCAGCACGCCGAGGCCCGTGGCCGCATCGAGCACCTGCGGGAGGTGCGCCGCGGTGCCCTGGGAGGCAAGACCGCTGGGGCTCGTGCTGGCCAGGGTCGCCGCAGCGAAGTAGACGTCCTCCCCGAAGTCGACGCTATGGCCGACGGCGAGACGCGAGCCGACGCCCACTGCAGGCAGCCGCAGCCGAACATCAGAAGCGCCACCCAGAGGCCGAGGTCAGGCAGCAGGCCGAACGGGCCGTAGATGCCCAGCAGCGTGTCGCCGCTGTGATCGGGCAGGCGCCGGGCGAGTGCCCGCCACGGGCGAAAGAGGTAGACAGCGACCCGGCGCGCCAGCAACGGGTCACGCTTGACGCGCCTCGGCAGCAGGAACGCCAAGCAGATCTCCAGCAGCATCAGGACGACCAGCAAGCCACCCGCTAGGCCGACCAGGACGTGCACGCGGCGGACCCTTAGCGGCACGACCCCCGGAACGCACTGGGGGCCCGCTTGCGCGGGCCCCCAGGCTTGCATCACTTTGCGCTTACGCGCGGTCTTCGATCAGACGGAGACCGAGGCGTGCGCGACCTTGCGCGTGCTCAGGCGGATACGGACGGTCTTGCCGGCCGCGATCGTCTTCCTGTAGCTGTGCATCAGCTTGCCGTTGCGCTTGTAGGTGCGCAGGACAATGCTGTCGGTCTTGGACTTGGTGCAGCTGACCTTGAGCTGGACGTAGCCCTTCTTCGCGTACAGGTGGAACGAGTTCACCTTGCACGAGTTTCCGGTGCCAACGCTGCTCCCGCCCTGCGGGATGATCGCCTGCGGAGCAGGCGTCGTCACGCTCGGAGCGGAGGTCGGGGTGCTGCCGCCGTCGCCGGTCGAACCGCTCTGCAGGACAACCTTGTCCGCAGGCAGGACGGTCGGAGGCGTGGTGCTGGTGACCGTGGTCGTCTGGCCGAGGGTCGGGATGATCACATCACGGAAGATGTGCTCAGCCACGAACTCGCCCTGAATGTCGACGTTGGTCGGGCTCTGGCTGCCCGAGACATCGAAGGCAACGTTGCCCGCGCTGCTCGTGTAGCCGCACGCCGAGTCCGTCGGCGCAACCGAGTTGCCCCGGTAGTTGGCGCTATCGGTGATGTCAAACCCGCCGATGACATCGGCCGTGGCCGGCGGAGTCACGATGGGCTCCAGCCACGACACTGTCTCGGTGGGCGGCGCCGACACGCAGACCAGCTCGTCACTGAACGGCGTGCCGTTCACGTTCTGAGCGTGAGCGACAACAACACTGATGTTGTTTCCGCTCAGGTTGCCCTTCGGGAGCACCGTCAGAGTCTTGCTCCACTGGGACAGCGTGGTCTTGGTGAGGGTGTTAGCACCCTTCGGCGCCAGGTACGGAACGGCCTGGTAGGGGTACTGGACCTGGGCCGAGATCGAAGCGGTACCGATCGGCTGGCCGAGGAGTCCCTGCAGGTCGCAGGCGTGGTTGAGGTCGATTGCCACGGACGGGGTGTTGAAGCCCGTGCCCGGGTTGTAATCGACAAATGCCTCGCCGCGCTCATCCGTGTAAACCATGACCGAGGTCGGGTAGTACGGAGTCGCGAAGTAAGACAGGCCACTCGACTGCGGACGGTTACGCGAGTCAAACACGACCGGGACGTACTGCTCCGGAGCCTGCTTGAGGAACTCGGAGTGGTTGCCGTTGTCGAAACCGGCCGTCGTCTCGTCGTACTCGAGGCAGCCGTTGCTGCCGTAGGTGTCCGTGGTCGAGACCTGGAGCGCCTTCCAGAACGTGTAGGCGTCCGTGTCGCCCGTGGAGAACCCGGGGAAGTCGTCGCCGCTAGAAGCAGCGAAGCCCCCGTTGTAGACGCCGGTCACACCGGACGCCTCCTGGATCGGCCGCAGGGTCGACGGGATGTACTCGTTGTAGTACGGGTTGTACAGGTTGGCGGTCTGGCCGTCCGACTCCTGGGGGTTATTCGGCAGAGAAAGCGGGCTCGCCGGGCCACCGTTGAAGTCGTGGCTGTAGATCATCCACTTGGACACTCCGTACAGGCCACCAATGCCGCCCTTGGCGATCGCGAGCGTGACCGGCAGAGCCGGCATCGGCGCGTCGTCAGTGTTCAGCGTGCCATCGGACAGCAGCGTTGCATTCGGATCCTCTGAGTCATACGGGCCAATGGTGAACCCGATGCCGGTGACGTCCCCGAACACGCGTGAGAATGCGTACGGGTTGCCAACGACGCAGTCGTCGACCACGTCGGTCGGCTGCAGGAACTTCGTCCCGTCAGCCTGGCAGACGCCAAACGGACCGCCGGGCAGGCCGGCGTGACCCTGAACGGCCAGCGTGTTCGTCGGACCACCGTGGATGTCCCACAGGTCGCCGCCGGTCGTGCTGCCGTCAGAGGTGTACTGCGTGGACGACGTCGCCATGAGGTCGGCGAGCTGAGGCCACGCGTTCGGGAGGGTGACCTGACCGTTGACGACGAGGCCAGGCTCCGAACCGAAGAACGCAGCGTTGGTCGTCGACGGCGGTGCATCCTCGATCGGGAACGAGCCCGTCACCTTGATGTCGACCAGACCGTTATTCGCCGTCGGCGTCAGATTCCCGTTACGCGGGTCAAAGATGTTGTTGGCGAAGAACGACGGGTCGAAGGGGCTGTCGGCATTCCAAGCGTCGAGCGAGTTGAACGTGCCCAACGGGTTGGTGGTGTCCGGAGCGCCCTCGTCACCGAGGAACTGGTCGGCGTTGTAGTGGCCGCCAACCCAGTGCGGGTGCGCGGTCGTGCCGGTGTTCACGGCAGGGGTCAGCTGATCGGTCGGCGAGGTCGTGACTGCACCCGAGCCAGCCGTCGTCGGGAAGCCAAGGCTATGAACCGAGGACTCCGTCAGGGTCGGCTGGTTCGCCGTCATCCAGATGACGATGAACTGCTGCGAGTAGACCGGCGTCGGGTCGAGCTGCGTGCGGATGCCAGCGACCTGCTGGGTGACATCCAGTCCGACCTCGTCAAGACCCGCGTGAAGCGAGCTGATGTCGGCCGAGGTGCAGCCCTTCGTCGGACGAGCGTTCGCGTTGTCCACCCCAGTGGGGAAGAAGAACGACGCCGAGCCGGTGTTGGTGAGGTACAGGTTGGTCGACTGGCTACCGTCGAAGGTAGGAGTCGACTGGAACGCCTGGTCGCCGGTCCAAAGGCCGGTGTGCCAGGACGCCTGCTGGAATGAAATCCCAAAGTTGCTCAAGGGATTGGGCAGGATCGCGTCGTCGCAAGCCACGAGACGGACGTCCTCGCCAACCCAGGCGAGGATCGGCACGTTCGCGGTCTGCGGCCCATCTTCAACCTGCTCGATGGGCTGCGCGAACCCGTTCGCCAGCGGCGGCGGATTGAATACGCCACCTCCCAGCGGGGCTAGCGGAGTCCCGAACCCGGGGTTCGGCGCAGCAGACGCGCTGACCGCTCCCAGAGCCAGGACCGCGGCGGCGACGAAAACTCCAATCGCCGACCTGATTGCCATTTTCGGTGGTCTCACAAACTTCCTCCGTGCTTGTTGTGTTGCTGAGGCCGCACCGAAATGGGTGCTGCGATCGATCCCACCGCGTACTACGAGCGGAGCGCGGCCCTGTATCGCAGGAGAGTAGGCGGCCCTGCGGACAACGGCAATCGCCACGGCGGATAGTCTTTATCCCCCCGAAAGGGTGGGTGGTCTCCGCTGGATAGCACACGGGTACGCGGCCGTCACACATATGACGGTAGCCCTAAAGGCGTCCCGGAGCCCTTCCTTTTGGGTAAGTACCGTTACTGCTTTCGGGTAGAAAACTACCCGGGTCTCCCCACTTTGCAGGCTTTTTGCTAAGTGCCGCTACGGCGCATACGCGCGAAGGCCTGGGCCGCCTCGACCCGATTGCGCACGCCCAGCTGCGCATACACAGCCCTCAAGTGGAACTTGACGGTGTTGTGGGAGATCATCAGCTCCTTCGCAATCTCCGTGTTCCGCAAGCCTGAGGCGACCAGTTCGAGGATCGCGAACTCGCGCGCGCTGAGGCCGTCGGCCCCCTGGCGCTGCGGCCGGGCGGCGTCCTGCCAGCCCGAGGGGAAGACGCGCCGGCCCTCGTGCACGTGCAGCAGCGTCGCGCGCGCCTGGTCGGCGGAGTCCGTCTTGTCGATCACGCCGTCGAGGTGGTCGGCGCGGATGGCCTCCGCGGCGCCCGAGGTGAGTGCGGCCGTGATGAGCACCAGCTTGAGGTCGGGGCGCTGCTTGCGCACGCGGCCGATCGCGACCCAGTCGACGGGTCGGTCGTCGAGGTCGATGAGCAACAGCTCCGCGCGCAGGGCGCCGAGCTCGGCCATCAGATCCTCGATGCCGTCGTAGGCTGCGACCAGCTCATAGCCGTCGCTGGTGAGCATCCACGCGACGGCCTCGGTCCAGAGTCCGCGCGTGCCGCCGAGCAGGGCGACCGAGATCGGCTGCGTGCGACCGCCGAGGCGCTGGGGCCCGCGACCGGGGAGGGAGCGTTCTGACATCACGGTCTCCACTGCCGCCGTCAGGAGGCGAGGGCTCCGTCGCGGTCGACCTGCGCAATCGCCTCGATGCGATTGCGCACCCCGAGCCGGCGGAAGATCTCGCTGATGTGGAACTTGACAGTGTTGGGACGCAGTCCGAGCTGTTGGGCGATCTCCTCGTTGGAGTAGCCCTGGGCGACGAGCTCGAGCACGTCGACATGGCGCGGCGTGAGGGCGACCGTGTCGGGCACCGCGCGCCAGCGCGCCGGCATCACGGCGTGGCCGGTGCGGATGTGGGCGATCGCCGAGTAGAGCTCGGCCACCGAGGACTCCTTCAAGACGACGCCGTCGACGCGGCGCGTGCTGGCACAGAGGACGATCTCATCGGTCGTCTCCGCCGCCACGAGCACGAGCTTGGCCGGCAGGCCGATGGCGAGCAGGCGGTCGATCGCCTCGCCGCAGTCACCGCGGTAGTCGTCGACGTCGAGCATGATCACGTCGCAGGTCAGCGGCTCGCTGGCGCAGTGGAGCTCCAGCTCCTCGACGGAGGCGAAGCCGCGCTCGACGCGCATGCCCGCCTGGGAGTCGATCAGGTCGGTCACGATCGCTCGCACCAGCTGCGGGCCACCGATCAGCACGAGCGCGGCGATGCCGGCCGGCACCGGAGCGAGAACGTGGGCGGTCACGTCCTGCGACCGCGACGCGCGTCCGTTCTCCACTGCCACAAGTAGCGTGCTCGCCACCATCTCTCCCGTTGGTCGCCCTGCTGTCGTTGTGCTTCCCGATGCCCCGGCCGCCTCGCCGTTTGATGGGCTCGGCGGTGAAGCCAGGGTGCCTGTAGCCGACAGGTTTACCAGGCCTCGGTCGCCGTTAGCATCGGGCGAACACCCTGAGATTAGCCCAATCGGGCGGGTAGACCCCATGCTCGCGGTATCAGGACTCATGTGAGAACTCCTCCGCACGGCGGATCAACTCGCGGCGCGAGTGCATGCCGAGCTTTGCGTACACGTGCTGCAGATGGGACGACACGGTCTTCGGTGAGAGGTGCAGGGCGGCGGCGATCTCGCCGTTGGCGAGGCCATCGGCGGCGAGCGCCGCGACGCGACGCTCCTGAGCCGTGAGCGCCGAGCCGTCTTCGCCGCGGCGGCGGCGGCGGCCGCCGCTGGCGGCGAGCTCCGCGCGCGCGAGGCGTGCCAGGCGCTCCGCCCCCAACCGCTCGCAGATGGCGAGCGCGGCGGCCAGCGGCTCGCGCGCATCGCGTGGGCGCCCGCTCCGGCGCAGGTGGATGCCGAAGCTGATCAGTGCCTGCGCGTGCTCGAGGGGCTGCTCCAGCTGGGCGTAGAGCTCCACGGCCTGGGCGAAGCGCTCGTCGGCGCTGTCGGGCTGGCCCTCGAGCGCGGCGAGGCCGGCCTCGCCCAGGGCGATCACGGCGTGGGGCCAGCGACTCGGGAGCGTGGAGGCCGACAGCGTCAGGTCCTCGAGCAGGCGCCGCGCGCGATCGGGGCGGTTCGCGGTCAGGTGCGCCTCGAGCGCCACCCCCGCCCACGGCACCAGACAGGGCTCGATGCGTCCCCCGAGCTCGGCGAGGCCGCCGGCGCCCTCCATCAGCTCGGAGGCCTCGGCGCTTCGCCCGGCGGCGAGCGCCGCGCGCGCGTCGAGCAGGTGCAACCACAGCGCGACGATTGCGTACTGGTCGTCCGGGAGCCCGGTCTGGAAACGCCGCAGCGCATCGATGTGGGTGCGGGCACGATCGTCGCGGCCGAGCTCGCTCAGGAGCACGGCCGCCGCAAGGTCAGACCACGGCTGGATGCGGCGATCGCTCAGCGCGCTCGTGCGCTCGACCAGCTCGAGCGCCTGCTCGAGACGGCCGAGGCGCAGCAACACGTCGGCGTGGGCGACCGCGAGCCCGCTCATCAGCACCGGCGCTCCGGCGGCGACCGCCTCCTCGTACTCACGCGCGAATATCGTGTCGGCGCACTCGTAGTCCTCGAGCACCTTGCAGATGTTCAGCGCGTGGACGGCGACGGTCAGGTTCCAACCCTGGGCGGCCGAGAGCGCACGCGCCCCCGAGCGGCTCACCTCGTGCGCCAGCTCGCGGGCCGGCTCCGGCTCGCAGCGGCAGACGAGCGCGGCGTAGGCGTGGACGAAGGCGAGCACGCGCTGCTGCGGTGTGTGGGAGACGGCGAGCTCGAGCGCGCGCTTTGAGGTCTCGAGCAGCCAGCGCGCCGGCGCGCTGGCCAGGCACGTGAGCAGGGCGTCGCAGAGCACCTCGACGCGCTGCTCGTGGGTGGCGGTCACGGCCGCCGCCTGCATGAACAGCTGCTGGGCCTGGGCGGGGTGGTTGGCGAGAGCCTCGACGCGGGCGAGCAGGCAGAGCGCGCGGGCGCGCGTGGCGGCGTCGAGCTCGCGCGAGAGCAGTTCGCTGCAGAGCGGGCGCAGCGGCCCGACCTGCGCCTGGGCGACGAGCACCTGGCCCTGGAGCAGGAGCACGTCGGTCGCCGGCGAGGTGCCGGACAGGGCGACAGCGTTCTCGAGGTGCTTGGCGGCAGCGCGCAGGGCGCCCTGCGCGAGCGCGGAGGCGCCGGCGCGAGCGCTCACGGCGACGGCCTGCGGATCGCCGATCAGCCCGCCGAGGGCGGCGTGCTCGGCGGCGAGCGCATCGGGACCTCCTCGCTCGAGCACCAGCGCGAAGGCGGCGGCGTGGCGGCGGCGGCGCAGCGACAGAGGCTCAGCGTCAAGTAGAGCTTGAGCAAAGAGCGGATGGATGAAGGCAACGGAGCCGTCGCCGAGGTCGACGAGCACGCCGGCGCGCACGCACCGCGCGAGCGCGTCGTCGGCTGCCGCCGGGTCGACGCCGGAAAGCGCCGCGGCGGTGGCGTGGTCGAAGTAGACACCGAAGATCGCGGCGGCCTTGACGTATTCGAAGCCCTCGTCGCCGAGCCCCACGAAGCGCGCGAGCAGCAGCGAGGAGTCATCGAGCACACCGCCCCGCTCGACCGTCTCGAAGGCCGTGCCCTCTGACAGCGAGCGTGCCGCGGCCTCGAGCAGGAGCGGCGTGCCGGCGCAGGCGCGCCAGAGCTCGCTGACGGCGTCGGTGTCGAGCGCGCGCCCGAGCACCCGCTCGACGAGCGTCGCCGAGGCGGTGCGGCTGAGCGGCTCGATCGTCAGCATCTGTGCCTGGCCCGCGGCGACCAGCTCCTGCGCGAGCGCGTGGGCCGCCGGCGGCTCGCTGCGTAGCGTGCCGGCGATCAGCACGCGCAGTCCGCGCAGGCGGCGGCAGAGGAAGCCGAACAGCTCGAGTGAGTCGGGATCGGCCCAGTGCATGTCGTCCAGTGAGATCAGGACGGGTTGCTCGGCGGCGATCTCGCTGAGCCAGCGCAGCGTGCGGTAGAAGCGAGCCGATTGACCGCCGGCCCGCGCGAGCTCGGCGACATCCTCGACCGGGTTGCCCCCCAGCGCGACGATGACCTGGCCGAGCAGACCGAAGGGCAGGCTGTGCTCCATCGGGCTGGCGACGCCCTGCGCTACCGCGAAGCCTCGTTCCCGACCGACCGCTGCGGCCCAGCCGAGCATCGCTGTCTTGCCCACGCCGGGAGTCCCGGCAAGGAGCAGCGCACTGCCCTCACCGCGTGCGGCGGCGCGGAGCGCATCGCCGATGGCGTGCTCGGTGTCTGTGCGCTCCAGTAGCTGCAGCTTCTTGGCCATCCACACCCGTTTCGAACGGGCTGCCGGTTTGCGCCGGCTGCCCCCTGGAAGAACCGCAACTCGCAACAGGGGCCAGCGTAGCGAGCCGAGCTCATCGTGTTGGGTGGAATACCTCCCCGTTGGGGGGGTCGCACCTATTACAAAAGGGTGGGTGCCGGCCCCGCTCGCCTAGTGGCGGAAGTGGCGCACGCCGGTGGTCACCATCGCGACCCCGGCTGCGTCGGCGGCGGCGATCACCTCGCCGTCGCGGATCGAGCCGCCCGGCTGGATGATCGCGGCGATCCCCGCGTCGATCGCCAGCTGCGGTCCGTCGGCGAAGGGGAAGTAGGCGTCGGAGGCCAGCGAGGAGCCGGCGAGCGAGTCCACGCGCGCCTTCTCGACCGCCAGGCGAACCGAATCGACGCGGCTCATCTGCCCGGCGCCGATGCCGAGCGTCGCACGGTCACGGGCAATGACGATCGCGTTGGAGCGCACGTGTTTGCAGACCGTCCAGGCGAACATCAGGTCCTCCCACTGCGGCTCGGTCGGCGCCCGCTCTGTGACTACGTTTGTTTCCTCGCGTGTAACTAAGGTCGTGTCTCGGTCCTGCACGAGCAGCGCGCCGGCGACCTGGCGAACCTCGAGCTCGGCGCCTCCCGCGCGGCGATCGCCCTTCTCGAGCAGGCGCACGTTCTTGCGCTCCTGGAGCAGCGCCAGCGCGTCCTCCTCGAAGGATGGGGTGAAGAGGACCTCGATGAACTGCTCGGCAAGCTCCCGGGCGAATTCGAGGTCGACGCGCGTGTTGAGCACGACGACGCCGCCGTAAGCGCTGAGCGGATCGCACGCGAGCGCCGCGCGGTAGGCCTCGATCCCGCGCTCGGCCAGGGCCGCGCCGCAGGGGTTGTTGTGCTTGACGATGACAGCGGCCGGCGTCGACTCGAACTCATCGCAGAGGCGTCGCGCGGCGTCGAGATCGAGCAGGTTGTTGTAGGAGAGCGGCTTGCCGTGATGCTGGCGCACCATCGAGAGCAGGTGCGTGCGCGTGCCCACCTTGGAGTAGTAGCCCGCGCGCTGGTGGGGGTTCTCGCCGTAGGGCAGGTCGAGCACCTTCTCGTAGGCGCGCACGTGCAGTTGCGGGAAGTCGTCGTCGAGGCGCTCGGCGAACCAGCGCGCGATCGCGGTGTCGTAGCGGGCGGTCATCGCGAAGGCGTCGGCGGCGAGGCTCTCGCGCGTCGGCATCGACAGGCGGCAGTCGGCGCCGCGCAGCTCGTCGAGGATCGCGTCGTAGCTCTCGGGCGTGGTCACCACCGCGACGTAGGCGTAGTTCTTGGCCGCGGCACGGATCATCGTCGGGCCGCCGACGTCGATGTTCTCGATCACGTCGCCCTCGCTCGCGCTCGCGCGGCCGGCCGTGCGCTCGAACGGATACAGGTTGACGCAGATCAGGTCGACGAACTCGACGTCGTTCTCAGCGACCGCGCGCAGGTGCTCGGCGTTGTCGCGCACCGCGAGCACGCCCGCGTAGAGCTTCGAGCTGAGGGTCTTGACGCGCCCGTCCATGATCTCGGGTGAGCCGGTGAAGTTCTCGATCGCACGCACGTCGAGGCCGGCGGCGCGCAGCTCGGTCGCGGTGCCGCCCGTGGAGACCAACTCGACCCCGAGACCCGCAAGGCCGCGAGCGAAATCGACGACGCCGCGCTTGTCGGAGACCGAGATCAGCGCACGACGCACGCGCACCTCACCGGGTCCGACGGCGCTGGCGCGATCACCCCCATCCGCTGCGCTGTCGGTCTGGCTCGAGATCAGCCGATGATATCGGCAGCCGCAGTCCGGTCCGAATGGCCCGCCCTAGGCGGCGAGCTGCTCGCGACCGAGGCCGAGCTTGGGGAAGCGCCCGCCGGTCGAGCGCAACACGCCGCGGTCGATCAGCTCGTCGACGCGGGCCAGCGCCTGGGCGCTTGAGAGGTGCGCGAAGGTGCCGTAGAGCTCGAGTGAGTCGTAGCCGTTCTGCGCGACGACCTTGGAGCGTCCGCCCCGCAGGATCTCCACGGCACGCGTACGCCCCACCGACGGTCGCGCGCTGAGAACGAGCTCCACGATCGCGCGGTCGAGCTCGACGCCCGGGGCCGGCCCGCCGGCACCTGCGGCGATCGCCCCCCGCCGCGCCCGGCCGCTGGACGCCGAAGAGACGCCGCCGCCTCGGGCTCCTCCCGCGGCCGCCCCGCCCCGCGCCGGCGCGGCTGGGATCGCCGCGGGGTCGCAGACATCGCAGCAGGGGACGCCGGCGTCCACGCTCGGCTGCTCGCGATCGCCGAAGTGGCGCTGGATCGCGACGCGGCGGCAGCGATCACTTTCGGCGAAGGCCCAGATGCCGCGGTACTGGGCCCAGCGCGCGTCGCGGGCCTCGCCGGCGCTTGACTGGTTGATGAAGTGCACGTGCAGGCCCTTGTCGCGGCCCGCCGCGAACAGCAGGCAGCGGGCCGGGCGGTCGTCGCGTCCGGCGCGGCCGGCCTCCTGGTAGTAGGCCTCCAGCGACTCCGGCACGGCGGCGTGGCAGACGGTGCGCACGTCCGGCTTGTCGATCCCCATGCCGAAGGCGTTGGTGGCGACGACGATCTCGACCTCGTCCTCCATGAAGCTCCGCTGCGCCTGCGCGCGCTCGTCGCGCTCGAGGCCGGCGTGGTAGGCGGCCGTGGCCACGCCGAGGCGGCGGGCGAGCGAGGCGGCGAGATCCTCGGTGCGCGCGCGAGTGCCGGCGTAGACGATCGCCGGCCGGGCCTGCGGATCGGCGAGGACGGCGGCGATCCGCTGCTCGCGGTCGGCGTCGTTGGTCGCGCGGACGACGAGGTAGGAGAGGTTGGGGCGATCGAAGCCGGTCGTGATTCGGACCGGATCTCGCAGGCCCAGGCGAAGGAGGACGTCGCCGGCGACGCGCGGGGTGGCGGTCGCCGTGCAGGCGAAGAGCTGCCGCGCGCCCAGTGCGCGCGCCGCGGCCGGCAGCTCGAAGTAGTCGCGGCGGAAGTCATGACCCCACTGCGAGATGCAGTGCGCCTCATCGACGACGAACATGCCGACCCTGACGCCGGCGAGCGCCTCGACGAAGCCGCTGCTTGCGAAGCGCTCGGGCGCGACATAGAGCAGGCGAACCTCACCGCCGCGCACGCGCGCCAGCGCTTCCCGGTTGTCGCCCTGATCGCGCTGGCTGTTGATCAGCACCGCGCGACCGGCCGCGGCGCGCTCGAGCCCGGCGACCTGGTCGGCCATCAGCGAGACCAGCGGCGAGACGACGATCGTGAGGTCGTCGCGCAGCAGCGCCGGCAGCTGGTAGCAGAGCGACTTGCCGGCGCCGGTCGGCATCACCATCAGGACGTCGCGGCCGGCGAGCGCGGCCTCGACGGCCTCCTGCTGGCCGCGGCGGAAGGCGCTGAAGCCGAAGTGCTGGCGGAGGGCGTCGAGCGGGGCGGTCATCGCGGCCGCCGACGATAGCGGCGGCTCCGGTTGGGATCGCGGCGAGGGCTCAGCCGGCGATCAGCGGCAGCTCGAGCGCGTTCTTGCCGAGCGCGCTCTCGGTGCCGTCGAGCGGGTACTCGCCGGTGAAGCAGGCGTCGCAGTGGCGCTCACGCGAACCGCGCACCGCCTCATAGACGCCGTCGAGTGAGATGTAGGCCAGCGAATCGCAGCCGAGCTCTTCGGCGACCTCGGCCACCGTGCGTCCGTGCGCGACCATCTCCTCGCGCGTGGACATGTCGATGCCGTAGTGGCAGGGGTGCTTGATCGGGGGAGCGCAGATGCGCATGTGAATCTCGCGGGCGCCGGCCGCGCGGAGCATGCCGACGATCTGGGCGGTCGTGTTGCCCCGCACGATCGAGTCGTCGACGACCACGACACGCTTTCCCGCGACGACCTCGGGGATGGGGTTGAACTTCAGCCGCAGTCCGTGCTTGCGCAGCTCCTGGCCGGGCTGGATGAAGGTCCGCTGGACGTAGCGGTTCTTGACGAAGCCGTCGTCCTGGGGCAGGCCGCTGGCGCGCGCGAAGCCGCGGGCGGCGGGAGCGCCCGAGTCCGGGACGGGGATCACGACGTCGGCCTCGACGGGCGCCTCGCGCGCGAGGATCTCCCCCATGCGCCCGCGGATCGCCTGCAGCGTGCTGCCGCCCATGCGCGAGTCCGGGCGCGCGAAGTAGATGTACTCGAAGACGCAGAAGGCCTCGCGCGCGTCATCGACGACCTGGATCGACTCGAGCCCCTGCTCGCTGATCGAGACGATCTCGCCGGGACGCACGTCGCGTACGTACTCGGCGCCGATGATGTCCAGCGCGCAGGTCTCGCTGGCGACGCAGTAGCGCGGCTTGTCCTCCTCGCCCGGGAGCGCCGCGACGCGCCCGAGCGCCAGCGGGCGAAGGCCCGCGGGGTCGCGGAAGGCGATCACGCGGTCCTTCGTCATCAGCACCGTGGAGAAGGCGCCGTGCATCCGCGTCATCGCGTCGACGACGGCGTCCTCGATCCGCTCGGCGGGGGTGCTCGCGATCAGTGCCGCGATGATCTCGGAGTCCGAGGTCGAGGCGAAGTCGACGCCCGCCGCGCGCAGCTCGGCATGCAGCTCGACGGCGTTGATGAGATTGCCGTTGTGGCCGAGCGCGAGCTCGCGCAGGTTGCCGGCGGCGCCGGCGGCGCGCTGGACCGGCTGCGAGTTGGCCCAGGCGTTGGAGCCCGTGGTCGAGTAGCGCACGTGGCCGATCGCGAGCTCGCCGCCGAGCGAGGCGATCGAGTTCTCGGTAAAGACCTGGCTGACGAGGCCGAGCTCGCGCAGCGTCATGATGTTGCCGCCGCGGTCAGCGGCCGCGATGCCGGCCGACTCCTGGCCCCGGTGCTGGAGCGCGTAGAGGGCGAAGAAGGCCAGGCGCGAGACGGCGTGGCCCGGCGCGTACACGCCGAAGACGCCGCACTCGTCGCGCGGTCCGTCCCGCGGATCTGGGCTACTTGACGATGGAGTCATCGGAGGGTCGCCAGCGCGGATCGCGACAAGATCCACAAGCGCGTCTACCCAGTCTACCAGCGCCTCAGACGCCCTCTGGACGCCCGGCGCACCAGCCTGATCACTCAAACAGCGCGCCGAGGGCGCCGTGCGCCTCGCGCAGCACCTCGAGCGAGATCTCGATGTGCGCCTCGCCGGCGGCGATCGTGAGCTGGCTGCCGCTGACCGAGCCGATGATCTGGATCTCGACCGAGCTGCCGAGCGCACGCAGGTCGGAGTCCCGTCCCGTCACGATGAAACCGCCCGGCCCCTCACCGAAGAGCGCGCGCAGCGGCTTGACGGTGTCGGTGAGGACGACCTCGGCGCCGAGACCGCTCGCGAGACAGCACTCCGCGAGCGCTGTCGCGAAGCCGCCCTCGGCGATGTCGTGCGCGCTCGCCAGGACTCCGCTGCGGACGCCGTCGCGGATCGCGATCTGCGTCGCGCGCACGCTCGCGATGTCGCACGGCGGCAGCGCCGTGGGTAACTCGGTGCCCCCAAGCCGAGCCAGCTCGGAGCCCTTGATCTCGGGTGCGAAGGATCCGACCAGCGCGATGCGATCGCCCTCGGCGCGGAAGCCGAGGCGCCCGGCGCGGCGGATGTCCGGGACCTCGCCCACGAGCCCGATCACGGGCGTCGGGTAGATCGGGCCCTCGGCCCCCTCGTTGTAGAGGGAGACGTTGCCGCCGACGACCGGGATCGCGAGCGCGCGGCAGGCGTCGCCGAGCCCGCGCACCGACTCCGTCAGCTGCCAGGCGACGTGCGGCTTCTCGGGGTTGCCGAAGTTCAGGCAGTTGGTGAGGCCCAGCGGCTCGGCGCCGACGCAGGCGAGGTTGGCCGCGCACTCGAGCACCGTTTCGATCGTCCCCCGGTAGGGATCGGCGGCGACACGGCGGCCGTTGCCGTCGATCGCGACGGCGATCCCGGGCTGGCCGCCATCGCGCGGCGGTAGCGCCAGCACGGCGGCGTCGGCGCTGCCGGGGCGGCGGATCGTGCGCGACTGGACGACGCAGTCGTACTGGTCGAACAGGGGTCGGCGGTCGGCGATGTTGGGCGAGCGCAGCAGCGCCAGGAGCGCTTCGCCCGGATCCTCGGACGCCAGCACGCGAACCGGCGCCGGATACACGGGCTCACTCGGCGCGCGCGGGTCGAGCACATACATCGGGCAGTCGTCAACGAGCGCGGTGACCGGCATCTCGCCGACGACGCGCGTCCCGTCGAGCACGCGCACGAGGTCGCCGGCGGTGACCTCGCCGATCACGCTGGCCGCCGTCTCCCAGTGCTCGCAGACCGCGAGCACGCGCTCGAGCATCTCCGGGCGCACGACGCAGAGCATCCGCTCCTGGGACTCCGAGACCATGATCTCGAACGGTTCGAGCCCCTCCTCGCGCAGCGGCACGCGCGCGACGTCGATCTCGATGCCGACCTCGCCCTTGCTCGCCATCTCGACCGCGGCCGAGGTCAGGCCGGCGGCGCCGAGGTCCTGCAGCGCGACCAGCAGCCCGCCGGCGAGCAGGTCCAGCGAGCACTCCATCAGCTTCTTCTCCGCGAAGGGGTCCCCGATCTGCACGCTCGGTCGCTTGTCGGCGTCGCCCTCGCCGAGCTCGGCGGAGGCCAGGACCGAGGCGCCGCCGATGCCGTCGCGGCCGGTCGCGGCGCCGAAGAGCACGAGCAGATTGCCGGGTCCGCTGGCGGCCGAGCGGATCAGCCGTTCGGTCTCGATCAGGCCGACGCACATGGCGTTGATCAGGCAGTTCTGCTCGTAGGGGCGCTCGAAGTAGACCTCGCCGCCGATGGTCGGCACGCCGATCGAGTTGCCGTAGTGACCGATCCCGGCGACGGCGTGCTCGAGCAGGTAGCGCGAGCGCTCGCTGGTCGGCTCGCCGAAGCGCAGCGAGTCGAGCACGGCGATCGGCCGCGCGCCGACCGCGAAGATGTCGCGCAGGATCCCGCCGACGCCGGTGGCGGCGCCCTGGAAGGGCTCGACGGCGCTCGGGTGGTTGTGGGACTCGACCTTGAAGGCGACGGCCAGGCCACCGCCGACGTCGACTGCTCCGGCGTTCTCGCCGGGTCCGAGCACGAGCCGCGGGCCCTCGGTCGGAAGCGTTCGCAGCAGCGGCTTGGAGTGCTTGTAGGAGCAGTGCTCCGACCACAGCAGCGAGAACATCGCGAGCTCGACCTCGTTGGGCTCGCGCTGCAGGCGCGCCACGATCTGCTCGTACTCGAACTCGCTGAGCCCGAGCGCGAGCGCCCGCTCGACGCCCGGGGCCGCCGGGGTGGTGCTCAAGCGGCCACCGCTGCCGACGATGACGCCAGCGAGGCGAACAGGCCGAGGCCGTCGGCGGAGCCGCTCAGCGGGTCGACGGCGTGCTCGGGGTGGGGCATCATCCCGAACACGTTGCCCTGCTCGTTGACGACGCCGGCGATGTCCTCGAGCGAACCGTTCGGGTTCTCGCCGGGCGCGTAGCGCAGCACGATCTGGCCGGCGGCGTTCAGGCGCTCCAGCATCTGCGGCGGAGCGAAGTAGCGCCCGGTGGTGTGCTTGACGGGGATTGAGAGCGTCTCGCCGGCGTCCAGGCCGCGCGTGAAGGCGCTCGGAGCGCCCACGACCCGCACCCCGACCTGGCGGCAGACGAAGCGGCGCGAGACGTTGGTCAGCAGCGCGCCCGGCAGCAGGCCCGCCTCGCAGCAGACCTGGAAGCCGTTGCAGATCCCCATCACGTAGCCGCCGGCGTGGGCGAAATCGATGACCTCGGTCATGATCGGGGCGAAGCGCGCGATCGCCCCGGCGCGCAGATAGTCGCCGTAGGAGAACCCGCCCGGGATCACGACGACGTCGACCCCGCGCAGGTCGTGGTCGGCGTGCCACAGCGACTCGGCCTCGCCGACCCGCGCGCACGCCATCAGGGCATCGACGTCATCACAGCTTCCGGGAAACGAGATGACGCCGAACTTCATCCCGCGGCGCCGTCGAGGAGCACTTCGTAGTCCTCGATCAGCGGGTTCGCGAGCAACCGCTCGCACATCTCGGGCAGCCGCGCCGGGTCGGCGACCTCGAGCTCGATCAGGCGGCCGACACGGACCTCGCTGACGCCGTCGAATCCGAGCGCCGGCAGCGCCCGCTCCACCGCGGCGCCCTGGGGGTCGAGGATCCCAGCCTTGGGGCGGACCAAGACGCGCGCCTTCATGAGTGGGATGGTAGACCCGCGGGCGGCCGGGGCGCGCTCACGCGGCAGGGGCGCCCGAGCGCTCAAGCCACGCCGAGAAGGGCTCGCCGACGATCAGCTCGTAGGCCTCGCGGTAGCGGGCCACGGTGCTCGCCACCACCTCGTCGGGGATCGCCGGGGCGGGCGGGCGGCGGTCCCAGCCGCTGCCGGCGGCCCAGTCGCGCACGGGCTGCTTGTCGAAGCTCGGCTGCGGGCGTCCCGGCTCGTAGCCCTCGACCGGCCAGAAGCGCGAGGAGTCCGGCGTCAGCACCTCGTCGCCGAGCACGAGCGTGCCGTCGGGCGCGAGGCCGAACTCGAATTTGGTGTCGGCGAGGATGATCCCGCGCCCGCGGGCGTGCTCGGCGGCGCGCTCATAGACCGCGATCGAGGCGTCGCGGACGCGCTCGGTGAGGCCGCGGTCGCCGACCGCGCGGACCGCGCCCTCGAAGTCGATGTTCTCGTCGTGATCGCCGATCTCGGCCTTGGTGGCCGGGGTGAAGAGCGGCTCGGGTAGCCGCTCTGACTCGCGCAGACCGGCCGCCAGCGGGATCCCGCAGACGGCGCCGCTTTCGCGGTAGTCGTTCCAGCCCGAGCCGGAGAGGTAGCCGCGAACGACGCACTCGATCGGCAGCATCTCCAGACGCTGCACGACCATCGCGCGGCCGCGAGCCTCCTCGGGTATCCCTTCGGTCGCCGAGATCAGGTGGTTGGGAACGATCTCGCCGGTGAGGCCGAACCAGAACACCGACATCCCCGTCAGGACCTTGCCCTTGCCCGGGATCGGCGTCGGGTGGACGGCGTCGTAGGTGGAGATCCGGTCCGAGGCGACCATCAGGATCCGCCCGTCCAGCTCGTAGTTGTCGCGGACCTTGCCCGAGGCGATCAGGGGGAGGTCGGCGAGTGCGCTCACGTCCGGCAATCTAGCTGGTCGCCGCGACGATCCCGTCGAGCCGCGCGACGATCTCGCCGGCGTGCGTCGTCAGCGCCGCGTAGTCGAAGAGCGCGTCGAGGTCCAGCGAGCTGGTGCGCGGGTCGGCGGCGAGCAGATCGCGCATCGGCGTGCGCTCGGCCCACGCCCGCTGGGCGTGCTCCTGGGCGATCCGGTAGGCCTCGTCGCGCTGCAGCCCCCCGGCGACGAGCGCCAGCAAGAGCCGCGCCGAGAACAGCGCGCCGTGGGTGAGCTCGAGGTTCTCGAGCATCCGCGCGGCGTCGACCTCCAGCCCGCGCACGAGGCCGATCGCCTGGTGCTGCATGTAGTCGAGGAGGATCGTCGAGTCGGGCAGGATCACGCGCTCGGCGCCGGAGTGGGAGATGTCACGCTCGTGCCAGAGGGCGACGTCCTCGAGCGCCGCCTGGGCGTTGCCGCGCAGGACGCGCGCGAGGCCGGTGATGCGCTCGCTGCGAACGGGGTTGCGCTTGTGCGGCATCGCCGATGAGCCCTTCTGCTGCCCGGCGCGGAAGGGCTCGGCCGCCTCGAGCACCTCGGTGCGCTGGAGGTGGCGGATCTCGGTCGCCAGGCGCTCGAGGCCGGCGCCCGCCAGCGCGATCGCCGAGAGCAGGGCGGCGTGGCGATCGCGCGCGACGACCTGGGTCGCGACGTCCTCGCGAGCGAGCGCAAGGCGCGCGAGCACGCGCTCCTCGAACGCCGGCTCCATCGCCGAGTAACCGCCGACGGTGCCCGAGAGCTTGCCGACGGCGACGCCGCGGAAGGCCTCCTCGAGCCGCTGCGCGTTGCGGCTGGCCTCGAAGGCGAAGCCCGCGAGCTTGACGCCAAAGGTCGTCGGTTCGGCGTGGACGCCGTGCGTGCGCCCGACGCAGAGCGTGTCGACGTGCTCGCGCGCGCGCGCGGCAAGCGCCTCGACGAGCTCGCGCGCGCCGGCCAGGACGATCTCCCCGGCCGCGCGCAGCTGCAGCGCGAGCGCGGTGTCGACGACGTCGGATGAGGTCAGCCCGTAGTGGATCCAGCGCCCCGCGGGACCGGCCGAGGCCGAGAGCACGTCGACGAAGGCGGCCGTGTCGTGGTCGGTGATGCGCTCGCGCTCCTCGACCGCCTCGACCGTGAAGGTCGCGCCGCGGATCGCCTCGAGCTCGGCGCCGTTCGGGCCGTCCATCTCTTCGCAGGCCGCGACCTCGACCTTGCGCCAGCCCTCCATGCGAGCGGCGTCGGTCCAGACGGCGCCGATCTCCGGGCGGGTGTAGCGAGCGATCACCACCTGATTATCGCCTGCGCCCCAGTCGTGGCAGGATCGCGGCGATGGAGACCAGGGTCGCGACCGAGCGGCTGCTCCTGCGCCCCTGGCGCCAGAGCGACCGCGCACCCTTCGCCGCGGTGAACTCAGACCCCCTCGTGATGGAGTGGTTCCCGGCGCTGCTGAGCGCCGCCGAGTCAGACGCCATGGCGGAGCGGATCGAGCAGCGCATGGTCGAGCAGGGCGGATGGGGGTTGTGGGCGGTCGAGGTTCCCGCTGTCGCCGACTTCATCGGCTTCGTCGGACTCAACCCGGCGCAGGCGGTCCTCGGCCGCCCCGCGATCGAGGTCGGCTGGCGCCTCGCCGCCGAGCACTGGGGCCACGGCTACGCGCCCGAGGCGGCCCGCGCGTCCCTCGCCTACGGCTTTGAGCACCTCGGCATCGAGGAGATCGTCGCCTTCACCGTTCCCGGCAACCGGAACTCACGCCGGGTCATGGAGAAGCTCGGCATGAGCCACGACCCAGCCGACGATTTCGACAACCCGAGGATCCCCGTGGGATCGCCTCTGGTGCGCCACGTCCTCTACAGGATCACGCGCGAGGCATTCGAGCGCGACAGCGCCGACTAGCACCGGCCTGCCCGACCCAAACCACCAACGCCACGAGTTTGCGAGTCGGCGCAGCCGACGAGCAACCTCGCCTCAGGCGACTGAAAGCCCGGGACCGCCGCCGGAGTTGATGATCCTCGCGGCGAGCACCGCGGCGTTGCGGGCGTTGTCGAGCCCGACGGCCGCGACCGGCACGCCCGGCGGCATCTGGATCACCGAGAGGATCGCGTCGAGGCCGCCGGCGGCCGAGAGCCGGCTCGAGAGCGGCACGCCGATCACCGGCAGGTCGGTGTGGGCGGCGAGCACCCCCGGCAGCGCGGCGGACAGGCCGGCGCCGGCGATCAGGACGCGCAGGCCGCGAGCGCGCGCCTGCTTGGCGTAGTCGGCGACCTGGTCGGGCTGGCGGTGCGCCGAGATCACGTTGATCTCGTGGGCGATGCCGCGATCGCCGAGCTCGCGCGCGGCCGGCTCCATCGCGTCCATGTCGCTCGCCGAGCCCATCACGATGCCGACCAGGGGCGCGTCGATCCCGCTCGCCTCGGCCACGACGGCCAGCTGGGGCTCGGCGGTCATCGGCTGCGCGCCCCGGCCGGGGCGGCGATGTCGTGGCGCAGCTGGCGACCGGGAAACTCGACCATCTCGGCCGCAGCATACGCCGCCGCGCGCGCGGCGTCGGTATCCGCACCCAGCGCGGTCAGACCGAGCACGCGCCCGCCGGCCGTGACCAGGCTCCCGTCGCGTCGCGCCGTCCCCGCATGGGTCACCTCGACCCAGGCCGGCACCGACTCAAGCCCCGTGATCTCATCGCCGCTGCTGCTGGACTGCGGGTAGCCGGCGCTCGCCAGCACGACGCAGACCGCGCTCTGAGGCGACCACTCCAGTGTTCGCCCGGCGAGACCGCCGCCGCGCGTGCTCGCGAGCAGCGCCTCGAGCAGGTCCGATTGCAGCCGCGGCAGCAGCGCCTGCGTCTCGGGGTCGCCGAAGCGGACGTTGAATTCGATCACCCGTGGCCCCTCGGCCGTCATCATCAGGCCGCCGTAGAGGACGCCGTGGAACGGCGTGCCGCGCGCGCGCATGAGGTCGACGATCGGCTGGTGGACCATCGCGACGAGCTCGGCGGCGCGGGCGTCGTCGATCCCGCCGATCGGCGAGAAGGAGCCCATGCCGCCGGTGTTGGGTCCGCGGTCGCCGTCGAAGATCCGCTTGTAGTCGCGCGCGGGGGCCATCGCGATCGCGCGCTCGCCGTCGCAGAGGGCCAATAGCGATAGCTCCTCGCCGATCAGATGCTCCTCGACGACCACGCTCTCGGTACCGAAGCGGTGCTCGATCAGGAAGGCCTCGAGCGCCTCGCGCGCGGCTGCCTCATCGGGCGCGATCACGACGCCCTTGCCGGCGGCGAGCCCGTCGGCCTTGAGCACCGCCGGGTAGGAGCTGATCGCGGCGAGCCCCTCGGCGACCGAGCGCGCGCGCGTCCACGCCGCCGTCGGCACGCCGGCCTCCTCCATCGCGATCTTGGCGAACTCCTTGGAGCCCTCGAGGCGAGCGGCGGCGGCGCTTGGCCCGAAGGCGGCGACGCCCGCCTCGCGCAGCGCGTCGACGAGCCCCGCGACCAGCGGCGCCTCAGGGCCGACGACGACCAGATCGACGGCCTCGTCGCGAGCCAGCGCCACGACGCCGTCGATGTCGTCGGAGCCGACGTCGACCACCCGGGCGGCGTCGGCGATGCCCGCGTTCCCGGGCGCGCACAGGATCTCGACGGGCCGCGCCGAGCGTCCGAGGGCGAGCACCAGCGCGTGCTCGCGACCACCGGACCCGACGAGGAGAACCTTGCGCACCCCAGCGTTCTATCCGATCGCGCCCTCATGCGTGATCACGGCTGTGCGTCTGTGATAGCGTACAGCGACCGTGAGCCCGAGAGACTGGAACGCAGGCAGCTACGACAACATCTCGGCCCCCCAGCAGCAGTGGGGTGCTGCCGTCGTGGAGCGCCTTCAGCTCCGCGGCGATGAGACCGTGCTCGACGCCGGCGCGGGCACCGGCCGCGTCACCGACATGGTGCTCGAGCGCCTTCCCCACGGGCGCGTGATCGCCGTCGACGCCTCGCCCTCGATGTGCGAGACCGCGCGCGAGCGCCTGCCCGCCGAGCGCGTCAGCGTGATCTGCTCCGATCTGCTCGAGCTCGAGCTTCCCGAGGCGGTCGACGCGATCGTCTCGACGGCGACCTTCCACTGGATCCACGATCACGAAACGCTCTTCGCGCGCCTGCGCGCATGCCTTCGCGACGGCGGCCAGTTCGTCGCCCAGTGCGGCGGCCACGGCAACATCGACCGCGCCCGGCGCGTCGGCGAGGCGCTCGCGGCGAGTGAGCCCTTCGCCCCCCACCTCGCCGGCATGGGGGCGGTCTGGAACTACGCCGACGCCGAGGTCACGCGCACGCGCCTGCAGAACGCGGGCTTCGAGGTCTCCGCCTGCTGGCTTCAGCCCGCGCCGGTCACCCCGCCGGCCCCGCGCGAGTTCCTGGAGACCGTCATCTACGGCCCCTACCTCGACCTCCTGCCGCCTGAGCTGCACGCCGACTTCATCGACGCCGCCGCGTCGGCGCTCGGCGACCCGCTCGTGCTCGAGTACGTCCGTCTCAACTGGGACGCGACCGCCGAGAAAACCTGAGCCCGGTTGGGTGCAGGCGGCGCATGCGCCGCCTGCCGAGTGGGCGCATGCGCCCACTCGCTCCAAGGAAGGACTCAGCTCATCCCTAGGATGGGTTCGGTGGAGCAGAAGTGGTGGACCCTGATCGCGGTGTGTGTCGGCATCTTCATGTTGCTGATCGACATCACCGTCGTGAACGTCGCGCTGCCGTCGATCCAGCGCTCGCTGCATTCGAACTTCAGCGACCTGCAGTGGGTCGTCAACGCCTACGCGCTGACGCTCGCGGCGCTGCTCTTGACCGCCGGCTCACTCGCCGACCTGTTCGGGCGAAAGCGCCTGTTCGTGATCGGGCTCGTGGTCTTCACCGCCGCCTCGCTGACCTGCGGGCTGGCCCAGTCCCCGGTGATGCTGAACGTCTCGCGCGCCGTCCAGGGCATCGGCGGGGCGATCATGCTCGCCACCTCGCTGGCCTTGATCGCGGACGCCTTCCGCGGGCGCGACCGCGCCACCGCCTTCGCCACCTACGGCGCGGTGATCGGCGCGGCCGTGGCGGTCGGGCCGCTCGTCGGCGGCGCGCTGACCTCGGGCCTCGGCTGGCGCTGGATCTTCTTCGTCAACGTACCGATCGGGATCGGCGGCACGCTGCTGACGCTGCGTTCGGTCAGCGAGTCGCGCGACCCCGGCGCGACGCGCGTGGACTGGCTCGGCCTGGTGACCTTCTCGGGCTCGTTGTTCCTCCTGGTCTATGCCCTGATCCAGGGCAACACCAAGGGTTGGGGCAGCGGCGAGATCGTCGGCTGCCTCGCCGCCTCGGTCGCGCTGATGATCGGTTTCGTGATCGCCGAGCTGCGCCAGGAGCGGCCGATGTTCGACCTCGCGCTGCTGCGGCGCCCCGCCTTCGCCGGCGCCTCCGTCGTGGGCTTCGCGATCTCGGCGTCGATGTTCGCGATGTTCCTCTACCTGACCCTCTACATCCAGAACGTGCTCGACTTCTCACCCTTCCAGGCGGGCCTGCGCTTCCTGCCCATGACGGTGGTGATGTTCGTCGTCGCGCCCTTCGCGGGGCGCCTGACGGTGCGCCTGCCGATCCGCGCGCTCCTCGCCGCCGGCCTGGGGCTGACCGCGCTCGGGCTGCTGCTGATGGCGGGCCTGCACGCCAATTCGAGCTGGACCCACCTGCTGCCCGGCTTCATCATCGGCGGCATCGGCATCGGCCTCGTCAATCCGGCGCTGGCCTCGACGGCCGTCGGCGTCGTGCCCCACAACCGCTCGGGGATGGCGTCGGGGATCAACAACACCTTCCGCCAGACCGGCACCGCGACGGGCATCGCCGCGCTCGGCGCCATCTTCCAGCACGAGGTCTCATCACGCACGCTGTCGGCGCTCTCGCGCACCGGCCAGCTGCACGCGGTGCTCCAGGGCACCCACGGCCAGCTCTCCGCGACCTTCGCCTCGGGCGCCACCGCGAGCCTCGCCCGCGGCCTGCCGCCGGCCGCTGCCCACGCGCTCGTCAGCTCCTTCCACGGCGCCTTCGCGGGCGCGCTCAACGAGATCCTCCTGATCGCCGCGGCGGTCGCTCTCGCCGGCGCGGTCGGCGGCCTCGCGCTGGTGCGCCGCTCGGACTTCATCACGCAGCCGAGCGCCGGTTCGCCGGCCGCGGCCGCGGCCTGAGCAGCGGCGGAGCGTCGCGCTGATCGAGCTTCGCCGCCTCGGCTACCGGATCGCCTACCGGCTGCTGAGCCTGGCGGCGCTGGTCTGGCCGCCGCGCGGGCAGGGCGCCAAGGCGGCGCTCGTCTGCGCCGGCGAGGTCCTGCTCGTGCGCCACACCTACGGGCCGCCGCGCTGGGAGCTTCCCGGCGGCGGCGTCCACCGCGGCGAGGAGCCACGCGCCGCGATCGCGCGCGAGCTGCGCGAGGAGCTCGGGCTCTCCTTCGAGGACGCCGACGTGGAGGCGCTCGCGACGATTCGGGGGTATGGGCGCCTTCACCGCCACCGCACGCATCTCTTCCGGGTTGATGTCGAGACCCCGCGCGTGCGAGCCGATCCGGTCGAGATCGCGGAGGTGCGCTGGTGTGATCCGGCGGCGCCTCCCTCGCCGCTGGGAGCCATGGTGGGCTGGACGCTGCGCCGGGTCAGCTGAGGGGGCCAGCTCAGCGTCGCATCAAGGGCAGCACTTCCTCGCCGAGCATCGCGAGACAGTCGTCCCAGTCGGCCACGCGGTTGCGGAGGTCGAGGACGAAATGCTCCGCTCCCAATTCCTGGTACTTACCAAGCTCGCCCGCGATCACATCGGCGGGCCCCGGAAGGACGACGCCGTCGAAGTCCTCCCAGGCGGCGAAGCGTCCGCTCGGTGGCCGAAGGAACTTCGAGCTGTCGAGCTCGGCGCCAAGCTGAGCGAGATTCATGGCGGCGGCACCTTCCTCCACAGTAGCCGCCGGGCTGACCTGGACCACGACCGCCACCGTGGGGCGCTGCCGTCCTGCCTCGTGAGCGAGCTCTTCGAGTTGCCGCACCCGGGGCGCAAAATCCCTTCGCGGGATACGCGACGCGAGCCAGCCGTCGAACTGGCGCGCGACGCGGCGGAGCGTGGCGGTCACCTTTCCCCCGCACCACACAGGTATGTGCCCATTGAGCGGATGCGGGTCTGCCGTAACCGAATCGAAGTGGTACTGGGCCCCGTCATGCGACGCCGCTTCGCCGGTCCACAGCTTCCGCAGAATCTCCACCTGTTCCTCCAGCAGGGCTCCCCGTTTGATCCCGCCCATACCAATCGCTTCGAACTCGTCGTCGTAGCGTCCGGTCCCCATGCCGAGGATCACACGCCCGGGCCCGGCGAGGAAGTCAAGGTTCGCCATCAGCTGTGCGAGATAGATAGGGTGACGATGCGGGATCAGTACCGCCGTTCCGAGTGCGATACGCGAGGTCTCCGCAGCCACGAACGCCAGCGTCAAGATGCCGTCGAGATAGCGGAGGTTCTGCTCCTCATGTTCGTGCGGGCGGTAGATGACGTGGTCACGAACCCAGACTGAGTCGAACCCAAGGTCCTCGAGTGTCCGCGCCGAGCTTGTGATTAGCTCGCGCGTCGCGCTGGCTCCGAAGTGCGGCAGCAGAACACCGAAGCGCGGCTCGGACACAGGGCCGTTGGCGGTCACGAACTCGATCTTTGCGTCATCGTCGCCTCCTCCGTCGCGCTCAGGCACGCTTAACCCGCCTCGTGCCTATTGTCGACAATAGGCGCCCGGCGGATGGCTGTCAAGCGTGCAGCTCCAGCTGTGGTCGCCCCAACGGGCGAGGCGTCGGCGCCTACTTCTTGCTCGAGGCCCGTGATCCCTCGCGGCGCAGAGGCCGCAGCAGCAACGATACGTCCCCGCCGAGGCGCTCGATCGCCGCCCCCACCGTCGAGAGCAGGTGCTCCTCGAAAACGGTGACCGCGCGCAGCTCGTCTCCAGTCTCGATCGCCTCGACGACCGGGACATGCTCCGCCGGCACGTCGTGCAGCCGCAGGAACGCAGCGTCGTCGATCGCGATCACGAGCATCAGGCGCCCCTCGAGCTCGGAGAACACCTTCGTCAGGAAGGGATTCCCGGCCTCCTCGGCGATATAGCGGTGAAAGGCGAACTCCGCGCGGACTATGGCGGCTATGTCGTCCCGGTCGGCGGCGCGTTCCATCTGCTCAATCCGCGTCCACAGCTTGGTCGTCGTCGCCCCGCGCTTCATGAACAACCGCAGCCCCGTCGCCTCGAGGCCGAGTCGCAGGTTGTAGATGTCGATGATGTCAACCACCCCGAGCTCGAGCACGAAGGTGCCGCGATGAGCCCGTTCGAGTACCAGGCCCTCCTTGGAGAGGCGCTGCAGCGCCTCGCGTATCGGAGCCCTGCTCATGCCAAGGTCGCTCGCCAGCCGCGTCTCGACCAAACGCTCACCGGGCTCGAAACCTCCGGCGAGGATGGAACCGCGAATCGCTTCGTGGGCCTGGTCGGCCAGCCTGTGATGCTCGACAGGTTTGAGTGTCCTAGGGCGAGAGTTGTCCGTCATAGCTGGCAGCCGTTTGGAATGCGCGCTCTAAGAATGGCCGAATGTCGACGCGTTGAGGTCGCGCTGATGATAGTTGACATGTTCGGCGCTCAGTGACGACGAGCGACGCCAACACAAATTCGCTGCCGACGGTATCAGCGGATGCGGCGCCGACCCGGGGACCGTGCCGACCACCCATCCGTGACGGGGAATATGCCCGGAGCGGGACGACTTGACTACGTCACAATAGCTTTGGTATTGTGTCGACAGTCGGCGATTGTGCAGCGGGTTGGTCTCCGCCTGAGCGCCCCCGCGATCGCGACGAAGAGGCTCTGCGGCGACGTCAGCCAGCCAGGGGACCACCGCACAACGCGATGACGGAAATAACCCGGGAAACGCCATGCAGACAAGGACGACCGGGATGGAGTGGTCGGGCGGCGAGCCACTTCGCAATTCAGAACACCGGCCCACCACGGAAGGGCTTCGAACCACATCCGAGCAAGTAGCCAACCGAAGGAGACCTGGATGGGACCGAACAGCAACCGGCGTCGCCGGCCCATGAAACGACTCTCTCGACGCCTCTTGGGCGTCGTCATTGCAGGAGTGGCTGGCGTGGTCGCCCTGGCAGCGGCGACCGGGGCATCAGGGAGCGCGCCCCAGCATGCCGCCAAGCTGACGACGATCAATGTCTCTCTGAACTTCGATCCGCCGGGGGCGGAAGACACACCGATCTTCTACGGCATCGAGAAGGGCCTGTACAAGGCTCAGGGCCTGCAACTGAACATCATTCCCACCAAGGGATCGCTCTTTGCCGTTGACAACGTCGGTGCCGGCACGGCTGACATCGGGATGGCAGACGCGACAACCACGATGCTCGCAATCGGCCAGGGAGCGCCCGTGGTCACCGTTGGCACGGTTTATGGAAGCGGCGGTTTCGGCGTGTTCGCCGACAAGAAGCTCGGCATCACGAAGCTGACCCAACTCGCCGGTCACAGCGTTCTCGTGAGCGCTGGAAGCGCCGGCGCGCTCCTGCTTCCCGCAGCCCTGGCGGCCGCCCACGTGAAGCCTGGCAACGTCAACATCATCAACGTCTCCTCGGCCGCCCTGATCTCGACGTACGTGGCCGGACAGGGAGACGCGATTGCCACGACGATCCCGTCCGCCACCCCGCAGATCGAGCCGACACGGCCTTCCACAGCGCTGCCGTTCTCGAACGCCGGCATCGTGGCCCCCGGTTACGTGCTGCTGGTCAACAAGACCGGATCCCTGATGACCCAGCACCCAAAGCTGATCGCCGCCTTCCTGCGCGCGACCTATAAAGCGATCCAGGGAGCCAAGGCATACCCACTGCAGGCTGCGCAGGCGGTTGCGACGCTCAATCCAGACGACGACATCAACATCCCCGTCTACGAGGCCGGCTGGAAGAACTGGATTCCGGATCTCTGCCCACCGACTCATCACAGCAAGCCCGTGGGCTACCCCATCGGGAGCGACTGGTCCAAAGCCGCTTCGGTTCTGTCGACGAGTAACGCACTGACCGGATCGACGGCCGCCTCGACCTTCGAAACCGACAATTTCTTCACCAAATACAACTCCCCGGCAATCTCGACAGTGAAGTGCCCGTAGCCGTACACAGCTAACACCGACACCGGCTCGACCGCGGCCACCTCGACCTGATCTGATTCGAGGTGGCCGTGGGTCGAGCGTCACGACAGCCACGACGTCGCGCTCGGCGACGATAGAGTTGTCCGCCAATCCTGGCCGAGCGATAGGACAACCAGACGTGAATCGTCCATCCCCCTCCCAGACCGGAATCGATGAGGCAGTGACGGAGCCAGAGCACGCAGACGGGTTGCCCGGACCACAGCCGCCCGCCATCGATGTCCGTGAGGTATCCAAGCGCTACCGGCTGCCGAATGACGACCACGTCTTGGCGCTCGACACCGTGTCTCTGCGCATCGAACGGGAGGAGGTCGTGTGCTTCCTCGGACCGAGTGGCTGCGGCAAGACCACGCTCCTTTCCCTGATCGCCGGCCTCGACAGGCCCACGCGAGGCAGCATCACCGTCAACGCACAGCCGGTGGTCGGGCCCCATACTGATCTCGGGATCGTCTTCCAGAAAGACCTACTGCTCGAGTGGCGTACCTGTGTCAGCAACGTCCTGCTGCAGATGGAGATGCGTGGCCTGCTGCGCACGCGAGAAGCAAAGGCGACCTATCGCGCCAAGGCGCTCGAACTACTCGACCGAATGGGACTGCACAACTTCGCGGAGGCCTACCCGAGACACCTCTCCGGTGGCATGCGACAGCGCGTCGGGATCGCCCGAGCGCTGATCCACGATCCCGGCCTGCTGCTGATGGACGAACCCTTCGGTGCCCTTGACGCACTTACCCGGGACCGTCTCGACCTCGAGGTCGCGTCGCTCGCCGCGCAATCACGGAAGACGATCCTCTTCGTCACCCACAGCATCCCGGAAGCCGTTTTCCTTGGAGACCGAGTCGTCGTCTTCTCAGCCTCGCCCGGCCGGATCGCCGCCGACGTGGCAATCGAGCTACCCCGTCCGCGAACGCTGGCCGTCTACGACGAACCGGCGTTCACGGCCTACGCAAAGCGGTTACGCGGCCTGTTGGGCGGCGAGGAGACATTGGGATGATCACCGAACCGTCGGCAGACATCACGCGCGCAGTACCACTGGACGATCTCGAGCCGATCCGAGCGGGAAGACTGCGACGCACGCGACGCCTGCTGCGATCCACATGGATCGCCAATCTCATCGTGCTCATCTTCGTCGTCGCGATCTGGGAACTCATCGTCATCATCTTCCACGAGCGTGCATACGTCCTGCCCGGACCGGATGACGTCGCCTCCCAGATATACCGGCTCCGGACCCTACTCTGGAAGGATGGGCTGGCGACCCTTGAGGCGGTCATGATCGCGTTTGCGATCAGCATCGGGGCCGGCTTTCCGATCGCCGTGGCCATTGCCCAGTCCGAGATCGTCGACGCATTCCTCTCGCCGATCCTCGTGCTTTCCCAGGCCGTCCCCAAGGTGGCGATCGCGCCGATCCTCGCTGTGTGGTTCGGCCTTGGCATGGATTCGACGGTCGCCGTGGGCGCTTCGATCGCGTTGTTCCCCGTGGTCGTAAACATCGCTTTGGGCTTGAAGGGTGTCGATCGCGAGTTGATGCGCCTCGGCCGGTCGATGGGTGGGACGCCTCTGCTTCTGTTCCGCAAGGTGCAGCTCCCCGCCGCGCTGCCGAGCATTTTCGTGGCGATCAAGCTCGCGATCGTGTTCTCCGTCATCGGGACCGTCGTGGGTGAGTTCGTCGCCGGGTCCTCCGGGCTGGGCTACCTGATCGAGCTCGAGACCGGAGAGGTGCAGACCGCGGGAGCCTTTGCGGGAATCGTGGTGCTATCGGTGCTCGCGATTGTTCTCTACTACGCAGTCGACATCATCGAACGGCGTGTGGTCACCTGGCTACCGTCGCGCGAAGTTCTCATGACGACGTAGGTCGTCAGCCGCAGCGGCAGTGCAATTTTCGGTGACACATGGCGCCCGACCGAGGGAGGTCCGATGGCAGGAAAGCCGGTAGCCCAAAATCAAAGATCAATGGTGGAGGCGCGTCTGGCCTCGCCGCCGGGCTTCGCGAACCTGGAATACATCACCAAACCGGAACTCGTCGACGAGGCGCTTGCGTTCCCCGAGACGCTGGCGGTGGATCTCGCGCACGTCACGATGCTGAGCGAAAAGGGGATTCTGACGTCGCAGACAGGGGCGACCCTGCTCCAGGCTCTACTCGATATCGAGAAGGACGGCCGCGACGCGCTTCCCGTTGAGCCGGCTCGCGGCTCCTATCTTCTGCAGATTGAGCATGAGTTGGCTCGCCGCGTGGGTGCCGATGCGGCAGGCCGCGTTCACACCGGCCGCAGCCGCAACGACTGGAGCGGTGCGATCAGCCGACTCTTCGCGCGCAATCGGCTGCTCACGACCGTAGCCGACCTGTGCGCCGTCCAGGACACGCTGATCGCGCTGGCCGCGGAACACGTCGAGACCTACATGCCGGGCTACACGCACCTTCAGCATGCCCAGCCGATCACGCTCGCCCACTACCTCCTTCGCCACCACTTCGTGTTCGAGCGAGATCTTCAGCGTCTCGAGGGCGCCTTCGCGCGGACCAATCTCAGTGCGCTCGGCGGCGCCGCACTGGCCGGCACGTCGTGGCCGCTTGATCGCAACCGTGTTGCCGACCTGCTCGGTCACGAGGGGCTTGTCGAGAACGCAATCGACACGGGTGTCTTCACGCGCGACTACCCCGTCGAAAACATCGGTGTCCTCGCGCTCGCGATGACGAATGCTGGGAACCTCGCGAGCGATATGTACCTGTGGTCGACCTGGGAGTTCGGGTTCGTCGAGGTGGCGGACGAGCTCGCCGGGACGAGCAGCATCATGCCCCAGAAGAAGAACCCGCACGTCTTCGAGCGCATCCGGGGGCTCAGCGGCCGCGCGATCGGATGGGTCCCAGCCACGATGGGCATGACGCGCGCGGCGTCCTCCTCGGACCTCGATCTCTATTGGGGCGGCGATCTGATGCCGAGCGCGGCGCTCGACACCCACTTCGCCCTGCGTCTGCTCGATGAGGGCCTGGCGAAGAGCCGCTTTCGAACTGACCTGATGCGTGAGCGCGCGGGAATCGACTGGAGCACCGCCACCTACCTCACCGACGAGATCGCCCGTACTCAGGACCTCCCTTTCCGCGTCGCACACCAGATCGTCGGACGCTTTGTCCGTGTCATGAACGAGAAGGGGCTTGGCATGGAGCAGGCATCGAGCACTCTGCTCGACCAGGCCGCCACCGAGATAACGGGCAGCCCACTTTCGCTGGGTGACGAATTCGTCACGAAGAGCTTGCAGGTCGAGGTGGCCGTCAAGGGCCTGATCACGCGCGGCAGCGCGCACCCCGACCAGGGACGCGCGATGGTCGCGACGGGGCGGGAGCTCCAGTCGCGCCACCGGGCCTGGCTGGAGACGAAGACCGCGCTCGTCGCCGGCGCCCGCAGCGAGCTCGAGGGCGCAATCGCATCGCTCGTCGCCGCGGCCGGTACGGCTCCCGCGATCGCGCCCTAGAGCATGGGCGCGGACATGCTGATCGAGGGCGGGTTGGTCTGGCAGGAGAGTCGTGGTTTCACGCGCTCTGACGTGGTCGTGCAGGGCGAGAAGATCGCAGCGGTGGTGAGACCGGGGGAGGCCTCGGCAGGGAAAGCCCGTCGGATCGACGCGAGCGGCCTGCACGTGGTCCCCGGACTGATCGATCCCCACGTCCACCTGCGTGACCCGGGCCTGACCGATAAGGAGGACTTTTTCACCGGCACCCGCGCGGCGGCTGCCGGCGGCGTGACGATGGTGCTCGACATGCCCAACACCATCCCGGTGCCGAACACGCTCGAGGCCTTCCTCGCCCATCGCGAGAACGCGGCGGCGAAGGCCGTGGTCGACTTCAACCACTGGGCGAGCCCCACGCGGCCCGACGAGGTGCAGACAATCGCTGCGGCCGGGGCCGCCGGCTTCAAGTTCTTCATGATCGGCGGGGCCTATCCCTACGACGATCCCGACGTCGTCATCCCGATGTCCGACCCCGGCCGCATTCACAAGGTCATGACCGCAGTCGCCGACACCGGTCGCCTGTGTCTCGTACATCCCCATAACGACGCGCTATGGCACGCGGTTCGTGGCCCTTATCTCGAGGAGCGGCACACGACACCCGCCGACTGGGCGCAGGCGCAGGCCTTCGCGGGCAGTGCCAACCAGATCTCCTCGATCGCCCTACTGCTCGTGCTCGCCAAGGCAACGGGCTGCAGGCTGCAGGTGCTGCACATCAATTCGCCGGCGATCATCGAGTTCGTCCGCGCCATGAAAGGCGCCGGCTACATCGCCACGTACGAGCAGAACCCCTCGGCGGTGTTCGGCTACGGGCGCTGGTCGGGACCCTCCACCGATCCGCGCGTGATCGAGGCGCTCATCGACGGAACCATCGACGTGATCGGCAGCGATCACGCTCCCCACCTGCCCGCCGAAGTCGCTCGCGGCGATGAGAATGCTTTCGACTCCGTGGGCGAAGGCATGGCCATTCTCGAGTACATGCTGTCGCTCTACCTCACGGAGATCTCCGGGCACGGACCGCTCCATCTGCACCGTCTGATCGAGCTTCTCTCCACAAATGCGGCCAAGGCCATCGGCGTCTATCCCCGCAAAGGGACGATCCTGCCCGGCTCAGACGCTGACCTGACCCTCATCGACCTCAAGGCCGAGCGTACGATCAGCGCCGAGCGGCTCTACACCAAATGTGCCTACACACCGTATGAAGGGCGCAAGGTGATCGGCGCACCGGTGGTGACGATCGTTCGCGGGCAGGTCGTCATGAAACACGGCGAGGTCGTCGACACGCCGGGCTGCGGGCAGTTCATCGCGCCCTTGAGCGCGGGAACGAGCTGGTGACCGTCGCGAGCAGCCGAGCCGCCGGCTAGGACGCGCGGGCGGGCAGGTCTTCTGCCGCCATCACAATCGCCGCATAAAGGTCAGGCCTACGGTCGCGGTAGAGCGGGCGCTCCTGGCGTGCACGCAACATGACACGACGATCGACCTCGGCGCTCAGCACCTGCTCCTCGGAGTCCGAGGCGATCGCCAGGACCTCACCGAGCGGGTCGATGATCATGCTCATACCGCAGAACTGCAGTCCGCCTTCACTCCCGACCTTGTTGCACGCGGCGAGGAAGAGCTGATTATCGCTGGCACGAGCGATCAGCATCTCACGCAGTGGCATCTGGAGGGGTGTGGCGAACGGCGCCACAATCAGATCCGCGCCGGCGAGTGCCGAGCAGCGCGCGCTTTCGGGCAGCTCGTTGTCGTAACAGATGTTGATGCCGACGTTCCAGCTGCCGAGCGGAATCGCGTCGAAGTGTGCGCCGTAGCGGAAAAAGAGCTTCTCCAGGCTCTCCGTCGCCGCCGGATGTGTCTTGCGGTACTTCCCCTTGATCTCCCCGTCGGGGCCCAAGACGATCGCGGTGTCGAAGATGTGACCGGGACTGTGCTCTTCGAGAATCGTGGCGATGATGTGCACGCGGTGCTCGATCGCTGCGGTCCGGACAGCCGCCATCGACGGACCGTTGTCACGCTCGGCGAGCCGCACCAGCGTCCGGTCGTACTGCATGAACACGTACTCGACGTTGAAGAACTCCGGCAGCACGACGACGTCGGCACCGTGGTCGCGCACGGCTTCGTCGATCATGCCCACGGCCTTCGCCACGTTGGCGTCGCGGTCTGCGCCGCTGTTCATCTGCACGAGCGCGACGGTCATCACGCCCGCGGGCACCTCGTCGCCGCCGCTCGCCGCCAGCTCGCTCAAAGCGTCATCAGCTCCGGAGTCGTCGGAGCGCGCGAGAGGTGCTCGGCCCCGGTGGCGCTCACCACGATCTGGTCCTCGAGGACCAGCGACCCTATCCCCGGCACGAAGGTGTTGGGCTCGACGCAGATGACCATGCCCTCGCGAAGGACCGTCTGGTCGTCGACGTGCAGGAATGGCGGTTCGGGCATCTCCAGCCCGTTCCCGTGTCCCATGCGTCCAACAGGAGCCGTGCTGTAGCCCTCCGACGCGAGCTCGTCGAGAATCACGCGCGTGACCTCGGAAGCGGTGACGCCGGGGCGGATCGCGTCGAGAGCGGCGAAGTGGGCGCGCGCGACCGCCTCGTATGCACGCCGCTGATCATCAGTCGGTTTACCGAGAACGAACAGGCGGTCGTAGTCCGACCAGTACCCGCGGACGATCCCGCCGCCGTCCAGGAATGCGATCGAGCCCTCGGCCAGGCCGCGGCTGACGCGGTCATGGTCGGGGGAGTCCTCGTAGAGGTCGCGGATGTCGGTGGCCGCCTCCGTGAAGCCCGGATTCTCGGCACCTGCGAGCAGAATCTTCGCGCGGAGAACGCGCGCCAAATCGAGATGATTCATCCCTGGTTCGAGTTCGCGATATATCTCGGCAAACGCGTCATCGAGGGTGTGGACGGCCTGGCGAAGATAGGCGAGCTCGAAGTCCGACTTGACCGCCCTCGCCTCGCTGAAGACGGCCCAGACGTCCTCCCATTGCTTGCTGGCCAGGGACGCCTGCACGGTATTCAGCACACTGAGCGGCACCTCCATGCGCGAGCACGATCCCATTGGTAGACCGATCCGCTCGGCGCCATGGACCCCGAGATCGTGTCCGGCAGCCACCACTGCCGCGGCGAGCTCGGTCTCGAAGTTGATCACGCCTTGACCGTTGACGATCGTCGCCGTGGCCGACGGACCGCCCGCATCGATCACGTCGCAGTAGGCCAACGCCGCCACGGCACGCGCTTCACCGCCCACCGTGATCATGAGCGGGTCGCCGGTGGCCGGTAGCCAGCAGGCGCGCCGGCGCGAAGGGTTCTTCCACCACTCGGTGCGATAGCCGGTGACGTAGGTGATGTTGACGTGGTCGACGATCAGCGTTGCCGTCAAGCCGCGCTCCTGCAGCCCCGCCTGGATCAGCTTCACACGCCGATCGATCTCGGATTTGGGGAAGTCCGGGCCGAGCAGGTGGTGGTCGGCCATCAGCGCGCCTTCACTTCCTCGAGGCTGTTGCGGTCGTGCACTTCGGTGGGATCCTCGACGACATTGAAGTCGGGGTGAGGGGGCGCATATACCTCGAGCACTCGAGCAGGAACGGGACTGTCGGGATGTGTGCCAGCGCGATGGCGCACTCTCGGCGGCACGAACGCGACATCATCGCGGCCGAGGTAGTAGCGGTCACCCTCAACGCATATCTCGAGAATGCCCTCCAACACCAGGTACATGTTCTCCGACGTACTGTGGTAGTGATACTGCCCCGGGCCGGAGTCACGGTTGAGGATATTGACGTGCATGTCGGCGTGCTGCGGATCGTGGCCCTCACCGAAGAGAAGCACCTCACTGCCGCGCCCAGAGGCGAGTGGACGCCTCGGTGCGGCAGCAATATTTGACACGCTGGCCTGCGCCATGGTATCGAAGGCTCGCGTCACCGCCGTACGGCGGCAATTGCGTCAACTTCAATCAGGAAGTCGGGATGGAAAAGACACGACACCTCGACGAGCGTGCTTGTTGGCAGCGCAGTTGGATCCAGGAACCGGCCGCGAACGGTACGAACGGCAGCGAGGTCGCGCATGTCGGTGAGATAGGTCGTCATCCGAACAAGATCCTTCCAACTCGCGCCGGCGGCGGCCAGTGCTCGCCCCAGATGCTCGAATACGACCTCGGTCTGCCCCGCGAGGTCTCCCACGGCGAGCACCGCGCCTTGTTCATCGACGGGTACCTGGCCGCTGATGTACACCGTGCTCACACCGGGGTCGACCACCAGCACATGGCTGTAGCCGTTGGCCGGCCCGTTCTCGGGCGGGTTGATGCGGCGAGCGTTCAGATCCGGCACACAGACGCTCCGGCTGAAGCGACGAGGGCGCTCATGCGAGGGCCTCATCTGCGACTGACAGTCCCTCATCGAGGGCGCTGAAGACCGTCTGCAACTCCTCGTCGCTGATGATCAGTGGCGGAGCCAAGAACAGCGAGGATGGTTCTCCACTCGTGCCGATGAGCGCACCGGCCTGCGCCGCGCGCGCGGCCACCCGTGTCGCAAGCGGGTCGCTCGCCGCGTTTCCGGACCACGTGCGCCAGTCGACTCCATTCAGCTCCACGGTCCAGTGCAATCCGCGACCGTCGACACGGCACACGCTCGGGTGCTCGGCGACCACGCGAGCGAGGTTGTCGCGCATGACGCCATCGAGCTCACGAGCGCGGCCGACAAGCCCCTCCCGCACCAGCACTCGCAAATGCGCTCGTACCGCCGCCATCGTCAGAGGATGGCCTCTGAAGGTGCTATAGGTCTGCCAACTCTGGCTCTTCAACTCGTCCATTATCGCCTGCGACACGACCACCGCACCGGCTGGAGAGGCGCCCCCGGCCAAGGGCTTGCCCAAGGTCACGATGTCCGGCCGCGACGACCCCTCCTGGAACGCGAACCAGCCGAACTGCCGTCCAAACCCGGTTACGACCTCGTCAGCGATCCACAGCGCTCCGACACTGCGGGCCGCCTCAGCGACCGCATCTTGGTACTCCACGGTGTGGTAGACGCCTCCCTGGCTGTAGTCGACGACCACGGCCGCACTGTCGGCGAGAAGCTCAGAGGCGTTGGCGAGCAGGTCGGTGGCGCTCTGCGGTTGCCGGTTGCCGCGGATCCGTGCGCCGTCCGGAGCCGGAATGCGCACGACCTTCGTTGCCGGCGGCGCCGGACGGACCTCACCGACCTCCGATGATAGGCCGCCGTGCCAGTGCGGCTGCACGGTCACGGCACGTGCCAGCCCGTTCATTCCGTGGTAGGCGCGCTCACGGGTCGCCACCGTCGAGCGCCCGGTCAGGACCTGTGCCAGCGAGAGGGCGAGGTCGTTCGCCTCACTGCCGCTGAGGACGAAGCGGACTCCACCGATCCAACCGAGCTCATCGGCGAAGGCGGTCTCGATCAACTCTCGAGCGGCGTGCTCGCGCTCCGGCCAAAGCCACCCTTCACTGATGACCGGTGCGACGGCTGCCTCGCGAACCGCGGCCACGACCTCCGGGTGACCGTGGCCGAGCGGGCCGCCCGTGTTGCTTGCGTCGACGATCCGCCGGCCATCGTCGAGGACGAAATGCACTCCTTCGCCCGCGACAATCGTCCCGTAGGCACCGCGACCGCTGTTCAACCCCGTGGAAATCAGTCTGTTCTCATCCATATGTCGCACAGACTACTGTCGACAATCGGCTAACGCAAGCCGGCTCTCCTCTGTCCTTGTTCTCAGCCGGCCACGAGCCGCTACCGATCCACCGGCGCGCGCGTCCTTGGCCCGGCCCCGACGGGCTCCAGAGTGGCGGCGTCTCGCTCGCTGCGGCCCGCTCGCGCCCGGGCGCCCAGGAGACGGGCGGAGTGCCGCCATCGGCCTCCACCAAGCCCGAGATCAGATCGTCCTTCTCGATCGAGGCGCCCCTGCGCTGGTGCGGCGCTCGGACTTCGAGTCTCAGCTGGTGTGCTTCTTGGTCTTCTTCTTGCGGTGCTTCTTGGACTTGTGACTGCCCGGCTTCTTCTTCTTCTTTTTCTTCTTTGGCTTCTTGGCGGACTTCGACTTCTTGCCGGTGACCTTGGCGACCTGCGTCGAGGTCGTTATCTCCCACGAGATCTGCGAGACGGCGCTGCTATCGCCCCCACTGACGGTCACCGCGAACGTGTGCTGGCCCGGAGCGAGGTCGGTGAACGACGCCTGGGTGGAGCTGCAGGACGTGGGGCCACCGTCGAGCGTGCAGGTCGTCGATGTCACCGGTCCGCTCTCGCTGTAGTTGATGACGGGACTGTTGACGAGCGACGACGGGAAGCCCTTGATCACGACGCCGACCGGCGTGGTCGAGGTCGGGGTCGAGGCGCCGGTGATGGTCTGCGTCAGCGAGGCTGAGGACGCCGTATAGCCGGTGTAGCCCGAGAAGGTCGCCGTGATGATGTAGGTACCGGCCTGCTCGAAGGGACCGACACACGAGACGTCGATCAGTTGCGCCGTCATCGTGAAGGGCGGGCAGCCGGGGATGCTCTGCCCGTTCTGCGTGAAGGTGAGGGTGCCGGCGGTGACCGTCGGGGAGACGCTCGCCGTCAGGGTCACGATGGAGCCCGTGCTCGCCGGATTCGGCGAGGCGGTGAGTGTCACCGTCGTCTGAATCGGGATCTTGGCCGTGGCGGCAGAGTCCACGAGTGTGCTCGTGCCCGTGGCGTTGCTGGCGGAGATCTGGACCTCGAGGTCGGTGCCGCCGTCGCTTGCGTTCACCGTGTAGGTGCTCGAGGTCGCGCCGGCTATGTCACTGCAGGTGGTCTGGCAGCGCAGCCACTGGTAGGAGTAGATCGTCGGGCTGTTGGACCAGGTGCCGGTCGAGGCACTCAGCTGCTGGCCGGCGATCGCGCTGCCGCTGATCGAGGGAGCGGAGGTGTTCACCGGCTGCGCCTCGACGATCGGGCTCGAGAGCGCCGAGGTCACCGCGGTGGAGGTCCCGGTGCCGTTGGTGGCGGCGACCGCGACCTCGAGCGTGTCTCCGATGTCGGAGGACGGCGGCGTATAGGACTCCCCCGTGCCGCCGCTGGAGATCGGATTGCAGCCCGATCCGGCGGAGTCACAGAGCGACCATTGGTAGGTGTAGCCGGTGGGCAGGGCGTTCCAGACTCCGACATCGGCGCCGAGCGGCTCGCCCGCGACGGGGGTGCCGGCGACTGCGGGCGCGACAGCGTTCGCCGGCGTTCCCGTGCCGACGTTGGCGCCCGCGTAGGCAACGAGGTTGTCCCCGCTCGGGACGATCACCGTGTTCTCGCCGGCTGCGAGGCCGTCCACGTTGGCGCCGGCGTCAGGCCCGCTGCTCCCGGCGCTCGCCGACCACGCGCTCGAGCCGTCCGCGGTGTTTACCGCATAAACCTCTCCGGTCGCCGAGGCCACGAACACGAGGTTGCCCACCACGAGCGGCGGGGTGGTGATGTTCGACGCCCCGGAGAAGGTCCAGTTGCTCGTGCCGAGCCCTGAGGAGCCGGCGGCGGAGAGTTGCCCGTCATCGACGAGGTAGCCGACCCCGCCTCCGACCGCCGGCGGCTCCGTCGCGGAGAAGCTTCCGGCGCTCGTGCCCGTCGACGCCGCGAGGGCCACGTTGCCGTTCAGGCTGTCCAGTCCGTAGAGGTCGCCGTTGGCGAGTACCGGCGCTTCGCCGCCGCCGCCGTCGCAGTCGGTGTTGTTGTGCCAGATCTGCAGGCCGGTCCACGGGTTGAGGTCGTAGTCCTGGTCGCAGGAAAAAGTCACATAGACGCCGCTGGGGCTGACGGCCGGCGTACTGTCGTCACCATTTTGGATGTTGGTCGACTCCCAGGCGAGCGCGCCCGTGGCCTCCGAGACCGCGTACATGGTCCCGCCGCTGCCCGCGCCCACGGTGTAGGCAAGCCCGTTGCCGGTTGATACGGGGCTGCTGAAGCTGGACTGCGACGGCAGCACCACGCTCCAGTCGAGCGCGCCGGTCGTGGCGTCCAGGGCCAGCATCGTCCCGGCCTGCGTCACCGTGAGGATCTGACCCGCGTCGTAGGTGAGCCCCTGCGGGTTGTGGGTCGGGGACGGGGTATAGGTCCACAACGTCGATCCGGTGGCCTGTGAGAGGGCGTAGATCACGCCTCCTGCCGTCACGTACACCGTCCCGTTGACGATCAGCGGATAGGACACCGGACTGAAGAGGTCGATCGACCACGCCTGCGAGAGCGGCGCCGTGATCGGGTCCGCGGTCTGGAAGCCGTCGTGAGTGGGGTCGAGCTGGTAGGCGACGGCCTGGTCGCTGCTGCTCGCGCTGGCCGCGGCGGGAACCGCCAGTAGCGCCAGGCCCACCACGAAGGCGGCGACGGGCAGGCTGCGTGTGCGTGCGAGCAGGGAGGCCATGGGAGCGCGGGGTAACCACGAGCGCCCCCCAGACGCACGCCAGACATCTCGTGGATCGGCGCCGAGCCGCCGTCCCTTGAAGGATGCTTCGGAACTACTTACGCGGAGAGCGGCGGTGGCGCGAGCGCCCCGCGGGGTCAGGCAGCCGCTGCGGCCGCCGGCGCCTGCGCGCCGTGCATCACGAGCTCGCCCTCGTGGGCGTCGATCGTGACCGTCTCGCCCTCGCGGATCGTCCCGTCGAGGAGACCGATCGCGAGGCGATCGACGAGCTGCTTCTGGACCACGCGCTTGAGCGGGCGGGCCCCGTAGACCGGGTCATAGCCCAGGTCGCCCAGGAGCTCGGCCGCCGCCTCGCTGATCTGGAGCTCGACGCCGCGGGCGGCGAGGCGCTCGGTGACCCGCTGCAGCTGCAGCGTCACGATCTCGCCGAGCTCTTCACGACTGAGCGGCGCGAACTCGACGATGTCGTCGAGACGGTTGATGAACTCGGGCTTGAAGTACTCGAGCAGCGCGCTGCGCAACTCGCCCTCGGCGGGGCGGATGTTCGACGTCATGATCAGAACCGTGTTCTTGAAGTCCACGGTGCGGCCCTGGCCGTCGGTCAGGCGACCGTCGTCGAGGACCTGGAGGAGCGTGTTGAAGACATCGGTGTGAGCCTTCTCGATCTCGTCGAGGAGGACGACGCAGTAGGGACGACGGCGCACGGCCTCGGTCAGCTGCCCGCCCTCGTCGTAGCCGACGTAGCCGGGCGGCGCGCCGACCAGGCGCGAGACGCTGTGGCGCTCCATGTACTCGGACATGTCGATCCGCACGATCGCGTCCTGGGTGTCGAACATGAACTCCGCGAGGGCGCGGGCCAACTCGGTCTTGCCGACGCCGGTCGGGCCCAGGAAGAGGAAGGAGCCGATCGGGCGATCGGGATCGGAGAGTCCGGCGCGGGAGCGGCGGATCGCGGTGGCGACGGCGGCGACGGCTTCGTCCTGGCCGACCACGCGCTCGTGCAGGCGCGCCTCCATGTGGACGAGCTTGTGCACCTCGCCCTCGAGCAGCCGCGTGACGGGGATCCCGGTCCAGGTCGCCACGACCTCGGCGACGTCGTCGGCGTCGACCTCCTCCTTGAGGAAGACGGCCTCGCCGTTGGCCTCGACCGCCTGCTCGAGCTCGCCGAGCTCCTTCTCGAGGTCGGGGATGATCCCGTAGCGCAGCTCGGCGGCGCGCTGGAGATCGGCGGCGCGCTCGGCGCGCTCGACCTCGCCGCGGGCGGCCTCGAGCTGCTTCTTGGTGTCTGAGATCGCGGTGATCGCGTCCTTCTCCGACTGCCACTGGGCCTTCATCGCGGCTGAGCGCTCACGCTGCTCGGCGAGCTCGCGCTCGAGCGCCTCGCGGCGCTGGGAGGAGGCCTCGTCGGTCTCCTTGGCGAGCGAGGTCAGCTCGATCTCCAGCTGCATCACGCGGCGGTCCACCTGGTCGATCTCGGTCGGCAGCGAGTCGATCTCGATGCGCAGGCGCGAGGAGGCCTCATCGACGAGGTCGATCGCCTTGTCGGGGAGGAAGCGGTCGGCGATGTAGCGGTTGGAGAGCTCGGCCGCGGCGATCAGGGCGGAGTCCTGGATCCGCACGCCGTGGTGGTTCTCGTAGCGCTCCTTGAGACCGCGCAGGATCGCGATCGTGTCCTCGACCGAGGGCTCGCCGACGTAGACGGGCTGGAAGCGACGCTCGAGCGCCGCGTCCTTCTCGATGTGCTTGCGGTACTCGTCGAGCGTCGTCGCGCCGACGGCGCGCAGCTCGCCGCGCGCGAGCATCGGCTTGAGCAGGTTGGCGGCGTCGACGGCGCCCTCGGCGGCGCCCGCGCCGACGATCGTGTGGAGCTCGTCGATGAAGAGGATGACAAGGCCTGCGGCCTCGGCGATCTCATTGAGGACGGCCTTGAGGCGATCCTCGAACTCGCCGCGGTACTTGGAGCCGGCGAGCAGCGCTCCGAGGTCGAGGGCGACGACGCGACGGTCGCGCAGCGTCTCGGGCACATCGCCGGAGACGATCCGCTGGGCGAGGCCCTCGACGATCGCGGTCTTGCCGACGCCCGGCTCGCCGATCAGCACCGGGTTGTTCTTGGTGCGCCGGGCGAGGATCTGGACGACGCGGCGGACCTCGGCGTCGCGGCCGATCACCGGGTCGAGCTTGCCGTCCTGGGCCTCGGTGGTGAGGTCGCGGCCGAAGCGCTCGAGGGCCTGGTAGCGACCCTCGGGATTCTGATCGGTCACGCGGTGGGAACCGCGGACCTCGCTGAGCGCGGACTCGAGGCGCTCGTGGGTCGCGCCGGCCGCGCGCAGCGCGTCGCCGATGCGCCCGGGGTGAGCAGCCAGCGCGAGCAGCAGATGCTCGGTGGAGACGTAGTCGTCGGAGAGCCGCCGGGCCTCGCCGTCGGCGGCGTTGAGGACGGCCGCGAGCTCGGAGGCGATCGGCGGCGCCTCGGCCGCGGCGTCGGTGAGCTTCGGCAGGCCGTCGAGGGTGGCGGCGAGAGCGCCGCGGATCGAGGCGGCGTCGGCGCCGAGCTTGCGCAGCAGGGAAATCGCGATGCCGTCGTCGTCGCCAAGCAGCGCAGCGAGGACGTGTGCGGGCGTAACCTGGGGGTTGCCAGCGGCCTGGGCGAGTCGTACCGACTCGGCGAGCGCCTCCTGGGCGCGTATCGTAAACCTGTCTGGCTGCATGAAATCTAAGTCGGACTGTAGCAGATTTATGGGGGCGTTGTCAACGCCAGAAGCGTCAAGAAAGGTGTGAGATAGATGCGAGAAATGATCAAGCGGCCGCGGGCGTCGCGTGCGCTCGGGGCAGGACTGGCGGTGATGGCCCTGGCCGTGCCCCTGGCGATCGGCACGAGCGGCGCCACCGCCGCTCGCGCCACCGCCGCGGCGTCGCACACGCTGACGCTGTCGGCCAACACCTCGGGGCTGCTCAAGTACAACACCACCAAGCTCAGCGTCGCCCCGGGCACCGTGACGATCAAGTTCACGAACAAGTCGCCGGTGCCGCACGACGTCACGCTGATCAACAGCAAGAAGAAGGTCCTCGGCAAGACTCCCGTATTCAAGGGCGGCACGAAGTCCTTCACGGTCAAGCTGACAGCCGGCAAGTACACCTATTACTGCTCGGTGCCCGGTCACCGGCAGGCCGGCATGCAGGGGACGCTGACCGTCACCTGATGCACGCGGCGCCCCGCGGGCGGCAGAGCGCGAGCTCTCGCGCGCTGCCCCCGCAAGGACGCGGCCTCACACCTCGATCACCAGATCGGCGCGCTCGCGCGGCGCCTCGCGCTCGATGTAGGCGTCCTCCTGGATCGCCCAGCGATGCCAGTGCGGGGCGTAGAGGTCGCCGTCGCGCGCGAGCGCGCGCTCGCGCCGGGCGTCCTCGCCGGACTCCAGCCAGGCGAGCACGCTGGTGTGCGGGGCCAGCGCGCGTGCGCCGGCGCCGACGCCCTCGATGACCAGCAGCGCGGGCGCCGTGAGCGTCCACGCCGGCGTCCACTCCCGGGCCTCCCAGTCATAGCGGGGGACGGCCGCGCTCTCGCCGCGTGCGAGCGGTTCGAGCACCTCGCGGCGCGCGAGCTCGATGCCGTGCTCGAGTCCATCCCAGCCGCCGTAGAGGTCCTCGAACGAGACCAGCGGAGCCTCCAGGGCGGCGGCCAGCGTGGCGGCGAGCGTGGATTTGCCCGCGCCCGAGCGGCCATCGATCGCGAGCACGCGCGTCGGCCCGGCGGCCGGGGCGGCGGCCAGCAGCGCCGCCATCAGCGCCCGCGTTGACGGTGCCTGGGATTCGGGGTAAGGTCGCTGGCGGTCCATATCCGCAATCCGGGGAGTCCCCTAGGGGCTGAGAGGGCGCACTCGCGCCGACCCGACGAACCTGATCTGGTTCATACCAGCGAAGGGAGAGCGATGCCCGCCTTGCCATTCCGTTCCAGCGTCCGCCGTCGCGCGGCCGCCGGGGTCCTCGCCCTCGCGCTCGCCGCGGCGGGCTACGGCGCCGCCACCGAAGCCTCCTCCGCCGCCGGCTCCGCGCCGGCGACGGCCACCGTCAAGATCGCGCTCGACTGGACCGCGAACGTCAACTACCTCGGGATCTACGCCGCCCTGGCCAAGGGCTACTTCGCCGCGCAGCACATCAAGGCGGTGATTCTGCCCTACGCCAACACCGCCGCCGAGCCGCTGATCCAGGCGGGCCAGACCGACCTCGGCATCAGCTATCCGCCCGATGTGATCATCAACAACGCCAGCGGCACCCTCCACTACAAGGCGCTGGCCGCGCTGGTGACCGACAACACGACGGCCCTGGCGGTGCTCGCGTCCTCGAAGTACACGCGCCCCGCCCAGCTCAGCGGCAAGATCTACGGGGGCTTCGGGATCGCCTCCGACAAGCCGCTCGTCACCTCGATCCTGCACGCCGACGGGGTCAAGGACCCGGTCTTCAAGCAGGTCGTGCTCGGTAGCGATGTGATCACCGCGCTCAAGGCGCACCGCGTCGAGTACACGGCGGTCTTCGACGGCATCGACGACGTCACCGCGTCGCTCGAGGGCGTCAAGCTGCGGACCTTCCTCTACAACCGCTACCTCGGCGCCGCCGGCAACTATCCCAACGCCGTGTTCGTGGCCAGCGACGCCGATATCGCCGCGCGCGGTCCGGTCCTCGCCCGAGCGCTGAAGGCGCTCGCGCAGGGCTACGAGTTCGCCGCCCACCATCCCGCGGCCGCCGAGCGGATCCTCATCAACGACAACCAGACCGCGCTCGCCGCCGCCAAGCAGATCACCTACGCCACGGGCAACGCGACGGCGCCGCACTTCCTCGACAAGGCAGGCAGCTGGGGACCGGAGACCGACGCCGACTACGTCGGCCTCGAGAGGATCCTCGCGAAGGGTCATCTGATCAAGAGCTCGCCCTCAGCGGGCGCGCTCTACACCAACGCGCTGCTGCCACCGGGCTGAGCGTCGTGGGAGGACTGGCGCGTAAGGCCTGGCCGCCGGCGCTGGCGCTGGTGGTGCTCGTGGCGGCCTGGGACCTCGCCGCCAACGCCGCCCACGCCAGCCTCTCGCTGCCCGGTCCGTGGCTCGTCGCCAGGGCCAGCTGGGCCGACCGCGCCGACCTCTCCTCGGCGATGTGGACGACGACGCAGGAGGCGCTGCTCGGGATCGCGCTGGCGATCGCCAGCGCCGTCGCGCTCGCGATCCTGATCGACTGGTCGCGGACGGCGCGGCGGACCCTCTACCCGCTGATGATCCTGTCGCAGACGATCCCGCTGATCGCCCTCGCGCCGCTGGTGGTGATCTGGTTCGGATTCGGGCAGGCGCCCAAGGTCGCCCTCGTCGCCCTGTTCACCTTCTTCGCGATCTCGGTCGGGATGATCCAGGGCCTCGACTCCGCGGACGTGGACACGATGAACCTGCTGCGCACGATGGGCGCGAGCCGCGCGCAGATCCTCTGGCGCGTGCGCCTGCCGAGCGCGCTGCCCCAGTTCTTCACCGGCCTGAAGATCGGCGTCACCTTCTCCTACGTCGCGGCGATCTTCGCCGAGTACGTCGGCGCCTACGGCGGCCTCGGCTACTACATGAGCGTCGCCTCCCACGCCTTCAACACCGACCTCGTGTTCGGCGCGATGATCCTCACGGCCGTGCTCACGCTGATCCTCTTCGCGCTCGTCACGGCACTCGAGCGAGTCGTCATCCGCTGGCGACCGCGGGCGCAGCTGGACGCGTCATGGTGAGCGCAGCCGGGGGAGGCGCCGAGCTCGAGGTGCGTGGGCTGTCGAAGTCCTACCGCTGGCACGGCGAGGAGCTCCCGACCCTCGAGCGGGTGGATCTGAGCGCCCGCGCCGGTGAGTTCGTGGCCCTGATCGGCCCGAGCGGCTGCGGCAAGAGCACGCTCTTCCACATCCTCACCGGCCTCGACACACCGGACTCCGGCGAGATCCTGATCGACGGAGCGCCGCTGCGCCAGCGCCTGGGAGCGTTCGCGTTCATGCCCCAGCGCGACGCGCTGCTGCCGTGGCGGCGCACGCTCGACAACGTCACGATCGGCCTCGAGGTCGCCGGCGTCCGCCGCGCGCAGGCCCGCGCGCGTGCCGCGCCGCTGCTCGAGCGCTTCGGCCTCGGGGGCTTCGAGAGCGCGTGGCCGTGGCAGCTCTCGGGCGGGATGCGAAGCCGCGCGGCGTTCCTGCGCACGGTCCTGCTCGGTAAGCCGGCGATGCTGCTCGACGAGCCCTTCGGAGCCCTCGACGGGATCACGCGCTCGGAGCTCCAGCAGTGGCTGCTCGAGGTCTGGGGAGAGTTCGGCTCGACGGTGGCGCTGATCACCCACGACGTCGCCGAAGCCGTGTTCCTCGCCGACCGCGTCTATGTGATGACGCCGCGCCCCGGCACGATCGCGAGCGTGATCGATATCGACCTGCCGCGGCCGCGCACGCTCGCGCTGGCCGAGTCGCCGGCCTTCGGAGCGCTCGAGGCGCGCGTTCGGGAGGCGCTGCGCTCGAGCTCGGCAGTCGCCACAATGACGCCGTGACCGCGACCGAGCCGCTCACCCCGCTGGGCCCGCTCTTGCGCGAGCGGATCGCGATCGACGCCGCGGGCCTCGGCAACATGTGGCCGGTCTTCTACGACAGCGCGCTGTTCGCGCGCGTGATCGACGAGATGGCGGCGCCCTTCGAAGGCGCGGTGGACAAGATCGTGGGGATCGAGTCGCGCGGGTTCGTCCTGGGTGCCGCCGTCGCCTCGCGCCTGCGCGTCGGCTTCGTCGCGATCCGCAAGGCCGATGGGCTCTATCCCGGCGAGATCTTCACGGCCTTCACCGCCTCGGACTACCGCGGCCGCCAGCACACCTTCCGCCTGCAGCGCGCTGCGATCGGCGCCGGTGAGCGGATCGGACTCGTCGACGACTGGTTCGAGACCGGAAGCCAGGGCATGATCGCGCGCCAGCTCGTTGAGCAGGCGGGCGCCCGCTACGTCGGCGCGAGCATCATCGTCAACCAGCTGGCGGCCGAGATGCGCGACGCACTCGGGCCCTGTCACGCCCTCGTCGAGGCGAGCGAGCTGAACTTCCCCTAGGCCGGCACGCGGGGTTGCCCCGCGATCACGACCGCCCCGCACAGGCCCTCGTGCCGGCCGCCCGGGGCTGCTATGCCTTGGCCTGTGCCTGCTCGTAACCGCGTGACCCCGCTGGGCGAGGTGGTGGCGATCCCGCTGCGGGGAGCCTGGACCGGCAACCGCGGCCGCCTGCACGAAGGACGCGAGGTCGTGCGCTTCCACGCGGGCGATCTGTGGATCACCTGCGCGCTGCGCTTCAACGACCGCTGGCACGAGCAGTGGCAGCCGCACCACTTCACGTGGCTCTACTTCCACGACGAGGCGGTGGCGCTGGCGGCCGGCCACCGGCCCTGCGGCGAGTGCCGCCACCACGATTACGTCGCCTTTCGCGCCGCCTGGGCGGCGGGACTCGGCGTCGAGCTGCCGAGCGCCAAGGACATGAACCGCCGCCTCCACGGCGAGCGGATCGAGCGCGGCACGCACCGCCGCCGGCGCCATCAGGCGCGCTGGAGCGAGCTGCCCGACGGCGCCTTCGTGCTTCTCGACGGCGCCCAGCCGGCGCTCGTGATCGCCGGAGAGCTGATCGAGTGGAACGAACGCGGCTACGGCGAGCGCCGGCGGCGTCCGCGGCGAGGCACCGCGAGCGTGATCACCCCGCCCTCGATGCTGGCGGTGCTCACCGCCGGCTATCCGGTCCAGATCGATGCGTCGGCGAGACCGCGCTGAGCGGACCCCGCTCGCACGCCGCCCACACGTCCGCCGCACACGAGAACGCCCGGTTCGCGCCCACGCCCAGCCGCCGCACTGCGCTACCCTCCCCGCCCGTGCGCAGCCTGCCCAGGGTCCCTCGTCCCGCCGCCGCGGTCGCCGCCCTTGGCGCCGCCTGCCTGCTCGCCGTGGGCGCCGGCGCCGCTATGGCCGCCGCCAAACAGGTCTCCGGAGCCACCGCGACCGCGGCTGCCACCGCGATCAACCTGCGCCACAGCGACCTGCCGACTCTGAAGACGCAGGCCAATCCGATCACCTCGCAGCAGCGCCAGGAGAACACGACGCTCACGGCCTGCATCGGCGAGACCTCGCCCAGCAGGGCGCTCGCCGACGTGCAGTCGCAGGACTTCGTCGGCCCCGACCCCGACACGCTGACGATCAGCTCAGAGACGCAGATCCAACCCTCGGTCGCCGCGGTGAACAACGACCTGGTCGCCATCCATCGCCCCAAGGCGCTGACCTGCCTGCGCACGAGCCTCGGGCGCGCGCTCGCCACGAGCGCGCCCAAGAACAGCACCTACAGCATCGCGATCGACAGGCTCTCGGCGACGCTGCCCGGGACCAGCGGCGTGGCCGCCGTGCGCGTCACCGCGACCTTCCACATCAAGGACGGATCGAAGACGGTGACCGTGCCCGCCTACATCGACGACATCGGCTTCGCCTACGGACAGGCCGAGATCTCCCTGAACGTGATCTCCACCCTTTCGCCCCCCTCGGCGACGCTGGAGACCAAGCTGGCCTTGCTGCTGATCAAGCGCGCTCACACCGCGCTCGGCTGATCGCGGCTCAGGACCACGCAACCGTCTGCGTCCCCCTATCGGCACAACCTGGCGAGGACTTTAGCGCTGCAAGATTTTTCCCAAAACGGCTTCCGACGCCCGGCCGCACCCCGCCGCCGGCGCCAAGGGCCGCCCGCAAGGCTCAGCGCTCGCCCGCTCCCTTGAACGGTGAGCGCGCGTCGGCGGCGAGCACGATCGCCGTCGTGGCGCCCCGGTAGCGCACGATGTCCGAGCTCATCGAGCGTCGCACCCGCTCGAGCTCGGCCTCGAGCTCGGCACGCGCCGCCTCGGCCGCGACCTTGGTCGCGCGCATCTGCTCCTGGAGCTCCTCCATCTGCTCCTCGAGCGCGAGCACGCGCTCGACGCCCGCGAGGTTCAGGCCGAGCTCGGCCGTCATCTGCTGGATCCGCCGCAAGCGCTCGACGTCGGCCTGGGAGTACAGGCGCGTCCCCTTGGGCGAGCGGCTCGGCTCGATCAGACCGCGCGACTCATACATCCGCAGCGTCTGCGGATGCATCTCGGCGAGCTCGGCGGCGACCGAGATCATGAACACGCCACGGTCGATCGCCACCTCGATTCGGGTCTGGCGCGGCTCGCCGCCGCGCGCGCTCTGGCTCATGAGGAGGCCTCCTCGAACAGCTTGCCGCGCGGGTCGGCGCCATTGAAGGCCTTGGCGAGCGCATCGACGGCCTTGGCCTGGGCGTCGTCAAGTTCCTTGGGCAGCTCGATCACGAAGCGGTAGTGGAGGTCGGCGTTGCCTTTGCCGCCCGGCCGCGGCGGGCCTTCCCCGCGCAGCCGCTGCACCGTACCGTGCCCGGTCCCCGGAGCGACCCGCAGCTTCTTGCGACCCTCGAGCGTCGGCACCTCGATCTCGGCGCCGCGCAGGGCCTCGACGATGCTGAGCGGCACCTCGACCTCGAGGTGCGAGCCCTTCTGCTTGAAGAGCGGCGAGGGCGTCACGTGGGTGATCACGTAGAGGTCGCCCGCCGGCCCTCCGCGCATGCCCACCTCGCCCTTGCCGCCCAGGCGGATGCGACTGCCGTCGTGGACGCCGGCCGGGATGTTGACGCGCAGGCGCTTGACGCCGCGCGTGGCGCCGCTGCCGTGGCAGGTCGTGCACGGCGCCTCGATCACGGTGCCGCTGCCACCGCAGCGCGAGCACGGCTGGGAGATGGAGAACATCCCCTGCCCCTGGGACTCGATCCCGCGGCCTTCGCAGCGGGGGCACACGCTCGGCGAGGTACCGGGCTGCGCGCCGGTACCGGTGCAGGTCGCGCAGCGCTCGGAGACCGGGATCGTCAGCGGCACCTGCGCGCCGTGGACGGCCTGGTCGAAGCCGATCTGGATCTCGGCCTCGAGGTCGCGTCCGCGCTCGGGTCCACTGGTGCGCCGGCGCCCCGTGCCGGCGCCGCCGGTGGCGCCGCCGAAGAGGTTGGAGAGGATGTCGGAGAAGCCGGCGCCGTCGAACCCGCCCGCGAACGGGTTGGCTCCGCGGCCGCCGAAGACACCGTCGCCGCCGCGATCGAAGGCCGCGCGCTTGTCGGGATCGGAGAGCAGGTCGTGGGCCTCGCTGATCTCCTTGAAGCGCTCCTCGGCCTTCTCGTCATCGGGATTGCGGTCGGGGTGGTACTGACGCGCGAGCTTGCGGTAGGCCTTCTTGATGTCCTCGGCGGTCGCCTTCTTGTCGACACCGAGGACGGTGTATGGATCCCTGCGCGCAGCCATGCCGGGGCCTCCTAACCGGCGACGAGAACGCGGGCCGGGCGGATCACGCCGCCCGCGAGCCCATAGCCGGGCTGGTAGACCTCGACGATCAGACCGGGCGCGAAGCCCTCGACCGGCTGCTGCGCGACCGCCTCGTGGAACTCGGGGTCGAACTGCTCGCCGGGTGAGCCGAAGGGAGTGATACCGGCCCGCTCGAGCGCGCCCAGCAGCTCGCGCTGGACCAGCCGCAGCCCGTCCATGAGCACCGCATCGGCATCGGCGTCGGCGGCGTGCGCCAGCGCCCGGTCGAGGTTGTCGAGCGCCGGCAGGAGCTCGCGCGCGAGCCGCGTCAGACCACGGCTCTCGGCGACGCCCGCCTCGCGCGCGACGCGCTTGCGGTAGTTCTCGAAGTCGGCCTGGGTGCGCTGGGCGAGCGCGAGGTACTCATCGCGCGCCGCCGCCACCGTGGCCAGCTCGTCGACGTCCTCGGCGACGGCCTCGCCCTCGATCACCGCGGCGCCCGCGCCGCCGTTGACGGCGGTCGCGAGATCCTCGGCCAGATCGACGCGGTCGTGACCGGGCGCGGACGAGGCGGCGCCATCCGCCTCCTCGCCCGCGCTGAACTTGCGCTCATCGGTCATGGCCTATGCGCTCGGCTCGTCGACGACCTCGGCGTCGACGACGTCCTCCTCGCTCGAGGAGTCGCCGTCCGTGCTGGCGCCGTTGCTCGAGCCGCCGTTCTCCTGCGCCGCCTGCTGCGCGCGCTCGTACATCGCCTCGGAGACCTTGTGGAAGGACTCGTTCAGCGCGTCCGTGCGGGCGCGGATCGGGGCCGGGTCGTCGTTCTCGAGGACCTCGCGAACCGCTGCGATCGCGGCCTCGATGTCCTCACGCGAGGAGGCGTCGACGCTGTCGCCGAGCTCCTTGAGCTGCCGCTCCGCCTGGTAGGCCGCGTTCTCGCCGTTGTTGCGCGCCTCCGCGAGCTCGCGCGCACGGCGGTCGTCCTCGGCATGGGTCTCGGCGTCCGCGACCATGTTCTTGATCTCGGAGTCTGAGAGGCCCGAGCCGGCGCGGATCTCGATCTTCTGCTCCTTGCCGGTGCCGAGGTCCTTGGCCGACACGCTGAGGATGCCGTTGGCGTCGATGTCGAAACCGACCTCGACCTGCGGGATCCCACGCGGGGCCGGCGGGATGCCGGTCAGCTGGAACTTGCCGAGCGACTTGTTGTAGGTCGCCATCTCGCGCTCGCCCTGCAGCACGTGGATCTCGACCGAGGGCTGATTGTCCTCGGCGGTCGAGAAGATCTCCGCCTTGCGGGTCGGGATCGTCGTGTTGCGCTCGATCAGCCTCGTGAACACGCCGCCCTTGGTCTCGATACCGAGCGTCAGCGGGGTGACGTCCAGCAGCAGCACGTCCTTGACGTCACCGGCGAGCACGCCGGCCTGGATCGCCGCGCCGACGGCCACGACCTCATCGGGGTTGACCCCGCGATGGGGCTCCTTGCCCGTCAGCTCCTTGACCTTCTCCTGCACCGCCGGCATGCGGGTCATGCCGCCGACGAGCACGACATGGTCGATGTCGGCCGCGCCCTTGTCCTTGGCGTCACCCAGTGCCTGGCGCACGGGGGCCACGACGCGGTCGAGCAGGACGCTCGTCAGCTCCGCCAGCTTGGCGCGCGTGAGGCGCGTGTCGAGGTGCTTGGGGCCGGACTGATCGGCGGTGATGAAGGGCAGGTTGATCTGCGTCTCCTGAGTGGTGGAGAGCTCGATCTTCGCCTTCTCGGCCGCCTCGTAGAGACGCTGCAGCGCCATCGGGTCGCTCTGCAGATCGATGCCCTGGTCGCGCTTGAACTCGGCCACGAGCCAGTCGACGATCGCCTTGTCGAAGTTGTCGCCGCCGAGGTGGTTGTCACCCGCGGTCGACTTGACCTCGAAGACGCCGTCGCCGATCTCGAGCACCGACACGTCGAAGGTGCCGCCGCCGAGGTCGAAGACGAGGATCGTCTGGTCATGCTCCTTGTCGAGCCCGTAGGCCAGCGAAGCGGCGGTCGGCTCGTTGATGATGCGCTTGACGTCGAGTCCGGCGATGCGGCCGGCGTCCTTGGTCGCCTGGCGCTGGTCGTCGTTGAAGTAGGCCGGGACGGTGATGACAGCGCCGTCGACGGTCTCCCCGAGGTAGGCCTCGGCGTCTGACTTCAGCTTCTGGAGGATCATCGCGCTGATCTCCGGCGGCGAGTACTCGGTGCCGTTGATCTCCACGCGCGCGTCGCCATTGGGGCCCGAGACGACCTTGTAGGGGACGATCGCCTCCTCCTCGCCGACCTCGCTCTCCTTGCGCCCCATGAAGCGCTTGATCGAAAACACGGTGTTCTGCGGGTTGGTCACCGCCTGGCGCTTCGCGATCGTGCCGACGAGACGCTCGCCGGAGGCCGCGAAGGCGACGACGGACGGAGTCGTCCTACCGCCCTCGGCGTTCTCGATGACCGTGGGCTCGCCGCCCTCGAGCACCGCCATGCACGAGTTGGTCGTGCCCAGATCGATACCGATCGTCTTTCCCATACTTGCCTGCTCCTTTTATGCTCCGCAATAAATCTAAGTGGCATTGTGGCAGATTTTGCGGGCAGGGTCAAATATGGGCTCCGGGGGGCTCCGCCCCCTGCGCCGGCTGGATTTCGCTCGCTCAGCGGGCGCTCGGCAACTCGGCCGACGCCCACTCGGCGTCCCGCGCACGCGCCGCTCGGCCGCGATCCGGCCCGACGCGCAGACCCGCGCACGGGCAAGCCTGCGTTCGCGCGGCGAGTTCTCTCATGCGCAGCCGCTACAGTCGGGCGATGGCGATGTTCCTCGTCACCCTCCGACGCAACGGCCCCGAATGGGACGCCTCAAAGCCGCTCGAGGAGCAGACGGGCTGGGCCGACCACGCCGCCTTTATGGACGCCCTCGTCGACTCGGGCTTCATCGTGCTCGGCGGCCCGATCGACGACCTCCGCGTGGCCCACGCCGTCGAAGCGGCCTCCCAGGACGAGGTTCACGCCACGCTCGCGCGCGACCCCTGGAGCTACAGCCACCTGCGCATCGACACGATCGAGGACTGGACCATCCGCCTCGACGGCACCAGGCGCCACGTGCGTCGCGACGTCTGAGCACGACGGTGGCGATGTTCCTGGTCACCGTCCGCCGCGACGGCCCCCAGTGGGATCACCAGCGTCCGATCGAGGGCCAGGACGCCTTCGCCGACCACGTCGCCTTCCTCACCGACCTGCTCGAGAGCGGCCTGATCGTCCTCGGTGGGCCCCTCGAGGACGATCGCGTGATCTACGTCGTCAGCGCCGAGAGCGCGCAGGAGGTCCGGGCCGCCTTCGCGCGCGATCCCTGGGAGGGACCGCTGGTGCGCCTCGAAGCTGTCGAGCCATGGACGGTCCGCCTCGACGCCACGCGGCGCTACTAGGCGCCGGCTGGGCTCGCCCGGCGCCGGCGCCCTCTAGCTCTCGAGCGAGATCGACTGCGTCGGGCACAGACGCACGGCTCGTTCGAGCTCCTCGCGGAGCGCCTCGGGCGGCGAGGGCAAGAGCAACTCGACGACGTCCTCCGGGCCGATCGCGAAGACTTGGGGCGCAACCCGCACGCACTGGGCGTTGCCCAGGCACGTCGGCAGGTGCACCTTGACGCGCATTTCTTCCCGGGACGCTAGGTCAGCGCCTGCGCTACGGGCAGGGCGTGAAGCGCGGGCAGAACGTCTGACGCAAACGCCCGCATGCTGCGCTCCGCGGCGGCCGCCGGCATCGTCCCGAAGCGCATCACGAAGACGAGCTGGCTCGGGGCGACCGCAGCGACGATCTGCTCGATCTGCTCGAGGCATTCGCTCGGGTTGCCGAGCACGTGGTAGTCGACGTAGGCGTCGTCGGCGGCGCCGGCGAGGTTCTGCGACGGGTCGGCGTAGTGCTCATAGCCCTTGACGGAGCCGAAGTGCCCACCGTCCAACTCGTAGTGCAGTACCGCCGCGTCGCTGAACTCGCGCATCCAGAGCGCGCCCTCGCGGCGATCGGCTTCACCGCCGTCGGTGCAGTAACAGACCACGACCGCAATCGGAGCCGCCGCAGCGTGACCGTGCTCGGCAGCGATCGTGTCGAATTGATCGAGTTCCTCGCGATAGTCAGCCCAGGGCTTCTGGGCGATGATCAGCGGCTTGAGCCCGTAGCCCGCGGCAATCGGGACGGTCGCGCGGCTGCCCCACGCGCAGTAGAGGTTCTCGAGCAGCGCCGCCGGGTCACGGGGGTGCGGGCGCAGCTCCACGTTGTCGTAGTTGAAGTGCTCACCGTGGAAGCTGAACGACGGCTGCGCGAGCGCGAGCTTGATGATCTCGACCGTTTCGTTGAAACGGCCTCGCGACTCCTCCATCCGTACGTGCAAGCCGGTGAACTCGCGGCGCGCGATCCCGCGCCCGACGCCGATGGTGACGTCGCGCTCACCCGCGAAGTACTGCAGCATCGTCATCTCCTCGGCAACCCGGATCGGATCGTGCCACGGCAGCACGACGACCATCGTGCCGAAGGCGATCCGTTTCGTTGCGCCGGCCATATAGCTGAGCGCGGTGAGCGGGTTGGGCATCATGCTGTAGGGCGTCAGGTGATGTTCGACCAGCCAGCAGCTGTCGTAGCCGAGTTCCTCGATCAACCCGATCAGGTGCAGATTGCTTGACCAGATCTCGCTGTCGGGCTCTGCCGGCAGAGCCGCGGCCGGCTCGCCGCGCTCGCGGGCGACGAAGCGCCCCCAGTCGCCATGGCTGGTGAACGGAACCGATACTCCTACGCGCACGCGACCTCCCCTGACTGCTGAGTCGTCCCCGGGACAGGCGGGCTGACTGACTGACTCGACATACCGCCGTGCCGTCGTACCGTCGGACAGGCTACTCTAGCGCCCAGCCGGTCAGTCACGCGCGGCGCCGTGGCCGCGGGGAGGAGCGCAGATGAGCAACGCGTCGCAGAGTGGTTGCCCGGTTCTCGAGGGGTTCGACCCCACCGCCGCCTCCTTCTTCCAGGACCCCTACCCGCTGTTCGAGCGTGCACGTCGCGAGCAGCCGGTGTTCTTCTACCCGGAGGGTCCTTTCTGGGTCGTCACCGGTCACGCGGATAACGAGCGGGTCATCACCGAGTTCGAGACCTTCTCCAATCATGCCTTCGAGCTCCTGCCGCCGCCGGCGCAGTTCGCGGATCGGATCCCACCCAACCTCGCTGACTGGTTCGAGATCAACACCGATCCGCCCGAGCACACGGTCTCGCGCAAGGTCCTCCAGCGCGCGTTCACGCGCTCACTCGTTCGCGCCCAGGAACAAGCCGCGGCGTCGACGGCCAACGAGCTGATCGATGCCTTCATTGCCGACGGGGCCTGCGATCTGACCTCTCAATACGCCTCGCCGCTGGGCCTCGCCGTGATGGTCAACCTGGTGGGACTGCCTCAAGAGGACAGCGACCTCTACATGCGCTGGTCTGAGGCGCTGTTCGCGCTGCTCGCGCATCGCCCGTGGAACGCCGAAACCGACGCCGACCACCAGCCCGGCCACGCCTTCTCCGAGGAGTACCTGCACCGCTGCTGGACGCTGCTACTCGAGGAGTTCGACTATCTGCGCGCGATCGTCGAGGAGCGCGCCGTCGCCCCGCGCGATGACCTGATCTCACAGTTTCTCGCCGTGCGCGGTGAGGACGGCCGCCCGCTCTACGGCCGTGACCGGATCGTGACCGAGATGGCGATCCTGATAGAGGGCGGAATGGAGACCAACGCGACCCTGATGGCGCAGACGATTCTCCACCTCTCCCGCCATCCCGATCAGTTCGAGGAGCTCAAGCGCGACCGGTCGCTGGTGCCCAATGCGGTCGAAGAGGCCCTGCGCCTGCGGGGTAGCACCTGGGGGATCTGGCGCATCGCGCGGACCGACGTCGAGATCGGCCGAGTGACGATTCCGGCCGGCTCGCTGGTCCTCGCGATGCTCGCCTCCGCCGCCCGCGACGAGAGCGTTTTCAGCTGTCCCGACCGCCTCGACATCCACCGCGCCAACGTGGAGGACCATCTGAGCTGGGGCAAGGGTCGCCATTTCTGCCCGGGAGCGCCACTCGCGAAGATGACCAACGCTATCTCGTTGAACACGATCATGGACCGCATCCCGGAAATCCGAGTCGCCGACCAAGACCTCGAGTACCGCCACTACCTTGTCACCCAGCAGCTGCTGCATCTGCATTGCGAGTGGGACGCCTGAGTCCATCGCTGCGCCGGCGTCTCACGTGCCAGCGCTAGGCCGCCATCCGCCTCACCGAGAGCCCACACCGGCTACCCGGTCGCCCCGGTTGTCCCGCTCGTGCCGGTGGTCCCGCTGGCGCCAGTGGTCCCGGTCGGACCGGTGGGGCTGAGCACGGCCGCGATGTGGTCGGCGACGTCGCCGGCGAGCTGCTTGGCCACCGCGAGTGAGCGCTTGGAATTGATCAGCAGGAGCGTGACGCTCGTCACGACCGAACCGACCCGCAGCACGATGAAGTCGGCCGTGGCGCGCACGCCACGGACCTTCAGCGTCATCGTCTGCAGCAATGACTGCGTGCCGACGCCCAGTGAGCGGAAGGCGCCGAAGCCGACCACCGTGATGGCCACGCCCTTGTTGAAGGAACTCTGCGCGATCGCCTTGGCCAGCAGCCGGCGTCCGCTCTTGGAGCGGTAGATGGAGCGCTCGAGCGCGAAGTAGCCCTTGGCGGCACCCTCGGTCTTGGCGAGCAGCACCTGGCTGTTGAGCCCGAACAGCGCGACCCCGGAGCTCGTCTTGGCGGAGGCGTAGTTGCGGTCGTAGGCAGCGGCGAAGTTCTTCGGCGCGGTGGCGTAGGCGCTCAGCACCGGTTTGGCGCCGGCGGCGAGGTCGCTGGGCTGGATCGTCATCAGCGCGAGATTCGGCGTTCCCGCCGGGGGCGTGAGCGCCGCGGCGCTCGCCACGAGTACGCCGAGGGCGACGGCCGCAAGGGCCAAGGCGAGCGAGACGGTCCGTCGGCGCATCGGCACGACCCCCTTATGGGAGAGCTGGGACGGCAGTCTCCGGAGGCTACCCGAGCCCTTCGTCGGTCAATCTCGGGCAATCGTCTAGGCCCGAGCGCGCAGCACCAGCTCGAGCTCGAACCGCGAGTCGGGTCGCTCGAGCTCCGCGCCGAAGCGCTCACGCAGGCGCGCCAGGCGGTAGCGCACGGTCTGCGGGTGGACGTGGAGCTCGGCCGCCACCGCGGCCACGTTGCCCTGATGGCGGAGCCATGCCAGCAGCGTCGCCTCCAGACGCGCGCGGGCGACCGCCGTCAGCCCCTCGAGCGGGCCCAGACACTGCGCGGCGAGCTCCTCCACGAGCGCCGGGTCGCCGTGCAGGACCAACGTGGCGAGCTGCTCGCTCGCCACGAGCAATCCGCTCGCGGGGAGCACGCCGTCTGCGGCCAGCCGCGCGCAGGCCGCCGCTCGCGACCAGCTCTCCCTGGCACGCGCCCATGGCAGCGCCGGACCGAGCGCCACCGAAGGGCGCCCATCGAGGGCCCGGCGGATGCGCTCGAGGCGGCCGGGGGCATCGGGGTCGGCGACGAGCGCGCAGACGAGTCCCTCGACCCGCGCCGCGATCGCGCCCTCGCCGACGATCGCGGCAAAGCGCTCGGCGTCCCGATGGTCGCCCGCCAGCGCCGCGAGCGCACGCGGCAGCGGCCACTCGGCGGCGCTCGCGCGCTCCTGCGCCTCGGCGCCGTCGAGCTCGCCGGCGACGAGCGCTCGGACCAATCCCTGGCGCTCGCGCGAGCGCGCACCCGCGCTCGCGGCCTGAGCGCTCGCGTAGCCCTCAACCGACTCCGCGGAGATCTCGTCGATATAGGCGAAGATCGACTCCGCCAGCAGCGCCACGGAGGCCGGGTCCAGGCCCGCGGCAATCGCCGCCTGCGACATCCGCCGCCAGGAGATGCGCGCCCCGACCCGGTAGGCGGCCTGGAGCGAGTCAAGGCCGCGGCCGGCACGAAACTCGCCACGGCCGAGCGCCACATAGAGCGCGCGCCCCGGGCGCTCCCCGCTGAGCGGACGGCCGAGTTGCTGGAGGAACTGGCGCAGCGTCTCGTCGATCGCGTCACGCACGCCGCGCCCGAACTCGCCCAGCATCGGCTGGCGATACTCGGGGATCGCCTCCGCGATCGCCGCCGTGATCTCCTCGGCCACCCCTCCGAGCAGCGGCGAGAGTGCCGCGGCCACCGCCGGATCGAGCTCCTGCCAGGGCCGCTGCTGATGGCTTATTTGTGCAGAAATGCTAAATCCTTACGCAAGACGTTGGCTTCACTGCAAGAAATCTGTGCCCAAGGAGCGTACTCTTGCTGGGCATGACCCGCTCCGAGCGCGCAGCGAACATCTCCGCCGTCCTGATCCCCCTGCTCGCCGCGGTCCTCGGGGCGATCCTCGCCTGGGGCTCCTTTCTGCACTGGCGAGACCTCGTGATCTTCGCCGGCATGTACGCGATCAGCGCCTTCGGCGTGACCGTCGGCTTCCACCGCCTGCTGACCCACCGCGCCTTTGAGACCTACCGGCCGATCCGCTACGCCTTCGCGATCATGGGCTCCTACGCGGTCGAGGGCCCCGTGCTCGACTGGGTCGCCGACCACCGCAAGCACCACACCTTCGCCGACGAGGAGGGCGACCCGCACTCGCCCCACGTCGGCTTCGGATCCGGATTCCTCGGAGTGCTCAACGGCCTCTACCACGCGCACGTGGGCTGGCTGTTCGAGAACCACGGCCAGGCCGAGCGACGGCGCTACTGCCCCGACCTCACCAGCGACCCCGTGATGCGCCGCATCAATCGCGCCTTCCCCTACTTCGTACTCGGCACCCTGGCGATCCCCTTCCTCGCCGGCCTGGCCTGGGGCGGAACCCTCAAGGCGGGCCTCGAGGCGCTCCTGTGGGCGGGCTTCGTGAGGATCTTCCTGGTGCACCACGTCACCTGGAGCATCAACTCGATCTGCCACTTCTTCGGCGCGCGCCGCTTCGAGACCGGCGACTTCTCGACCAACGTCTTCTGGCTCGCGCTGCCCAGCCTCGGCGAGGCCTGGCACCACAACCACCACGCCTTCCCCCGCTCCGCCCGCCATGGTCTGCGCTGGTACGAGCTCGACCCCTCCGGCTACCTGATCATGGCGATGGCCAAGGTCGGCCTCGCCTGGGACGTCGTGATCATCGATCGCGAGCAGCAGCGCGCGAAGCTCGCCAAGCGCGCGCCCACCGGCGCACAGAGCGCCAGCGCCTGAGCGCCGCGGGGACCCGCCCGGCGGTGAGCACCGCGCCGATCCTCTCCAAGCCGCGACTGCGCGGCGTCTCCCACCAGTGGGGCTTCTTCGTCTCGCTGGCCGCCGGCGCGGCGCTGGTCGCGCTCGCCCCGCGTGGCCGGGCAACTGTGGCGGCGGTGATCTACGCCCTGGCGGTCTCGGCCCTGCTGGGCACCAGCACCCTCTATCACCGCGTCGACTGGCGTCCGCCGGCGCGCCGCTGGCTACGCCGTGCGGACCGCTCGATGATCTACGTCCTCATCGCGGCGAGCTACACGCCCTTCGCGCTGCTGGCGTTGCACGGCGCGCTGGCGACCGTCGTGCTGGTCGTCGTGTGGTCGGGCGCCGGGGTCGGAATCGCGCTCCAGCTGGCCTGGCTGGAGCACCCCAAGTGGGTCGCGTTGGCGGTCTCCGCCGCGATCGGCTGGGTGGCGGTGATCACGCTCACGCAACTGCCACACGCGATCGGCTGGTGGGCGATCGGCGCGCTGGTCGTGAGCGGCGCGCTCTACACCGCCGGGGGCGTCATCTATGCCCGCGAGCGCCCGAACCCACTACCCGGCGTGTTCGGTTACCACGAGGTCTTCCACGCGCTCGTGCTGGCAGCGGCGGCGATCCACTACGCGATCGTCGCCTTCGTCATCCTGCCGCTGCGCTGAGCCGACCTCACTCCCGGCTGGCCCGCGCGGCCGTCCCGGGGGAAGCGGGACGGCCACGACGGGCCAGCGGGCGTCGGGCCCCGCGAGGGCTACGGGGCCGCCACCTGGGAGCGAGCTTGGGAGCGGCCGCGCGAGCGCATACCGCTGCGGGGATAGGCGAGCGCCACGTTCAGTCGGCCACGCGCGGCGGCGGCGCGGTGGAGCGGCGCACGATCAACTTGGGCTGGAACACGACGCGCGGAGGATGCCTGGCGCCGTTGGAGGGCCAGTCCGCATCCTCGACCGCCAGCCCGACGCCGGCAGCCACCATCTCGTTGATCGGCATCTTCACCGTCGTCAGGCTCGGGATCGTGGCCGAGGCGAAGGGCATGTCGTCGAAGCCGACCACCGACAGCTGCTCGGGCACGGCGACGCCGCGAGTGCAGGCGGCATGCAGCAGGTCCATCGCAATGAAGTCGGTCGCGGCGAGGATCGCCGTCGGCGGCGTCGCAAGCTCCAGCAGGGCCGAGAGCGCGACGTGGCCGCTGCCGATCGTGTTGGGCACGTGGCGGATGTAGCCCTCGGGCACTTCGATCGCGGCCTGTGCGAGGTACTCCTCGTAGGCGTCCTCGCGGTCGCGGATGACGTAGCGCGAGGCATGGCCCACGAACGCGATGCGCCGGTGCCCGAGCCCGGTCAGGTGCTTGAGCGCGGCGTGGATGCCGGCCCGCGCGTCGACGATCACCGTCGGGAACGGACGCCCGCTGCGCTCCGACCCGTGCCACAGCCCGACCACCCGCACGTGTGCGTTGCGCAGGTCCTCGACCAGCGCCCGCTCTCCGCGGAAGTCCCCGACCAGCACGATCGCGTCGCAGTGGCGGGTCTCCAGTACCGCGGTCAGCGCCAGCGCCTCATCGGCCTTCGCGCGCGCGTGCCCGAGCACGACCGAGTAGCCCCGCTCCTTCGCCTCGATCGAGAGCACCTCGATCGCCTCCGCGAAGAACGGGTCGGTGATGTCGCGAACGACGACCCCGAGCAGCATCGACGGCGCTCCGCGCAGCGTGCGCGCGAACGGATGCGGCCGGTAGCCGAGTTCCCTGGCGATCGACTGCACGCGCTCGCGCGTCTCCTCGGACACCGTGATCAGCACCGGCGCGTCGTTGAGGATCCGCGACACCGTGCTCTGCGCCACACCGGCGGCGGCCGCGATGTCCTTCATCGTCACCGGCCGGCGCGAGCCGGCCCCCGAGCCTGGTGAGCGCCCGCGGCTGCTCATAGGACAACCTCTGGTTGTTGCGTGGTGAGGTTGTTTTCTTTTTCTTTCCCAGGGAGGGAGATCTCGTCAGGCCTGTGTTTCGGCGAGGCCTGAGACTGCGCAGCGCATAGTGTCGACCACCGCCGGGAGAGCGC
>DASXEZ010000164.1:0-1860 GCA_036489875.1 Solirubrobacteraceae bacterium | reverse complement strand
CCAGGTCCCCAACGCAAAGTGTGCGAACCAGAAGGACTACGAGCACCTGTTCCTCGGCCAGCTGCTGGTTCCCGCGTCCGGCGCCGCCTACCAGGGCGGCTCGACCGATGCGACGGCCGCTGTCGCCATGACCTGCATGGGTTTGGGGTCAGCGCCATTTTTCGGCTCTCCTGTCGGTTTGGGGGTGAGTCATTGGTGAGGGAGGTCGATCTGGATGCCGGCGCAGCAGAGGTAGATCATCGCGATCAGGGCGTGAGCTGAGTGGAATCCGTGGGCGCGGTGGCTGATCAGCCGGACGCGGCTGTTCAGCGCTTCGAGGCGTCCGTTGCTGATCCCGAGTGCGATCGCGGCGAGCACGCCGGGTTTGTGCTGTCGGATGGTGCGGGCGAGCTTGACGAACGGTGTGAGCTTGGAGCGCGATGCCCATGCCAGCCACGCGTTGAGGCGATCGGCGGCCTCGTGTTTGGGGAGCTGGTAGAGGTAGCGCAGCTCGCCGAGCAGCAGGAACGCGCGGTACATGTTCTTGTTGGTGAGCACGACCTCGGCGAGCTTGAGTAGCTGCTTGGTGGTCTGGTTGGCGGTGTCCTTCAGCAGCGAGTAGCGCGCGCCCTTGATCCACTTCCCCTCGCCGGTTGAGGAGCGGCCGTGGCGGTTGTATTCGTCGCGGCGGACCTGGTCGGCGGCCTTGCCACCGAGTTGCACCACATGAAACGGATCGAAGCAGACCTGCGCGTCGGGGACGGCGGCGCGGATCGCTTTCTCATAGCCGGCGGACATGTCGATCGAGACTGCCTGAATCGAGGCTTTCTGCGCGTCGCTCAGCTCGTCGAAGAACCCTTGCAGTGTCTGGGCGTTGCGGCCCGGCGTGGCCCACACCACTCCGCCGGTCTGGTGGTTGGCCACACAGGTCAGGAAGCGATGCTCCGAGGCGTAGGACACCTCGTCGACGCCGATCTGAACGAGCCCGTCCAGCCGGCCGCGGTCGAGCTTGTCCGCGACGACGCGGGCGAGGATCTTCCCGACCGAGCGCCACCCGATCCGCATCAGCCTGGCGAGCGGCGTCTTGGCCATCTGCTGCGCCAGGAACGCGACCACGTCTTCGAAGTCGCGCGTGTATGGGCTCCCGGCGCGGGCCCACGGCACCTGCTCATAGACGTCACCGCAGCCCGGGCAATACAGCCGCCTGAGCACGCACTCGATCTCGCAGCGACAGGCGCCGAGATCCAGATGCCGCCAGCGCTTGGAGCGATGCTCCTTGATGCTCAGCCCGCGCGCGCCGCAGCCCGAGCACACCGGCCGCTTGCGCCGCAACCGGACGGTCACGAACACGCCCTCGCCGCCGAACGCGACGTCCTGCACCGAGGCTCGGGAAAGCCTGAGCATCCGGTTGAATGCGGTGGTGACTCGCACGTCGCCCTCCTTCGTCGACCGCTGAACTTCAGACATCCAGCAGCCTGCCGCAGAAGGGCGGCGGCGGGTCGCCACGTTCGTGCGCAACCCGCGAGAGAGACCTACACCCCGACCAAACCGAGGCTCAGCACGCACTTCCGCCCAAGCGCGACCCCGGACTCACCCCCAGATGGACAGGAGAGCCCTTTTTGTCGCAGCGCATGGCCGTAGCCGCAGTTTGGGGATCGGCTCGCTCGCCTACGCCATCTTCCCCCGTGCGAGCGCAGCGATCACGCACGGGGCCGTGATCGTCGCGTTCCTGTGGGACCACGTCGCGGCACTGCTCGGCGCCCCGGTTGGCTGGTCTGCGTCTCTCCGTTCGCGCACGTCGCCTTGGTGCCCGCCGCGCCGTTCCGGCCGGGTCCCGCCGTGTCGATGGTCGCGGCCGCCGCACTCTGCGCGGTGGTCTCG
>DASXEZ010000119.1:0-36950 GCA_036489875.1 Solirubrobacteraceae bacterium | reverse complement strand
GCGCTGATCACGTCGCGGACGTTGCGGGCGCCGTCGCGCGCACGCTGCAGGCTCCCCACGACCGAGTTGGCATTGGCGGGATCGGTGCTCAGGAGCACGACGGTCTCCGCGCGCGAGCGCCTCTCGGTGTCCTCGCTCACCGTCGCTCCCATGATCGCCAGCACCGCGTCCCACGACAGCGTCACCCCGGAGGGGTCGTCGGGGCGCCCCTGCAGGTCGGCCTGGAAGACCCCGTCGATCATGCGCGCCGTGAGCTCCGCGCGCGCCACGTTGCGCCCGAGCCAGAACAGCTCGTGGGCGATCCGCGCCAGCATCAGGGCGGCGGCTGTCGCTGTTGCTGCTGCTGCTGCTGCTGCGCCTGGCCGGTCCAGGAGGCGAGCCGCAGGTCCGGCAGCGCCGGTGGCGAGAAGTTCGCCACGCTGAGCGCCTCCTCGCCGTCGTAGTCGTTCTCGTCGTCGAGCACCCAGGTGTCCTTGGAGCCGCCACCGCGCGAGGAGTTGACGATCAGCGATCCCGGCTCGAGCGCGACGCGCGTGAGGCCGCCGGGGACGATCCGGATCTCCTCACCATAGATCGCGAATGGGCGCAGGTCGACGTGGCGCGCGCTGAGCGAGCCGTCGGCGCCCACGGTCGGCACCGTCGAGAGGCGCACGACCTCCTGGGCGATCCAGTTGGTGGGGTCGCGACGGACCGTGGTCGCGAGCTCCTCTAGGCGGCGCTCGTCGGCGTCGGGGCCGATCACGACGCCGCTGCCGCCGGACTCACCGGTCGGCTTGAACACGAGCTGATCGACCCGTCCGAGCGCCGCCTCGCACTGCTCGGGGTCGTCGAGCAGATAGGTCGTGACGTTCGAGAGCAACGGCTCCTCGCCGAGGTAGAAGCGGATCATCTGCGGCACGTAGCAGTAGACCGCCTTGTCGTCGGCGACGCCGGTGCCGATCGCGTTGGCGATCGCCACGGTGCCGGCGCGGTAGGCGCGGATCAGCCCGGGGACGCCGAGCAGCGAGTCAGGGCGGAACTCGAGCGGGTCGATGAAGGCGTCGTCGAGGCGTCGGTAGATCGCGTTGACGCGCGCGAGCCCGTTGGTGGTGCGCATGTAACAGACGTCGTCGCGCACGACGAGGTCCGAGGCCTCGACGAGCTCGACGCCCATCTGGCGCGCGAGGAAGGCGTGCTCGAAGTAGGCGCTGTTGGCGGGACCCGGGGTCCACACCACGATCGTCGCCTCGCCGTCGGCGACCGGCGCCACCCAGCGCAGCGCGGCGTGCAGGAGAGCCGGGTACTGGTCGATCGGGCGGACGCGGAAGTGGGCGAACAGCGACGGGATCAGCCGCGTCATCGCAAGGCGGTTCTCGAGCATGTAGGAGATGCCCGAGGGCGTGCGCACGTTGTCCTCGAGCACGCACCAGGCGCCGTTTGCGTCGCGCACCAGATCGCAGCCGGCGATGTGGGTGTAGACGCCGTGGGGTGCGCGGATGCCGTGCGCGGCACGGGCGAAGTGCGAGCGGCTGGCGACGAGCTTCCAGGGCACGATCCCGGCGCGGATGATCTCGCGCTCGTGGTAGACGTCGTCGACGAAGTGGTTGAGGGCGCGGATCCGCTGGGCCAGGCCGCGCTTGATCGTCCGCCACTGCGCCGCGGGGATGATCCGCGGCACGAGGTCGAGCGGGAAGGGCCGGTCGGCGACGGCACCGTCGGGGCTCTTGAGGTCGAAGGTGATGCCCTGGCGCATGAAGATCGCGTCGCGCAGCGCGCCGGCGGCGACGAGACTCTCGGCCCCCAGGCGCTCGAGCTCGGTGACCAGCTGCTGCGCGTGCGGCCGCGGCGTCCCGTCGGCCTCGAAGACCTCATCGAAGGTGCCGGCGCCGGCGGTCGAGCTCATCCGCACATTCTCCCGCCCGCCACCGTACCCCGCGGCCAAGATCCTTGACCGGGGATTGTCCATGAGGGTGCGTTCGGCGCATGCGCCGAACGCGGAAACGGCGCATGCGCCGTTTCCCGCTTGGGTGCATGCACCCAAGCGAACGGCAAGCTAGGCGAGCATCGTGTAGGCGGGGAGGGTGAGGAAATCGACGAACTCCTCGCCGGTGGCGACGGTCTCGAAGAGCTGGCGGGCCTGCTCGTAGCCGGGGCCGAGCTTGGCGACCTCTTCGTCGGTGATCGTCTTGACCTGCTCGGCGCTGAAGTGGCCGTCGTGCAGCCACTGCCAGACCTGGGCGCGGGAGATCTCAGACGTCGCGGCGTCCTCCATCAGGTTGAAGATCGCGACCGCGCCGGAGCCACCGAGCCAGGCCTGGATGTACTGGATGCCGACGGAGATGTCGTTGCGAAGGCCCTCCTCGGTGATCTCACCCGGGGTCGCGGCGATGTCGAGCAGCGCGGCGGCGTCGGGCACGACGTCCTCGCGCAGGACCTGCAGCTGGTTCGGGCGCTCGCCGAGCACGCGGTCGAAGACCTCCATCGCGACGGGAACGAGATCGGGGTGGGCGACCCAGGTGCCGTCGTAGCCCTGGGAGGCTTCGCGCTCCTTGTCCTCGTGCACCCGCTCGAGCGCCACCGCGTTGACCTGCGGGTCGCGGCGCGAGGGGATGAACGCCGCCATGCCGCCGATCGCGTGCGCGCCGCGGCGGTGGCAGGTCGCGACCAGGAGCTCCGCGTAGGCGCGCATGAAGGGCACGCCCATGCCGACCTGGTTTCGGTCGGGGAGCACGAACTCGGGGCGGTGCCCGAGCTTCTTGATCACGCTGAAGAGGTAGTCCCAGCGCCCCGCGTTCAGGCCCGTCGCATGGGGGCCGAGCTCGAACAGGATCTCGTCCATCTCAAACGCCGCGAGGATCGTCTCGATCAGGACCGTCGCGCGGATCGTCCCCATCGGCAGGCCGAGCAGCTCCTGCGCACGCTCGAAGACGCGATTCCACAGCCGCGCCTCCAGATGAGACTCGAGCTTGGGCAGATAGAAATAGGGGCCGCTCCCGAGCACCTGCAGCTGCTCGTGATTACGCAACAGGTACAGGCCGAAGTCAAAGAGCGCGCCCGGGATCGCCTTGCCGTCGACCTCGAAGTGGCGCTCCAGCAGATGCCAGCCGCGCGGGCGCACCAACAGCGTCGCGACCTCGTCATTGAGGCGGTAGCTCTTCTCGGCGGTGTCGAGAGTGATCGTGCGCGCGAGGGCGTCGGTGAGGTTGCGCTGCCCGTCGACCATGTTCTCCCACGTCGGCGAGTTGGAGTCCTCGAAGTCGCTCATGAACACCCGCGCGCCGGAGTTCAGCGCGTTGATCACCATCTTGCGATCGGTCGGCCCCGTGATCTCCACACGACGGTCGGTGAGATCCGCCGGCGCCGCACGCACCCGCCAGTCACCGGCGCGAACCTCCGCCGTGGCGTCGAGGAACCCCGGCAGCTCGCCCTCGCGAAGACGCTGCGCCCGCGCGGCGCGCGCGGCCAGCAACTCCTCCCGCTCACCCCCGAACTCCCGCGCCAACACCGACAGGAACTCCACCGCCTCCGGTGTCAGGACATCCTCCGCACTCATCGACGCGCCTCCTTGAGCAGCTGCGCCGCATCGACCCCGCGGATCGACGCGTCCAGCAGCTCGATCGGGTGAAAGGCCGGCAGCGGCTTGCCGGCGCGCCGCAGCGCGGCGCTGACCTGGACCAGGCAGCCGGGGTTGGCGCTGACGTAGGCCTGGGCGCCGGTCTCGAGCACGCGCTGCGCCTTGCGGTCGCCGAGCTCGCGGGCGGCCTGCGGCTGCACGATGTTGTAGATCCCCGCGCTGCCACAGCAGATGTCGGGCTCGGCGGCCTCGAGCACGATCAGGCCGGGGACCTGCGCGAGCATCGCGCGGGGCTCACTGATCAGGCCCTGGGCGTGGCGCAGGTGGCAGGAGTCCTGGAAGGCGACGGTCAGCTCGAGCGGGTGGCGCTTCGCGACCGGATCGGTCAGGAGCTGTGAGATGTCGACCGAGCCGGGGATCCCGTGGTCCTTGAGGTGGGAGCCGCAGCCGGCGGCGTTGGTGACGATGTGGTCGTGGCCCGCCAGCGCGGCCGCGAGCTCGCGCGCGCGCTCGACTCCCTCGGCGAGGCGACCGGCGTGCGCGTGCAGTGCTCCGCAGCATGCCTGGGCCTTGGGCACGTGGACGTCGAAGCCGTCGGCGGCGAGCACCCGCGCGGTGGCGCCGTTGACGTCGCCGAAGACCACGCTCTGCACGCAGCCGGCGACGAGGGCGACGCTCGGTCCGGGCCCGGGCAGGTGCGTCGGTGGCCACTGCGGCGCCGACCACGGCGGCGCGAGCGCCTTGAGCGCCCCGAAAGGCGGCGGCGCGGGCAGCGCGCGCAGCGCGAGCGCCGCGCGCAGGCGGCGGCGGTGGGGCAGCACCGCGAAGATCGCCGAGCGCAGCAGCCGCTCGCGCAGCGGCCGCCGCCGGCGTTCCTCCACGAGCACGCGCGTCTGCTCGATCAGGCGGTCGTACTGGACGCCCGAGGGGCAGGCGCTGACGCACGCCATGCAGCCCAGGCAGCGATCGAAGTGCTCGGCGACGGCGTGGGTCAGCTCGAGGCTGCCGTCCTGCAGCGCGCCCATCAGGTGGATGCGCCCGCGCGGTGAGTCCATCTCCTCGTGCCAGAGCGAGTAGGTCGGGCACGTCGGCAGGCAGAAGCCGCAGTGGACGCAGTCGGAGATCAGATCGGGATCGGGCCCGACCCTCACCTCGCCGGCGCGCTCGCTCGTCAGCTCGCTGTGCACATCGCCTCCACCACTCGACGGGCGAGCGGGCTCCACTCCGCGGCATCGGCGGGCTGGCCCTCGTCGTAGGCGACACGCGGGCCGGGTCGCACGAGTGGCGCCTCGCCGCCGTCCCAGCGCCGACGACCCGGCAGCGAGGCCTGCAGCTCGCGGACCTGCGCCCAGCGGTCGGCCTCCTCGCCGCCGAACTCGCGCAGCTGCGCCTCGACGGCCCGCTCCGAGCCCTCGAAGAGCACGTGCAGCTCCTCGCCGAGGATGTCGGCGGCGCTCGGCACCAGCTGCGACTCGTGAAGCGCCGCCCAGCGCGAGCGCTCGGCGATCAACGTCCGTGCGACCGGCGGGCGCGGATGCAGCCGCAGCGCCATCCGCTCGACCGAGCCGAGCCGCCCGCGCGAGCCGCAGAAGAGCTTGCCCAGGTCATAGCCGGCGACGTTCTTGACGACCTTGCCGCCGGCGTGGGCGCGCAGGCCGTCGGGGAGGACCACGCTGACGCCGAGGATCAGATCGCGCATCGTGCCGAAGCGGTGGCGCAGCGGCCCCGAGAGGTCCTCGAGCAGGCACTCACCCAGCGTCGGATCGCCGGGGGGGTCGAGCGAGAGGCGCTGACGGTGGCGCTCGAGCGCGCCGTCGAGCTCGCTCAGGCGCAGGCCCGCCTGCACGATCACGGTCAGATCGCCGGGCTCGTACTCGACGATTCCCTCAAGCAGCGCCGGCGCTTCGGACATCAGAAGCGCTCGATCACGCCGGCGCTCTCGAGCGGGTGCGCGCGGTAGGGACCCGGGACCTCGCCGCACAGACGCGGCGTCGGGAAGACCTTGCCGGGGTTGGAGAGACCGCGCGGATCGAAGGCCGCCCGCAGTCGCTTCATCGCGGCGAGGTCGGCTTCGCTGAAGAGCAGCGGCATCGCGCAGGCCTTGTCGGTGCCGACGCCGTGCTCGCCGGTGATCGATCCACCGGCCGCCACGCAGGCCTCGAGGATCTCCTCCGCGAGCTCCTGGGCGCGCTGCGCCTGCCCCTCGATCCGCTGGTCGTAGAGCACGAGCGGGTGGAGGTTGCCGTCGCCGGCGTGGAAGACGTTGCCCACGCGCAGGCCGCGCTCGCGCGAGAGCTGCTCGATCCGGCGCAGCAGGCCCGGCAGCTTGGTCCGCGGCACGACCCCGTCCTGGACGTAGTAGTTGGGGCTGATCCGCCCCATCGCGGCGAACGCCGCCTTGCGCCCGCGCCAGATCCGCATCCGCTCGGTGGGGTCGCTCGCGAGGTGGAGCTCGCGCGCGCCGCGCGCCGAGCAGATCCGCTCGACGGCCTCGAGATCGTCGCTGACCTGCTCGCTGAGACCGTCGAGCTCGACGATCAGGACGGCGTCGCAGCCGGGCGGGTACTCCTGTCCCACGGCGGCCGTCGCGGCCTCGATCGCGACCGCGTCCATCATCTCGATCGCCGCCGGCGTGATGCCCTCGGCGATGATCTGGGAGACGGCCTCGCCCGCCTCGTCGGGGTGGACGAAGCCCGCGAGCAGGGTGCGCACGGCGGCGGGCGCGCGCAGGATCCGAAGCGTCAGCTGCGTCGCGATGCCGAGCGTCCCCTCCGAGCCGACGAAGGCGCCGAGCAGGTCGGGGCCCTCGTCCCACACCGAGAGCTCCACCAGCTCGCCGTCGGGCAGCACCACGGTGGCGGCGAGAATGTGGTTGACGGTGAAGCCGTACTTCAGGCAGTGGGCGCCGCCGGAGTTCTCGGCGACGTTGCCGCCGATCGTGCAGACCTGCTGGGAGGAGGGGTCCGGGGCGTAGTAGAACCCGGCCGGCGCGACCGCTCGCGTCACGTCGAGGTTGGCGACGCCCGGCTCGACGACGATCTCCCCGCGCTCGGTGTCGATGCTGATGATGCGCGTCATCCGCGCCAGCGAGATGACGACCCCGTCAGCGACCGGGAGCGCGCCACCGGAGAGCCCCGAGCCCGCGCCACGAGCCACGAAGGGCACCCCGTGAGCGCCGCAGATCCGGACCACCGCCTGGACCTCGGCGGTGGTCTGCGGCAGCGCTACGAGCGCCGGCACCACGCGCTCGCGGGTCAGGCCGTCGCACTCATACGTGCGCAACTCCTCGGGCAGGGTGATCAGCTGGTCGGGCGCGAGCAGTCGCGAAAGCTCAGTCGCGAGGGCCGAATCCAGCGCCACAGAGGCCATCCGGCCAGTGTATGCGACACAGGGCGCAGGTCCTGCTTTAAGCCCCGTTAAACGTCAGGTTAGGAAGCGTTCTACGCGTGTGGACGGCGAGCGGCACGGTGTGTACGCTTGACCCGCCGCGGGCCACGCCCCCTGGCTGGCCGCTGCCCACACCAGAACACAGAAAGGGGCCCATGGTCCTCACGGAGACGACGGCGCCCGGCGCCCTGGAGGAGCACGCGGACCTGCAGGGCGGCGAACCGGCGGGCGGCGACGGGACCGCAGCCCGAGGCGCCTTCTGGACCGAGGCCCTGGCCCCCTACGCAAAGCCCAGCCTCCCCCGCAGCATCGCCGGCCTCTTCACGTCGCTTCTCCCCTATCTCGGCCTGCTCGTCGCGATGTACTTCTCGCTGAGCGTCTCCTATCTGCTCACGCTCGCGATCGGCGTCCTCGCCGCGGGATTCCTGCTGCGCACCTACATCGTCTTCCACGACTGCGCGCACGGCTCATACCTGCCCTCCAAGCGGGCGAACATCTGGCTCGGGAGCGTCCTCGGGGTGGTCGTCTTCGCGCCGTTTCACAACTGGCGCCACAACCACGCCGTGCACCACGCGACGGCCGCCGACCTCGACCGCCGCGGCCAGGGCGACGTCCCCACGCTGACCGTCGCCGAGTACCACGCCAAGCCGTGGAAGGCCCGCCTGGGCTACCGCCTCTTCCGCAACCCGCTCGTGATGTTCGGGCTCGGTCCGCTCTTCGCGATGATCATCGGCCCGCGGATCCCGCCGCCGCGCACGGCGCGCGCGCGCATCCGCCGCAGCGTGCACCTGACCAACGTCGCGCTCGCGCTGATGGTCGGCATCCCCTGCTGGCTGCTCGGCTGGCGCGACTACCTCCTGATCCAGGGGCCGCCGGCACTGCTCGCCGGCGCCGCCGGGATCTGGCTGTTCTACGTCCAGCACCAGTTCGAGGACACCTTCTGGGAGCGCAGCGGCGACTGGACCTACGCCGACGCGGCGCTGCGCGGGAGCTCCTACCTGAAGCTGCCGAAGGTGCTGCAGTTCTTCAGCGGCAACATCGGGCTGCACCACGTGCACCACCTCAGCGCGCGGATCCCCAACTACAACCTCCAGGCCGCTCACGACTCGACCCCGATCTTCCATAGCGTGCCGACGCTGACGCTCTGGGACGGCATGCGCGCCACGCGCCTGAAGCTGTGGGACGAGGAGACACGCCGGCTCGTCGGCTGGAAGGAGGCCGCGGCCTCCGTCCGCGCCGCCGGCGCCCGCGTGGCCGAGCCCACGGCGCAGGCCTAGAGCCGCCCCGGCGCGCGAAGGCGTCCCGAGGGCGTAACGCCGGTCTGACTCAGGCCCGCCGCAAGTCCGGGCCTGCCGCGAGGCCTCCGCGCTCGCGTCGGCGCTCCCGCACGCCGGCGGCAGCTCCGCCGCAGCGACCCGGCTTCGGCGACAATATGCGGTATGGCACTTGAGCTGGCCGAAAACGGCCGCGACGTGACCGCGCCCGCGCCGCTCTTGCGCGTCGAGGGGCTGAGCGCGAACTTCGGCCCGATCCGGGCGATCGAGCAGGTCGAGCTCGAGGTCCACGCCGGCGAGCTCGTCGCCCTCGCGGGAGAGAACGGCGCCGGCAAGTCGACGCTCGTGCGCTGCATCGCCGGTGACATCGCGCCCAGCGCGGGTCGCATCGAGCTCGCCGGCGAGGCGCTCGCGTCCAGCCCCGCCGCGACGGGGCGCCGCGGGGTCGCCGTCGTCTGGCAGGACCTCGCGCTGTGCGAGAACCTCGACATCGCCGCCAACCTGATGCTCGGCCGCGAGCCCCCGGGGCTGCTGCGCTCAACGACCCGCTTCCAGGTCGCGGCCGCCGAGCGGCTCGCGGCGCTCGGGATCTCCATGCTCGACACCGCTCGTCCCGTCAGCACGCTCTCAGGCGGTCAACGCCAGCTCCTGGCCGTGGCGCGCGCGATGAGCGAGCAGCCGCGTCTGCTGATCCTCGACGAGCCCACGGCGTCGCTGGGCGTCAACGAGGGCGCGCGTGTCGAGCGGCTGACGCTGAGCCTGCGCGAGAGCGGCACGACGGTACTGCTCGTCTCACACGACATCGACCAGATGTTCCGCCTCGCCGACCGCATCGTCGTCATGCGCCACGGGCGCGTGGTGGCGGAGGTCAACCCTGCCGAGTCGCACCCCGACGACGTCATCGCGCTGATCTCCGGCCAGCAGACCGATTCCTCGGCGCGCCGCCAGCTCAGCCGCCTGCACGGCCTGGCCGACCGCCTCGCCTCGGCGGACCCCTCCTCGAGCCTGCCGCTGATCCTCTCGGCACTGGCCGGCGCGCTCGGCGCCGAGCGGCTGTGCCTGCACCTGCTCGAGGAGTCCCAGCTCCACGCGACCGCCGAGATGGGGCTGCCGGCCCCGCTCAAGGAGGCCTGGTCGAAGCTGCCGATCGGACACGATGGCGGCCCGGTCGGGCTCGCCGCCGCGGCCGAGGAGACGGTCGTCGAGCCCGACGTTCGCGTCAGCGCCGCCTGGGGTCCCTGGCGCGAGCTGGCACTGGATGCCCGGATCGCGAGCTCCTGGGCGGTGCCGGTGATCGCCTCCAAGGGCATCGCCGGCGTGATCAGCGTCTTCCGCGACAAGCTTGGCCACCCCTCCCGCGACGAGCTCGAGCTCGTGACCCTCTACGCGGGCTACGCCGCGAGCGCGATCGAGCGCGAACGACTGCTGGGCGAGCTGACCGCGCGCAACCGCGTGCTCGAGACGATCCAGGAGGTGCTCGAGACGCTCGCCGGACCGGTACCGCTGAGCGAAGGCCTCGCGGTCGTGCTGCAGGCGCTGTGCGCGGGCCTTCAGGCCGAGTCGGTGGCGCTCGCCGTCGCCGGCGAGGAGCCGTGGCTGCCGGTGATTCGCACCGTGATCGACGCCCGCGGGACCCAGCCGGCGAGCACGCCGGCGCTGGTGGAGGCGGCCGCCCGCGCGCTCGCCGCCGCCCGCCGCGACGGCCGCGCCCGCGTCACCCGCGGACGCGGCGGCGACGCCTACCTCGCCGCGACCTTCCCGGCGCCGGGTGGCACGAGCGCGCTGCTGGCGCACTGGCACTCGCTGGCGCCGCCCGAGGACGCCGCCGCGCTGCTCGAGGACGCGGCCAACTCGCTGCGCCTCGCCCACGAGCGTCAGGAGAGCGAGCGAGCGCGGCAGGAGGCCTCCGCGCTGCGGCGCTCGCAGGAGCTCCAGCGCGGGTTCCTCGGGCGGCTCAGCCACGAGTTGCGCACCCCCCTGACGGCGATCCACGGCTACGCCTCGAGCCTGATGCAGACCGACGTGACCTGGGACGGGGAGTCCGAGGAGCGCTTCCTGCGTCGCATCGCCGTCGAGTCCTCGCGGCTCGGGCGCCTGGTCGACGACCTGCTCGACTTCTCGGCGATCGAGTCCTCGACGATGCGCCTGTCCCAGGACTGGTGCGAGCTCACGCTGGTGCTCGAGGCAGCGATCGCGTGCCTGCCACCGAGCGCGGCGGAGCGCGTCGAGGTGCGCTGCGCGCCGCAGCTACCGGTGGTCTGGGCCGACCACGACCGCCTCGAGCAGGTCTTCGTCAACCTGCTCGAGAACGCCTTCCGCCACAACGACGAGGGCACGCGGGTGAGCATCGATGCGCGCACGCGCGGCAGCGAGGAGGTCCTCGTCACCGTCGCCGACGACGGCCCGGGCGGGGCCGAGGAGCTCGTCGCCGAGGCGCTCTCGGGCCATCGCACCCGCCGCAGCGCCACCGCCGGCGCCGGCCTCGGCCTGACGATCGCGCGCGGGATCGTCGAGGCGCACAGCGGCACCATCACGCTTGAAGCGGCGCCCCAGGGCACCTGCTTCGCGATCCGCCTGCCGGTCGAGCAGGCCGGCCCGCTCCCGCCGGTGCTGCGCGACGGCGACGTGGACGCCGCCGAGGCGGCCGCGGGCGCGCAGGCCGTGGCGAGCGCGGAGGTCGTCGATGCCTGAGCAGGCCGCCGCCGCGCTGGTCGGCGAAGTGGAGCCGCGTACGCGCGTCCTCGTCGTCGAGGACGACCCCAACATCGTCGATCTGATCCGCTCCAACCTCGCCGTGCGGGGCTTCGACACCGTGGTCTCGACCGACGGAGCGCGAGCGCTGGCCCTGCTCGAGACCGAGCGGCCGGACATCATCCTGCTCGACCTGATGCTGCCCGAGATCGACGGCTTCGAGCTCTGTCGACGGGTGCGCGAGCGCTCCACCGTCGGCGTGATCGTGGTGTCGGCGCGCGGCGGCGACCGCGACAAGGTCGCCGCCCTCAACCTCGGCGCCGACGACTACATGACCAAGCCCTTCAGCATCGAGGAGCTGCTCGCCCGCATCGCGGCGACGCTGCGGCGCACGCGCCCGACGCCGGGCGCCGGCGACGCCTCCACGCGCATCGCGCTCCCCGGCGGCATCGAGATCGACCTCGCGAGCCAGCAGGTCACCCGCCAAGGGGAGCCGCTGCATCTGACGCCGACCGAGTTCGCGCTGTTGCGCGAGCTCGTCAACGAGCGCGGCAAGGTGCTCACCCACGCGCAGCTTCTGCGCCGGGTCTGGGGGCGCGGCTACGAAACCGAGATCGAGTACGTGCGCGTGTACGTGCGCCGCCTGCGCGCGAAGCTCGAGAGCGAGGACGGCCCGCCGCTGATCCTGACCCAGCCACGCGTCGGCTACCGCATCGCCGCCGGATGAACGCATTCGTATGCAGTCGCCGCGGATTCGAATGCAGTAGCCGCCCCCCGAGGCATTCCGGGCACAGTCGCAGCGGTTTGGCGTTAACAGAATATTTCTGTCAGCGCCGCGTATTTTCACGACCCATTCACGACCGCAGGCTTATGGTGATAGCGGCGTAAAGGCAGGGCTGCGCGTTTTCGTGCGGCCCGTTTGTGTGTAGCGAGGAGAGGAGAGGGGCGCCACGGATTCCGATTCGCGGGCGTTGGTCTGGGCGAGAGATTGTCGCGTGATGCCGCGTTGCCCCACCCCAACAGGTGGGAGAGCGCAACCGGTGGCGACCAGACCGCAGACGCCGACACACCGTAGGGATTGGATTGTGTTTAGGACACAGTCACAGTCGAGCGGCGTTGTCGCGCTGCCTTATTTCAAGAGCACGTTTTTCACTTTCACAGGTCGCGTGGCTCAGCTGCTTCGCGACCCATCACAGAGGCAATGAGAGGAAGCGAGAGCATGCGAATCAAAGCTAGACTGGCACTCGCCGGCGTCATGTGCGTGGCGCTTGCGGGTACGTTCTTTGCCACTGCCGGGCCGAGCTCGGCGAAGACGCCGGCGACGGCTGCCGCGGCAAAGATCACCTACAAGAACCTGTCCTACAAGGACTTCACGCTGACCTACGCGGCGATGAAGGCACTCAAGCCGCTGGCAACCAAGGGCAAGGGTTCGGTCGCAGTGATCCTGCCGGACACGACCTCATCGACGCGCTACACGGAGTTCGACGCGCCGATGCTCAAGACCGCGCTGACCGACGCCGGCCTGAAGTCCTCGCAGATCATCATCCAGAACGCGCAGGCCAGTGACTCGACGTTCATCACCGACGTCCAGGCCGACATCACGGCCGGCGCCAAGGTCATCGGCATCGACCCCGAGGACTCGGCGACCGGTGTCAAGGCGGAGCAGCTCGCTGCCGCCGCCGGCGTCAAGACGATCGACTACGACCGCCTGACCCTCGGTGGAGCGATGAGTGGCAAGTACTACGTCTCGTTCAACAACGTCAACGTGGGCGTGCTGCTGGGCAAGGGCCTCGTCTCCTGCGTCAAGGCTTGGAAGGTCTCGAGCCCGAAGGTCATCGTCATGCGTGGTGCCCCGACCGACAACAACGCGACGCTCTTCGCCAACGGCTACCTGAGCGTGCTGAACCCGTATTTCAACGGCAAGGGTTGGACCAATCTGGCGCAGCCCGCCGGCACGTGGGATCCGCCGACCGCGGAGACCGAGTTCCAGCAGGCGTTCACGGCGAACCCGTCGGCCAATGCGCTGCTGTCACCGAACGATGAGAATGCCGCCCCGATCATCACCTACCTGAAGACGCAGGGTGTCAAGCCCAACACCTTCCCGGTGACCGGTCAGGACGCGACCCTCGTCGGTATCCAGAACATCATCAGCGGCTACCAGTGCGGCACCGTCTACAAGCCGGTCTTCCTGGAGGCTCAGGCGGCTGCGGCGTTGGCGATGTACCTGCGCGCGGGCATCACTCCGCCCAAGACGCTGATCAACGGCACCACGCAGGACACCGTTAACAACATCGCCGTTCCGTCGATCCTGGAGACGCCCGAGTGGGTCACCCCGACCACCGTGGAGAAGACGATCGTGCACGACAAGTTCGTGCCCGCTTCGCAGATCTGCGCCGGCGGATACAAGGCCGACTGCACCAAGTACAAGATCCACTAAGCAAGGAAACCACGGGTTATAGTCCCCGCCACATGACGACCGACTCGAAATGACGACCGACTCATCATCGACAGACGCGTCGCCGGCTGGGGACGGCGTCGGGTCCGCTTCGGCGGACCCGACGCCGGGCCTGTCGGGGAACCACCTCACCGCCGATTCGCCGCCCGGAGACCTGCTCTCGCTGCGCGGCGTGGCGAAGCACTTCGGGCCCGTCGTCGCCCTCGACGACATCAATCTTGACGTCCCCGCCGGCAAGGTCACCGCGCTGCTCGGTGACAACGGCGCCGGCAAGTCGACGCTGATCAAGATCATCGCCGGCATCCACGGGGCCGACGGTGGCACCGTCTACTGGGACGGCCAGCCCGTGCACGTGCACAGCCCTCACGACGCCACGGCGCTCGGCATCGCGACCGTCTACCAGGACCTTGCGCTCTGCGACAACCTCGACATCGTGGCGAACATGTTTCTCGGCGAGGAGCTCGGCCGCTTCGGCATCCTCAACGAGTCGCCGATGGAGCGAAAGGCCAAGGAGACGCTCGCCGGCCTCTCGGTCACCTCCGTGCGCTCGATCCGCCAGCCCGTCGGCTCGCTCTCGGGCGGCCAGCGCCAGAGCGTCGCCGTCGCCCGCGCGGTGATGGCCGACGCCCGCCTGGTGATCATGGACGAGCCGACCGCCGCGCTCGGGGTGACCCAGACCGAGGTCGTGATCGACCTGATCCGCCGGCTCGCCTCCAGCGGGGTCGCCGTGCTCGTGATCTCCCACAACCTCAACGACGTCTACGCCGTGGCGGACCGCATCGCGATCGTCTACCTCGGGCGGCTCGTCGCGCAGGGCACCCTGGCCGAGCTCGATCGCCAGAGCGCGCTGGAGTTCATGCGCCTCGGCGACGCGGCCCTGAGCGAGGGCGCCCCGAGCGCCACGGCGGCGGGCTGATGAGCGTCAGCGACGAGCCGACCGAACCGGAGGCGGAGAACCCCAACGCGATCAACGCGGACGCCGACCTCGGCGAGCCCGCGATCGTAGTCGCCGGACCCGAGGATCTGCCGCCCGACGCCACGCTCGCGGAATACGTCGGGGCCTGGTGGAAGCGCGTCCGCGGCGGCGAGAGCGGCGCGCTGCCGGTGATCGCCGGCCTGATCGTGATCATCATCGTCTTCCAGATCGAGCGCTCGCGCTTCCTCTCCGCCGCGAACCTCGTCAACCTGCTGCAGCAGTCCGCCGAGTTCATCGTCCTCGGCATGGCGGAGATCTTCGTGCTCCTGCTCGGCGAGATCGACCTCTCGCTGGGGTTCTCCGGTGCCGTCGGCGGCGCCGTGATGGTGATCCTCGCCTACCCGCCGATCAACCTCGGCTGGGGTGCGGCGGTGGCCTGCGGCCTGGCGACCGGCACCGCGATCGGCTTCGTACAGGGACAGATCATCACCCGCCTGCGCCTGCCCCCGTTCGTCGTGACGCTGGCGGGCCTGCTCTTCTGGGAGGGCTTCCTGATCTGGATCATCAACAACCAGAGTCCCTCCAACGGCGGCTCGATCCGGATCCTCAACCCGACCCTCGGCCATATCGAGTTCGGCAACCTGAGCATCGTCGTCGGCTGGATTCTGCTCGCCGTCGGGGTCGGCCTCTACGGACTGGTGACCCTGACGAGCGCTGCCCGCCGCCGCGCGAACGGCCTCGTGGCGCCGCCGCTGAGCATCACGCTGCTGAAGGTCGGGGCCGTCGCGGCGGGCGGCATCGCCCTCGTCGCCATCTGCAGCGTCAACCGTTCGTTCTTCAAGGCGGCCACGCTCACCGGCGTCCCCTGGGTCGTGCCGATCGTGCTCGTGCTGGTGATCGCGACGACGTTCCTGCTCGGGCGCACGCGCTTCGGCCGCTACATCTACGCGATCGGCGGCAACCGCGAGGCGGCGCGGCGGGCCGGCGTCAACGTCGAATGGATCCGCGTCCTGGCCTACACCCTCGCGGGCTTCACCGCGGCGGCCGCGATCATCATCCTCGACTCCTACACCGGCGGCGCGACGAGCGACGTCAACGGCGGCGAGCTCGTGCTCTACGGCGTCGCCGCCGCGGTCATCGGCGGCACGAGCCTGCTCGGCGGCCGCGGCAAGATGGTCCACGCGCTGCTTGGCGGCCTCGTCATCGCCACGATCTACAACGGCATGGGGCTGCTCAGCCTCGACGCCGACATCCAGTACATGATCACCGCGCTCGTGCTGCTGGCCGCCGTGACCGTGGACGCGCTCTCGCGCCGCGGCGCTCGCTGAGGCGCGCGCCGGAATAGCACTGGCGGCCCGCTCGCCTCGTGCGCGAGCCGCCGCTAGGCGGCGTTCGCGATCGCCAGCACGTCGCGTCCGGTCGCGCGCGCGGCCGAGGCCAGGACCGGCGCCCGCGGCGCCGCCGCCTGACCGGCCGCCTGAAGCGACGCGCGCACGTGCACGGCGACCTCCTCGCGCAGCGCCGCCGGCCACGGTTGCCTCGCCCGCGCCAGGGCGTCGAGGGCGGCCGCGAGCTCGCGCACGCTGTGGCCGAGCTCCGCGGGGATCGTGTCGCCCTCATCGAGCGCGTCGGTCCCCACGCGAAGCAGCGACAGCGCCGCGTTGGCCAACAGGTCGATGCGGGCGATCCGCTCCTCCTCGCCGGCGAGCGCCGCGCGCAGGGACCGACGGCGCGGCGCGACCCGCACGATCACCCGCGCCGTGGCGCGAGCCGAGGCGAGCACACCGAGCTGGACGTGGATGTCGATCGCGGCGGCCGGCGTCCAGCCCGGCGGAGCCGCGGTGGGCCCGGCGAGCAGCTCACCCAGGCGCCCGAGCATTCCTGCCAGCGAGCGCAGCACCTCGCGCTCGGCGCTGCGCAGGATCCTCAGCGGGTGCGGCGGGAACAGCCCGACGCCGATCACGCCGGCGACGCCGCCGCCGATGAGAGCGTCGATCGCGCGCTCGGAGCCGGTTCCGTGCTTGTGCAGAGCGACCACCAGCACGGCCGCGGCCACGGACTGGTTGACGAACATCATCCCCTCGCCGAAGAAGCCGACCGCGACCGCCATCGCGACCACCATCGTCGCGAGCACGGTGAGCGCGATCGAGAGCCAGCTCGTCCCCACGACCTGGGAGGCGAGCACGCCGACGCCGATGCCGATCATCACGCCGGCGACCATCTGCAGGATCCGCCGGCCGCGGCGGATGTTGTTGGCCGAGAGCGAGATGGCCGCCGCGATCGGCGCGAAGAACGGCTCCGCGTGCCCGAGCGCGTTGTGCGCGAGCAACCAGGCGATGCCGGAGGCGGCCGCCGCCTGGGCACAGGGCCACAGCGACGCCCGCAGCCGCGCGCGGGCGTCTGCGACCTGGTCGCGCCAGCCGAGCTCCGGCAGCCGCAAGCCGTCGCTGTCGATCCACGTCGTTGTGATCGCGCCCCAGCGCATGGCTGCAGCGCGATCCTAGATCGCAGTCCGGACCGGCGCATGCGCCGGTCCGCCTGAGGGTGCATGCACCCTCAGGCCGGGGGGTGCATGCACCCCCCGGAGCGCGAAGGGTGATATTGCTCTCTGGCGTGAGCGCCGAGCCGCCCCCACCGACCGAGCGCTACGGGCCGCTCGGGCTCGTGCGCATCGTCAAGGGGGACGGGCGCGTGCTGATCCTCTTCAGTCACGCGCGGCGGTGAGCGAGCGGCGCTTCAACGAGCTGCGCGGCGAGGAGGTCGTCTACGCCGTCGCGCGTCAGGAGCGCACCTTCCTGCCCGACGCCGAGCACTGCCCGCTGTGCGCGACGCGGCCCGGCGGCCCGGCGACCGAGATCCCGTTCGAGAGCTTCGAGATCGCGGTCTTCGACAACCTCTTCCCGACCTTCCAGGCCCCCGCCGGAGCGGCCGAGGTCGTCGTCTACACCGACGATCACAACGGCTCCTTCGCGGGGCTTGACCCTCAGCGCGCACGCGATCTGATGTGGGTCTGGCGTCAGCGCTACGAGGAGCTCGGCGCGCGCGAGGACGTCGCCTACGTGCTGATCTTCGAGAACCGCGGCGTCGAGGTCGGGACGACGCTCCACCACCCCCACGGGCAGATCTACGCGTTCCCCTTCCTGCCGCCGGTGCCCGCGGCGGAACTCGCGGCCGACGCCCGGCTGGGCGGCTGCGCGACGTGCGCGCTGCTCGAGCGCGAGCTGGCGGACGCGCAGCGGATCATCTACGCGGGCGAGGAGGTGCTCGCCTACGTCCCCTACGCCGCGCGCTGGCCGTATGAGACCCACGTCGTGATGCGCGAGCACCGGCCGAGCCTGCTCGAGTGCGAGCCGGGCGAGCTCGACGCGCTGGCGGGCGCGCTGCAGGCGGTGACGCAGGGCTTCGATCGCCTCTTCGCGCGCCCGTTCCCCTACGTGATGGTGCTCCATCAGGCGCCCTGCGACGGTCGCGGCGCCGGCCACCTGCACGTCGAGTTCTACCCGCCGCTGCGCAGCGCGACCAAGCTCAAGTACCCCGCCGGGTGCGAGCAGGGCGCCGGCACCTTCATCATGGACGTGCTGCCCGAGGCCTCGGCGGCGGCGCTGCGGGCGGTGATCGATGGAGCGCCCTGAGCGGATCCTGGCCTTTGCTCCCGGTCGCGTCAACCTGATCGGGGAGCACACCGACTACAACGGCGGCCTGGCGCTGCCGTTCGCGATCGACGCCGGCGTGAGGGTGCGCGCGAGTGCGCTCGGCGAGCGGCGGATCAGCGCGCTCGCGACCGACTACGACGGCGAGCGCGACAGCTTCGCGCTCGGCGAGGAGGCGCCGGCGCCCGGGGGTTGGCGGAGCTTCGTGCGCGGCGTCTGCGCCGAGCTCGCCGCGGAGGGCCTGCCGCTGCGGGGAGCGTCGCTTGAGATCTCCGGTGACGTGGCGGTGGGGGCGGGACTGTCCTCCTCGGCGGCCCTGGAGGTGGCGCTGAGCCTGGCGCTCCTGGCGCTCGCCGACGCCGACGTCGTGCCGCCATGGCCGCTCGCGCGGATCTGCTCGCGGGTCGAGAACGTCTGGGTCGGTGCGCAGACCGGCCTGCTCGACCAGCTCGCCTCGATCTGCGGGCGCGAGCACGCGGCGATGCTGATCGACTTCCACACCGGCGTGATCGAGCCGGTCGCCCTGCAGCTGCGCGACTGGAGGCTCGTGACGCTCGACTCCGGTGCCCGCCATGAGCACGCCGAGTCCGGCTACAACGAGCGGCGTGCGGAGTGCGAGGCGGCGTGCGCGGAGCTCGGGATCGCGACCCTGCGCGACCTCGACGAGGAGATGCTCTCGCGGCTGCCGCCGCCGCTTGCGCAGCGGGCGCGTCACGTGTTCGAGGAGAACGCGCGCGTGCTCGAGGCGGTGGCGGCGCTGGGGCGCGGCGAGTTGGCGGCGCTCGGCGCTCTGCTGGACGCCTCCCACGCGAGCCTGCGCGATCTCTACGAGGTCTCGACGCCGGAGGTGGAAGCCGCGGTGGGGACGCTGAAGGACGCGGGCGCGGCGGGAGCGCGCGTGATCGGCGGCGGCTTCGGCGGTCACGTGCTGGGGCTGATGCCGCCGGGCGCGGTGGCTCCGCCCGGCGCGATCGAGGTGCGGCCGGGCGCCGGCGCGAGGGTGCTCGAGCGCTGAGAGAAGGCGCCCGCTGCCGCGGGCGCGCCGGGCCTCGGCGGCGCGCCTCCGCGATACTGCGCGCATGACTGACTCCCCCCTCTCCTCCACCGTCGCCATCGTCACCGGCGCCTCGAGCGGCATCGGCGAGGCGACCGCGCTCGCGCTCTCCGGCGCCGGCGCCACCGTCGCCCTCGTCGCCCGCCGCGGCGACCGTCTCGAAGATCTCGCCGCCCGCATCGGCGATCGGGCCATCGCGGTACCCGCCGACCTGACCGATCCCGCCGAGCCCGTTCGCGTGATCGAGGAGGTGCTCGCGCGTGCCGGCCGCCTGGACATCCTCATCAACAACGCCGGCGTGATGCTGCTCGGGCCGATCGAGGGAGCCCCGCTCTCGGAGTGGGAGCGCATGATCGACCTCAACCTGCGCGCGCTCGTGCAGTGCTCACACGCCGCGCTGCCCCACCTGCTCGCCGCGGCCGCCGGCGAGCCGCGCGGCGTGGCCGACCTGGTCAACATCAGCTCGGTCGCCGGCCGCGTGGCGCGCAACGGCTCCGGCGTCTACAACCTGACCAAGTGGGGCGTCGGGGCCTTCAGCGAGTCGCTGCGCCAGGAGGTCACCGCCCGCCACGTCCGCGTGGGACTGGTGGAGCCGGGCGCGACCGAGAGCGAGCTCGTGCAGCAGAACCGTCCGGAGATCATCGCCAGCCTGTCCCTGGGCAGCCTCCCGCCGATCGCGGCCGCCGACATCGCCGACGCGATCCTCTACATGGTCACCCGGCCGCGCCACGTCGCCGTCAACGAGATGCTGATCCGCCCGACCGAGCAGGAGCGCTAGCGCCGCGGTGGCGGTCATCTTCGACTTCGACGGAGTCCTCGTCGACTCCGTCGCGCCGGTCACGGCGAGCATCAACGCGGCCCTGCACGACCATGGGCTTCCCCAGCGATCGGCGGCGCAGCTGCGCGCCCTGATCGGGCCGCCGACCTTCTCCGCCTTCGCAGAGCTCCTCGGCCGCTCGCCGGATGACCCGTACCTGGCCGAGGTCGTGGCCACCTACCGCACCTACTACGAGGCGGCCTACCTGAGCGCAACCGAGGTCTTCGAGGGGGTCCCCGAGATGCTGGCGGAGCTCTCGCACCACCACCCGCTCGCCGTGGCCACCTCGAAGTCCAGCGACTTCGCGCAGCCGCTGCTCGACGCGCTCGGGCTGGCGCCCTTCTTCACCGTCGTCGCCGCCGCCGACCCGCGCACGGCCGAGGACGACAAGAGCGCGATCGTCGCGCGCGCGCTCGCAGCGCTCGGCGAGAGCGGCGGCGCGATGGTCGGGGACCGCTCCTTCGACATGGCCGCCGCCCGCTCGCACGGGCTTCGCCCCGTCGGGGTCGCCTGGGGAATCGGGACCGAGGAGGAGCTGCGGGCGGCGGGGGCCGAGGTGATCGCGGCCGCGCCGGATCAGCTGCTCGCGCTGCTGGTGCCCGCTGTCGGTGCGCGCTGAGCGCTATACCTCCAGCACTGCATACGATCCCGCCCTCCGCGCCCCGCCGCCGAGGGCGCACAAGAAAGAGGAAGCGCGATGGACGATCCCTACGCAGCGACGCCTGACGATCGCTTCAGCTTCGGCCTGTGGACCGTCGGACACCGCGGTGGCGACCCGTTCGGGCTCCCGACCCGGCCCCCGATCGCGCCCGAGGAGATCGTCGCGCGTCTGGGCGAGGTCGGCGCCTGGGGCGTATCCCTGCACGACGAGGATCTGGTTCCCTTCGGCTCCGCCGCGGCGGAGCGCGACGGCATCGTCTCGAGCTTCGCGCGCGCGGTCTCAGGCGCCGGGATGGTCGTCTCGATGACCACCGTCAACCTCTTCACCCAGCCGGTCTTCCGCGACGGCGCCTTCACCGCCGCCGATCCCGCCGTGCGCCGCTTCGCCCTGCGCAAGACGACGGACGCGATCGATATCGGCGCCGAGCTCGGCGCCCCGACGTTCGTGCTCTGGGGCGGGCGCGAGGGAGTCGAGTCGGCGGCCGCCCGCGACCCGCGGATCGCGCTCGAGCGCTACCGCGAGGGGATCGAGTTCCTCTGCGAGTACATCCGCACCCAGGGCTACGAGACGCGGATCGCGCTCGAGGCCAAGCCGAACGAGCCGCGCGGGCACATCTACCTGCCGACGACCGGGCACATGCTGCACTTCATCGAGACCCTCAGCCACCCCTCGATGGTGGGCGTCAACCCGGAGGTGGCGCACGAGGCGATGGCGGGCCTGTCGTTCTCCGCCGCGGTCGGGCAGGCGCTGTGGGCGGGCAAGCTCTTCCACATCGACCTCAACGCCCAGAACGGACCGCGCTACGACCAGGACTTCCGCTTCGGCGCCGAGGACCTCAAGGAGGCCTTCCTGACGGTCCGCCTGCTCGAGCGCTCCGGCTACAGCGGCCCGCGCCACTTCGATGCCCGCGCCTACCGCAGCGAGGATGACGGCGACGTCTACTCCGCCTTTGCGCGCGGGTGCATCCGCAACTACAAGATCCTCGCGGCCAAGGTCGCGGCGTTCGACTCCGACCCGGCCATCACGGCGGCCTGCGAGGCGGCTGGAGCCGGGCAGCTCGCGGAGGCGACGCCGGCCTTCTCCGCCGAGGTGCTCGCGGCGATCCGCGGCGAGGACTTCACCGCCGTCATCGAGGGTCGCGAAGGACGCCACCACGAGGCGGCCGACCAGCTCATGGTGGAGCTCCTGCTGGGCGCCTGAGCGGTCGCAGCGGCGGCCGGCCGTGCTCGATATCGCGGCCGGTCGTGATGGCGCGCCCGCGTCGCGGTCGCCGCGCGCGGTTCAGTCGCGGGGAATCTGCTTGAGCGTTGGGTAGAGGGCTTGGAACGCGGGGCGCAGCTGCGCGTAGCGGCCGACGAGCTCGGGGTCGGGCTCGAAGGTGTCGGTGGGCTTGACGCACTGCGCGACGGCCTCGTGGGCGTCGGCGAAGACGCCGGCGGCGACGGCGCCGAGCAGGGCCGCGCCGTAGGCCGCGCCGGCATCGACGACGGTCCGCTCGAGCGGGAGATCGAGGACCGCGGCGAGAATCGAAAGCCACAGCTCGCCGCGGGATCCGCCGCCCGAGACGCGGGCGCGGACCGGAGCGCCGCCCACGGAATCGACGAGGTCGAGGCAGTCGCGCAGGCCGAAGGCCACGCCCTCGAGCACGGCGCGCACCAGCGCGCCGCGGTCGTGGCGCAGGCTCAGGCCGGTGAAGGCGCCGCGCGCGTGCGGATCGGCATAGGGCGTGCGCTCACCGGCGAGGTAGGGCGCGAACAGCAACCCTTCGACGCCCGGCGCCCAGGCCGCGGCCTGCGTGAGCAAGTCGTCGTAGTCGGCCTGCGGGTCGAGCACGCCGTGCAGCCAACCGAGCGACCCCGCCGCCGAGAGCATCACCCCCATCACGTGCCAGACGTCCGGAACGGCATGGCAGAAGGCGTGCAGCGAGCCGTCGGTGGTCGTGCTGTAGCGCTCGCGCGCGGCGAAGACCACGCCGCTTGTGCCGAGGACGATCGAGGCCGGGCCCCGCTGGTCGATCACACCGACGCCGAGCGCCCCCGCGGCCTGGTCACCCGCGCCGGCGGCGACCGGCACGCCGGCGGGCGTGGCGCCGGAGACGGCGGGCGACTCGAGCGCCGCCGGTAGCCACGCTTGCTCGACCTCGAGCGCCGCCGCCAACTCGGAGCTCCATCCCCGAGCGGCCACGTCGAAGAGCAGGGTGCCCGAGGCGTCGCTGACGTCGGTGGCATGCTCGCCGCACAGGCGCAGGCGCACGTAGTCCTTGGGCAGCAGCACATGGCGGATACGGGCGTGCAGGTCGGGCTCGTGCTGCGCCATCCACAGGAGCTTGGGCGCCGTGAAGCCGGCGAGCGCGCGGTTGCCGGAGAGCTCGAGCAGGCGATCCAGACCGACGCGCTGCTCGATCAGCTCGCACTCGTGCTGGGCGCGGCCGTCGTTCCAGAGGATCGCCGGGCGCAGCGGGCGCTCGTCGGCGCCCAGGGCGACGAGGCCGTGCATCTGACCGCTCAGGCCGATCGCGTCGGCGCGCTCGCCGCCCAGATCCTTCAGCACCGCCTGGGCCGCGGACCACCACAGCTCCGGGTCCTGCTCCGACCAGCCGGGCTGGGGTGTCGAGAGCGGGTAGGCGCGCTCTGACTCGCCGAGCAGCGTGCCGTGTTCGTCGATCGCGAGCCCCTTGAGCGAAGAGGTACCGACATCGAGACCGATCAGCCTGGCCATCCCCGCCGGGGAGTCTACCGGGGGACCGCATTCGTATGCAGTCGCTTGACGCGAGCGCTAGTCTGGCTCGCCAACATGGTCGATCACGTCGTGGGAGTCGACTTCGGAACGCTGTCGGGGCGGGCCGTCGTCGTGCGCGCGCACGACGGTGAGGAGCTCGGCGCCGCCGAGACGCCCTACCCGCACGCCGTGATGAGCGAGAGCCTCGACGCGACCGGGGCCCCGTTGGCACCCAACTGGGCGCTGCAGGATGCCGACGACTACCTCGAGGTGCTGCGCGGCGCCGTGCCCGCGGCGGTCGCGGCCGCCGGCATCGACCCCGCATCGGTGGTGGGCATCGCCACCGACTTCACCGCGTGCACGATGGTGCCCGTCCTCGCCGACGGCACGCCGCTCTCGCGGGTCGAGGCCTGGCGCAGCCATCCGCACGCCTGGGTGAAGCTGTGGAAGCACCACGCGGCGCAGCCGCAGGCCGACCGCATCAACGAGCTCGCCGCCGCACGCGGGGAGCCCTGGCTGCCGCGCTACGGCGGGCGCATCTCCTCGGAGTGGGAGTTCGCCAAGGCGCTGCAGCTGCTCGAGGAGGACCCCGAGCTCTACGGCGCCATGGATCGCTTCGTCGAGGCCGCCGACTGGATCGTCTGGCAGCTGTGCGGCGTGGAGCTACGCAACGCGTGCACGGCCGGCTACAAGGGCATCCTCCAGGATGGCCACTACCCAAGCGAGGAGTACCTCGCGGCGCTGCATCCGGCCTTCGCCCGCTTCGCGCAGGACAAGCTCAGCCCGAGCCTCGCCCCCCTCGGCGCGCGCGCCGGCTCGCTCACCGCACAGGCCGCCGGCTGGACCGGGCTGCGGGAGGGCATCGCGGTGGCGGTCGGCAACGTCGACGCCCATGTGACCGCGCCCGCGGCGGGCGTCGTCGAGCCCGGGCGGATGGTGGCGATCATGGGCACCTCGACCTGTCACGTGATGATCGGCTCGCAGCTCGCGGAGGTGCCCGGGATGTGCGGCGTCGTCGAAGGCGGCATCGTGCCGGGCGCCTGGGGCTATGAGGCCGGGCAGAGCGGCGTCGGCGACATCCTCGCCTGGTTCGTCGAGAACGCTGTGCCGGAGGCCTACCACGCGCGCGCGCGCGAGCTCGGCGTCAGCCTCCACGAGCACCTCGCCGAGCTGGGCGCCGCGCCCGAGGTCGGCGCCCACGGGCTCGTGGCGCTCGACTGGGAGAGCGGGAACCGCTCGGTGCTCGTCGACCACGAGCTCAGCGGGGTCCTGGTCGGGATGACGCTCGCGACCCGGGCGCACGAGATGTACTGGGCGCTGGTCGAGGCGACAGCCTTCGGTACGCGCAAGATCATCGACACCTTCGCCGCCGCCGGCGTGCCGGTGCGCGAGTTCGTCGCCGCCGGCGGCCTACTGCGCAACGAGCGGCTGATGCGCTGCTACGCCGATGTCATCGGGATGCCGATCAGCGTGATCGGATCGGACCAGGGGCCGGCGCTCGGCTCGGCGATGCACGCCGCCGTCGCCGCCGGCGTCCACGCTGACATCTACGAGGCTGCCGCCGCGATGGGGCGCTGCGAACGAGACGTCTACCTGCCGGATGCCACGCGCGCGAGAGCCTACGACGAGCTCTATGCGCTCTATGGTCGCCTGCACGACCACTTCGGCGTGCGCGAACGCGACCTGATGCGAGAGCTGCAGGCGATGCGCGAGCGGGGCGCACGATGAGTGCCGTGGCCGAGACGCGCGAACTCGTGGCGCGCCTGCATGGAGAGCTCGTGCGCAGCGGCCTTGCGGTCTGGACGATGGGCAACCTCTCGGCCCGGGTCCCGGGCGAGGAGCTGATCGTGATCAAGCCGAGCGGCGTCGTCTATGACGAGCTCACGGCCGAGTCGATGGTCGTCGTGGGCCTCGACGGCGAGGTCGTCGAGGGCGCCCTGGCACCCTCGAGCGACACCGCCACCCACGCCTACGTCTACCGCGCGCTCGAGCGCGTCGGCGGCATCGTCCACACGCACTCCACCTACGCCACCGCGTGGGCCGCGCACGGGCTCGCGATCCCGTGTGCGCTGACCGGCCAAGCCGACGAATTCGGCGGCGACATCCCGGTCGGCCCGTTCGCGCGCATCGGCGGCGAGGAGATCGGCGTGGGCATCGTCGAGACCCTCCGTGACCATCGCTCGCGCGCCGTCCTGATGCGAAGCCACGGCGTCTTCACGATCGGCGCCGACGCGCGCGAGGCGCTCAAGGCCGCAGTGATGTGCGAGGACGCGGCGCGTACCGCGCTGTTGGCCCGCACGCTAGGTGAGCTGCCGCGACTACCCCAGGAGGACATCGATGCGCTGTATGACCGCTACCAGAACATCTACGGGCAGCGCTGATGTCGGGATCTGAGGCAGGCGCGGACAAGCCCCTCGGCGGCTTCAAGCTGTGGTTCGTCGCCGGCAGCCAGGTGCTCTACGGCGAGGAGGTACTCGCAACTGTCGACTCCGACGCGCGCGCGATCGCCGCCGCCCTGCACGAGGCGCCCGAGATCCCGGTCAGCGTGATCGCCCAGCCTGTCGTGACCTCGCCCGAGGCGATCACCGAGCTCTGCCTGGCCGCCAATGCGCACGATGACTGCGTCGGTCTGATCCTCTGGATGCACACCTTCTCCCCGGCCAAGATGTGGATCGCCGGCCTGCAGGTGCTGAACAAGCCGATCCTCCACCTCCACACCCAGTTCAACGCCGCGCTGCCGTGGGCGCAGATCGACATGGACTACATGAACACGCACCAGTCCGCCCACGGCGACCGCGAGTTCGGGTTCATCGAAACGCGCATGGGCCTGCGGCGCAAGACCGTCGTGGGCGACTGGCACGACGGCGGCACGCGCGGGCGGATCGGGGGCTGGGCGCGGGCCGCCTGCGGCTGGCAGGAGTCCCGTGGCCTGCGGGTCGCTCGCTTCGGCGACAACATGCGCGAGGTCGCGGTGACCGAGGGCGACAAGGTCGAGGCGCAGCTGCGCCTCGGCGTGTCGGTCTCCGGCTACGGTGTCGGCGACCTGGCGGCCGCCGTCGACGGCGCCTCTGCGGAGGAGGTCGACGCTCTGGTCGCCGAGTATGAGGCCACCTACGAGCTGGCGCCCGAGCTGGCCGCCGGCGGTGAGCGGCGCGCATCGCTGCTCGACGCGGCGCGGATCGAGGCCGGGCTGCGCGCGTTCCTAGGCGAACGCGGCGCCCATGCCTTCACCGACACCTTCGAGGACCTGCGCGGCCTGCGCCAGCTCCCGGGCATCGCCGCGCAGCGGCTGATGGCCGACGGTTACGGCTTCGGGGCCGAGGGTGACTGGAAGACGGCGGCGCTGCTACGGATCCTCAAGGTTATGGCGAGCGGGCTCGGCGGCGGCACCTCCTTCATGGAGGACTACACCTACGACCTCGCCGGCGATCCGCAGCTGGTGCTCGGTTCGCACATGCTCGAGATCTGCCCTTCGATCGCCGCAGGACGCCCGAGCTGCGAGATCCACCCGCTCTCGATCGGCGGCGCCGAGGATCCGGTCCGGCTCGTCTTCACGGCCGCGCCAGGGCCGGCGGTGGTCGTTGCGCTGGTCGACCTCGGCGATCGCTTCCGCCTGATCGCCAACGTCGTCGAGGTGGTCACCCCCTCGGAGCCGCTGCCGCGGCTGCCGGTGGCGCGCGCGCTCTGGAAGCCGCTGCCGGATTTCGCGACCGCGGCCGAGGCCTGGCTGTGCGCGGGCGGCGCCCACCACACGGTCTACACGGCGGCGCTCGATATCGAGGTGATCGCCGACTTCGCCGAGATCGCGGGGATCGAGCTGCTCGTCATCGACGAGCGCACGCGGATGCGGGACTTCGCCAACGAGCTGCGCTGGAACCAGGCCTACCACAGGCTCGCGCGCGGCCTCTGAGGACGGTAACCGGGTCCCGGTAGCGCGGCGATGCTGCATCGGCGCTGATCGCCGTTTGGTGCCCGCATACGATCCCACGGGCTTACTGCATACGATCCCGCTCGTTTTGTGTACGATCACGCGCGTAACACTGGAGCGCCCGACACGACGGGCAATCTGTCGCCTGTAGGCACGCCGGGTCGATCCAGACGAGATCGAAATGGGGAGGGGAGATGGCAGCAGACGGGCATGAGGAGATCAGCAAGGAGCAACGCGAGCTCTCGCGGAGGCGCTTCCTGCGCAACGCAGGTGTGGTCGCGGCCGTGCCGATGTACGCGGGCCTGGTAGACATTTTCAGCGAACAGGACGCGAGCGCGGCGACGTACAGGCGCAACAACCACATGGCGACTTTCGCGAGCCACCCGTCGTATCACTTCGTGATGGTCAATCACGTGACGACGAACTCGTTCTTCACGGCCACCATCTATGGATGCCAGGACGCCTGCGCACTGACGGGCACCTCGTTCCAGTGGACGGGCTCCAACAACTCGATCGTCAGCCAGATGGTCTCGGCGTTCAACGCCGGCATCGCCGGGAAGGCGGCCGGGATCGGGTGTTGTCTGATTGACAACACGGCCTTCAACACGCCCGTGAACACCGCGTTGAGCCACGGTATCCCCGTGATCGCCTACAACGCGGATGTCTCGACCGGCGTGGCGAATAACCGGATGGCCTACGTCGGCCAGAACAACCTGACCGCGGGCGCCGCGGTCGGAGCCGAGATCGTCAAGCACGTCAAGAAGGGCGACCTCGTCGCTGGAATCATCGCGACGCCGGGGACAAGCAACATCCAGCCGCGGCTCGACGGTGCCAAGCCGGTCTTCGCGAAGGCCGGCATCGATTTCCAGGAGGTCGGTACCTCGGCGACGGAGGGCGCACCGGAGTACAACAAGATCTCATCGTGGTACGCCGGTCACAAGGACGTCAAGTTCATGATGTCCGTGGACAGCGGCGACAGCAACGCGGTCGCCGAGTTCATCCAGAAGAACAAGCTGCAGGGCAAGGTCGGCGCCTCGGTCTGGGACGTCGGACTGCCGGTCACGCAGGCGATCAACGCCGGCTACGTGACCGCCACGATCGACCAGCAGGCCTACCTGCAGGGCTTCGACACGATCATGCAGCTCTTCCTCTGGAACATCTCGGGCGGGCTTATGGTCCCGACCGACACCGACACGGGCATCGGCATCGTCACCAAGGCGAACGTCAAGCCGTATCTCACGGCCAGCCGGTTCGAGGGAACGGGGAAGGCGCAGAAGGTCTTGAAGACGCCGCCTTCGATCTCGTCCTAGATCGTCCGGGAGCGTGCAATCAGCCGCTCCAGCGCCTGCTGCCCCGGTTCGTCCACCGGGGCAGCAGCGCGACGTCGCCCAGATGGGGCGTCGCGTCCTACGGCTGTTCCTGTATCAGCGTGAGCTGACCCCAACGGTCATCACGATCGGCCTGTTCGTGTACTTCACGATCAGGGCCGGGTCGTCGTTCACCGGTTCGCTCAGCCTCAGCTCGGCCGCCGGCTATGCGGGTCCGATCGGCGCGATCGCCGTGGGCGAGGTGCTGCTGCTCGTGCTCGCCGAGATCGACCTGTCCGTCGGACAGGTCTTCCTGTTCTGCCCGTGGGTCATGTACTGGCTGCACAACGGCGGAGTGCCGATCGTGCTCGCGATCGTCATCGCGCTCGCCGTCGTCTGCTGCGTCGGCGCGGTCAACGGACTGATCACCGTGCTCCTGAACGTTCCGTCCTTCGTCACCACGCTGGCCACCAACTTCATCCTCTACGGGGTCGTGCTCGTCGGGTCCAACGACGCCGAAGCAAGCCCGATCCCGCTCTCGGCGGGAAGCAACTTCGCCAGCAAGTTCATGGGGACGTGGGAGTGGTCGGAGATCCTGTGGGTACTGGTGATCGTGGTCATGCTCACCATGGTCCTCACGCGCACGCGCTTCGGCGTCCGCATCATCGCCACCGGCGGCAACCTCGTCGGTGCCGCCGAGGCGGGCGTGCCGATTCGCCGCGTCAAGGTGTGGTGCTTCGTGCTCTGCTCGTTCCTCGCCGGTCTGGTGGGGATCGTCGATGCCGTCAAGTACGGGAGCCTCGACCCGGGTAACTTCGGCGTCGACTACATCCTCTACGCCGTCGGCGCCTGCGTCATCGGCGGCACGGCACTCACCGGCGGGCGCGGGACGGTGGTGGGGGCCTTCATCGGGGCGATCCTCATCGGCATCCTCGAGGATGGGCTGACTCTGATCGGAGTCAGCACCAATGACTTCTACATCTGGGTCGGCGTGGTCATCATCATCGCCATGGCCCTGAACGCACAGTTCGACCGGCTTGTCGCGCGCTCGAGGGGCAGATGACCGTCGACCCCCATCCCGACGCACCGACGCCCACCAACCCGGGCGGTGCGCCCGTACTCGAGGTGAGCGGCGTGACGAAACGCTTCGGTGCGCTCGTCGTCCTGCGCGGCGTCGACCTGACCCTGCGCCCAGGCGAGGTGCTCGGGCTCGTCGGCGACAACGGAGCCGGCAAGAGCACGCTGGTCAAGATCATGAGCGGCTTTCACGGGCAGGACGAAGGACACATCCTGATCGAGGGGGAGCGCGTGAGCTTCAGTTCGGTGGGCTCCGCTCGGGCCCACGGCATCGAGACCGTCTATCAGGACCTCGCGCTGATTCCGCAGCTGCCCGTCTACCAGAACCTGTTCCTGGGTCACGAGCTCACGAAGCTCGGACCGCTCCGCCTGCTCGACAAGCGTGAGATGCGCAAGCTCGCACGGCAGTACCTCGACGACATCAATGTCCACGTGCCGAGCGTCGACGCCGACGCCGAGCAGCTCTCGGGCGGTCAACGTCAGGCGATCGCGGTCGCGAGGGCCGTGCGAGCGGCGACCAAGATCCTGCTGCTCGATGAGCCGCTGGCGGCGATGGGGGCGCGCGAGTCGCGCCTCATCATCGACCTCGTCAGGGACCTCGCCTCGAGCGGACGCGTCTCGATCATCGTGATCGACCACAACTACGCTCACCTCTTCGAGCTGTGTGACCGCATCAACGTCATGCAGGGGGGCCGCATCACGATCGACCGGCAGGTCAAGGACACCTCGCTCGAGGAGCTCACCGAGCTGATGGTCTCGAGCTACCGTCGCCAGATCGAGGAAGTCGAGAACGCCGGCGCCTGAGGGCGGCCGCGGCAACCTCGGCGTCCAAATCGCCGAGACTCAGCCCAATGCGGGCGGCGTCGAGGCGGACGACGCAGGCGGGCTCTCACCCTCCCCGGCGCGCCGACGGCGACGGAATTCACGCGCCTTCGCGCGGTTGCCGCAAACCGCCATGTTGCACCAGCTTCGCGAGCGGTTCTTGGAGTTGTCGTAGAAGGCCCAGCGACAGCCATGGTCGGCGCAGACCTTGAGACGTCCCCACGAGCCGTCGGAGGCGGCGTGCTCGATGATCGCAAAGAGCTCCGCCAGCGCGCCCTCGAAGCCATGCCCGACGGGCTCAAGACGCGGGGCGCCGGCGCCATCGAAGCGCACGCGCATCTGCGCACAGGCTGGATGAGAGTTGAGCGTGCGGATCGCACGCTCCTCGATCGCCTCGCCGGCGCCGCGGTCTGCCAGCACACGGCGTAGGGCCTCGCGCACCTCGAGCGCCCGCTCGAGGTCACCCGTTTCGAGTCGCTCGCGCGCACCGATCAGGCGGCGCTTGCGAAGCCATGCCGTCAGCGCCGGCAGGTCCGTCAGCTCGTCCTCCCCCGGTTCGAGATCGGCGGTGTTGATGAACTCGCGTACGAGCTCCAGTCGGCCGGGAGCCGCGCGAGCGTCGTCGCTGGGCGGGTTCTCCGGGGCGGTGTCACGAATCGGGTCGCTGGGTCGTTCTTCCTCATACATGAGTCAATTGTACCGCCCGGTGTCAAACCAGCTAAATGACTTGACTGGTGACGCTAACCAGCGTATAGTTCTGACTGGTTAGGAGCTTCGTACAGGCCGATGAAGGAGCAGAAGATGCATCCACAACTGAATCAGGCGCTAGGCGAGGCGCGACAGCAGGAACTGCTCGCATTGGCAGCCCGTGAGCGCAGGGGCCCGCGGCCGTTCCGTCGCCGGCGCTCGAGTGCGCCGGCAATTCGCTGGCAGGGCCTCACGCTGCGACTCGCGACCAGCGCAGATCGCTCGGCACTGGCGCGCCTCGCGGAGCTCGAGCAGGCCGCCAGCCCGCAGGAGCCGGTCCTCCTCGGAGAGGTCATGCAGCGCCCGGTCGCCGCACTGTCGTTGCGCGACGGCCGCGTGGTCGCCGACCCGTTCATGCCGACCGCCGAGCTGGTCGAGCTGATGCGGCTGCGGGCGCGCCAGATCACCTGCAGCTGAGACGATAGGCGCGCCGGCCGGCTGGCGATCCGAAGCCGGCGCGCGGCGCGTCGCGGCGCAGACCTCGACGCGGCTTTTTGAGCGCAGCTCGCAAGACGGCCGCCGGGCCGGACATCGGCGCGGCTCTTAGTCTCTGGCGATGAGGTCCGGTCCGCTACGCAACGGGCAGTTTCGGCTGCTCTTGGCCGGGCGCTCGATATCCGCGCTGGGCGACCGCGTGGTGCCGGTGGCACTGGCGTTTGCGGTGCTCGATCTAACCCACTCGGTCACCGACCTCAGCATCGTCTTTGCGGCCCAGACCGTTCCCCTGGTCGCCTTCGTCCTGATCGGCGGGGTGTGGGCGGACCGCTTGCCGCGCCAGCTGGTGATGCTCGCCTCCGACGCCGTCCGAGCGGTCGCGCAGGGTCTGAGCGCGGCGCTCCTGCTGAGCGGATCGGCACACATCTGGGAGCTCGCCGCCCTGCAGGCCGTCTACGGCGCCGCCGAGGCCTTCTTCGGCCCGGCGTCCGTAGCCATCGTCGCGCAGACGGTGACCGACGCGGAGCTACAGCCGGCCAACGCACTCCTCGGCATGGCCGGCAACCTCGCCAACGTGCTCGGGCCCGCGCTTGCCGGAGTCATCGTGGCGACGGCAGGACCGGGCTGGGGTCTCGCCGCCGACGGCGCGACCTTCGTCGCGAGCGCGGCCTTCCTCGCACCGATGCGGCCGCGGGCACTGCCGCTGAGCGCTGCTGGCGAGACGGCTCTGGCGGCCCTGCGTGCGGGCTGGCATGCCTTCCGCTCGCGCACATGGCTGTGGATGACGGTCGTCTACTTCACGATCTTCCTGGCCTTCGTCTACAGCCCGCTGCAGGTGCTCGGGCCGGTCGTCGCGAAGGCGTCGCTGGGCGGTCCCGGAGCCTGGGCGGCGATCCTCGCCGCGCTCGGGCTCGGCTCGGTCGCCGGAGGATTGCTCGGCCTGCGCTGGCGCCCACGGTATCCGTTGCGCGCTGCCTTCGCGTGGTTTTTGATCGGCGGGCCGGGCCTCGTGGTGCTGGTGGGAGCGCGGGCGCCGCTGGCGGCGATCATCGCGGTGGCGCTGATCGACGGCAGCTCGGGACCCCTCTTCAACGTCTACTGGTTCACGGCTCTGCAGCACGACGTCCCGGCAGCCGAGCAATCACGCGTGAGCTCGTGGGACTATCTCGGGTCACTCGCGTTGCAGCCGGTCGGGCTCGCTGCGACCGGTCCGATCGCTGCGGCGATCGGCGTGTCAACGACGCTCTACGCCGCCGGCATCCTGTTCGCGGTGCTGACCGTGGCGATCCTCGCGGTCCCCGCCGTGCGCAACTTCGAGCTCGGTGCTAGGGCGCCGGAATCAGGATCGTCTGACCCTGCATGAGGTGGTGGCGCTTGTGCGGGTGCGAGAAAGCGACGACGTAAACGTCGTCCTTGAGCGCCTTGAAGAAGGTTCCGTTGCAGCGATCCTGCGTGAGCCAGATGGTGCCGCTGACCGACGCCGAGCCGTAGCGGCCCTTGGTCGTGTAGTTGCCGTGTGCGTTGCCCCACAGCTGGCGCACGACCGTGTTGGGCTTCTTTGCGGCGCCGGCGGCCTCTGCGCCGCGCTTCGGCTTTCCGTGCTTTGTCTTGCCCTTCTTGCTCTTCCCCTTGCAGGCCGCGAATGACCCACCGGCGAGCTTGGCGTTGACGGTGCCGTGCTTGTTCTGGCTGACGCTGAACTCGCCGCTGTAGAACTGACCCGTCTGGTAGGTGCCGTCCGGTAGCTGGGTGGTCAGCGAGACGGTGCCCTGCGTCGCGTCGATGATCGCGCCGTCGGGGACGTCGAGCGGGTTGGTCAGAGGGACGAACGTATTGCTGCCCGGCAGCTTGATCAGCACCGTGCCGGAGACCGGGCTGAGATCAGCCGACTGCTGCAGGATCGGTGGCGGCACACTCGCACCGAAGACGCCGATCACAGCGCTCGGTCCGCTGGTGACCACCGTCGTCCCACCCGCGCCCTGAGCGGTCACCTGGACCCTGAGCGTGTGGCCGACATCCCCGGGGGCGGGTGTGTAGGTGGCCGCGTTGGCATTCTGGATCTGAGTGCAGCCGGCACCAGAGGGGTCGCACTGGTACCACTGGTAGGTGACGCTGCTGGGAGTTGGCTGCCAGGCGAGCGGAGCCGTGCTCAGCGTCTCGCCCTGCGCGGGGGTCCCCGAGATCTGCGGCAGACCGCCGCCTGCCGGCGCGGCGACGAGAACGGTAGCGCTGGGGGCGCTGGCGGCGGGCGTGTCGCCCGCGGAGTTGTGTGCGGTGACGGTCACCAGCAGGGTCGAGCCGACGTCACCGGGGGCCGCGACGTAGCTATTGCCGCCACCGCCGACGTCTGCACAACTCGCGCCGTCACAGCGCTCCCATTGGAAAATGAATGAAGTCGGCGCGTTCTCCCAGGTGCCGACGTTGGCGGTCAGTTTCTGACCCTGCTGCGCCGTCCCGGTGATCGTGGGAGCCGTGTCGTTCTTCGGCGGAGCCGCGGACACAGGGGCAGTGGGCCCGCTGCCCGCGGTCGTCGTTCCGTGATCGTTGGTCGCCGACACCTCGACGGCAAGCGTGAAACCGACGTCGGTGCCAACCGGCACGTACTGAGGACTACTGTCACCGAGCGGCAGGCAGGCCGTGCCGTCAGATTGGCAGCGCGTCCACTCGTAGGTGAAGGTCGAGGGTGACGGGGTCGGCGGCCCGACCCACGTGCCAGGGCTGGCCGTCAGCGTCTGCCCGACCTCGACCGTGCCGCCGATCGTCGGGCTCACGGTGTTGCGCGGCGCGCTCTCGACCACCGCGGTCGGCGAGCTCGGCTGCGACTGCGACGTGCCGGACGTCGTGGTGGCGCTGACCGTGACGGTGACCGTGTCGCCGGCATCGGCCGGCGTGAGCGTGTAGGTGTTGCTCGCGCCGGACTGAACCACCGAGCACGTTGCGGCGGGGTCGCAGTCCGACCAGGAATAGCTGAAATCGGACCCCGTGGGCTGGGGCGGTCCGCTCCAGCTCCCCGGGGAGGCGGTGAGGGTCTGCCCGACGAGAGCGCTACCGGAGATGCTGGGCGGCGAGTTGCTCTGCGGCGCCCCGTCGATCTGCGCGGTCGGCGTGCTCGTGGCCGATGACGAGGATCCGATGCCGTTGTCGGCCGTCACGATCACGCGCGCGTAGAAACCAGCGTCGTTTTCGGTCGGCACGTAGGTGCTCGACTGCGCGCCCGAGATATTCGGGCAGGCCGTCGGATCAGCGGCGGGCGTCGCGGTCGCGCAGTCCTGCCACTGATACGTGAAGTCGCCTCCCGAAGGAGTGGGCGGCCCGACCCATGTGCCGGGTGAGGCGGTCAGCGTGTCGCTGACCGCGGGGGTTCCGCTGATCGTGGGCGGCGCGGTGTTGACCGCGGGGCCCTGAACCTGTGAGCCTGGCGAGCTCGAGGCCTTCCCAGGAGTGCCGATGCCGTTGTCGGCGGTGACCACGACCCTTACGAAGCTGCCAGCGTCGCTCTCGCCGAGCACGTAGCTGCTCGACTGCGCGCCGCCTATGTCCGGGCACGCGGTCGGATCAGCAGCCGGCGTCGCGGTCGCGCAGTCCTGCCACTGATACGTGAAATCGTTGGCCGACGGCGCGGGGAACCCCGACCAGGTGCCGTTGGAGCTCACGCTGAGCGCGTCCCCGACCAGCGCGGTCCCGGTGATTGACGGGGCCGAGGTATTCGCGGCAGGCCCCTGCACCTGCGTACTCGGCCCACTGGAGGCGGAAGAGGGGGCGCCGATGCCGTTGTTGGCGGTGACGACCACGCGCACGAACATGCCCTCGTCGCCTACGCCGACCACGTAGCTGCTCGACTGCGCGCCGTTTATGTCCGGGCACGCGGTCGGATCAGCAGCCGGCGTCGCGGTCGCGCAGTCCTGCCACTGGTAGGTGAATTGGTTGCTCGTCGGGACGGGAGGACCGGTCCAGGTGCCTGTCGAGCTCACGCTCAACGCGTCCCCGACCTGGGCAGTCCCGGTGATCGCCGGCGGGGAGGTGTTGACGGCCGGACCATCGACCTGACCGCTCGGCGAGCTCGACGACTTGGCGGGCGTGCCGATGCCGTTGTCGGCGGTGACCACGACGCGCACAAAGCTGCCGGCATCGCTCTCGCCGAGCACGTAGCTGCTCGACTGCGCGCCGCCTATGTCCGGGCACGCGGTCGAATCAGCAGCCGGCGTCGCGGTCGCGCAGTCCTGCCACTGGTAGGTGAAATCGTCGTCCCCGGAGGGCACCGGGTACCCAGACCAGGTACCGGTTGAGGCCATGAGCGTCTGTCCGACAGTGGCGGTCCCCGTGATCGTCGGCGCCGCAGTGTTCGCCGGCGGCGCGGTCACGGTCGCGCTCGGACCAACGGTTCGGGGGCCTGAACCATCGCCCTCCCCGTTGGTGGCCGTGATCACGACCTCGATCGTGTCCCCGACGTCGTCGTTGGTCGTCTTGTAGCTCGAGCTCGAGGTGTCGGCGCTGGTCACCGGACCGGAATCGATGTCGGAGCACGAGCCTGAGTTGCAGCGCTTCCATTGGTAGCTGAACGTGGGCGCCGGCGAACCCGTCCACGTCCCCGCACTCGCCGTCAGCGTCGATCCGACGAGAGCGTCGCCGTTCAGGCTCGCCCCCGAGGAGTATTCCGGCGGCCCTGTGACCGTGACGCTCGGGCCCACGGTCTGCGTCCCCGAGCCAGCACCCTGCCCGTTGCTCGCGGTGATCACGACCTCGATCGTGTCCCCGACATCGTCGCCGGTCGTCTGGTAGGTGGAACTCGACGTGTCCCCACTCGTCACCGGACCAGAGTCGATGTCCGAGCACGAACCCGAGTTGCAGCGCTTCCATTGGTAGCTGAAGGTGGGCGCCGGCGAGCCGGTCCAAGTCCCGGCAGTCGCCGTCAAGACCGACCCGACCGGCGCGTCGCCCGAAAGGCTCGCGCCCGACCCATACTCGGGCGGCCCGGTCACGGTCACGCTCGGCCCCACCGTCACCGACCCCGACCCGCCACTCTGGCCGTTTGAGCCGGTGATCACGGCCTCGATCGTGTGCCCCACGTCGTCGCTCGTCGTCTCGTAGGTCGAGCTCGACTGATCGGCTGAGGCGATGTCCGTGCACGAACCGGACGTGCAGCGCTCCCACTCATATTTGAACGTCGGCGCCGGAGACCCCGTCCACGTCCCAGGATTCGCTGTCATGGTCGAATCCACCGGCGCATCGCCCGAAAGGCTCGCACCCGACGCGTACTCCGGCGGGCCCGTAACGGTCGGACTCGGCCCCACGGTCACCGGGCCCGACCCGCCACTCGTACCGTTTGAGCCGGTGATCACGACCTCGATCGTGTCGCCGACGTCGTCGCCCGTGGTCTGGTAGGTCGAGCTCGACTGATCTGCCGACGCGATGTCCGTGCAGGAATCCGAGTCGCAGCGCTCCCACTCATAGTTGAACG